>JAZRHH010000024.1:0-23807 GCA_045644665.1 Clostridia bacterium
GCAGAGAAAACCGAAGCACAGCACACAGGCTTACTCAAGATGTAAAATCTGCGGTAGACCTCACGCATACCTTCGTAAATTCGGTATCTGCCGTATTTGCTTCAGAGAATTGGCTTACAAGGGTGAAATTCCCGGCGTTAAAAAGGCAAGCTGGTAAGCCGAAAGGGCTTTTCAGCTACACATAAAAAGATTTCCCGAGGTTTTCGAAAAGGAGGTAAACTAAATGCAAATAACTGATCCTATTGCAGATTTGCTTACCAGAATCAGAAACGCAAATTCAGCAAAGCACGAAACTGTTGAAATTCCTGCTTCAAACATGAAGAAGGCTATCGTTGAGATTTTGGACGAAGAAGGCTATATTAAAAATTATCAGATAATAGATGACGGCAAGCAGGGCATTATCCGTGTTACACTTAAGTACGGAAAGAACAACGAAAAGGTTCTTACAGGTCTTAAGAGAGTTTCTAAGCCAGGTCTTAGAATTTATGCGGGTGCTGAAGAGCTTCCAAGAGTTCTTAAAGGTCTTGGTATCGCAATCATCTCAACATCAAAGGGCGTTATGACTGACAAAAAGGCTCGCAAAGAGAATATCGGCGGCGAAGTTCTAGCGTTTGTTTGGTAATTAAATAAAAAAGTTCTGCGGATGCTTTTTCCGTAGTGGTTAAACTGAAAACCTGTATCCGTATCCGGTGAGTCGTAAGGTCTTGCCGAGAGTGTACGGTTCAGAGAAAATTTAAGTTATAAGGAGGAAACCGAAATGTCAAGAATCGGTAAATCACCTATTACAATTCCTGCGGGAGTTGATGTAAAAATAGGAGCTAATAACGAAGTTACAGTAAAAGGCCCTAACGGCACACTTACTCGTGTACTTCATAGCGATATGATAATTAAACTCGAAAACGGAGTTCTTACAGTAGAGCGTCCGTCAGAGGATAAAGTTCATAAGTCACTTCACGGACTTACTCGTACACTTATTAACAACATGGTTATCGGTGTTACAGAAGGCTTCACAAAGGAGCTTGAAATCAACGGTGTTGGTTACAGAGCAGCTATGCAAGGCAAAGTTCTTAACCTCTCTCTTGGTTACTCACACCCCGTTAACTATACTCCGGCAGACGGTGTTACAATCGAAGTTCCTGCTCCAAATAAGATCATAATCAAAGGTGCTAACAAGGAAGTTGTCGGCGAAACAGCTGCAAAAATCCGCGAGTACAGATTACCAGAACCTTATAAGGGCAAGGGAATTAAGTACGTCGATGAACACATCAGACGTAAAGAAGGTAAGACCGGTGCTAAGAAGAAATAAGAAAGGAGTGTTCGTAAATGATTAAACCATATAACAGCAGAGCGCAAAGATTAAAGCGCCACAAAAGAGTTAGAAAGAACATCTCCGGTACTGCGGAGAGACCTCGTCTTAATGTATTTAGAAGCTTGAACAATATATATGCGCAAATTATTGACGATACTAAGGGTGTTACACTCGTTGCAGCATCAAGCCTTGATAAGGAATTCGAAGGTTACGGCGGTAACATCGAAGCTGCAAAAAAGGTTGGTATGCTCGTTGCTGAAAAGGCAATTGCTGCCGGCATTAAGGAAGTAGTATTCGTCAGAGGCGGATATGTATATCACGGTAGAGTAGCTGCTCTTGCAGAGGGTGCAAGAGAAGGCGGACTCGTATTCTAATATAGGAGGTAAACAATAGTGGCTGAAAGAATAGACGCATCAGTACTTGATATTCAAGAAAACGTTGTTGCGATAAATCGTGTTGCAAAGGTTGTAAAGGGCGGACGTACATTCCGTTTCAGCGCATTGGTTGTTGTCGGTGACGGCAATGGTCATGTAGGCTGCGGTATGGGTAAAGCTGCTGAAATTCCCGATGCAATAAGAAAAGGCATTGAAGATGCAAAGAAAAACATGGTTACAGTTCCAATGGTAGGAACAACAATTCCTCACGAGATTATCGGTGAACACGGTGCCGGCAGAGTGCTTTTAAAGCCAGCTGCAGAAGGTACAGGTGTTATTGCCGGAGGTGCTGTCAGAGCAGTTCTTGAGCTTGCAGGTATCAGAGACATCAGAACAAAGTGCTTGCGCTCAAATAACAAGAGAAACGTTGTCAGCGCTACTATCCAGGGTCTTGCAAGTCTTAAGCAGGCAGACAAGGTTGCTGAGCTTCGCGGCAAGACAGTAGAGGAAATTATCGGTTGATTAAAACCGGAATATTTTCGTGGAAAGGAACGGTGCTATAATGGCTACAATTAAAGTTAAATTAGTCAAGAGCACAATCGGCAGAAAGCAAGACCAAATTGCTACTGTAAAAGCTCTTGGACTCAGAAAGATCAGACACGTTGTGGAACACAATGATACACCTCAAATCAGAGGTATGATTAATAAAGTTTCCCATCTTGTTGAAGTAGAAGAAAACTAAAACAAAGACAAGGAGGTGTAGCAAATGAGATTGGACGAATTAAAGCCGGCTGCAGGCTCCACATTCACAGTCAAGAGAGTTGGCCGTGGTATTGGTTCAGGCACAGGTAAGACTTCCGGTAAAGGTCATAAGGGACAAAATGCACGTTCAGGCGGCGGTGTTAGACCGGGCTTTGAAGGTGGACAGATGCCTATTTACAGACGTTTGCCGAAGCGTGGTTTCAAAAATATATTTGCAAAGCAGTATGTTACTATTAATATAGAAGCTCTTGAAGCTTTTGAGGACGGAACAGAAGTAACTGAGGAGCTCTTGCTCGAAAAGGGTATTGTTAAAAAGACTCTTGACGGCATCAAGGTTCTTGGACGCGGTGAGCTTACAAAGAAGCTTACAGTAAAGGTTACTAAGTATACCGAATCCGCTAAGGAAAAGATTGAAAAGGCAGGCGGAAAGGCAGAGGTGAAGTAAAATGTTCGATACGTTTAAAAACGCATTTAAAATTCCGGATTTAAGACGCAGAATATTTTTTACACTACTCATGCTAATCATTTTTAGATTTGGTGCTCATATTCCTGTACCATTTCTTAGTGCAGATGCAATGAATGCATTCTTACAGGGCGGCGGTCTTGACCTCTTCAGTCTCTTTGATGCATTCACAGGCGGAGCTTTTTCACAGGCTACCGTAATGGCACTTGGTGTATCACCATACATCAACGCATCAATTATCATTCAGCTCCTTACAGTTGCAATTCCTTCTCTTGAAAGACTTGCAAAAGAAGGTGTTGAAGGCAGAAGAAAGATTAACAAAATCACAAGATATGTTGGTATTATCCTTGCTTTTATCCAAGGCGCAGGTCTTTATGTAACACTTTACAACATGGGTGTTGCACAGGGAAATGTAGCAAGTGTTATTACACAGCCAAATGCTCTTGGTTTCTTTACAATCGTACTAACTTTCACAGCAGGCACAGCGTTTATCGTATGGCTTGGTGAAATTATTACAGAAAAGGGACTTGGCAACGGTGTATCAATGATTATCTTTGCAGGTATTGTGTCAAGTATTCCTTCAGGAATTTACGGCGTATGTTCAAAGTTCTTCGGAGACGGTGTTACAGTTAAGGACGTAGCAATTGTTATTGCAATAGCAATACTCGCAGTTCTTGCAATCGTATTCGTAGTACTCTTTAACACAGCTGAAAGAAGAATTCCTGTACAGTACTCAAAGAGAGTTGTAGGAAGAAAGATGTACGGCGGTCAAAGTACAAACATTCCTATCAAGGTAGTAAGCGGCGGAGTTATGCCAATAATCTTCGCATCAAGTATCATGGCGTTCCCGTCAACAATCGTAAGACTTCTTACAGGCGGTAACCTTCCAACAGCAGGCTTGGGACATACACTTCTCTCAATGCTTTCTGCAGGCCTTGGACCATGGTGGTGTGATGTAATTTACTCTGTACTTTACTTCTTGCTTATAATCTTCTTCACATATTTCTATGCATCAATTCAATTCAATCCAATTGAAATTGCAAACAATATTAAGAAGAACGGCGGCTTCATTCCGGCAATACGTCCGGGCAAGCCAACAAGCGATTATATCTTCAAGGTATCTAACCGCCTCAATCTTGCAGGTGCGTTCTTCCTTGGTGTAATTGCTATAATGCCTGTAATCCTTGGTGCAGTATTTGATATCAACTCACTTCAAATAGGTGGTACTTCACTTCTTATTATGGAAGGTGTTGCACTTGAAACTGTGAGTCAGATTGAATCTCAAATGGTAATGCGCCATTACAAAGGTTTCCTCGGTTGATTCGGGAAAGGAGTAAGTCCATGAATTTAATATTAATGGGACCTCCCGGTGCCGGCAAAGGCACCCAAGGTGAGATATTAGCAAAAAAGCTCAATATCCAAACAATCTCAACCGGAGTTATGCTTCGCAGTGCTATTAAGGAAGGCACAGAAGTGGGAAAGGTGGCTGCTCAGTATATAAATGACGGTCTCCTTGTTCCTGACAGTGTTATAGTAGACGTTGTAAAGGAAAGACTTTCAAAGGATGATGTTCAAAATGGTTTCATTCTGGACGGCTTCCCAAGAACAGTAGCACAGGCGAAGGCGCTTACAGAAACAGGTATTAAAATTGACAAAGTTTTATGTATAGAGGTTTCAGATGATGAAATAGTCGGAAGACTTTCATCGAGAAGAGAATGCTCAAAGTGCGGAGCTCCGTACAATGTAATCTCCAACAAGCCTGAAAAGGACGGAGTTTGCGATAAGTGCGGCGGCGAGCTTATTCAAAGAGCAGATGATGTTCCTGAAACAATTATGAACAGACTTTCTATTTATCATAAGGAAACAGAGCCCATCATAGATTACTATGCCGAAATGGGACTTATTGCAAAAGCTGAGGGACAACCGCTTTTGGAAGATACTATAAAGCGAGTGTTTGAGGCGCTTGGAATAGAGGATTGATTCTGATATGATAACAATAAAATCAGCGCACCAGATAGAAAAAATGAGAGAGGCGTGCGAAATCACAAAAGCTGCACTTGATTTGCTGGAGCAAAATATCAAGCCCGGCATTTCAACGGCACAGCTTGATAAGCTGGCACACGATTTTATTCTGTCAAAGGGTGCAAAACCTAATTTTCTCCACTACAATGGCTATCCCGCAAGTATTTGCGCGTCAGTTAACGATGTGGTGGTCCATGGAATTCCCCGTAAGGATATAATTCTTAAGGAAGGCGATATAATCAGCATTGACATGGGAGCTGTAAAAAATGGTTTCCACGGCGATGCTGCCAGAACCTTTCCGGTGGGTGAGATTTCAGCCCAGGCAAAAAAGCTTATCGAAGTAACGAAGCAGAGCTTTTTTGAGGGTGTAAAACATTTAAAACATGGTGCCAAATTAGGCGATGTTTCTTACGCCATACAAAGCTATGTAGAAGAAAACGGCTTTTCGGTAGTAAGAGATCTGGTAGGGCACGGAATAGGCGAGAGCCTGCACGAAGACCCGCAGGTTCCAAACTTCGGCAAAGCCGGCAGAGGCATGAAGCTTTCAGCCGGAATGACACTTGCCATAGAACCTATGGTAAACGAAGGAGATTGGGAAGTTGGGGTTCTTGATGATGACTGGACAGTTGTTACAGCTGACGGCAAACTGTCAGCCCATTATGAAAATACAGTTTTGATTACAAAGGACGGCTATGAAATTCTTACAAAATAGCACGTTTTCGAAAGGAACAAAAGTAATGGAAAAGTTAGACGGAACAGTTGTCATATCAAAGGCAGGCAGGGATAAAGGTAATTTCTTCATAGTTTTAAAAACAGAAGATAATTATGCCTATATTGCCGACGGTCATCTCAGAAGAGTTGACCGACCTAAAAAAAAGAAGCTCAGGCACCTTCAGCTTACGAATTATGTATCCGAGCGGATACTTAGTTCAGAGCAAGAGATAACAAACTCAGAGGTGCGAAAAGCGTTAGCGGAATATTCAGAGAATTAGCAGGAGGTAGATTCTGTGGCTAAAGATGATGTATTGGAGCTTGAGGGTACAGTAGTAGAAACCCTCCCCAACGCAATGTTTAAGGTAGAGCTTGAAAATGGGCATCAGGTACTTGCACATATTTCAGGCAAGTTAAGAATGAACTTCATTAAAATCTTACCGGGCGACAAGGTTACATTGGAAATGAGTCCTTATGACTTATCTCGCGGAAGAATTACATGGCGTTCAAAGTAAATAGGAGGTAATTGACATGAAGGTACGTCCGTCAGTAAAGCCGATTTGCGAAAAGTGCAAAATTATAAAGAGAAAAGGCAAAATAATGGTAATTTGCGAAAATCCAAAGCACAAGCAAAAGCAAGGCTGATTGATTTTTAAAAGGTGTGCAGCAGCACACAGGCAATTTGTTTATAACTTGTTTAAGCGCGGCTGCCGGTATAACCGGTACTTATGCGAGTTGTTATATTTAGTATGCGATGGTACGCATGCATGAATGACTTAGAAATATAGTCAAGAATTAAACAACAAAAATTATGGAGGTGTAAAAACACAATGGCAAGAATAGCAGGTGTTGACTTACCTAGAGACAAGAGAGTTGAAATCGGTCTTACCTACATCTATGGTATCGGCCTTAAGAGCTCTCAAAAGATATTAGCTGAAAATGGCATCAATCCTGACACAAGAGTTAAGGATCTTACTGAAGCAGAAGTAAACAAGCTCAGAGAAGCAATTGATGCAAATTACACAGTTGAAGGTGACCTTAGACGTCAGCTCGCTCTTGATATCAAGAGACTTATGGAAATTGGCTGTCTCCGAGGAATCAGACATAGAAAGGGACTTCCTGTTCGCGGTCAGAACACTAAGAACAATGCAAGAACCCGTAAAGGCCCTAAAAAGGCAGCAGCAAGCAAGAAAAAATAAGGAGGATAAGCTAAATGGCTAAGGTAGCTAAGAAAACCACACGTACAAGACGTCGTGACAGAAAAAATATCGAAAAAGGCGCAGCACACATTCGCTCAACCTTTAACAATACAATAGTTACTATCACAGATACTGCAGGTAATGCCATTTCTTGGGCAAGTGCCGGCGGACTCGGATTCAGAGGCTCAAGAAAAAGTACTCCTTTTGCTGCACAAACAGCTGCAGAAACAGCTGCAAAGGCTGCAATGGAGCACGGTATGAAGAGCGTAGAAGTTTACGTTAAAGGACCTGGTGCAGGACGTGAACCAGCAATTCGTGCTCTTCAGGCTGCTGGTCTTGAAGTAAACATGATTAAAGACGTAACTCCAATTCCTCACAACGGTTGCAGACCGCCAAAACGAAGAAGAGTTTGATTAAGTATTTTGTATGTTAGGAGGAAAAACGCATGGCTAGAAATATGCAGCCTATTTTGAAAAGATGCAGAACATTAGGCATAGAGCCTACTGTTATGGGTATTGACAAGAGCTCAAACAAGAACCCAAAGCAAGGCAGAAAAAAGCAGAGCCAGTATGGATTGCAGCTTACTGAAAAGCAAAAGGTTAAGTTCATCTACGGTATTTTGGAAAAGCAGTGCAGAAAATACTACGTTATGGCTACAAAAAGACAGGGAATTACAGGTGAAATGTTCCTTCAAATTCTCGAGTCAAGACTTGACAACGTAATATTCCGTCTCGGACTTGCAAACACAAGAAGAGAAGCAAGACAAATTGTTAACCACGGTCATGTTCTTGTAAACGGAAAAAGAGTTGACATTCCTTCATACCTTGTAAAGCCGGGTGAAGAAATCACTCTTAAGGAAAAGACAAAGAACTCTGACAGAATGAAGGATATAGTTGAAGCTAATTCTTCAAGAATTATTCCTAAGTGGTTAGACATGGATAAGAATACACTTTCAGCAAAGGTAGTTCGTCTTGCAGAAAGAGAAGACATTGACTTTGAAGTTGCAGAGCACTTGATCGTCGAATTGTATTCTAAATAATAAAAACATGTTACCCTCGGTAAGTGGATATATAAGATATGTAATATATATGATTGTCAAAAGGAGGGTTCTCGTATGATCGAAATGGAAAAGCCCAGAATAGAGCGAGAAGAAGTAGACATAGAAAAAGGCTACGGAAGATTCAGTATGACAGATTTGGAAAGAGGATATGCCACAACAATTGGTAACTCTCTTAGAAGAATTTTGCTTTCATCACTTCCGGGTGCTGCAGTAACATCAATCAAAATTGATGGCGTTCAGCACGAATTCTCAACTATTCCCGGTGTTACAGAGGATGTTACAGAAATTATCCTCAATATCAAAAAGCTTGCAGTAAAGCTTCACTGTGACACTCCAAAAACTGTTATAATAGAAGCAAAAGGTGCATGTGAAATCAAGGCATCAGACATCAAGTGCGATGATGATGTTGAGATATTCAATCCTGAACTTCATATTGCAACACTTAACGAAGATGCAAATCTTTATATGGAGCTTGTTCTTGAAAGAGGCAGAGGCTATGTTTCTGCAGAAAAGAACAAGTCAATGGCGCAAGCTGCTGCAATTGGTGTAATCCCTGTGGATTCCATCTACACACCTGTAAACAAGGTGAACTACACAGTAGAAAATGTAAGAAGCGGACAATATCTTGACCGTGAAAAGCTCACAGTTGAGGTATGGACCAACAAAACAACAAAGCCTGACGAAGCAGTAAGTCTTGCTGCAAAGCTCATGAACGACCTTCTTCGTATGTTTGTTGATTTGTCAGAGGAAGCAAAGGACAGAGAGGTTATTGTAGAGAGAGAAATAACCAAGAAAGAAAAAGTTCTTGAAATGACTATCGAAGAACTTGACTTATCTGTTCGTTCTTACAACTGTCTAAAGCGTGCAGGAATTAATACCGTTGAAGACCTTTCAAACAAGTCTGAAGAAGATATGATGAAGGTCAGAAACCTTGGTAAAAAATCGCTTGAAGAAGTTATAAACAAATTGTACGGCTTAGGTCTTGCTCTTAAAAAAGAAGAAGAATAAGCCCTAACCCATAATAACGGTAAGGAGGTAAAAGACATGCCGGGAACAAGAAAGCTCGGTCGTCCGACCGATCAAAGAAAGGCTATGCTCAGAAACCTTGTAACAAGCTTTTTGGAAAATGGTAAAATCGAAACAACCGTAACAAGAGCTAAAGAAACAAGAAGCATGGCAGAAAAGATGATAACACTCGGTAAGAAGGCAAAAGCAAATAGCGAAGTTAGCCTTCACTGCCGTCGTCAAGCTTTGGAATTTATCACAAAGGAAGACGTTGTAACAAAGGTATTCACAGAATATGCAGACAAGTATGCAGACAGAAATGGTGGATATACAAGAATAATCCAAATGGGACCACGTCGTGGTGACAGTGCTCCTATGGCTATCCTGGAACTTGTTGACTAATTAATATAAGGCTCAGTATTTAGCGTATAACAAACAAATTCCACCCTTGACGTATAGGAATACGACTGCGGGAGGACATAAAGTCTGTGATACAGACTTTATGTTGGAATTTGTCCGGTCTACATCTAAATACCTTTGCCTATAAAGTATAGGCAGATTGATTATTTTTGATTAGTTTCAATAAGTAACATTTGGTTAATTCAAATATTGCAAAAATTGTATTTATATGATACAATGTACAAGATTTAATACGGATGGTCCTCTGCCCGGTCGGCACGAACGTCTAAGATATGAGAGGAGAGCATTGTGATGAACAAACAGGAAATCATTAACGCTTTAACAAAAGACCAGATCAGAACAGACTTACCAGAACTCGTTATTGGTAACAACGTAAAGGTATATCAAAAGATCAAAGAAGGTAACCGCGAAAGAATTCAGATGTTCGAGGGTACTATCATTAAGAAGCAGGGCGGCGGAATCGGAGCAACATTTACAGCAAGAAGAATTTCTTACGGTGTAGGTGTTGAAAAGACATGGCCTGTAAACTCACCTAACATTGAAAAGATTGAAGTTTCAAGAAAAGGTAAAGTTCGCAGAGCTAAGCTTTACTATCTCCGCGATAGAGTCGGCAAGGCTGCTAAGGTTAAGGAACTTATATAAAACAAAAAAAAGGACTGCTTTTTAAGCAGTCCTTTTTTTGTCTTATTCCCAATAAGGAAGCACTATTCCTTTTCCGTCTCTTTTCGCTTTTTGATAGCAACGAGTTGCAACGGCAATATCCATAATGCCTGCACCAACAGCGTTGAAATATATTATTTCATCATCATTTTCACGACCCGGCTTGTTTCCGATAACAATTTCACCGATTTCAGCGTGTAATTCTTCATCCTTGAACAAACCATCTCTGTGCATAAGAGCAACTGTGCTGATCATACGGTGTTTTACATTTTCCCAATAGTCTACAACAACCTTGCTTGAACGCTTTACGCACTCGTTATCAACTTCGTAGTCTGCCATGTTCATAACAAGACATCCCTTTTTGAGCCATTCGCCTTTTATAAAAGGTTCACTGGCAAGTGTTACACAGTCTATAATATCGCTTTCGCGTGATGCATTTTCAACATCTGAAGTAGGTATTGCTTCAATCTGCGGATAATTTTCTCTTACATATCCTGCAAACCTTTCTGCATTTTCCATTTTAATATCATATATGTATAGCTTGTTTATGTCCGGTCTTGCAATCATAGCAGCATCTAACTGTGATGGAGCCTGAGCGCCTGCACCGCAGATTGTCATAACCTTTGCATCTTTCTTAGCAAGATATTTGATTGCTATACCACCTGATGCACCTGTACGCATTCTGCTTACTTCTGTACCGTCGGCAATACAAAGTGGAAGCTTTGTGTCAGGATCGTTAAGAATAATTGTAACGCTGGCACGTGGAAGCCCTTTTTTATAATTCATAGGACCGCTGCCAATCCATTTGATACCTGCCATATCATAGGAACCGCCTATATATCCCGGCATAGCGTTGATTCGACCAAATGTGTTTTCGTCCTCTGTTGTAGTACCCCAGCGCATAACACATTTTCCCGGAGAGATAACATCTCCCTTTTGTGTAAGAGCATATACTTCTTCAACATCCTTAATAACAGATGTCATATCTTCTGCTCCTGTTTCCGCCATAGCTTTGTTGTTTAAAAATAAAATTTCTGCTTTTTCCATAGTAAAACCTCCATAATACTATATTACTTAACATTATATCACTTTTTACAAAAATGTACAGAATGCGCTAATATCTACTTGCAACACATTATAATGTGTGCTATAATATAATTAATATTTTCAAAATAGGAGTTGTTAAGCATGGAAATGCTTCAGTTAAGATATTTTTATGAAAGTGCACAATCAGAAAGCTTTTCAAAAACGGCAGAAAAGTTTATGGTCCCTCCTTCGTCAGTTTCATCATCTGTCAGACAGCTTGAAAAAGAGCTTGGCTGTAAGCTGTTTGACCGTACAAGTAATAGAATTTTACTAAATAATAATGGAAAAAAATTAAAACAGACTCTTCATATGTTTCTTTCAAATCTGGACGATGTAGTTCAGGAGTTGTCAGCTTCGGATTTTGATACAACGGAAATTAAAATTCTTGTACGTGCAATGAGGTTGGACATTACAGATTATATTATCGAATTCAATAAACTCAATCCCCATATAAGCTTTAACATAGTATTTAATTTTGATGAAAAAAATTTCAGTGCTTACGATATTATAATTGATAAAATGACAGACTTATATCCTGAATATGATAGATTTGAGCAATTTAATGTTCGAATTAAATTAAATGTTAACTCAAGTAGCCCTCTGCTAAGGGATAAACTGACGCTAAAACAGCTCTCCGGCAGACCGTTTATTACCCTGGATGAGCATAGCAATATGCATTCAATGTTATTGGATAAATGTGAAAGAGCAGGTTTTGTTCCAAAAATTGTCGCAAAAACAAATGATGTTTTGTGCTATGAAAAGATGATTGCTTCGGGATTTGGTATAGGGCTCATGAGAGCAACTCGCCATAACGTAGCAGATATTCAATCTTTGGACGTAGTAGATTTTGATGAAAAATATCAAGTTTATACATACTTCAAAAAAGGAAACGAAAGCAGAAATGTAAATCAGTTTTTGCAATTTCTGAAGAGTAAAACAAAGTAAAAAAAAGCACTTGCAACAGCAAGTGCTTTTTGGTGCCGATGGTGGGGGTCGAACCCACACGGTATCGCTACCACGGGATTTTGAGTCCCGCGCGTCTGCCAATTCCACCACATCGGCAAAAATATAACAGAAACATTATATACCAAACTGCCACTTTTGTCAATACCCTTACCAAAATTTTATCGCAAGGATTCTTAAAATTTATACTAAATTTTTGTTGACAGATATTGAAAAAACTTTGCATGTGGTGTATAATATATATGGGTAAGATCCTGAACAAGCGTAAGCTGGGCGGTTATGCTATCATCTCTTTTATGAGGAGGTGGTTGCTATGGATAATGAATACATAATATCTTTTATGATTATTTTGTTACTTTTAGTAATTTCCATAAAAAAATAACGCCCACCGCCAAGTAGTGCGTTATTTTTTAAACGATATTTATTTGGCATAACCGCTTGGGGTCTTGCCTTTTCTATTACCATTATATACAATAAATTCTATCTTGTCAATCATTTTGCGAAATTTTATAAACATTTTTGAATGAAGTGGAAAATATGTTGACTTAATAAGGCTAGTTTGCTATAATCATATAGGTAAAATGATGTTTATACGCGAAATATACAAATGATATTTTGAAAATACTTAATTATGGAGGATAAATGAAATGGATAAAATGACTTTATATGAGGACGAGGTAGTGTTATATAGAGGGATAGCTACAAGTAGCGAATACAAAGGCTGCCTTAATATAACATTGACTTCATACAAAATTGTAATAGAAAAGGAAAAGGGGTTTCTGAAAAAAGAAACTAAGTTGATTGACTCAATTTCTCTTGAAGACATAAAAACATATAATGGTATAATCCAAATTAAACAGAAAGGGAACTCAGTTGAAATTCAAACAATATCTAAAAATGTTATATTGTTATTTTCGGGTATAGTCGAAGCAAGAAAATTTGCCGGAAAGACAATTGATGTAGCAACAGGAACAACGTTAGTAAAGCGTGGCTCGGAAAAGGTAAAAAATGCCTTTGACATGATTGATGATACGTTAGGATTGGACACAAGGGGAACGATTAGAGGTATTTTAGAACAGGGGCTTAAGGGTACCATTATTAATGGTATAAATAAGAAGAAAACAGAGGATAAGCGAATGGAAGATAAGTCTTGAACTTGAATGAATATATTAAATGGGCAAAGTTAAAAGCTGAGCTCATTTTTATTTTGGCATTTGAATACTTGAATTATATGGTAGAGTGATTTGTAAAAATAATGGTTATACTTCTTGTTTCGCTTGACATAACTCTTAAATCAAGGTATAATAAAAGTGTATACGTATGTTTTGAGAATGGAGGTTTGTTATTAATGGAAAATGCAATACAGTATGTTTTCTCATACTTGAAGCTTATACAAATAAGTGACTTTATTGATATTGCAATAACTGCAATACTTATATATTATATGATAACCTGGCTTCAGGAAACAAGAGGAATGCAGCTTGTAAAAGGTATTTTGGTTGTGTTTGTAATTCTTGTAGTCAGCGATTGGGCGCACCTTACAATTATAAACTATGTGCTAAATGCTATAGTCCAGGTTGGAGTCTTTGCCCTTGTAGTACTCTTTCAACCGGAACTTAGAAGTTTGCTTGAGAGAATAGGTCGTTCAAGAGTAGGCAGACTTATAGACTATGCCACAACCGATCAGGACGGCATCGACTCTCATGAAAACGCTGTTTTTGATGAGATTGTAGAAGCTGTTATGGAAATGTCAAAAAACAAGATTGGTGCTCTTATTGTTGTGGAGCGTGAAACAAAGCTTGGTGACCATACAAAAAAGGGAACGAAAATAGATGCAGAAATAAGCAAAGAACTTATACAAAATATATTTTTCAAAAACAGCCCTCTCCATGACGGCGCAGTAATAATCAGAAACGGACGCATACATAGTGCCGGCTGTTTTCTTCCTCTAAGCTCCAATGATAATCTTTCGTCTGAGCTTGGAACAAGACACCGTGCAGCTCTCGGCATTTCCGAGGTTTCCGATGCGCTTATTATTGTTGTTAGTGAAGAAACAGGAAAGGTTTCGTTGGCGATTGGCGGTGCTCTTACAAGAAATGTATCAAAAGAGCCTCTAAAGCGAGCTTTGGAAAGATTTTTTGATATAGAGGGTAACAGTAAGCTGCTTAGTTTCCTTAAATTCAGAAAAGGAGGCGGCTCAAATGAATAATAAAAAGATAAATCCGGAAATTACCGATAACGGAAAAAGCCTTCAACAAATCAAGAGAATAATTTCATCTGTAATTATTGCAATTGTTGTTTGGTTTCTTATTGTCAATGTAGTAAATCCACGAATTAATGTATCAATCAGCGACGTCCCTGTAAGATTTGTAGGAGAGGGATACCTTAGAGAAAGAGGATTTGTGGTTGTAGACAAAGACGAAATTCCTGACTTTTCAATAAAGGTAAGAGGTACAAGAACGGACCTCCTTGCCGGCATGGGCAGGATAAGAGTGGAAATTGACCTTTCAGCAGTAGATAAAGAAGGTAAATTTACAGTAACACCAACAGTAACAATGCCTGACTACTTGTCTCTTGAAAAACAAGGTTTTTCCGGAGTAGAGCTTTCTATTGAGCATAGCTACGAAAAAACTGTTCCCGTAAAGGTTGAGCAGATAACAGAGTCAAGGCGGAAAAATAAAGATATTATCATAAAATCAGAGCCGGAATTTAAAGAAGTAAAAGTAACAGGCTCAAAAGCAGACGTGGATGTTGTTAAAAGTGCTATTGCACATATAAACCTGGACGATATAACAGAGAGCGGAAAATTTGTGTATGCACTTAGGCCCGTTGATGAGTCGGGCAATCCGCTTCCGGATGATACATCGGTATTCTGCAGTAATAGCACAGTTCCGGTAGCAAACACCATTTATGAAAGAAAGACCGTTTCTTATAAAGTGGAAATTCCGGATGCTCTTAAGACAAAATATGCTTTTGGTTTTGAAGACCGTGATGTAAGCGTTGCAGGCATAGACATAGGAGTTCCTGAAGGTACAGAAACTCCGGAAAATGTTATTTTAACTATTCCGGAAAAGGATTATGAAAACGGCGATGCAGAAATTAAACTGGAAATAAAAGAGCAGGATAAAATTTATGTGCCGGATATGGAAATAATTCTTAAGGCCAAGGTGGAAAAACTAACGGAAATGAACATAACGGTTATCCCTCAGCTTAAAAATGTTCCGGAAGGACTTTCCGGAGGAGCGGAACCTGCGCACATAAAGGTGTATGCACCGGAGAATATGTCAGCAGACATTAAGGCAGAGGTGGATTGCTCCGGATTTGTTGCAGGGCAAAACCATGGCAAATTAAAATTTACAGATAAAAGAGTAGTTTCACAGGACGATTTTGTAGTTACTGTGACACTTAGATAGAATGAGAGGTAAATAATAAATGGCAGACATTTTAAAAAGAGGCACTTCTGTTGACGGGGGTATACGAATTTTTGCAACTGTTACAACTGACCTTGTTAACGAAGCACAAAAAATACATCATACCTATCCCGTTGCCACAGCGGCCCTTGGCAGGGTGCTCAGTGCAGGGGTTCTTATGTCAGCAGCAGGTCTCAAAAACGATACAGACAGCCTTACAATCCAGTTCAAAGGTGACGGACCTCTTGGAAACATAGTAGTCTGTGCCGATAACAAGCAGCAGGTAAGAGGATATGTATCAAATCCTTTCGTAGACAGACCACTTAATTCCAAAGGTAAGCTTGATGTAGGCGGCGCCGTTGGACAAGGCTATCTCAATGTCATAAAGGATATGGGAATGAAAGAACCATATATAGGACAAATCCCCCTTGTGTCAGGAGAAATTGCAGAAGACATAACAATGTACTATGCAAAAAGTGAGCAAATCCCAACAGCGGTAGCTCTTGGAGTTTTAGTTGATACAGATAACTCTGTCATAGCCTCCGGCGGCTTTATGATACAGATGATGCCCGGCTCAACAGACGAGGATGCACAGCTTATAGAAAAAACTCTTGAAAATCTTCCTCCCGTAACGTCCATGATAGCAGACGGAATGACGGCAGAAGATATAATTTTCGCAGTAGCGGACGGACTAAGCTTCCTTGTTGATAATGGTGAGGTTACGCCGGTGTATAAGTGCTCATGCTCTAAGGAGAGAATGGAAAAAGCTCTTATTTCAATCGGACGTGAAGAGCTTACATCATTAATCGAAGAACAGGGTGAAGCAGAGCTTTCATGCCAGTTCTGCGATAACAAATATAAGTTTTCAAAACCGGAGCTTGAAGAGCTTTTAAAAGCTGCAAATAAATAATTGGTAATATTCACAAATTAAATAAATTCTCTTGTATTTTGTCGGAAAATAGTGTATAATTATGGGAGTGTATTTTATTAAGGAAAGGAATGTGTTAACAGCTATGAAAAAAGGTATTATTACTGTATTTCTTGCAGCTATGTGTACATTTCTTTTCTATGGAATGAGATATATGAACTCTCCGCTTCTTGCACAAAAAGCCTCTTATGGTACCTATGAAGAAACTGTGTACACCACAAGCTATTTTGTGCGTGACGAAATTGTGTATGCAGCAGACCGTTCAGGAACTGTTTACAATCACTTCAGTGACGGTATGCGTGTGGGTAAAGATATGCTTGTATCCACGGTGTATGACGGCCGGGTGAGTGACGAGGTTTTGCAGGAGCTAAATACTATCGACAAAAAAATAGAAAACATTCGTCAATCCTCTTTAATACTTAATCTTTCCGATGACGAAGCCGGTATAGAAAACAAAATTGAGGGTTACAAGATGGACATGATTGACGCAGCTGTGCGCAATGATGTTAAGAGCGTAAGCAAGTGTAAGGATGCAATCAGCAGCCTTAGAAGCGGAATTTCTTCTGCCACAATGTCAGAAACGATAGAAATGCTTACCCAACAAAAAAGAATCGCAGAGAGTAAAATTGGCGGAGTCAAACAGGAAATATACGCAATGGAAGCCGGTGTAGTTTCTACAGTCCTTGACGGTATGGAACATATTCTTACGCCGGAAAAGATTAAGGAATACACCGTTGAGGATTTTAATGAAATAAAAGCTATCAGTGGCAAAACCTCAAATCAGACAGTTACAGCAGGAGACAGTGTATGTAAGGTTGTCAATAACCATAAATGGTATGTAATATGCGCAATTGCAACTGAACGTCTTGAGGAAAAGAAGATAGGAAGTTCTGTTTCAATGCGTTTTGACAGTATCCCCGGTGTAGAGGTTTCAGGAAAAATCCAAAGCATTTCACCGTCCAGCGGCGGTAAAAGCGTAGTTATAATTGAAAGTACCCAGTATGTTGAGGGTGCATACTCCATGCGTACCAGCGGTATGGAGCTTATATTTAAAAGCTATTCTGGATACAAAGTTCCCATAAACGCTATAAGAACTCAGGATGACAAAAAAGGAGTTCTTGGCAGACGCAATAATGTAGAGCGGTTTTATGAGTGTAATGTAATTTACACAGACGAAAACGCAGAATATGTTATAATAAAAACTGCCGAAAACGCAGAGCGCAAGCTTGAGGATGCAGACGAGTTTGTTCTGGGTGAAAGGTAGGCGATTATCCTGATAGAAAGACTAAATTATGTAAAGGAAATTATCGTAAAAAGCGCACAGCTTTCGGGCAGGACAGAGGAAGATATAACTTTAATCGCTGTTACCAAAACCCACGGTGCAGATATTATTAATGAAGCAATAGATGCAGGCGTAACCGACATAGGAGAGAACAAGGTACAGGAAATTCTTGAAAAATATAATCTTGTAAAGCCTGTCAGGTGGCATCTTATAGGACATCTTCAAACAAACAAGGTTAAGTATATAGTTGATAAGGTATGTATGATACACAGCGTTGACTCCCTTAAACTGCTTGAGGAAATAGAACGTCAATGTAAAAAACAGGGTATCGACAGTATGGACTGCCTTATACAGATAAATATTTCCGGCGAGGACTCAAAGTCCGGCATAGAACCCGGTGAGCTTCAGGAAATATTAGAGCGTTGTGAGAGCCTTAAACATATAAGAATAAAGGGACTTATGACCATACTTCCCAAAGGTTGCGACAATGTTACGCAAAATTTACTTTTTAGAAACATAAATAAAATATTTCTTGACAACAAAGGTAAAACATATCATAATGTTAACATGGAGTGTCTTTCTATGGGGATGAGCGGTGATTTTGCTATGGCCATTGAGTGCGGAGCCACTATGGTCAGAGTAGGAAGTCTTATCTTCGGCGAAAGAAGTTACGGATGTGAAAATAATAAGGTGGAGGAATAAAAAATGGGAATTGTTAGTTCAATCAAAGATTTTATAGGCGGAGAACCTGAATTTGATGAATTTGACGGCTATAACGAAGAAGCAGAATATGAAGACGAGGCAGAGTCAAGACGTGGCTTTGGCAGATTTTCAATGCGCAGAGAACCACAGGAATCATACATCCCGGAGAACGACATTACAATTATTAAAGTAAGAAAGTATGATGATGCAGTATCAATTGCAGATGTACTTAAAACAAAAAGACCTGTTATTTTTGATGTAATTGAAATGGAAAAGTCAGACGAAGCAGAGCGTGTTGTAGACTTTATGGTTGGTGCAGTTTACGGCGTAAACGGAAGCATTAAAAGAGTTTCAGGCGGTATTTTTATTGCTACACCAAGCGGCATGAAAATTAATAGCGATGAAATCAGAAGAAAGACAAACAACAGCCTTGGTTTTGAACTGTAATTAATGGTTGGGGGTGTTGCGCCGAGCAATACCCCTTTTTGAAGTTTTGAGTATGGAAAACAATAATATACTACTAAGTGCAGCAGATGATTTGTATAATTTATGCGAAAGAAGAGGCTGCGCGGTTTTTTCACGTTTTTATGACGGTGGCGAGCAGGCACTTTTGCAGGATAACCGTATGATATACGGAAACTCCCTTTTATTTGGAGGAAACCCGCAATGTGAAAGGAAAATCCTGGGCGTGTTTCCTGAGTGGGAAACACCGGATGCAGAAACCTTTCCTATAACACTTGTAAAATGTATATGCACCTTTAAAAAGGATTTTACCCACAGAGATTATCTTGGAAGTCTAATGTCCCTTGGCATAGAGCGTGACAGAATAGGTGACATAGTGGTTACAGAGGAGGCGGGCTATTTCTTTCTCCATAGCAGCATAAGCGATTATGTAATCTCTAACCTTAAAAAAATAGGCTCCCACGGCGTAAAAGTGTCTATCGAAAATATAAACGAAATGGAATACCCGGAGGGTAAATTTGCCATATTAAAGACAGTTGTGGCGTCAATGCGCCTTGATGCAGTTGTAGGCGGTGCAACAAACCTTTCCAGAAGTAAATGTGCTGCACTTATAGAGCATGAAAAGGTAAGTGTCAATCATAGAATGACAGTGGAGTGTTCCGCAAAAGTTTCCGAGGGGGATTTACTCTCCATTCGTGGCTTTGGAAGATTTCTTGTATGCTCTGTAGAGGGTGAAACAAGAAGTGGCAGACTTCATATTTCAATAAAAAAATATTTGTAAACGGAGTGATTTAAATGTTAAAACCTACAGATATTCAAGAAAAAGAATTTGAAATCAAAATGCGTGGCTATGACCGAGATCAGGTAGACGATTTTCTTGACGAGCTTATACGTGACTTCACTGTGCTTTACAGAGATAATGCAGAGCTTACTTCCAGACTAAAGGCGGTTAATGAAGAGCTGTCAGAGTATAGAGGAAAGGCTACAGAGGTCGAAAAATCAATAGAACTTGCACGTTATCAGTGTGAGGAAATGAAAAAGAATGCTCACATAGAGGCCAAGGAAATTATTGATAGGGCAAAGATAGACGCAGAGAGTATTCTTCATGGAATAGAAAATAACAAGCTGAAAATGAAGGCTTTGTGCACAGAATTTCTTGATAAAATAAATAATATGTAACAAATAAGAGAGGATTGAACAAAATGTACAAAAAGGTATCCACAGACCTTAATTTTGTAGAACGCGAAAAAGAAGTTCTTGAATTTTGGAAAGAAAACAAAATTTTTGAAAAGAGCATTGACTCCAGAAAAGAGGGGGAAACATATACATTTTATGATGGACCTCCTACTGCTAATGGTAAGCCGCACATAGGCCATGTTCTTACACGTGTTATCAAGGATATGATTCCAAGATATCGCACAATGAAAGGTGCAAAAGTACTCCGTAAAGCCGGCTGGGACACCCATGGTCTCCCTGTTGAGCTTGAAGTAGAAAAGCTTCTTGGACTTGACGGAAAAGAGCAGATAGAAGAATACGGACTTGAGCCCTTTATAGAAAAGTGTAAGGAAAGCGTATGGAAGTATAAGGGCATGTGGGAAGACTTTTCCGGAATTGTCGGCTTCTGGGCAGACATGGACGACCCGTATGTAACATACCATAACGAGTTTATTGAATCAGAATGGTGGGCACTAAAACAAATCTGGGAAAAAGGACTTCTCTACAAGGGATATAAGGTTGTACCTTACTGTCCACGTTGTGGCACGCCACTTTCGTCACACGAGGTTGCACAAGGATATAAGGACGTAAAAGAACGTTCTGCAATTGTTCGTTTTAAGGTTAAAGACGAGGACGCATATATTCTTGCATGGACAACAACACCATGGACACTTCCTTCAAATGTTGCTCTTTGTGTAAATGCAAATGAAACATATGCAAAGGTAAAAGCAGCAGACGGCTATGTATATTATATGGCAGAAGCACTTCTTGAAACAGTTCTTGGAAAACTTGCAAAGGAAGATACACCTGCATACGAAATCCTTGAAACATACAAAGGTTCAGAACTTGAATATAAGGAATATGAGCCGCTTTACGATTTTGTAAAGCCTATCTGCGAAAAGCAGCATAAGAAATCCCATATCGTACTTTGTGATGATTATGTAACTCTCACAGACGGTACGGGTGTAGTTCACCAGGCTCCTGCATTTGGTGAAGACGATGCAAGAGTAGGACGCAAATATGACATCGCGTTTGTACAGCTCGTAACAGAAAAGGGCGAAATGTCAGAGGAAACTCCTTGGGCAGGTACTTTTGTAAAGCAGGCAGATATGCCAATACTTGAGGACCTTGAAAAGAGAGAACTGCTCTTTGACGCTCCTAAGTTTGAGCATAGCTATCCGCATTGCTGGAGATGCGACACACCTCTTATCTACTATGCACGTGAGTCATGGTTTGTTAAGATGACAGAGGTTAAGGATCAGCTTATAAAGAATAATAACACAATTAACTGGATGCCAAAAACAATTGGCGAAGGCAGATTTGGTGCATGGCTTGAAAATGTACAGGATTGGGGCATAAGCCGTAATCGTTACTGGGGCACGCCGCTCAACATCTGGGAATGTGATTGCGGTCACAGACATGCAATCGGCTCAATCGAAGAGCTCAAATCCATGTCAGATAACTGTCCTGATGATATCGAACTCCACCGTCCGTTCATTGACGGCGTAACAATCAAGTGCTCGGAATGTGGCAAGGAAATGCACAGAGTACCTGAGGTTATCGACTGCTGGTTTGACTCAGGCGCAATGCCTTTCGCACAGTGGCATTATCCGTTTGAAAATAAGGAAATATTTGAAGATAACTTCCCTGCAGACTTTATAAGTGAAGCAGTTGACCAAACAAGAGGTTGGTTCTACTCACTTCTTGCAATATCAACACTTATCTTCGATAAAGCTCCTTATAAGAACGTTATCGTACTCGGTCACGTACAGGACGAAAATGGACAAAAGATGTCCAAGTCAAAGGGTAATGCAGTAGACCCGATTGATGCACTTACAGAGTTTGGTGCAGATGCAATCAGATGGTACTTCTATTCAAATTCAGCTCCTTGGCTTCCTAACCGTTTCCATAAGGATGCGGTAGTAGAAGGACAGCGTAAGTTCATGGGAACACTTTGGAACACATATGCGTTCTTTGTTCTCTATGCAAATATAGATAACTTTGACCCAACAAAGTATACACTTGATGTAAACTCTCTTGCCCCAATGGACAAGTGGCTTTTATCAAAGCTTAATACTGTTGTAAAAACAGTTGACGAAAACCTTGAAAACTACAAGATAACTGAAACAACAAGAGTGCTCGACAACTTTGTTGATGAGCTTTCAAACTGGTATGTAAGACGTTCAAGAACACGCTTCTGGCTCAAAGACATGCCGCAAAGTAAGGTTAATGCATACATGACCTTGTATACTGCTCTTGTAACTCTCGCAAAGATTTCTGCGCCTATGATTCCATTTATGGCAGAGGATATATATCGCAATCTTGTATGTTCAGTAGATAAATCTGCTCCTGAGAGCGTTCATCTTTGTGACTTCCCAAGCTATGATGCAAGTATGATAGACGAGGAACTTGAGCAGAAGATGGAAAAGGTGCTTGACATTGTTGTTCTTGGACGTAGTGCAAGAAATAGTGCAAACATCAAAAACCGTCAGCCAATCGGCAAAATGTATGTAAAATCAGATGCGCTTGAGGATATGTATGCAGAAATCATTAAGGATGAGCTTAATGTAAAAGAAATAGAGTTTACAGACAATGTTCGTGACTTTACTTCATACAGCTTCAAGCCGCAGCTCAGAACTCTCGGCAGACGCTTTGGTAAAAACATCGGTGCTGTCAAGGATATTCTTGCAGAACTTGACGGAAACGCTGCTATGGATGAGCTCAATACTAAGGGCACTCTTACAATCACAGTTGACGGAGTGGCAGAGGCACTTGAAAAAGAAGACTTGCTCATAGAGGCAGCGCAAAAAGAAGGTTATGAATCTGTATCCGAAAATAACATTACAGTTGTTATAGACACAAACCTTACACCTGAACTTATAAAAGAAGGTATGCTTCGTGAAATTGTCAGCAAGGTGCAGACAATGCGTAAGGAAGCAGGTTTTGAAGTTATGGACCACATAGTTCTTTCAGTAGAGGGCAATGATATGATTGCCGGAGTGCTTAAAGAAAATGAAGCATTTGTAATGGAAGAAGTTCTTGCAGATAAAATTATTGCAGGAACAGCGGCTTTTAGTAAGCAGTGGAATATAAACGGAGAAGACGTAACACTCGGCGTTGAAAAGGTATGATAAAAAGAGGGATGATAAAAATCATCCCTCTTTATTCATAAGTGCAAATATTATATTTTAGTCGTATCTTTACGGACACAAAAAAAAGAAAACACACTGTGGTGTTTTCTTTTTTTGGCGACCCGGATGGGGCTCGAACCCACGACCTCTAGCGTGACAGGCTAGCGTTCTAACCAACTGAACTACCGGGCCAAATATAGTACTTTTCAATAATAACACAAAATACGACTTTTGTCAATCCTTATTTATAATTTTTTGTTCCCATAAATCCAAATTCTATACATTTAAATATAAATTGGAAATTAATTGAACTAATTGCACAGTATAAAATGTCAAATTTTAAAGTTTGATTGTACAATTGTTTCAAAGGTTAAAAAATGTTTAAAATTTTGTTGACAGGAAAGGCTAATTGTGGTAAGATAAATAGGCACTCGGCTGAGAGCCAAGTGATGCTGCAAGAAAGTTTTAAAAAAGTTAAAAAAAGTACTTGACAAAGTATAATTCTTGTGGTAAACTAAATAAGCTGTCTTCGAGAACAGCAGTTGTACATTGAAAAATAAACAGTGCGAAACTTGTCGGAAAATTTGAGTTTTTTATGACAGTATTCGGAATAACGAAACAAATGTCAGAGTTAGTTGAAAAG
>JAZRHH010000025.1:0-19051 GCA_045644665.1 Clostridia bacterium
CCTGTACCACAGTCATCACCCATATTACCAAACGCCATCATTTGTACGTTAACAGCTGTACCCCATGAATAAGGAATATCGTTGTCACGACGGTATACGTTTGCTCTTGGGTTGTCCCATGAACGGAATACGGCTTCAACAGCACCCATAAGCTGTTCTTTTGGATCTGATGGGAAATCTGTTCCGATTTTTGACTTATATTCAGCCTTGAACTGTGAAGCAAGTTCTTTAAGATCTTCAGCTGTAAGTTCAATATCCTGAGTTACACCCTTCTTCTCCTTCATTTCGTCGATAAGCTGTTCAAAATACTTCTTACCAACTTCCATAACAACGTCTGAATACATCTGGATAAATCTTCTGTAGCAGTCCCAAGCCCAACGTGCATTGCCTGACTTGTTTGCCATTGCTTCAACAACATCTTCGTTAAGACCAAGGTTAAGGATTGTATCCATCATACCAGGCATTGAAGCTCTTGCACCTGAACGAACTGATACAAGAAGTGGATTTTCTTTATCGCCAAACTTCTTTCCGCAGATAGCTTCCATTTTAACGATGTTTTCCATAATTTCTTTTTGGATGTCATCGTTGATTACTCTGCCATCTTCATAATACTGAGTACAAGCTTCTGTTGATACTGTGAAGCCCTGTGGAACCGGAAGACCGATTTTAGTCATTTCAGCAAGGTTAGCACCTTTACCACCAAGGAGCTCTCTCATGCTTGCATCGCCTTCGCTAAAAAGGTATACATACTTTTTGCTCATTATATTTCCTCCTAATTGTTTATATCGGTTTTTACACCTACGTTACAATTGTACCACATTTATGAAAAAATGTCTATATTTTTTTATAAATATTTTGTAAAAATATTACTAAAACAAGTTGCATTTTTTCATGTAAAAACTACAATTTACAAAGAAAATCTGTATGAAAGAATTTCCATAACTCTCTCCCCTACTGTTCCTGTATATTTATTGTAGTCATCACCGGAGTTGTCATTAGCTCCGTCAGAAATTATTTTTATAGATTCCAGAGGAATATTATTGATATAACAAATTTGCGCAAGAGCACCCGCTTCCATGTCAACGCTTACAGCAGAAAAATCATTCTTTAGCATATTTTTAACATCTGCCTTTGTACAAAAAACGTCTGCTGTTGCATTGTTGCCCTTTATAGTATTAATCCCCTTTTCCTGAAGCTTTTCAAAAAATCCGTCATATACGGTGCAGTCAAAAAACACCTTGTTTATTCCTGATATCATACCAAGAGGATCACCAAAGGCTGTAGTATCCATATCGTACTGAACTGCCTTTTCAACAAGCACTATGTCACCCATAGAAAGTCCGTCCACAAGGCCGCCTGCAGCACCTATATTTATAATTCTCTCCACCTTGTAACTTGTAAGAAGAGTCTGGCATCCGGCAGCGGCAAAAACCTTACCGATACCACACTTTACGGCAACAACGTCCTGACCGAACAATTTGCCGAAGTAAAAGTCAAAGCCGCCTATTGTTTCCTTTTTTTCTACAGGAAGCTCCTCTAAAAGCTTGCCCATTTCAAAATCTGTTGCTCCTACTATTCCAATCATGTTTTTACCTCCCACAACAATTATGTATTAATTGTAACATGGTTTGCAAGAAATTGCAAGAATTAATCAGCCACCGCAAATAATCTGTTTGCTTTTGCAAATAAAATACTGATTACAACTATGCTTATTACAAGCTCCGGTACCATATACGACGCCTGATAGCCAAGTGAATAAATCCATGGGTTTTGTCCCTCGGGAGCATAGGAGCCAAAAAGCACTGCACCGCTTACAAGAGAAGATATAAACCTAAGCAGCACACCAAAAAATGTGCCGCCCACTATGCCCTTGATGCTTCTGCCAAAAAGACCCGCAACTCCAAGAGCGCCGTATGCCAGAACATAATCAAGGAGTATTGACATAGGATGATAAATAACCCCTGCAAAAATCATGGAAACTGCTCCGTACACTGCGCCTGTTACAACTCCTGCTACTGTTCCCCGTCTGAAAGCGATAAACAAAAGAGGCACCATTGTAAGAGATACAGACCCACCTTGCGGCATTTCCCACACCTTAATAAAACTACATAAAACTGCCAGAGCAACTGCTACTGCGCACTCTGTAAGAACCTTTGTTTTTTTCATAAATCTTCTTCCTTTCATATAAATTAAAACCGGTTTTACAAAATAAAACAATTGTCCTTAAAATGAAAAAGCACACCGGATAAGCGGTATGCTAAAAATCACATATTTCATTGATCCCTACGCCGGCATTATCCATATCAGGTTACAGGGTCGAAATTGCACAATTTCCTCTCAGCCTGTTTACAAGCTCCCCTTCAATTATTTTATTTTCTGTATTGTACCATACAATTTTTTCTTTGTCAAGACTATATTTGTTCTAACATATAATTCTTTACTTCTTCCAGCTTACTGTTTTTCCACGCCTTTTCTTTTTCCCTCTCTGCAAGAGGACAGATAATAAAGAAGTCAAGAGTTTCACCGGGGACACGGCCTGTGCGCATAGGCTCTTTAAAATGTTCATCCCATTCCTCATTGGTGGCATTTGCAAACCTTTCAGGATTAAGATACTTTTGCTGACGTTTTGTGGCTTCTACAAGCACCTTTGCAGAAAGAGGTGCAAGAATCTCATATTCATCAGGCTGAACATCAACAAAAATTCGCGGAAGCTTTGCCTTTACAATATGCCCTGAGTCCCGCAAAATTTCAAGCCCCATAGGAACAAAAGAAAAGTTATCCTCAGTAAAGTTTATTTTTATAAGCAATCCAAGCTCGGTATTGAACTGAGAGCGTTGATAGTCTGTATCAAATATAAAATTACCAAGAGAATAGAATATAACCTTATCCCCTACCCTTTCGTAATTCATAGGAACATGAGGATGATGAGCAACCACAATATCAGCACCCATTTCCAGGTACTTATGATATCTCTCTCTTGTATACGGTGACGGTAGCGGGGTAAACTCTTCCCCGGCGTGAGCCACAATCACGCACCAGCGACATGTTTTTTTTATTTCGTTTATTGTATTTTGTATTTCCTCAAGGTCACTCCAGCTATAACATCCGGCTTTATTTTCACCTGCGGCTCTGCAGGCTCGTTGATAGCCAACACCAAAAAGGCCTATTCCTCCGGCTTCGTTTATGATAACAGGCTTTCGTGCTTCGTGAATATTCATTCCGGCACCTATCGTTTGGGCATTACTCTTTGCAGCATACTCCAATGTACTTTTTATGCCCTCCTCACCTGCGTCCATAATATGATTGTTGCAAATGTTCCATATGTCTGCGCCAATTCTGTCAAAAACCTTTGTTGCCGCCGGGTTCATAGTATGCTTCAGTTGCAGAACGCCGTTTTTGTCAAGGTTCTCTGTACTGTCAGCTACAGGTCCCTCAACATTTATTACAACATGGTCGCCGCTGCGAATAAAATCTATAATTTCATCAGATAACAAGGACTCATCATTCCATTTTCCGTCCATATATTTGTCAAATCCTATATCCCCTGTAAAAACAAAAGAACTCTCTTTTTTCATTATATGTTATCCTTTCAGATGGATTTAATTTCTAATTATATTATAGCAGATAGTGTAAACTTGTCAAGTAAATATACAGATTGAAATTTATTATATTGCGCAAGGAAAAGCACCGAGGTATAATCCCCCGGCACTTAATGTAAAGTGTGTCGCAACACGGAGTATGAAGCACTTTTTCATTGAATTAAAAAAGTGCGCTCAATGAAGAACGCACCGAAAAAGTGTCGTCCCTCATTGTTGTCACACAATTCTATTACCCACGAGAGAATACAGAAAAGAGAGAAACACCTTTTACCTGGTATAGTTTCTCACGTGGTATTAATTTTTATAGAATTATGTGACAAGAATATATTACCACAATACAACATAATTGTCAACGATACGCACATAAAAAAATTATGCACCACGAAAATATTTTCGTGGTGCATGGTTTAACAAATTATTTATTCATTGCCTCTTCAACTGCAACTGCAACTGCAACAGTCATACCAACCATTGGGTTGTTACCTGCGCCGATAAGTCCCATCATTTCAACGTGAGCTGGAACTGATGAAGAACCTGCAAACTGAGCGTCTGAGTGCATTCTTCCCATTGTATCTGTCATACCATAGGAAGCAGGACCTGCAGCCATGTTATCAGGATGAAGTGTACGGCCTGTACCGCCACCTGATGCAACTGAGAAGTACTTCTTACCCTGTTCGATACATTCTTTCTTGTATGTACCTGCAACAGGATGTTGGAATCTTGTTGGGTTTGTTGAGTTACCTGTGATAGAAACGTCAACGCCCTCAAGGTGCATGATTGCAACACCTTCACGAACATCGTCTGCACCATAGCAACGAACCTTTGAACGCTCGCCCTCTGAGTACTTAATTTCTTCTACTACATTAACCTTACCTGTATAGTAGTCAAACTGTGTCTTTACATATGTAAAGCCGTTAATTCTTGAAATGATTTGTGCTGCATCCTTACCAAGACCGTTAAGAATAACTCTAAGGTCTTCTTTTCTTGCCTTGTTTGCGCTACGAGCAAGACCGATAGCACCTTCTGCTGCAGCAAATGATTCGTGACCTGCAAGGAAAGCAAAGCACTTTGTTTCCTCACGGAGAAGCATTGCGCCGAGGTTTCCGTGGCCTATACCAACTTTTCTGTCGTCTGCAACTGAACCCGGAATACAGAATGACTGAATACCAACACCGATTTTTTCAGCAGCGTCAGCAGCCTTTGTGCAACCGTCCTTAATTGCAATTGCTGCACCTACAATGTATGCCCAGCAAGCATTTTCAAAACAGATTGGCTGAATACCTTTTACAATATTATATACATCTATACCCTTATCATCACAGATTTGCTTCGCTTCTTCGATTGTGCTGATGCCATGCTTCGCAAGCTCTGCATTGATTTGGTCTATTCTTCTTTCATAACTTTCAAATAAAGCCATTATTTTGTCCTCCTTATCCTAGATTATTCATGTCTTGGGTCGATAAGACGAGCTGCATCATCAACACGTCCATACTGACCGCTTGCCCTTGCAAGAGCTTCGTTTGCGTCCATGCCCTTTGCAATCATTTCCATCATCTTTCCAAGGTGAACAAACTTGTAACCGATAATCTGGTCTTTATCATCAACAGCTATCTTTGTTATGTAGCCTTCTGCAAGTTCAAGGTATCTTGGGCCTTTTGCAAGTGTTGCATATGTAGTACCAACCTGGCTTCTGAGACCTTTACCAAGGTCTTCAAGACCTGCACCAACAGGAAGTCCGTCTTCTGAGAATGCAGTCTGTGTTCTTCCGTACGCAATTTGAAGGAAGAGCTCTCTCATAGCTGTGTTTATAGCGTCACAAACAAGGTCTGTGTTAAGAGCTTCTAAAATTGTTTTACCAACAAGGATTTCAGATGCCATAGCAGCTGAATGAGTCATACCTGAACAGCCTACTGTTTCAACAAGGGCTTCCTGGATAACTCCCTCTTTAACATTGAGTGTAAGCTTACATGTACCTTGCTGAGGTGCACACCAGCCTATACCGTGTGTAAGACCTGAAATGTCTTTTACTTCTTTTACAGATGTCCACTTACCTTCCTGTGGGATAGGTGCAGGACCATGATATGCGCCTTTAGCAAGAGGACACATATGTTCAACTTCGCTTGAATATTTCATTAGTTATTGCTCCTTTCGTATCAATAAGCGTAAAGCCTCTCATACAATTATAACACAAAAAAGTTATTTTGCAACAAAATTTATAATTAAATATAAAAATTATTCAGTTTGCACAAAATGTATAATTATATCAGAAAATGCCTCTCAAAACACACAAGTCTTTGCCAATAAATCTATTGACAATCATAACCTTTTTTAGTATAATTTTCTCGAAAGGATGTAATGCCATGAATATTATTATTGTAGGCTGCGGCAAGGTAGGACAAAAGCTTGCCTCACAGCTTTGTACAGAAGAAAATCAGAATGTTACAGTTATAGACTTAAACTATGAAGTTGTACAGACTTTAATAAACAAATACGATATAATGGGTGTTGCAGGAAACGGTGTGCACCTTGACACATTAACAGAAGCAGGGATTGAGGACGCAGACCTTTTTATTGCCGTGACAGGCTCTGACGAGCTTAATTTACTTGCTTGTCTTATTGCAAAAAAAGCAGGTAACTGCCAGACAATTGCAAGGGTAAGAAATCCGGAATACAGCAAAGAAATGCAGCTTGTACGCAAAGACTTGGGATTGGCACTTATTATAAATCCGGAGCAGACAGCTGCGGACGAAATTGCAAGGGTTATTAAATTCCCTGCTGCAATTAAAATAGACCGTTTTGCAAAAGGCAGAGTGGAGATTTTAAAGTTCAGAATTCCTGACGGCTCCATTCTTGAAAATATGCCCCTGCACAATATTCATTCAGCACTTAAGGTTGATGTGCTCATTTGCGGTGTTGAACGAGGTGACGAGGCATTTATACCAAGAGGAAATTTTGTACTTCGCAGCGGAGACGTAATAAGCATACTCACTCATCCAAAAAATGCAAATACACTTTTTAAAACAATAGGTCTTCCGCCTCATAAGGTAAAGAATACAATTATAGTAGGCGGCGGCGAAACCGGCTACTACCTTGCAAAAAATCTTATGAAGAGCGGAATTTCTGTAAAAATAATTGACAAGGACATTTCAAGATGCGATAAGCTTTGTCAGCTTCTACCCAAGGCTACCATTATAAACGCTGACGGAACAGACAGCAGTGTACTGTTGGAAGAAGGCGTCAAGGATACGGACGCGCTTGTTGCACTTACAAACATTGACGAGGAAAACATTCTTCTTTCACTTTTTGTAAAAAGCAAATCGGATGCAAAGGTTGTTACAAAAATCAACAGAATTGATTATACCAGTGTTATATCCACACTCCCTCTTGATACTATTGTTTATCCAAAGGATATTACGGCAGAGCGTATTGCGCACTTTGTCCGTTCAAAAGCCAATACAGAGGGAAATAACATCGAAACAATGCATAAAATGCTTGATGGAAAAGCAGAAGCACTTGAATTTTATATAGGCTCTAACTCGCCCCTGTCAGATACAGCTTTAGAAAACCTTAATTTAAGAAGCGACGTAATTGTAGCTTGTATTTACAGAAGCGGAAAAGTATTTATCCCAAGAGGTAAGGACTCAATTATGACAGGCGATTATGTTATTGTTGTTACTACCAAAAGCGGAATGACCGATATAACAGATATTTTGAACCGATAGGAAGTATTATATGAATAAAAAAATGATTTTTCATACTCTTGGATGGGTATTGTTAATTGAGGCAATATGCATGATTTTACCTCTTATCTGTGCTATGGTTTACAAAGAAAGAGAAGTATTATCTTTTGCATATACTATTGGGTTAATTGCCATAATTGGTTTTATCCTTATTAAAATACCTTTAAAATCCAAATCCTTATTTGCTAAAGAAGGCTTGATAATTGTTGCACTGAGCTGGATTCTTATGAGTCTTGCCGGATGTGTACCATTTATTATTTCAGGATATATACCTGATTTTGCAGACGCTTTGTTTGAAACTGTATCAGGATTTACAACAACGGGTGCTTCAATTCTTACAAACGTTGAAGCATTGCCAAAGAGTCTTCTTTTCTGGCGAAGCTTTACACATTGGATTGGCGGCATGGGCGTTCTTGTATTCCTACTTGCCATACTCCCAATCTCCGGAGCAAACAACATGCACCTGATGCGCGCAGAAAGCCCCGGCCCCTCGGTAAGCAAACTTGTACCAAGAATAAGGTCAACAGCTAAAATACTTTATACGATATATTCTGTTATAACAGTAATTCAAATAGTTCTTTTACTCTTTGGCGGCATGGATCCCTTTGAAGCAATTTTGCACGCATTTGGTACAGCGGGCACCGGCGGCTTTGGCATAAAAAACAACAGTATTGAGGGATATTCTCCCTACCTTCAAAATGTTATTACTGTTTTTATGCTGCTCTTTGGTATTAATTTTTCTATTTATTATTTTGCACTTACAAAGCACTTTAAAGAAATACTAAAGTCTACGGAGCTAAAAACCTACCTTGGACTTTTTGCTATAGCATCAATTTTTATTTGTATAAATATTTTGCCGGAGGCAAGTAGCATTTCAGAGGCGTTAAGGCTAAGCTGTTTCCAGGTTGCATCGGTAATGACAACAACAGGATATTCAACCTGCAATTTTGACCTATGGCCAACATTTTCAAAAACAATTCTTGTACTACTGATGTTCATAGGCGCCTCTGCCGGAAGTACAGGCGGCGGAATAAAGGTGTCAAGAATCCTTGTTGTAGTAAAAAGCATAGGGAAAGAGCTTCGCACAATGATACACCCTAAATCTGTACGAAAGATTACTGTTGACGGGCATATTGTGGAACACGAAACTGTACGAGGAATAAACGTATTCTTAGCAGCATATGCATGTATATTTGTTTTTTCACTTCTGATCATAGCACTTGACAACCAAAGCTTTACAACAAGCTTTACAGCTGTTGTATCTGCTATAAACAATATTGGCCCGGGACTTGATGCAGTAGGACCTGCCGCAAACTTTTCAATACTGTCTCCCCTATCAAAATTTGTAATGATTTTTGATATGCTGGCAGGCAGACTTGAAATTTTCCCTATGCTTGTATTGTTTTCAACATTTACCTATAAAAGATAAAGGAGTCCGGCGGACTCCTTTATTTCTTATACGGACGGAATTAAAAGCTTCATTCCCTCACACAAATTATCATTTTCCAGATTGTTAAGCTGTGCAATTTCTTCTTCCGATACTGTATATTTCTTTGCAACACTCCAAAGGGTTTCATTATCCTCTGCAAAATATATAACTATTCCCTTTTTATCGGTCTGCTCTACATCACATATTTCAAATTCCGACAAAACAGGCATATCAATTGATTTTAAAACCATCACATCAAGGGACAAGGAAAGTTTAACCTCTGTTTCACCGGCAGAGTTTATTGCATAATTTTTATGTACAATATCCGTCTTTACATTGCAAAGGCTGTTTGAATCACAGCCCTCTGCATCAACATTTTCACAGAAACGAAGTTCGTGTCTTGTACTGTAAACGGGCATCTCACCACCCTCACACACATACAGGCAATAGCATATAACCTTTCCCTCTATTAAGGCTCTGCCTTTTTCGCATTTTACGTTTTCAACAACGGGCTTTGCAAACAAGCTGTAAATTCCACTTATTGCAGGAGAATTTTTGTCGTTTTCAAGTATTTCACGAATTGTTATATTCGCGGTGTTTTGACAGACAATAGCTTCCATTTTTTTGTTTTCACAAGAGAATTTCATGTTCCTGCCAGGGCAGTAGCAATCTTCTATATAATCAACATCTGTTTTTTCAATGGCGTTTATTTTTGCGCCGATTATAATTTCTGTAAATACAATTCTCATATCTCCGTCAGAATCTGCTTCTAAATGATACATTATTTCTTTGACAGAGTATTCCACATCACAAATATGTGTTTCCATAACATTTTCAAGCTCGATAATTTCAGTAAATGGAATTTCAAAATCGCAATATCTGATACATTCTTCATTATCGGTGTACAAAACGCATACTCCGCATATACCCTTTACAATTACCCGTCCGGCAATTATCTTTACCTCTGTATCGTATACACTTGCATCAATTTTTAAAATATCCTTTATTGAGCTTTGACCTGCCGGAATTTCAAGACTTTCACGAGCAAGAAACTGCGTGTCCTTAAAATCAACAAAGCTGCATATACAAGCGCTGCTTTTTTTTAGTCTTAAATTATCCTCCTCTGTATCCGTTGCAATTTCAAGCGCCTGACAGTTAAAGATGTTATAGGAAAGGGAAATCACAGACTTGACCTTTAACTTTCTGCTGTTTGTAAGCTGAAATTCTACCTTTGAAACATCTGCTGAAAGGTCTGCATATGTATTTTCTTCCATAGCCGCAGCAGACAGTGTGTGGGAAAAGGTAAAGGATGTTATAATACTTTTAATTTTTGAAGTATCGTCATCAGGGATGTACAAAATTTTCAAATCAAGATGCCCGTCTATTGCAAGCTTTCCGTCTACCACTCTTTTTTCGGAAAGAGAAGCATTCCCGTCTACCTGTATTACTTTTAATATATCCGGAAGCACGTCCGGCACGATTATATCGCCATCAACGCCAAATTCTACTGTGCCCTTGGAAACAGGCACATCAAGGCTTAGGCTCTGTCTGATAAAATCCATTATTTGACCTCCTAAATATGTTTATTTATACAAATGTATGAAATGTAATTAAAAAATAGTACAAAAAAATGCTCCCAAGGAGCATTTTTTCATTTCCAACATTCTGTATTATCCAGTCCAATATCCTTTGCAACAAAAACAGGTTCTTTTCCGTCTTTGCGCTGTTTCTCATAATTTTTTAGTGCTCTGAATGCATACTTACTCAAAATAAGAATAACAGGAATATTAATTATTGTCATGGCACCCATTGTTATATCTGCAATATCCCACAAAAGGTCTGCACTTAAAATTGCACCTACAAATATAATAAGAGATAAAATTATATGATATACTCTTTCAAAAGCCTTGCCGGGTGCTTTTTTTGCCAGATATACTATACACCGGTCCACATAATAAATGTTCCCAAGAAGTGTAGTAAAGGCAAAAAGTACCATTGCAACAGTTATAAATACAGGGCCAAAACCGCCAAGGGTTGCAGATAAAGATGCCTGAATATAAGGTGCTCCGGAAAGTTCCGCTGTAGGCTCAATTCCCGAGCACATACACATAAAAGCAGTTGCAGAGCAAACAAGGAGAGTATCTATGCTTACAGACAAAATTTGTACAAGTCCTTGCTTTACAGGGTGTTTAACATCTGCTGATGCAGAGGCGTTTGGCGCAGAGCCTACGCCTGCCTCGTTTGAAAAAAGTCCTCTCTTTATTCCATACATTACACAGGAGCCGCTAAACCCACCAAATATTGCCTTTAGGTCAAAGGCTTCTGTAAAAACCCTAGAGAGTACAGACGGAATAAGAGTAATGTTTGCAAAAACTATATAGAGTGCCACACCAATATACAAAACTCCCATAACAGGAACCAAAAATCCGGTTACACTGATTATTCGTTTTCCACCGCCTAAAAGACAGTATCCAACCAGAATTGCAAGTATAGCACCTAAAACATAAGGGGATATGCTATCATTATAGAAGCTATAAGGCGAGAAGGTTGATTGAAGATTGTATGAAGCAAGCATATTAAAGCCTACTCCATAGGTCAGCATCAGAAATACGGAGAAGATTATTGCAAGAGGTCTTGATTTTATTCCCGCCTCAATATAGTAAGCAGGCCCTCCGTAAAATCCGTCTTTTCCCTTTTTCTTATAAATTTGGGCAAGGGTACTTTCTACAAAAGCAGAAGCACTGCCAATAACTGCTATAAGCCACATCCAAAACACCGAGCCAAAGCCACCAAGGCAAAGTGCTGTTGAAACGCCTATAATATTTCCGGTTCCTACTCTTGAGGCAGTTGAGACCATAAGCGCCTGAAAGGAAGATACTCCTCCCTTTTCCTTTGGCTTTTCTGTTACAGCACGGATTTGCTCTTTAAAAAGACGAATTTGCACAAATCCCAAGCGGAACGTAAAATAAATTCCACAAAGCACAAGTAACACTATAAGCACATAGCTGTAAAGCGCATTGCTTATATCCGATATAATGTTATTTAGCATTAATTTAACCGTCCTTTATATACATTTGTTTGAAACATTTTCAAGATTAATTATTTCGTCAACAATATCCTCATAAAATTCAGGCTCATGACTTACAAGAAGTACAGTCCCCTTAAACTCCGAAACTGCTTTTTTAAGCTCCGTCTTTGCATCAACATCAAGATGGTTTGTAGGCTCGTCAAGAACAAGGAGATTAATTTCCTTTTGCATAAGGCGGCAAAGGCGTACCTTTGCATTTTCTCCGCCGGATAAAACTTTCATCTGTGATGTAATATGCTCTGTTGTAAGTCCGCATCTTGCAAGAGCAGCACGAACTTCTGCATTTGTCATTGAGGGATACTCGTCCCATATTTCATCGAGGGCGGTTTTATCAGACGCTGACTCTTCCTGTTCAAAATACCCTTCCATTAAAAACTGGTCGCGATACACCGTACCGTCAAAGGGTTTTATAATACCGAGGAGTGTTTTCATAAGAGTTGATTTTCCAATACCGTTTGTACCCTTTACGGCAATTTTTTTATTACGCTCCACCACAAGATTTATAGGGCTTGTAAGAGGCTCTCCGTAGCCAAGTACAAGATTTTTTGCTTCAATAACTACCTTACCTGTTGTTCTTGCCGCCTTAAAGGAAAAGGAGGGCTTTACTTTTTCACGGGCAAGGGTAATAATATCCATTTTATCAAGCTGTTTTTGTCTTGAACGGGCAAGAGTAGCCGTTGCGGCTCTTGCTTTATTTCTTGCAACAAAATCCTGCAAATCCGCAATTTCCTTTTGCTGCTTGTTGTATGCCTGCTCTATCTGCCGCTTTTTAAGCTCGTACATCTTTTCAAAATTGTCGTAGTTTCCTGTATACCTTGTGAGCACGCAATTTTCTATATGATAAATTACATTTACAACATCATTTAAAAATGGTATGTCATGGGACACAAGTATAAATGCATTTTCATAGTTTTGAAGGAAACTCTTAAGCCATATGATATGGTTTTCGTCAAGGAAATTTGTTGGCTCGTCAAGTATAAGAATCATTGGATTTTCAAGGAGCAGCTTTGCAAGAAGTACCTTTGCTCTTTGACCTCCCGAAAGCTCGGATACATCTCTGTCAAGGCCTATTTCATTGAGTCCGAGACCATTTGCACACTCGTTTATTTTGGTATCTATCACGTAATAACCGGAGCTTTCCAGGATGTCCTGTATCTCCCCTACATCCTCCATCATGAGGGCAATTTCTTCGTCTGTTGCCTCGCCCATTTTGTCATACATTTCAAGCATTTCTTTTTCAAGGCCTGAAAGATATGAAAATGCATCTGCCATCACATCCCGGATAGTCTTCCCTTTTTCAAGAGTTGAATACTGGTCAAGGTATCCTGTTGTTATATGCTTGCACCATTCAACCTTGCCGGAGTCGGGTGCAAGTTTTCCTGTTATGATATTAAGAAAGGTAGACTTACCTTCTCCGTTCGCACCAACAAGTCCGATATGCTCTCCTTTTAAAAGACGGAATGATGCATTATCCAATATTTCACGACCACCAAAGCCATGTGTTACATTTTCTACATTTAAAATACTCATTTGTTTTCCTCTATAAATTAAATAAAATAAATCCTATTGTGTTAATTGAAAAGTTTGCAAACATATGTACAAGCCAGGACAAAATTATATTATCCCTTTTATCATCAAATTTATTAAAAATCATGCCCCCTGCAAATAGTCCTGCAAGGGAAATTAATATTACAGGCACTCCAAACCAGCCAATCATCATAGCAATATGATAAAGGGCAAAAAGAGCACTGCTGAAAATATATGCAAAGCTCTTTGATACAATCTTTTTCAGCGTTATGAACGCAAAGCCACGGAAGAAAAATTCCTCAAGAAGTGAGTTTATAAACGAAATATAAATAGAAACCCAGAGGAAATTATCCTTGTTGACACCGGTAGTTTCACCCAAAGATGATGTAAGACCGGAAAAATCAAAAATATTTCTAAAAGCAAAGTATGCACCAAGAATAATTACATACATTATAATGCCCATAACAAGAGCAAACAAAAACCCTTTTTTGTCTGCTCTCAAGAAATTTTTTATACTGCTATCCTTCGCACAGAAACTGTACAAAAGGGGTATAAGTAAAAACATTATTATTTTAATAATTGATTTTATAATATATCCCGGCTGAATAATTGCATCAACAATTCCCATAACAACACATGCAATTATTACAAGTATTGGTATGTTTGCTTTTTTCATACTACTACCTCTTTACTTGAATCTGATTTTTATTTGCAAAATACCCCATCAGCATTATTACACCGGAAAGAATAGCTCCTGCAAAAAGAGGGTCAAAGGGTAAAACTCCCCAAAGCTCAAATATAAGCACGCTCAATGGCCCTGCTACGATTGCTACTCCAGCATATTTTTTGTTTACCCTTCCCGGACACCAGAGAGCACAACAAAGAGGCATAAATATTGTAGCACCTCTTAAACCCATGGACATAAATGCAAACTTTAGAATTGTATCTCCCAAAGGTCCTACTGATAGAGCACATGCTACAAGTAATAACGCCACGAGGAGTACTCTCTCTATCATAACTCCGGACATAACCTGCTTTTTGGTTCTTCTTAAAAATGGCAGAACATCTCTTCTTATAACGGTAGCAATTCCAAGGGTAATACCTGCTCCCGAGCCTACTACAGTTACAAACAACGTACCAAGTATAACACCACCCAAAAGCGGCGGCATATTTTGAGTTACAAAAAGAGTCAGTGCAGTTTTTGGAACGATACCGGGGTTTGTGGCACGCATAAACAAGCCAACAAGTATTCCACCAATGCCGATTGGCGGAACCAGAACAGAGCTTAAAACTGCTCCTTTTACTGCGTTTTTGCTGTCACATGCCATAATAATTGCCTGTGCATAGGTCTGTGTTGTAACAACACCTAATATTAGCGAAAGACAGGCTCCAAGATCCACTCCAACTCCGCGGGAAAAGAAGCTTCCGAATTTTATTCCTTCTGGATTATCCATTGTTCTGACAAGATTTAAAAAACCTTCCGTTCCCTTTGAGATAGTAAGTACCAAAACGCCCATTATAATCATTGCCAGGTATATTAGAATCAGTTTTAAAATTCCAACCCAGCCACTTCCCTTTGCACCGCCAAAAATAATATACAATACCATAAACAAGGCGGAAATAAGTAATGAATAAATAAGGGGCAGCTTTGGGACTATTACTGCGATAATAGCCGTTGCCGATATAAGCTGTGAAATAATATTTATAAAACATCCAAGTGACGTAAGAACAGATGCTATAAGACCATTCTTTTCGCCGTATTCATTTGAAATAAATTCAATAACCGTTTTATTTCCGCTTCTGTATAGTGGTTTTGCGTAAACAAGTGCAAGAATAAGACAGGCTATTCCACCACCTAAGGTGTACCACCAGGCACTCATACCATATTGATATGCAAGTTGGGCTGTTCCAACGGTTGAAGAGCCTCCAACAAGAGTGCCCGTAATAGCTCCTGCTACTACCCACGAACTTGCGCCTTTCTTTTCCTTTACCGCTTTACTTGAGTATATACTCAAAGAAACAATAGCCACAAGCGTTATAATTATACCTATAAAATGTTCAGTTGTCATTTTTATATCATCTCCCCTGGCAGATCTGGAACTGTGTCAAGTATCCTATCAAATTCGCTTAGTTTTGATGTCTTTTTTATTGCTTTTAAAAGCTTGTTCTCCTCGGGATAGTTCCACATTATATACATCCATATTTCTTTTAGTTTGTTGAGGGTAAAATATTCGCTATCCAGCTTTTCCATATAAGTCCTTATAAGCTCACGGCTGAAAGTTTTAAGCTCGTCAGCATCAAGGGGCAATCCGCCCTTGATGTGTCTGAAAATTGCAGGGCTTTTTATAGCACCTCTGCCAATCATCACGCTATCAAGTTTTGGATATTCGCCTACAATCCGCTCATAGTCCGATTTAGAAAATATATTACCGTTATAGCATACAGGATTGGTACTCATATCATATGCCTGTTTGAATACATTCATATCCGGCTCGCCTTTATAGAAATCCTTACGTGCACGGGGATGAATAATGAGAAGAGAAAGAGGGTATTTGTTATATACCTCCATGAGTCGTTCCATTTCCTGCCCCGAGAAAAAACCTGTTCTTGTTTTTACCGAAACGGACACCCCGCCCCTATCAAAAATCTCATAAAGAAACCTGTCAATCCCATCCGGGTCATTTAAAAACCCTGCACCTCTCCCCTTTTTTACAACCGTCTGAGAGGGGCAACCAAGATTTATATTAAATTCTTTGTATCCTAATGGCTCCGCCTTTTTTGCAAACTTAAAAAACGACTCCGATTGGGCAGTAAGCACCTGCACGTTAAGAGAAACCCCCTCATTATTTTCAGGAAGTATATCTCTCAGGCTTTTAAGACTAATCCTCTCAATATCACTTGGAGTAATAAATGGAGCATAGTATCCGTCACAGCCCTCAAACATACGGGCGTGTGCGTTTCTGTATGTAGCTGTAGTAATGCCCTCAAGGGGTGCAAAGTATAGTTTTATCATATAAAAATCCTTGTCTTATGCTTTTACATCCGGAGGAAGCTTTTTCAAAAAGCTAAGTACCAGCGGAGCAGAAATAAAGAACGCAAAAACATCCGAAATTGCCTGAGCTGTCTGGACTCCAAAAAGTCCAAAAAAGTGTGTCATAATAAGTATTACAGGTATAAACACAATTCCGCTTCTTAACATAGATAAAAATGTAGCCTTTTTATTTTCTCCTACGCATTGAAAAAGCATATTGGAGCAAATGGTCATAGGATGAAAGAAAAGGGACAGAAGCTGAAATTTTAAGCTCAAGGTTCCTATCTCAATAACTGTCGGGTCATCACGGAACAGTTCTACCAGGTGGTTTGAAAAGAGTAGCCCAACCACCACAAAGGCTCCGAGAAGCACCTCTCCCACTCCAAAGGTAAAATAAAATGCTTTTTTTACTCTTGAGAATATTTTTGCTCCGTAATTGAATGAGGCAACCGGCTGAAATCCTTGTCCGATTCCAAGTCCCACTGCGAATATAAAGAAAGTAATTCTGTTCACAATGGACATTGCCGCAACGGCAGCATCACCGCCGCATCCACCTGCCAAGTTATTCAGTATCATTGTTGCAATACTGTTTAGTCCCTGACGGCAAAGGCTTGGAAATCCCGTTGCCATAATACTAAATATTCCTTTTGGGTTTTCTTTTATATACTTTACACCTAGTTTGCTTTGAGTTTTGCCACGCAAGAACATAGACAGCAAAATCAAAAAGCTTATAAGCTGTGAAATAGCAGTAGAAAGCCCCGCACCGGCTATACCCATATCAAGTCCAAAGATCAGTATTGGGTCACATATTATATTTATAACTCCGCCAATGGTTAGACCTATCATGGCAAAGAATGCTTTTCCCTCGTACCTCAGAATATTATTAAGAGCAAAGCTTGCCATAGTAACAGGGCCGGCTATAAGTATATATATTCCATAGCTTTTGGCATAAGGCAAAATAGTTTCCGTACTGCCCAGAATACGCATAAGAGGATCTATAAATACAAGACCAAAAATGCTTATTATTGCACCTGTGCCAAGGCACGCTGCAACACTTATGGAAGAAAAGATACATGCACTGTGAACATCTTTTTCTCCAAGCTTTCTTGCAATTATGCTTCCCGCACCGTGTCCGAACATAAAGCCAAATGCCTGAATAATAGCCATAAGACCAAAAACAACGCCTACAGCACCACTTGCACTGTTACCAAGCTCACTTACAAAGTATGTATCCGCCATGTTGTAAATGTTTGTAACAAGCATGCTGATAGTTGTGGGTATTCCAAGGGTAATTACCAACTTTGGAATAGGCCATGTGGTCATTTTTTCAAATTGGTTAACTTTTGTTTCTTGCAAAATATATTCATCTCTCTCCATTAGTATTTTGTAATCATAAAGCTATTTTCTTAGTCTTCTGCAATATTGTGTACAAAGCTTATCTGTGCATTCAGAACACCGAAGCGCCATATTGCTGTTCTCCCAAAACCTTTCGGGGTATATAAGCACACATATCTCCCAAATCAGCCATACCACAAGTGCAAATATAACAAGCGACCAGGAAAAAAAGCTATTTAATGCCACAATTGGCAAAAACATCATCAAATGATCCCAATTAAATATTCTGCAGGTTGTACAACATTTGTTATGCATTATTAGCCTGAACGGACACCAGATGAGAATGCATATTAAATCACACACATAAAAAAATGTTGCTATTAATATCATCATTCCCGTATCTATGAATTCCCCAAGGTGCAATATGCTTATAAAAATCGTCAATACAATCCATATTGACATTACTTTGTATGCTGTCTTTGTTGTATCTTTTATGTATTGTTTTAATTTGTTATAGTTAATTTTTTCTATTATCGGTTTAAAAAACGACGCAAATACTTTTTGGGAACCTATAGAAATATGTGATTTTACAGGAATAAGTTGCAGCACCATATCGCACATCCACAACATCCACAATAAATGCAATAAGGAAAACTCATTAAAAAAGTTCCATCCGTGTGCAACATCAAACATATTTTTATCAAATATGTATATCAGAATTGCAATGATAAATACGACTATTCTTCCTATAAGCCTTAAAAAATATGTTTTTCTTGTTTTTGACATACTTTTATTGTTATCCTTCATAGATTACAATCCTTTGAATTATTATATTTTATTATTACTGTATTGCTATACGGGACAGACGGTTTAGATGCAAACCTTTTTGGTGTCAGGTTAGGAGCAAAGAATCATTGCAAGTAGTAAAATATTTTGTATATACCCATATCAAAGGGATCATCACACAACTTGTCGCACAAAATATAAAAATTACCCAATCGCAACCCCTTTTTTACAGATAAATAATCTCCATCTTTTCTTTCTTCGCCTTTATACTCTCCACCCCTGTATGCCCAATCATAAAATTGCACACATTCTATACACTCACCTTTTTCGTTATACAATTCTACAATTCTAATGCCTGAGTGTGGAGACAAATGGCTCATATCTTCAGTTTCTTTAAAGCGAAGTTTATTTAATGTTTCAACTAACTTTTTCACATCTTTTTGTTCAGTTATCTCTTTGTCTATTCCGTCACCATAAAATATTATTTTCGCAGTTGCCACATCATTTGATTTAATT
>JAZRHH010000026.1:0-27833 GCA_045644665.1 Clostridia bacterium
GACATTTTTCGACAAAATATAATTTTAGACATTGTTTTTCTTTTAATTCCATGTAGTCTTCTGCAAGCTTGTCCTTATACTCTTTTTCTTTCTTAGCCGCATCTGCCTCGGCGCCGGCTATAATTTCTTCGTATATTTGTTTTGCAAGAGAGTGAGCGTTTTCTCTTATCTTTTTTGCCTTTTCCTCGTACATGATTATTTCTTCCATTACGTCAATTGCCATATAATCACCATTTTCTGTTATACTGATAATAATTTTCCCTTAAAGTCAAATTATATACATAAGAAAAACACTCTGCAGCTTTTATCTGCAGAGTGTTAATGTTTTAGTCGTTATCGCATCCGCATCCCGGGTTGTTATTATCAAGGTCACATTTTTCCGGTGGGAAAAATTCGTCAACCGGGAAGCTTATTCTTTCAAATAAATCACAAGGATTATCGTCTGTTGCGCCTACACATTCCTTGTTAGGAATACAGAAATCATATGACGGAATAAGCAGCTGTACACGTCTTTCCAACTTAACAATTGAGAATATACCAAGGGATACATAAACTCTTTTTCTTTCTCCGCCAAGTATAAGGTTGTCGTCAAACACTCTGCATACAGATTCCGGAACTCTTGAAAGGTCAAAGGAATCGTCGCAGCAGCAATTGTCGTTTACGTCAACAACCTTTGCGCCAAGAGCAATAGGCTCTACAACCTCAATAACAGCCTTTGGCATATTTGTTTTTCTCCAAAGCTGAGAATCAAAGGCGTCTTCTTTATAGTTTGAAGAAAATGTTTTTGCATTACCCTCTGAACCGAACAAAATAACCTTTTTATCAAATGTTGCAAGACCTTCAACCTCTGTAGGTCTGCCAACGCCTGTAAATGCAGCCAGGGTAATTTTGAAGAAGTATTTAAGGTCTACGCTATAGTATCCTCTGTTAAATGGAACAGATTCTACATCTGAGAAAACCCATATAATTTCTGCTTTGGTACATTTTACATTTATTGCTCTGTCTATAACAGACTGACCGCAAGCTGTAAGGTAAACTCTTATGTTCTCAAGACAGTCCTTGTCGCGGCAACTGTCGTATACCTTATCTGTATGTATGCACACAGCTTCCTTGAAGCAGTTGTCGTTATTACATGCTTCGCTCATCTTTAAATCTTCCTTTCATAAAAGAATAAATAAACATCGGAAAAACATTCCGCGTTTACTATAAAATATGCGCTCTCTAAAAAAATGTGTACATTAAAAAATAAAAATAAAATTACAATAATTTACGCAAAATCCTTTGACTTTTTTCTAATTTGTGGTATAATATTTATAGTAACTTTAAACTGCTGAAAAATGAGGGACAGGAAATGTTTTCAATTGGAGAAAAAATAGTATATCCTTTGCACGGCGCAGGCGTTGTGGAGTCTATAGACGAAAAGGAAATACTTGGTAAGAAAAAGAAATATTATGTTATGCGCGTATATTCCGGAAATATGACCGTGCTCATCCCTGTAGACAATTGTGAAGAAATCGGCGTAAGGCAGGTTATTGATAAAACAGAAGCAAAAAAGGTTGTTGAATACTTTAAGACAGAGCCTTTGTATGATGATGATAACTGGAACAGACGCCAAAGGGAAAACATGGTAAAGCTGAAGTCCGGAGATATATATAAAGTTCTTGATGTACTTAAGGATTTGCTGTACCGGGACAAGCTCAAGGGTCTTTCTACAAGTGAGCGAAAAGCTCTTGTTAATGCAAGGCAAATAATATTAAGCGAGCTTGTTATGAGTGGCTTTGCAGGTGCAGAGGACATAGAGCTTATTATGGATTCAATAATTGATGGACTTATAAAAAGCGAAAAGGGTTGATTTTTTGGATGCAATAATACTTGCCGCAGGAACAGGTAGCCGTATGCGCGCAGGGCAAAACAAAGCGTTTATGAAAATTCTTGGCAGGGAAATGCTTCTTTATACGGTAGATGCGTTTATAAAAAGCCGCCTTACAGAAAATATAATTGTTGTAACAGGTGAGGAAGATATACAAAGGTGTAAAACGCTCCTTGAAGGTTTTTCAAAGCCGGTTACAGTTATAAAAGGCGGAAGTACAAGACAGGAATCTTCATATATTGGTGTTTTAGAGGCAAAATCCGATGTTGTTATTATCCACGACGGAGCAAGGCCTTTGGTTTTGCCGGAGGATATTGACGAGGCTGCAAAAACGGCAGAGAAGTTTGGCGGTGCGGCAGTGGGATTTCCATGTATTGATACTATGAAACGCTGCGAGGGAACAAGCATCGTAGAAACTGTAGACAGAGAAGGTCTTTATAAAATATATACTCCTCAATGCTTTGACAGGAAAAGGCTCTTAGAGCTTCATGGCATGGCAAAGGAAAAAGGTGTTACCGTTACGGATGACTGTGCTCTTTACGAATGGGGCGGGGAGGATATAAAAATTGTTGTGGGCAGCTCTCTTAATATAAAGCTTACCACACCTGAAGATGTATATATAGCAGAGGCAATACTTCAAAAAAGAGGCAACTGACGTTTTATGCGACACGGAAAAGGTGTCGCATTTCGGCTTTTGAAAGGAGAAAAATATGATAAGAATAGGACATGGCTTTGACGTTCACAGACTGGTAGAAGAAAGAAAACTTATTTTGTGCGGCGTGGAAATTCCGCATTGTCTTGGACTTTTAGGGCACTCTGATGCAGATGTTGCAACCCACGCAGTTTGTGATGCTCTCCTTGGTGCACTTGCTCTTGGTGATATCGGCAAACATTTTCCTGATACGGATCCAAAATATAAAGGTATTTCGAGCATTATACTTTTAAAACATGTTTATAAACTGGTAAATGATATGGGCTATGAAATTTCAAACATTGATGTTACAATAGCAGCCCAGAAGCCGAAACTTATGCCTTATATAGAGCAGATGCGTGAGAATATTGCACTTGCTTGCAACTGCGAAAAAGAACGTATCAGCGTGAAGGCAACAACCACAGAAAAGCTTGGTTTTGAAGGCAGGGAAGAAGGCATTTCAGCAACAGCCGTATGCTGCGTCAAAAAAATGCAAAAAAATCCCTAAAACACCGAAAAAAGCTTGATTTTATCGGTAAAATGTGGTACAATAATAAGGATGGATTTTGTTAGAATTTAGAACAAACAGGAGTGAATAAAATGGCAAAGAAAAAGTCAGATAAACTTTTTGATTTACAGGCTATTGAAAATTCAAAGGTTATAGATGTTGAGCTTAATAACGAAATGAAAAAGTCGTATATCGACTATGCAATGAGTGTTATAGTAAGCAGAGCGTTGCCTGATGTAAGAGACGGCATGAAGCCCGTTCACAGACGTATACTTTATGATATGTATGAGGCAAACCTTTTGTACGAAAGTGATTTCAGAAAATCAGCGGCTACTGTGGGTGACGTTTTGGGTAAATATCATCCTCATGGCGATAGCTCTGTATACTTTGCTATGGTACGTCTTGCACAGGATTTCTCACTCAGATATCCTCTTGTTCAGGGAAAAGGTAACTTTGGTTCTATAGACGGCGACCCTCCTGCTGCATACAGATACACAGAAGCAAAGATGTCAAAAATAGCAGCTCATATGCTTAGCGACATAGAAAAGGAAACTGTTGACTTTGTTCCAAACTATGACGATAAATTAAAAGAGCCAAGCGTTCTTCCGTCACGTTTTCCAAACCTTCTTGTAAACGGTTCAAGTGGTATTGCAGTTGGTATGGCAACTAATATTCCGCCCCACAATCTTTGTGAGGTTGTAGACGGTATTGTAGCTGTAATAGACGATCCATACATCACTTTAGAAGAGCTTATGACTCATATTCAGGGCCCTGACTTCCCAACAGGTGCTATGATTATGGGCAAAAGCGGAATCAGACGTGCATATTCTTCCGGTCGTGGACGTATTATTATGCGCGCAAAGGCAGAAATAGAAGAATATAACGGCAGAAACAGAATTGTGGTAACAGAGCTTCCTTATCAGGTAAACAAGGCAAAGCTTGAAACACAAATCAATGAACTTGTTCGTGACGGCAGAATTGAAGGAATATCTGCTACAAGAGACGAGTCCGACCAGAATATAAACTTTATTATAGAGCTTAAAAAAGACGCTAATCCAAATATTGTTTTAAATAATCTTTATAAGCTTACACCAATGCAGGAAACATTTGGTATAATTTTGGTGGCTCTTGTTGACGGTCAGCCAAAATGCTTAAATCTTCGTGAGATGATTGATGCATACATTGCACATCAGGAAGACGTTATAAGAAGACGAGTAAACTTTGACCTTAACAAAGCAAAAGAGCATGCACATCTTCTTGAGGGCTATAAAATTGCAATTGATTATATTGACGAAGTAATTAACATTATTCGTTCATCTTCAAACGTTGCAGATGCTAAAACAAATCTTATGGAGCGCTTTGGTCTTTCAGAGGTGCAGGCAACTGCTATAGTTCAAATGCAGCTTGGTAGACTTTCAGGACTTGAGAGAAATAAAATCGAAGAAGATTATAAGGACACAATGGAAAAAATTCAGGAATACACAGAAATTCTTGGAGACAACGCAAAGGTTCTTGAAATCGTAAAAGAAGACCTTATCACTATGAAAAATAAGTTCGGTGATGAAAGACGTTCAGAAATTTCCATGGCAACAGACGAGCTTGAGGATGAGGACTTGATTGAAGAAGAAGACGTTGTACTCACAATGTCCCACAACGGATATATCAAGAGAGTTCCCGTTGATACCTATAAGTCGCAGCACAGAGGCGGTAGAGGAATATTCGGAATGTCCACAAGAGAAGAGGACTATGTAGAAAATCTCTTTAGTACATCTACTCACGATAATATCCTGTTCTTTACAACAAGAGGTGTTGTATACAGATTAAAGGGCTATCAGATTCCGGAAGCCGGAAGAACAGCCAAGGGTACAGCTATTGTAAATCTTCTTCCGCTTGAAGCAGGAGAAAAGGTAACAGCAATGATTCCAATCAGAGAATTTTCAAGCTATCAGGACCTTGTGTTTATAACAAGAAACGGCGTAGCAAAGAAAACATCTCTCACTGATTATTCAAAGATAAGGAACAATGGACTTCGCGCAATTAATCTTGACGAGGACGATGTTTTGATTGATGTATTCGTGTCAGAAGCAGATAATGACATAATGCTTACCACCCGTAACGGTATGGCAATAAGATTTAAAGAAAAAGACGTAAGGGGAGTAGGAAGAACTGCCCGTGGTGTTCGCGGAATAAGATTAAAAGGTGACGACTATGTTGTAGGCGGCGCTGTAATCTGCGAGGGCGCAGAGTGTCTTATTGTTTCCGAAAACGGTTTTGGTAAAAAGACAAGCTTTGACGAATACAAGGTACAATCAAGAGGCGGTATGGGAGTTAAGACCTATAAAGTAACCGAGAAGACAGGTAAGCTTGTGGGAATGACCGCTGTAAATGATGAAAATGATATTATGCTTATAACATCCGAGGGTGTTGTAATCAGAATGCACGCAAAGGAAATAAGCACAATCGGCAGAAATACACAAGGTGTAAGACTTATGAGATGTGCTGACGGAGTTAACGTTGTTGGCATGGCAAAAACAGCTTATGACAGCGATGAAGAAGTTGAAAATATATCAGAGGAGACAGAAAGCAATGAAGAAAATTAATATAGAAATTGAAATGGAAAACGGTGGAATTATTAAAGCAGAGCTTTACCCTGAAATTGCACCAATTACAGTTGAAAATTTTGTAGGTCTTATAGAAAATAACTTTTTTGACGGACTTATATTTCATCGTGTAATAAAAGGATTTATGATTCAAGGTGGCGGATATGATGTAAATGGTAATCAAAAGCCTGCAAAATCCATAAAGGGTGAGTTTGCATCAAACGGAGTAGAAAACAAGCTCCTGCACGTAAGAGGCGTACTTTCAATGGCAAGAACAATGATTCCGGATTCTGCATCAAGCCAGTTCTTTATAATGCACATGGACGCGCCTCATCTTGATGGTCAGTATGCTGCGTTTGGTCAGGTTATAGAGGGCATGGACGTTGTTGATGCAATTGCAGACGAGAGAACAGACTTCTCTGATAAGCCGCTTAATGACTGTGTTATTAAAACAATGCGCATTGTTTAATTTCAGGAGATTGAAATGGCAGAGATAATTATAAAAAACGAATATATCACGTTGCCAATAAGGTTGGTTGAAGAAATTTTTCCTGCTGCAAATGCCACGTTTATTAAGGTGTATATGCATATGCTTATGCTTGCGGCAAAGGGAAGAAAAATAGATATAGTTGACGTTGCAGGAGATTTGCAGCTTTTGGAGAGCGATGTTATGCAGGCTGTAAATTTCTGGAGCGGATACGGAGTGCTTGATTTTGGTGAAGAAAAAGAAAGTGATTTTTCTTCGGAGGCTTCTTCCGAGCCTTCTTCATACAATATTCAAAGCGTAACAGAAAATATTTTGGAAAACTCCAAAATGTCTGAAATGCTTCAACTTGCACAGGAGGTACTTGGTAAAACAATCAGTCCGGCAGAGATGAAAACTCTTTACTGGATGTACGATAGTCTTGGTTTTTCTCCTGAGGTAATTTTGATGCTTCTTGAGTACTGTGTATCAATAAACAAGCGTACAATGCAATATATCGAGCGTGTTGCAACCTCATGGCACAGTAAGGGTATTAGCACAATAGAGGCTGTTGAAGAGTTTTTGTCAAATGAGGAGTATACCAAAAACTATATGAATGGTCTTAAGGCTCTTTTTGGTATCAGGGACAGGTCTCTTACAAGCATAGAAGAAGATTATATTAAAAAGTGGCATGATACATTTGGAATGAGCGAGGAAATGATTGCCCTTGCTTATGAATATTGTATACTAAGAATTAATAAGCTTTCTTTTCCGTATATGGACGGAATTATCGAGGATTGGAACGGTAAAAATATCAGAACAATCGAGGAAGCTGAAAAGGAAAACGAAAATTTCAAAAAAAATAAAGCCGCATCAAATAATGCGGCAACAGGTAACTTGGAAAACGATGAATTTGAAAAATTTACCTGGGAACAAATGGACTAAAAAATCAGCATTTCCAAAAGAAGTAAAAGGGCAAGCAGCATAACAATAATATGCCCAAAAAACAAAGTCCCAAGAGATTTTGTTGATTTGTATTGGATAAATGTCCTTGTGGACTTAAATATTAAAAGTGCTGAGCCGCATACAATTGCCGGGGAAAAGAAAAATACAATCAGTCCTCCGGCAGAGGTGTTTCTTGTTATAAAGCTTAAAATAATTACAAGATAAGCAAGACCGCACATCAGGGAAAAGGTAAGTGCTGTATGTTTTTTTTCAAAAAAAGATAGAAGCTTCATAATTTTCTCTCCAAAGCAAGTATTTATGGACAAAGTATAACATAAATGCTTCTAAGTGTCAAGTAATAGGTTTTTGAAAGGGTTAACGGTGATAGTAATGAAACTAATAGCAGCAGTTTCTGAAAACTGGGGAATAGGTAAGGATAACGGACTTCTTTTTTCTATTCCAACAGATATGCGCTTTTTTCGTGAAACAACAAAGGGCCATACGGTTGTTATGGGACGTAAAACACTGGAGTCTTTCCCAAATGGTCAGCCCTTAAAAAACAGAACAAACATTGTACTTTCAAAAAACCTTGAAGAAAGTGACGGATATATAGTTGTAAGAAGCCTTGATGAGCTTTTAAAAACAGTATCCAAAATAGATGATGAAATTTTTATAATAGGCGGAGAAAGTATATATAAATTACTTCTCCCGTATGCAGATACTGCTTATATAACAAAGGTCAATGCTCTTGTGCCGGCAGATTCTTATATGCCAAATCTTGACGGGGATAAGTCATGGGAAGTGGAAAGTGAGTCTGAGGAAATAACAGAAAACGGTGTATTCTTCAGATTTTGCACGTACAAGAGAATTTCCAAGGAGTGAGATTGTATTGGCAGGTAATGTGCTTAGAAAGTTAAAAGATTATAAATTATCAAAAAGTCAGCAAAAAATTGCAGATTTTATAACTGAGAATGAGAAAACTGTTTTTACAATGACAGCGGCGCAGCTTGCAAAGGCTACAGGTTTAAGCCAAGCTACAGTTGTAAGATTTGCGTCTATACTGGGTTTTGACGGGTATCATCAATTTCAAAAAGCTCTTGCCGCAGAAGCAAGAAATCAACTTACTGCCTTTGAGCGAATGGAACTTTTGTCAAAGACGGGAGAGGGAGCAGAGGTTATAAAAAAAGTTCTCAAATCCGATATGGAAAAGATTGAAAGAACAATGTCTGCTCTTGATTATGACAGCTTTGACAGAGCGGTTAAAGCTCTTCTTTCTGCTAAGAACATTTATATTGCAGGAGTAAGAAGCTCTGCTGCACTTGTAAAATTCTGCGGATTTTATTTTGAGCTTTTGTTTGATAACTGTCATGCAATAACAGGCTCTGGCGGAGAAGATATTATTCAGCAGCTTTTTCATGCAGGTGAGGGTGATGTTGTAATTGGTATCAGCTTTCCAAGATACTCTGCCGGTATGGTAAAGGCAATGGAATTTGCCAAAAACAGAGGTGCTTTTATAATATCTGTTACGGATAGTCCTATGTCGCCTATTGTACCACATTCATCCTGTGTACTCCTTGCAGAGAGCAGCATGGACTCATTTGCAGACTCTCTTGTAGCGCCTATGAGTATATTAAATGCTCTTATATTCAGCATTGGATACTCAATGAAAAACAAAACCAAAGAAATCTTTGACGAGCTGGAAAATATATGGAAGGATTATGAAGTGTATGACTTCAACAGCTGATAATATTATAATTGTGGGCGGCGGTGCAGCCGGTATGCTTGCCGGAATTTATGCAGCCGAAGGCTCCAAAAAAGTTATATTAATTGAGAAAAATAAAATGCTTGGACGAAAGCTGAGAATTACAGGTAAGGGAAGATGTAATATAACAAATTCCGCAGATATTTCAGATTTTTTTAAGAATATCCCTGTAAACTCCAAGTTTTTGTACAGCGCACTTTATTCATATACAAACGACAGTATTATAGCACTTTTAGAGAGTGAGGGCGTTAAAACCAAAGAGGAGCGCGGAGGTCGTATTTTTCCGGTATCCGATAATGCACACCACGTTGCAGATGCTTTGGAGCGTATCTTGAGAAAAAAAGGAGCTAGCATTGTTCATGACGAGGTGGCAGAAATACTTTACCATGAGGGCAGTGTAAAAGGCGTCAAAACCAAGCATAACAAAATATACAGCGGTAAGGTTATCCTTGCAACAGGCGGCGTTTCTTACCCCCTTACCGGCTCGGACGGCAAGGGTCACGAAATGTCTGCAAAACTTGGACATACAATAACAAAGCTCAAAGGCTCTTTAGTTCCAGTTGTATCAGAAGAAAAATGGGTGCATTCTCTTGCAGGACTGTCCCTTAAAAATGTAAATGTAACTGTGAAAAAGGGTAATAAAACAGTTTTCTCTGATTTGGGTGAGATGCTTTTCACGCATTTTGGTCTTAGCGGACCATTAATACTTTCTGCATCATCTCACATGAGAGATGTTGAAAATGGAGACTACAAGATATATATAGATCTAAAGCCTGCACTTGACGAAAAAAAGCTTGATGCCAGGATTTTAAGGGATTTTGAAGAGGAACTTAACCGTGACCTTATAAACGGACTTGATAAGCTTCTTCCGAAAGCACTTATTCCTGCTATAATAGAAAATTCCGGACTTGATGCCAGAAAAAAAATTAACAGTATTACAAAAGTGGAGAGACAAAGCCTTGTAAATACAATTAAGGGACTTTGCGTGATCCCTACAAGTTTCAGACCTGTCAAAGAGGCAATTATAACCTCTGGTGGCGTAAAGGTAAGCGAAATAAACCCCTCAACAATGGAATCAAAACTTATAAAGGGACTTTACTTCGCAGGAGAAATAATTGATGTCGATGCGTATACAGGTGGATATAATCTGCAGATAGCTTGGTCAACAGGGTATCTTGCAGGTGTTAATGCATCAGATGCGCTTTGATATATTAAATGTACTACAGGAGGAATCATCATGTCAAAATTCAGAGAGTTTTTGAAAAGAAAGGATATTATCATATCAGGTCAAAGATATGGAATTGACGCTATGTCTGCTATGGCAAACGGACTTTTTGCGTCGCTTTTAATTGGAACAATCCTTTCTACAATAGGTAAACAGCTTGGTATTAATTTCCTTGTTGATATAGGAAACTATGCATCCGCTGTAAAGGGCGCTGCAATGGCAATTGCAATTGCTTTTTCTCTTAAGAGTCCGCCACTTGTTATGTTTTCTTTAGCAGCGGTAGGTAGTGCGGCAGATACCCTTGGCGGTGCCGGAGGACCGTTGGCAGTTTATGTTATAGCCGTTATTGCGGCAGAAGTAGGAAAGGCTGTCAGCAAGGAGACAAAAGTAGATATCCTTGTAACACCAATTGTAACAATATGTGTAGGCTGTGCACTTTCAATGTTCCTTGCTCCTCCAATCGGTAGGCTTGCAAGTGCTGTAGGTGGTGCAATCATGTGGGCAACAGAGTTCCAACCGTTTTTCATGGGTATAATAGTAGCTGTAATAGTTGGAGTTGCCTTAACTCTTCCAATCAGCTCTGCTGCTATTTGCGCGGCTCTTGGTCTTACAGGTCTTGCGGGTGGTGCTGCAGTTGCAGGATGCTGCGCACAAATGGTTGGTTTTGCTGTTATGAGCTATCGTGAAAATAAAGTTGGTGGTTTAATTGCCCAAGGTCTTGGAACAAGTATGCTCCAAATGGGTAACATCGTAAGAAACCCCAAAATATGGATTCCGCCAACAGTTGCTTCTGCGGTTTGCGGACCGATTGCAACTTGTATATTTAAGCTTGAGATGAACGGTGCTGCAGTTTCATCAGGTATGGGAACCTGCGGACTTGTATCTCAAATAGGAGTATACACAGGCTGGCTCACTGATATAGAAAATGGAGTAAGAGCGTCAATTACAGCATTTGACTGGATTGGACTTATACTTATATCCTTTGTAATTCCCGCTATTGTTACACTTTTAGTTGCCGCACCAATGCGCAAAAAAGGTCTTATTAAGGAAAATGATTTGAAGCTTGATGTGTAATTTTACATACAAAAAAACTCCGTAGGTATATATCCTACGGAGTTTTTTTATCTTATTTCTCGAAGCTCAAGTACATCATATTCTACAGGAACAAAGTTATCTATATAATCAAAAATTTCTTCTATACTTGAACACATTTTAAAGAGATTTAAGCAACCCTCTTTTACAAAATTTCCTTTTATTGCATTATCCATAAAGTGCGAAAGTGCATCATAATATCCGTTTATGTTATAAATAGCAATTGGCTTATTAAGTTGCTTTAGCTGCTTTAATGTAAGGACTTCAAAAAACTCTTCAAAAGTACCAATTCCACCGGGAACAGTAATAAAAGCATCTGCACTGTCTTCCATAATCTGTTTTCTCTCACGCATAGTTTCCGGGCGTATTAGCTGGTCACATTCAGGGTAGAGTATACCGTCAACGTTAAAAAACTGGGGTGCAACACCAATTATATGACTTCCTGCTTCGTGGCATCCTCTTGCAACTGCGCCCATTAGACCGTTTGCGCCGGCTCCGTACACCAGGTCATGACCTCTTTTTCCAATTTCTCTTCCAAGCTCCTCGGTTTTTATTATATATTCATTTGACACAGTAGGACTTGCTGCCCCGTATACACATATTCTCATAATTCATCCCTCCAATATCTAAATTATACACTATTCCTATGCACTTGTCAAACAAAATAGAAATAGTTTGCATTTAATTCATTTTACGCACATAAAATAAAAGAAGATTTTCTTTTATTGAGTGGTGTAAATAATGAAAAATGTTTTAAAAGTCACTTTTGCTTATATTGCGGCAGTAGTTGGTGCAGGATTTGCTTCCGGCAGCGAAGCTGTATTATACTTTGTAAAATACGGGAAAATAAGTATTCTGGGTGTAATTTTAACAGGAATTGGGCTTGGTCTTTTTTCTTACATAATTCTTTCTGCCTGCAAAAAATACGATGTATATTCTTTTGATAAGCTAACAGAGATTTTGTTTGGAAAAAGAGTATCAAAATTCATATGCGCTTTTCTAAATTTTTTTATGCTTATCATGCTTGGTGCAATGATAAGCGGTAGTGCAGAACTCGGATTTGGTGCATTTGGATTTTCAAAGCTTATGTCGTCTGTATTATTTTGTATTATATGCTTTTTTATACTTTTAATGGATGGTGAAAAAATAATAAAATGGGGAGGTGTTGCGGGAGTATTTATAGTCGTTTTTATATGCTTTTGCTGCATCTATATGATAAATTTCAGGTGCGAAAAAGTGTTTGGAAACTTTGGTAATACTGTTAAGTCAGCTCTGTTATATACATCATATAATACTTTTGCTGTTTGCCCTGTTTTATGTGACGCCGCAAAGGAAATTAAGGGTGAGCATGAGTGCAGAAAAGTCGGTATATATTCCGGTGTTTTCAGCTTTATGGCATTATTTCTTATTTGGTGTCTTATAATGGTGTACTATGGTAAAATCTCTCTTGGAGCTATGCCCATGCTTACCTTGTCCGGCAGACAGGGAATATGGTTTTTATTAATTTATTCATCTGTAATATTTATATCTGTATTGTCAAGTGCTGTTGCAAATGCATATGGAATTTATTTAAAGTATAATAAAAGCCAAAATAGGAAATTTACTATCGGAATAATATTAATACTTGGCTGGGCAGTTTCTTCTTTTGGTTTTACAAATATAGTCGGAAACCTGTATGGAGTAGTGGGAGTAATTTCGGGTATGTTTCCAATTGTATTTTTATTAAAAAAATTAAAAAATAGCGATATTTTGAGAAAAAGAAAGGAAAATGGAGAAATATAATTGTATTTTTGTTATATAGCAATTTAAACTACTTGAATTATGTGCTCGATTATGCTATTATATACAAGTCGCGTGGCTAGGAAAGAATAGCGGGATGTAGCGCAGTTTGGTAGCGCATCTGGTTTGGGACCAGAGGGCCGCAGGTTCGAATCCTGTCATCCCGACCAAGCGCATGGGAGTTTAGCTCAGCTGGGAGAGCGTCTGCCTTACAAGCAGGATGTCACAGGTTCGAGCCCTGTAACTCCCACCATGATATGCTGGTGTAGCTCAATTGGTAGAGCAGCTGATTTGTAATCAGCAGGTCGCGGGTTCGAGTCCCATCACCAGCTCCAAAAAAGGTAAGAGGTTCTCTTACCTTTAAATATGGAAGAGTTCCCGAGTGGCCAAAGGGGACAGACTGTAAATCTGCTGCATATAGCTTCGGTGGTTCGAAACCACCCTCTTCCACCAGAAAAAGCACTTCGTAAGAAGTGCTTTTTTTAACGATATAAATTCTACGGATTTTCGTGCAAATGTAGTATTAACAAAATAAAATTCTACTAGCTATATTGTTTCAATTAACAACAAAAAAGAGCCTGTTTAATTTCATTTTGCATAATAAAATTATAATGTATTGAAAAAATCCCCAAAATATGATATAATAATCCAGTCTTTGCGGGAGTGAAGAGGCTTTTAAATTGATAAAATAATGGATGGATAATTTCAATGTTTTCAGAACATTTACATATCTGGATTTTGAAATTATTTAGGAGGAATAATATGATAAAGGCTTGTATATTTGATTTGGACGGCACAGTAATGGATACTCTTTCATCTATTGCATATTTTGTAAATACAACTCTTTCAAAACTTGGTTTTGGTGAAATAGAAGAAGAAAAGTTTAAGTATTTGGTTGGGAACGGTCGTTCTAATCTTTTACACAGGGCGTTGGAACTCTGGGGTGCAGATAATGATGATATGTTTGCAAAGGCGTGCGAGATTTATGACAGTGCGTATGAAAATAATTTCATGTACAAGACCTGTGCCTTTGAGGGGATTGAAGAGCAAATTGTAAAATTAAAAGAAAAAGGAATAAAGGTAGCAATTCTTTCAAACAAGCCTGATAATGTTACAAGATATATTGCGGAAGAAACATTTGGAAAGGGATTTTTTGATATTGTTCAGGGTCAGATAGAGGGTATACCGATGAAGCCAACTCCGGAGTCATTTCTCCGTATTGCAAAAGAGCTCGGAGCAGAGCCATCAGAAAGTATTATGATAGGTGATACAAACGTTGATATAATAACAGGCAGTAACGCCGGTGCTCATACTATGGGAGTTTTATGGGGCTTTAGAAGCAGGGAGGAGCTTGAAGATGCAGGTGCAGGTGCAGAAATAATAGTAGGTACACCTGGTGATATTTATGATGCAATCATGAATATAACACCTTGACTTTATACAAAAAATTTGATATAATTTAAGAGATGTTTTTAAAGTGGAAAGAATGGAGTAGGTTATGGGCAAAGTAGGTTTCGATAACGAAAAATATATAAGGCTCCAATCAGAGCATATAGAAAAGCGTATTTCAGAATTTGGTGACAAGCTTTATCTTGAGCTTGGAGGAAAGCTGTTTGACGATTTTCATGCTTCAAGAGTTCTTACAGGATTCGAGCCTGACAGTAAAATAAAAATGCTTTTGCATTTGAAGGATAAGCTTGAAATTGTAATTGCAATATCGGCACTTGACATTGTAAAGAACAAAATCAGGAGCGACTATAATATTTCATATGACCTTGATGTTTTAAGGCTTATAGATGCATTCCGTAAAATAGGGCTTTATGTTGGAAGTGTTGTAATTACACAGTTTAGCGGTCAGGCTGTTGCAGAGAACTTTAAGAAAAAGCTCGAATCCCTTGGTATTAATGTGTTTTTACATTATCCAATTGAGGGATACCCTGCAAATATAGAGTTGATTGTAAGCGATGAGGGCTTTGGCAAAAATGAATATATTACTACGGAAAGACCGCTTGTGCTTGTAACTGCACCGGGCCCCGGCAGCGGTAAAATGGCAACCTGCCTTTCGCAGCTTTACCATGAACACAAAAGAGGTATAAAGGCAGGATACGCAAAGTTTGAAACTTTTCCTGTATGGAATTTACCTCTTAAGCATCCTGTTAATCTTGCTTATGAAGCAGCAACGGCAGACCTTAATGATGTAAATATGATTGACCCGTTCCATCTTGAAGCATACGGTGAAACTACTGTAAACTATAATCGTGATATAGAGGTATTTCCTGTTCTCAATGCAATGTTTAATAAAATTCTCGGCAAGAGCCCGTATAAATCTCCAACAGATATGGGTGTTAACATGGCAGGAATGTGTATAACAGATGATGATGCAGTTTGCCAAGCTGCCCAGACAGAAATTATAAGAAGATATTATCATACAAAATGTGATGTTTTAAATGGTATTGTCGGAAGTGACGCCATATATAAGCTTGAGCTTATAATAAATCAGGCAGGAATAAGCATTAAAGACAGGAAGGTAATAGAAGCTGCAATTAGCAGAGCAGAGGAAACAGCAATGCCATCTGCAGCAATTGAGCTTCCGGATGGGGAAATTGTAACCGGAAAAACAACAAATCTCCTTGGCGCTTCTGCAGCACTTCTCTTAAATTCACTGAAGCGACTTGCAGGAATTGATAAGAATGTAAAGCTTATATCCCCTGATGTTATTGAGCCTATTCAGATTCTTAAAACAAATCATCTTGGCAATCATAATCCAAGGCTTCACACAGATGAAACTTTAATTGCTCTTTCTATTTGTGCTACAACTGATGATTATGCAAAAAGAGCTCTTGAAAAGTTACCTGAGCTTCGTGGATGTGAAGCACATTCGTCAGTTATTCTGTCCCAGGTAGACAGCTCTGTATTTAAAAAGCTTGGGGTTAATTTGACCTGCGAGCCACTGTATCAATCAAAGAAACTCTATCATGGATAATAAAAAAATCTGCAATTTTTTGCAGATTTTTTTTGAAAAAAGGGTTGATTTAAGTAATATAAAATGATATAATTTCAGTAATTGTATATATAAATTCATGTTTGAAAGGATGAAGTGTTATGGCAGGCGTTGATGATATTTTCAAAAATTTAAAAGAAAATGCGTCAAAGCTCACTAAAGTGTGTGAAACTGTAACAAAGAGCGCTGTTTCTGCAGTGGAAAATAAAACAAAAGAAGCAAAAATCCGCTATTCTATGCACGAAATAAAAGAGAGAATAGAAAGTAATTATGCAGCGATTGGTGAGTGCGTGTACAGCAGCTTCAAGAACAAAAAACACTTCGAGGACTTTTCTGTTATTTTTGGAAGACTCGATGCTTTAAATGAAGAACTGGAAGAACTTAGCCAAAGACTTTATGATGAATGTAATTTGCAAATATGTCCTGATTGCGGTGCGTATGTTTCGGCAAAGGATGCTTTTTGTCATAAATGCGGAGCACAGGTAATAGAAGATGAACAGATTTAATAAACTTATTAACAAAATAAATGAATGGAGAGATATTGTTATGACAGAGGATAGAAAAAGGGACCTGCAAAACTTTATTGCAGCAGGCAAAAAGGTTGTTGCAAAGCTAAAGAAATATCATGACGATAAAATTATTTCATATGATGGTGAGGATGCATTTTATTCTGATGCAGATGAATATGCAGAAGATATTGATATTGCTATAGAAAATGCATATGAGGGTAATGCTCCGGAGGAAGAGGCAGCAGAAAAATCATTTGGGTATTACGAAAAAATAATGAATAAGCTAGATACCGTAAAGGATAGTATAAAGGGTAACGAGGGCGTTTCTGAAATACTTAAAAAAGCAGAAAACCTGTTTAAAAGCAATGTTCTTACAAAAGAACAATTGCAGACAGAGCTTGATGAGCTTATGGTTGAGCTTGATGATAAGTTATCTGCGCTGTCTGATAAATCTGTTCAGATTTCCGGCTCAATAGACAATCTTACAGAGCAATCAAAATCAAACTACGCCAATATAACAGCTTCCATAACAGATGTTTCCGATAAGACAGACGATATGATTTCTACTCTTGCAGAGGTGAGTGCAGTATTAAAATCATCTGCTCCAAAGCTTGATGAAATAAGAGAGGCTTCAATTGGCATAGATAAGCTTACAGACTCGTTATTCGAGCTTAAAAATGCAAATATTAAGGTAAAAAATGATATAGAAGCTATCAACAGTAAAATAAAGTTTTTGAAAATATGGGGCATAAGTGCTTGTAGCGTTATAGCTGTAATTGCTGCAGTGATACTTGCTCTTGAGATTTTTTAATTAAAATATAAGCTGCCCCCGGGATTTATCTTGGCAAGGCAGCTTTTAAAGTATTGTAAAAAAAAGGAGGCGTAGGAAGATGAAAACAAAAAATTATATATGCATAGACCTAAAATCTTTCTATGCCTCTGTAGAGTGTATGGAAAGAAATCTTGACCCGATGACAACAAACCTTGTTGTTGCGGACTTGTCGCGTACAGAAAAAACAATATGCCTTGCTGTTACACCATCTCTTAAAAGTTTTGGTATTCCGGGTCGTGCAAGGCTTTTTGAAGTGATACAAAAGGTAAGACAGGTAAATGCCATAAGAAAAGGAAAGATAAAGGGAAAAAGATTTTCCGGAAAGTCCTATAGTCAAACGGAGCTTGAGGAAAACGGGGACCTGGAGCTTGACTATATAGTTGCTCCTCCTCAAATGGCACTTTATATGGAATACAGTACAAGAATATATGACGTCTACTTGAAGTTTATTGCTCCCGAGGATATACATGTATATTCCATTGACGAGGTCTTTATAGATGTTACAGATTACCTTGCAACATATAAAACAACAGCTTCTGAGCTTGCAAAAACAATAATCAAGGCTGTCCTTACTGAGACGGGAATTACCGCTACTGCTGGGGTTGGTACAAATATGTATCTTGCAAAGATTGCTATGGATATAGTTGCAAAGCGTATGCCGGCAGATGAAAACGGAGTAAGAACTGCGTGTCTTGATGAAATGTCTTACCGCCGTGAGCTGTGGAATCATAAGCCTCTTACCGATTTTTGGAGAATAGGAAAGGGATACATCAAAAAGCTTGAAGCAAACAGAATGTATACTATGGGAGATATAGCAAAGATGTCCCTTACCGAGTACGGTGAAAATTTACTATACAAGCTTTTTGGAGTTAATGCAGAGCTTCTTATAGATCATGCGTGGGGGTACGAGCCTTGTACAATTGCCCATGTAAAATCATATAAGCCTATGAGTAAGAGTATTGGCTCCGGTCAGGTACTTCACGTACCTTATGATTTTGATAAAACTCGTATAATAGTTCGCGAAATGATAGAGCTGCTGGTTCTTGATTTGGTTGAAAAGAGATTTGTGACAGACCAGATTGTACTAACAATTGGATATGATGCAGAAAATCTTGTAAATTCTGGTTACAAGGGTGAGGTTACAACTGACCACTATGGCAGAAAAATTCCAAAACATGCCCACGGCAGTATAAATCTTGGTGAGTATACATCTTCTACCTCTTTGATACTCGAAAAGGCGCTGGAGCTTTATGATGATATTTCAAACAAAGACTTACTTGTAAGACGGGTAAATGTTGTTGCAAATCATATTGTTGATGAAAATACAATAGATAATGAAATAACCTTTGAACAGCTTGATATGTTTACTGATTATGAAAAGCTTATAAAAATGCGTGAAAAAGCAAAGGAAGATAAAATAAAAGAACGAAGCCTTCAGGAAGCTATGATAGAAATAAAAAATAAGTATGGAAAAAATGCAGTTTTGAAAGGTACAAATCTTTGTGAAGGTGCAACAACCATTGAGCGTAACGGACAAATTGGAGGTCATAGGGCATGAAAAAGTATGATGATATAATAAATCTGCCATATAAAAAATCAACTGCCCGTAAGCAAATGTCCATTCTGGACAGGGCGGCTCAGTTTGCACCTTTTGCAGCGCTTACAGGACATGATGAGGCAATACAGGAGACTGCAAGACTTACAAACAAAAAAATCTATCTTGATGAATATGAAATAGAGGAGCTTAACAGAAAAATATTAAAGCTGAAAGACCAAGAGGAGATAAGTCCAAAGATTAGTGTGACGTATTTTGTGCCTGATTTAAAAAAGGACGGTGGAGAATATGTGACAAAGAGCGGAAATTTAAAGCGTATAAAAGACACAGAGCAGGCAATTGTATTTACAGACGGTAGTGTTATAGAAATAGAAAATATAATTGAAATTATACCATTCTCTTTGCAAGAGGATTTGAATATAATATAAAGGAAAACAGGGAGGATAATGAAAAAATGATTTTCAAGAAAAAGGCGGCAGCTGCAATTTGTACTTTTTTATCTGTAATAGTACAGTTTAATGCATCAGCATCAATTTTGGGAGATTTGACAGGCGGATACAAAGAGGCTTTGTCCTCAGATGTACAGTTTCATGAGTACAATTACAATACAGAAACAGACGTACAGGCAGAATATTATGTAGAGTATGAACCCAATGATACAGTTGTTCCTGTTGTAATAAATGGCGATGCTATATATGGCAAACGAACTATTACTGAAGCTGCAAAATATATGCGTGATAATGGTTTAAAACCGATGATTGGTATTAATGCAGACTATTTTTCATTTCAGACAGGGATTCCTATGGGTCATACCATTATTGATGGAAGACTCGTGACTTCTGATCCATCAGGACAAGATGCCATTGGATTTAATGATGACGGAACAGCCTTTGTTTCCTGGCTTGAAATTCAAAATAAAATAACAAAATCAGACGGTAGTTTTATGATGGTTGACTGCGTGAATAAATGGTGTCAGCCAACCATAAGTGCATCTTATTTTTTGACAGACCACTTTGGAAGTTCTGCCAAAACGTCGGGAAATTGTAAATATATAATATTTTCTAAAGTAGAGGGTGATATGTCGATTGGTGGCAGTCTAAAGCTTAGAGTTGATGAAACATTTGATTATGATGGTGACATACTTATTCCAAAAGATAAGTATGTTCTTGTAATGACCAATACCTATGGAGAGACGGATAAGCTTGCTTTTATGGCAGGACTTCAGGTGGGTGAAGAAGTAACATTTACAAGCGAATCTGTTTATGATAAGGAAAAATGGGCAAACGCTAAGCACGGCATGGGCTCAATTGGCGGTAGATTAATCGAACACGGAGTAGTAAACACCCAGTTTACAGCCGGTATTGCGCCGCGTACAGCAGTTGGAATAAAAGCAGACGGAAAAGTTATCTTTTATGTTATTGACGGAAGACAGACAGAGCACAGTGCCGGAATCCAAATTAAAACTCTTGCACAAAGAATGGCAGAACTTGGATGTGTGGAAGCAATTAATCTTGACGGAGGAGGCTCAACAGCAATTGCAGGAGTTTTTCCGGGAAGTTCAGAGCTGTCTGTTATTAATAAACCATCTGAAGGCACTTTGAGAAAATGTGCAAACTATATTTTCTTAAAGGATATGCGTACGGTTGTGCCTGAAACTCTTCGTATAAATGCAAATGTGTCTGAGAACAGAAAATATCTTTTGGGTTATGAGGAAAGATTAGAAAACGTTTATGTAACTGATTCGTCGGGAAATCCTGTTAATGATGTAGAGCTTTTATATTCTGTTGAAAATTCCACCGAAGACTGTCTTGTGCTTGACGGAAACAAGGTTATTGCAAGGAGCTCGGGCTCTGGATTTGTAAATATTCAGGCAGGTAATTCCATAAAACATATACTTTATTCTGTTTATTCCACTCCAAAAGAAATAAAGGCGTATGCAAACGGCGAAGAAATACAAAAACTTACGTTTGCTAGAGGTGGAAATGGAGTTATAGATATTGATGCAGCCTCTTTTGTGTACGGTTCAGAGTTAAAATCTAATGATAACTGTTATATGTGGAGTTGCGATGAAAATATTGGGATGATAGACAACAACGGAGTTCTTGCTGTCAACACACAAATTGTACAAGACGGAAACATATATATAAGAGCAGGCGAGAAAACATTGTCAATTCCTGTAAGTATAGAGGATATATCCGTATTTTCGGATATGAATTCTCACTGGGCAAAAGATTTTGCAAATGAGCTTTACCACATGGGTATTGTAACAGGTGAGGATAAAGACGGAGAACTTGTGTACAGACCAGAAAGCAATATAACAAGAGGAGAATTTGCCTGTATCATAGCAAGGTATATGAACCTTGATACAGACAACGCAAAAAAATATGAATTTGCAGACTATAATAATATACCTGATTGGCAAAAGCCGTATGTAAATGCAGTAGCCGGTGCCGGATATATTAAGGGAAAAGAAACAGATGATAGGCTGTATTTTTCCGGAAATGACCCGATTTCAAGAGCAGAGGCTATGACAATCCTCTACAGAACAAGCGGCGGAGATAAGCTTTTTGCAGATGTTCAGTTTAACGACAGCAACAAAATTCCGGAATATGCAAAAGAAGCTGTAAATGCTTTGGTTGGACTTGGAATTGTAAACGGATATGAAGACGGAAAACTATTGCCTCTTGGAAATGTAACAAGAGCAGAGTGTGCGGCGATAATATATAAAGCAAAAAATATCTTATAAAAAACAGGAGTGCTTATTGCACTCCTGTTGTACTTCCGAAGCCACCATTTCTAATGCCTTCTGCCTCATCATCAATTGTAATGCCAAATGGCATAAAAATACCCTGGGCAAAGCCCTCTCCGGCTTTTACATTAACAGTTTTGTTTTCGTTTGAACAATTTGTCATTTTAATCATAATATGACCTTCATTATCACTTCCGAAATAGTCGCTGTCTATAACACCCACAGTATTATTTAGCTGAAGACGGAACTTAAATCCAAGACCGCTTCTTGGGTAAATCATAAGGACCCAGCCCTCATCAATTTTTGCTCTTATTCCTGTTGGGATTTTAATTGTTTCGTTTGGTGCAAGAGTTATATCAAATGGTGCTTTGAAATCATATCCTGCAGAGCCTTTGGTAGACCTTGTAGGAAGTACTATTTTTTCATAAACATCAGAAGCATTTCCAAAGCATTCGTCAAAGTCAGCTTTAAACTGTTCCTTTGAAACCTTCATAAACTGTGCAATTTTGTTCATGTGCGTTCATTCCTTTCCTGTATCTTTAAATATCTTACTACAAAAAGAATTTTTTGTCAACTTATATAAACATTATAAGGCTTACAGCCATTACTGCCATTCCTGCAATAACGCTTAAAATTGTAAGTTTGCTTTTTTCGTACTCTCTTGCCATAGGAAGAAGCTCCTCAATGGAAATAAATATCATTATCCCGGCAACAATTCCAAATAAGACTCCTATGACTCCGTCAGTTAAAAATGGACGAAGTACAAGATAACCTATAATTGCACCTAGAGGCTCTGTAACCCCGGAAAAAAATGAAAGCCAGAATGCATCTTTTCTTTTGCCTGTCGCATAAAAAAGCGGAAGCGATGTAGCAATACCCTCCGGAATGTTGTGTATTGCAATGGCCATTGCAATCATTATTCCAACACTTAAATCCTTGTATGATGATGTAAATGTAACAATCCCTTCGGGGAAATTATGTATCGCAATTCCAAGAGCAGTAATCACACTCATTTTTTTTAGTTCATTTGTTTTTTCACTTTCGGTTTTTGAGCCAATATCACCCTCCGCAGTTGGTATAAGATAATCAATAAGAGATATAAGTGCAATACCACTAAAAAAAGATATTGTTGCATATATATTTCCTTTTATATCCCCATAGGATAAACACAAATAGTCAATTGACTTTGTGTAAAGCTCAACCATAGATACATATATCATTACACCTGCAGAAAGTCCAAGGGAACATGCAAGCATCTTTGTGCTTGTTTTATTGACAAACAGCGCAATTATACTGCCCAAAACTGTTGCAAGACCTGCGCCGGCTGTTAATAAAAGCGCATATATTTCAGTACTGTTCATGAATTTCAACTCCTTATAGAATTTCCCGTTATTATAATATGTGGTTGATGTAAATTTGCTAATGTGCACATTGGGAAATAGTCAAAATGTATATATGTTTACTAAAACTCATAATTTCTTTTATTTTTTCAAGTTTTCTGTTGACAAGAGGGAAAATATATTGTATAATGTGTAAAGTGTTAAACCTTTACAGATAAGGGAGATAGAAAATGAGTAAAAATCTTAGTGTTAGTCTTCTTATGGATTTTTACGGGCAGCTTTTAACACCAAAGCAGCTTGAAGCATTAGAATATTATTATTATGATGATTTATCTCTTGCAGAAATTGCAGACCAGATGAGCATAAGCCGTCAGGGAGTACGCGATTTTATAAAAAGAGGGGAAAAACAGCTTCTCGAACTTGAGGAAAAGCTTGGACTTGCCCAGAGGTTTGAGAAAATAAAGCTAAAGATAGAAAAGATAGATACGCTTGCAGATAAACTATCATATATGTCAGGCAAAAGCTCGGAAATTGAGGAGCTTAAAGCCTTGACGCAGCAGGTAGTAGAAGAATTATAAAAAGTGTTGAATAGGGGTGACAGAGTTGGCATTTGAAAGCTTGGGCGATAAGCTCCAGGGCGTTTTTAAAAAACTTAAAGGCAGAGGAAAGCTTAACGAAAAAGATATCAAGGATGCAATGAGAGAAGTTAAACTTGCACTTCTTGAGGCGGATGTTAACTTTAAGGTTGTAAAACATTTTGTAAATTCTGTTTCTGAAAAGGCTGTGGGGCAAGAGGTTATGGAATCCCTGACCCCCGGTCAGCAAATAGTTAAAATTGTTAATGAAGAACTCACTGCTCTTATGGGTGGAGAGTGTACAAGACTAGAATTTGATAATAAGCCCCCTACAGTATTTATGATGTGTGGCTTGCAGGGTGCAGGTAAAACAACTGCTACAGGTAAGCTTGCAAAGCACCTTATAAAGAGTATGGGAAAAAGACCTTTGCTTGTTGCTGCAGACGTATACAGACCTGCCGCAATTAAACAGCTTGAGGTTTTGGGAGAACAGGTAAAAGCAGCCGTATTTTCTATGGGAACGGATGTAAGTCCTGTTGAAATTGCAAAAAAAGCGGTAGAGCATGCAAGAATTCATGGCAATGACCCTGTTATTATAGATACAGCCGGACGCCTTCATATAGATGAAGAGCTTATGAATGAGCTAAAGGGCATTAAGGACGCTGTAAACCCAAGAGAGATACTACTTGTTGTTGACGCAATGACAGGTCAGGATGCAGTTAATGTAGCAGAGAGCTTTAATACAGAGCTTGATATTACAGGTGTTATTCTTTCAAAGCTGGACGGCGATACACGAGGCGGTGCAGCTCTATCTGTAAAGCACGTGACAGGAAAACCTATAAAACTTGCATCTGTTGGCGAAAAGCTTGGTGACCTTGAGCCTTTTTATCCGGACCGTATGGCATCAAGAATACTTGGCATGGGTGATGTTTTAAGTCTTATAGACAAGGCGCAAGAGGTAATTGACGAGGAAAAAGCAGCAGAGCTTGAAAAGAAAATTAAGCAAAGCACCTTTGACCTTGACGATTTTCTTGAACAATTTAAGCAAATTCGTAAAATGGGCTCAATTGCACAAATTATGGGAATGCTTCCGGGCGTTGATAAAAAAATGCTTGAAGCAGTTGATACAGAGGAAAATGAAAAGCGTCTTGTTCATATAGAGGCAATTATTCAATCAATGACAAAAGAGGAAAGACAAAAGCCTCAAATAATCGGTGCAAACCGTAAAATCCGTATTGCAAAGGGCAGCGGAACAAGAGTTCAGGACGTAAATCAGCTTTTAAAACAATTTGCAGATATGCAAAAAATGATGAAACAGTTTTCCGGCGGCAAACAGCAGAAAATGCTGAAACGCCTACGTAAATTTCGTTAAAAATGGATAATATTCATTTTAAATATTAAACTTCACTTGAGGGAGGTGAAATACAAATGGCAGTAAAAATCAGACTTAGAAGAATGGGTGCAAAGAAGGCTCCTTTCTACAGAGTAGTAGTTGCTGATTCAAGATATCCGCGTGACGGCAGATTTATCGAAGAAATTGGAACATACAACCCAATGACAGAGCCTGCAACAGTTGAAATTGATGCAGAAAAGGCTAAGAAATGGATTGGTAACGGCGCACAGCCTACTGATACAGTAAAAGCACTTTTAAAGAAATCAAACATCCTTTAATAGCTTTTTATCGGGAGGATAAATATGAAGCAAGTATTGGAATTAGTTGCAAAATCGCTTGTTGATAATCCTGATGCTGTTACTGTTACAGAAGTTGATGGCGAGGACGGTATTGTTCTTGAGCTAAGAGTAGCCGAGGGTGATATGGGTAAAGTCATTGGCAGACAGGGAAGAATAGCAAAAGCTATAAGAACTGTTGTAAAGGCTGCAGCAAATCGTGAAAACAAGCGTGTAAGTGTTGAAATTATCTGATTTTGACACAGGTGCAGTATTTGAGAAAATCCGCCCTATGCGGATTTTTTTCAATATTGCCTTGCAAGAGAGGGGATTTAATTATGGAAATGCTTGAAATTGGAAAAATAATAAATACTCACGGTTTAAGAGGTGATGTAAAAGTTACATCATGGACAGATACACCGGAGGATTTTGAAAATATAAAAAAAGCTTATGTAAAAAAAGGCGGAGAAGAAATTCTTTTAAATATAAAATATGTAAAATATCAAAAAAATAATTTGATTATAAAGTTTAAGGAAATAAACTCTATTGAGGAAGCAGAAACCTTTAAAAATCTTGTACTTAAGACAGAAAAATCCGAGCTTCCGCCCCTTCCGGAAGGAATATACTATATTGCAGATTTAATAGGCTGCGTTGTAGTAGATAATGAAGGAACAGAAAAAGGAAAAGTTATAGATGTCTTTTCTGCCGGTGCCGGCAACGTTTACGAGGTACAGGCAGAAAATGGGAAAAAGCTTTATCTTCCTGCAAATGAGGGCACTATAATCAGTACAGATATAGAAAATAAAAAAATTGTTATGAATATACCTGATGGGTTGGAGGACTAAATGAAAACTTTTCATGTTCTTACGCTTTTTCCTGAAATGCTTGAGGCTGTTCTTGGAAACAGTATTATAGGCAGAGCAGAAAAAGCAGGATTGATTGGACTTGAATTTATAAATATACGGGACTTTGCATTTAATAAGCATAAGAAAACCGATCTTTATCCATACGGTGGAGGCGGCGGTATGATAATGACACCGGAGCCTATTTATGCCGCATGGGAGGATATTGTAAAACGCGTGGAAGAAAAACCTCTTACAATATATATGTCGCCGCAGGGCAGGGTTTTTAATCAAGGCATAGCAAAAGAGCTTCTTCCAAACGACCATATTATAATACTTTGCGGACACTATGAAGGTGTAGACCAAAGAATAATTGACGAAATTGTTGATATGGAAATATCAATGGGTGACTTTGTATTAACAGGCGGCGAAATTCCTGCAATGGCAGTAATAGACGCTGTTGCCCGCATGGTTCCCGGTGTGCTCACAAACGAAGACTCTTATTCTGAGGAATCACATTTTTCGGGGCTTTTAGAACACCCACAGTATACAAGGCCCGAGGAGTTTATGGGTAGACGTGTTCCCGATGTTTTGCTTTCTGGACATCACGCAAATATTCTTAAGTGGAAAAGGGAACAATCCCTCTTAAATACTCTTAAAAAGCGTCCCGACATGCTCCAAAAAGCAGAGCTTACAGAGGCAGACATAAAATTTCTAAAGGAATGTGAAAAAAATGACTAACCTTATTTTTATAAGACACGGAGAAAGTGTTGCAAATAAAGATGATGTATGTATAGGACATACAGATCTGGATTTGTCTGAAACAGGCAGGATTCAGGCGAAGCTTACAGCAGAATATATAGTCAAAAATTTTAAGGTTGACAAGATATATTCAAGCGACCTTAAAAGAGCATATAACACAGCAAAGGCTGTCGGAGACATGCTTGGTATGCCTGTTATAGGAGAACAAAATCTCAGAGAGGTTTATTTTGGACAGTGGGAATATCGCAAAATACAGGATTTGATAGATAACGAAGAAGAATTTAAATATTGGAAACTTGATATTTCCAAGACAAAATGCCCCGGCGGAGAAACCGTGGCACATATGTATGACAGAATACTTGCTGCTGTAGAGAAAATTGCAAAAGAAAATGACGGAAAAACAGTAGTTATCGCATCTCATGCAACACCAATTCGTGCAATACAGTGTGCTTGTGAGGGCAAAACTATGGATGGGATGAAAGACATTTCGTGGGTTTCAAATGCGTCAGTAAGTACAGCTGCATACGAAAACGGTAAATTTAAAAAAATAGAATTTTCACAGGACAGTCACCTGGGAGAGCTTGTAACAAATCTGCCGTCACGAGTATGATTTTTTATGCTTTGGCACCTGTAAAGGAGCCTAACAAGCCGCATATGAAGCATATAATCAGGAACACATAAAATGATGTGCCTGACGGAAAATGACCTACTATCAGAGATATGATAATTATAGCAGCTATAATGCTGAAAAAGGTTGATACAATTCCCTTAAGTACTCCGGATGTGTCTGCGGAGCGTGCAACAGGTAAGCTGCCTAAAAAGGAGCAAAGTCCAAGCAGTACCCAAAGCACGCCTTTTAGTACAGGCAGGGGTATGTCTGTATATATGTTTATTACAGAAATAACTGAAATAACAATAGCCATTAAAATAACAGTAAATGCAGAGCCTTTGATAATACCTCTCATTTTAGTTCATTCCTTTTGCATATATTATGTTATTTCATTTATATGATAAATAGAAAAAAATATTCCTGTTAAAAAAATATTGCATTATACAATTTACAAG
>JAZRHH010000027.1:0-2076 GCA_045644665.1 Clostridia bacterium
CGATAAGCTGACTTGAGGTTTCAATATCGTTATCATAAAGAAAATGAAACTGTTTTTGATAGCGTTCAAATTTAATGAGTTCCTCTCGCAGATAAAACGATATTTTTTGCGGGGTTTCTTTCTTGCGTATTTTACCGAACAGATATAAGTAATGATAATACAGAGCCTTAAATCCTTTGAGTTTTATCGGTTCATACTTTTTAAGCCAAGCATTGTAATCTGGTTTAGTCTTATTTAAGTCTATGTCTATAATGCCGTTTCTCGCCTTAATAATACGTTCCTTAATTGCTTCAGGACTATAATTTTCACCTAGAGATTTAAGGCGAATATACTTTTCTGAGAACGTAGGTTTCAATGCTATGTATTTACCCGTATCCTTAATCTCATATCCTCTGCGTTTGAGTTCTGTCCAAAAGCTTTGAAAAGTATATGAACCTTGTATAATTCCATCAAGCTCGTCCTTTATCTGCCCTCGTATTGTGGGATAACCGTTTTTCTCTGCCAACCATTCTGCATAATGCTTGCCCTTGCTTTTAGGATTCCGTATTACCGACAGATTATATTCTTCACAAAGTCTGTCAGAAATCTTTTTCATAAGATTATAATTTGCGGTATTGTCATAATATTTTTTGCCGTCAACAAAGGAAACAGAATTGATTACAAAGTGATTATGCAGATGTTCTTTGTTCAGGTGCGTTGCAATTACTACCTCGAATCTATCACCCCACATTTCTATTGCAAGCTTTCTGCCGATTTCGTGTGCTCTGTCCGGTGTAGTTTCGCCGGGTTTAAAGCTCTGTATAGCGTGAAATGCTACAATACCATCCATCTTTCCATAACGGAGCTTTGTTTGATGCATTTTTCGCTTTGCCGTATCGGGCGTTGTATTCACGCCCGATACATACAAGCTTCGCTCTGTTTTGTAATCATCGGAGGCATAGTCCATAACATCGTGGAGAGCTTGTATTTGCTTTTCAGTATATTTATTTCCGTCCGTTTTTTCGGGATTGGCAGCATAGTTTATCAGACTATCAACTCTGCCTTTTATGTCCCATATTTTTGTTGTTGCCATTTTATATCGCCTCCATTAATTTTATCAGGAACGGTGAAGAGGGTGTTGATTTGCAAAATCACTTTATCCAATCGCTCTGCCTGACTTCTTAAAAATGTGGTGTCAATTTTATTTGTATTTAACATACCATTTGAAACGGAATAAAGGTTGGTGGCAACATCTGTAAGTTCTGACACCATTTCATCATAGCCGTTTGGTGGTCGTGGTTTGGGTAAATATCCTCTTGCAACGGTTCGTATAAAAGCCGATTTTGTAAGACCTGTTTTTGTTATTGCCTTGTTCAAGGTTTCATATTCCTGCTCACTTAGTCTTACAGAAAAAGTCTTTGTTCTGTTACGCATCTTGCCGCCTCCTTTCGTGTTTGGGGTGTTAGGGGTATCCCTTAAAAATCGAATTTGTAATGCCAAATTCAGTGCTTGTTACAACATTAAATATAAATTATCTCGTTATAGATAATTTCCTCTGCACACGCCTTTGCGTTGTTCATATGCCCAACCCACGCCATCTGATGAGTTGCTTTGTCAGGTGCAGTTTTCTCAGCTTCCTTGATAAATTGGTCTAAAATTTCTTGTGCCTGAACATCAACCTCGTACAAATGGTCAAGCAACTTTCCGGTCATAAGAAGCGTACAGTACAGACAATGTTTATTTGATTTCAAATGTTTTCTTCTAAGCCTTCCGTACTTGCCGATTTCGTGCTTGCACTCCGGCACCGTCAAGTTTGGTATATAGTAGTTACCACACCTTACATACTCAATTCCGTTTTCCATAAATCTTTCTTTCATTGTAAAAACACCTTTCCTTTAGTAACCTTTACGGGAATGTGGCACATTCCCGTTTATGCAATTAAGGTGAAAATCAATATCTGAAATCTTCGTGCATTCCAACTGCATCGAGATATTTCAGCCTTGCCTTTTCTCTTTCTTCTGGTGTGTCAGCAGTTTTATATTGAGTGTAGTAGCTACGTTTTGAAACAGCATCAAGTTTTTTATCAATACCTTTTTT
>JAZRHH010000028.1:0-40759 GCA_045644665.1 Clostridia bacterium
TTACCTGATGCACCATTAATTTATCACCTCATAAATTATAATTTTGCGTTGTTTCTTGCAGGAATTTACATCTGAAACTTAAGTTCCAAGACGGCACTCCATGCAATTTTATCATAAATATACTATTTTATTCTAACATGAAATGGTTTTTGTGTCAAGAATCAAATATTTACAAAAATAACCAAAACAATTTTGCTTGTTTTGGTTATAATATAAGCTATTCTATTGTTTTTGACAAAATAATACATAAAAGAGGGCAATGCAAAGCGCATCACCCTCTAGCTTAAATATTATTCATAAATGAGAATCATCTTTACCTGTCTGTTAGCAATATCTGTTGAATATGAGTATACACCAATCTTACTGCATGATGAACCGTCATATTTTGCTTCTCTGAGGTCTACAGGTGTAATTCTTGTTGTGCCATCTTCGTCAAGATAAGGTGTTATTTCACCCTTGGAATTTATTCTGTAAATAACTGTTGAGCTGTTTACAGGGATATACATTTGTTCACTTGTAGTATCCAGCACTCCATCAGTAAATCCTCCACGATAAGCTACAATTGAGTATGTTCCGCTATCATCAAGAACCTCATCGACATTTGCAACAAGAATTTCACCATATTGATATGAATCAAAGTTCTTATTATAGAACATACTGTTTGTAAAGTCTGAGTTGTTTGCTATTGCAGCCTTTACATCATCAATTTTCATAATCACCTGAGCATTTACAAGACCAAGCTCAGAATCAGTACCTACTCTGAAGAAATCCCCTGCTTTAATATCAGCGATATCTACTACTGTATAGCCAGCTTCTCCGTCAGAAACATTTACGTTTTCGGTAATACTTGCATTTGACTTTGAAGCTGTAGCAGAATTTGTAAAGTATTCTACTTCATATACCTGTTCGTCATTCTTGATTACTGTTGAGTAATCCCTTGCCATAATTGACGCTTGTGTAGTATTCTTTACAACTATAGTTTCTGTTTCCTTACCATATACAAGCACAAGGTCTGCTACCTTAGAACTATTTACATTATATGGCTGAACATAATACTCGCTTCCTGAATGGAAAGAAGATGTTGATCTCTTTGCATAGGAGCCTGTCTTGCTTCTGTCCTGAGGAACATATATGAATGTTGTTGAAGAATTTACAAAGAATTCACCATCAAAGTTGCTTGAGCCTCTGTATCTTACCTTATCAAGTTCCTGATAAGGCTTTATGTTGCTTGTATCCTCTGTTGTACCATAATTTGCAGGATAATCTGCCGGAGCTGCAACAACAATTTCTTCTACCTGGGTTCCGTCAAGAACAAGTCTTGCTATCTGACATGAATTGGTAAGTGCCGGAGATCCTGAACCATATACACCAGAGTCTGACATATCAGGAACTGCTACATTTGATGTTGTTGTAGGTACATTGTTTCTAAGCGCTTCTATAGCATCAGCTGCAGCTACTGATGAGCCGTTATATCTTACTTTGCCGGTTACTGTATAGTTCTTAACACCTGATTGTGATGGAACATATGCTGTTATTGTTCCGCCGTCCTCATCTTCATTAAGGCTTGTTCTGATTATGTATGCATATGGGTTTGTTGTTTCAGATACAGCTGTTTGTGTACCATAAATTATTGTTCCCCACTTGTCTACATAGAAAGTACCTTGCTGTCCGGTTTCTGTCTTTATTGATGCCTCTGTAAAATATTGAGCAGCATAATCACTGATTCTGTACTCTTTGCCACCAATTGTTACAGTGCCCTCTGATGCAGATGCCGCTGTGATTTTACCTGTAACAGGTGAACCGCATACGACTACGTTACGGATTGCTGCATCCTCACTTTGAGCTACTAAAAGAACGTTGTTTGCAGCAAGTGATGTGACATTTACTGCTGCTCCCTTTTCGTTTTGAATATCTACTGTATATGTAATATTCTCAGGATCAAGCTCAACTGATGCAAGATGCTTTGCAGGAGGTGTGCTTGTGAACTTAACCTTATTTGTAACAATATAATCTGATGTGGAAGGAGTTCTTGCAACTACAAGGAAATCATAGTCTGTGATTTCTACTGTGTCAACTTCTCCGTCACTTCCTCTGTCTGTAAGCTTAACTTCACCATAAATGAAGTTTGCTGCGTCTGCAGGGTCAAGCCAACCTGATATATCAGTTGGATCAAGTGCAAGCTTACCATTATAGTATACAGATAAATCTGTTGTTGCAAGTTTTATTGTCTTAGTTTTTGTTCCGCTTGTATAGTACTTAAGTGTGTTTCCTGAGAATGATTCAATGTCGTTACTGTTTACTGTTACTACTGTATTTTTTGCAACTGCAAAATCTATTTCGTAAAGTGAAGCCATGTTACCTGACTTACCTTCTTTATAGTAAACAACAGCGTCTTGTCCAACAAAAGCCTCAAGTGAAGCCTTATCCTGCGTAAAGCTGCTGTAATCAAGAACCATTACAGAGCCGTTCTTGAGTTTAATACCCATTTCGCCAACATAAAGAGTTGGTCCTGCGTAGTTTGCAACTGTTTTTTCTTCAACACCTACAAGCTGTGCATCAACCATAACTATACCAAGGTATGTTTCCATAAAGGTTTTGAGGTTATCCTCAAGCTTACCTGTGATTGAGTTGTAAACAGGAATGTCTACATCAAGAACATTAAACATAAGCTGTGCAACAATACCTCTTGATGCCTTACCTGTCTGGTCTGCAGTTACAGCATTGTCTGTGAGCTTAAGGTTCATTGCCTGCATCATGTAACCATTTGGCCAGCCGCCAAGTGACTGTGCTATGCTTTCGTAGCCTGCTGCACATACAATCATCTTTACAGCCTGTTCATATGTTACATTTTCGTCCGGCTTAAAAGTTCCGTCTTCAAAGCCGTTTACAATGCCTCTGCTTGCAGCTACAAGCACATAAGGCTTTGCCCAGTGACCGTCTATGTCACTAAACTCTATTGATGAAGTTGCAATTTCGTTTTCTGCACCAAGTGCCACTGTGATAATTTTTGCAAATTCACCTCTTGTGATGTCGCCATCTGGCTTAAAAGAATATGTAGTGTTGTCATCATTAGCATATCCGTTGATTACACCAAGCTTTGTAAGAGTTAAAATTGCCTCTGAGTTTGGTGTTGCATTTGTTACATCCGTAAAAGCTGTTGCCGCATGAGCTAAGCTTCCAAAGCTTAAACTGCTGAAAAGACACGCTGCAGCAACAAAAAGTGAAAATTTACGTTTCATAACTAATTCCTCCCTATTGTAATTTTCTGGTCGAATATATTTAATTCGATTTAAAGTGCTACATATACATTCTAACATTTTTACACATTTAAGTCAACATTTTTGGTGCAGAAAATATTTACCACAATGTTTTTGTAGGAATTTGGTAAAAAAGGTGTAAATAACTGTAACATATTGCCAAACTTCATTCCGTTTCTATTTCCGGAAGTATAACAACACCTCCGGAAAAATCCGCCTCCTGTGTATCATGTACACGTCCAAAGCTCTCCTGCAAAAGATATTTTGCACCTCCGGAAGCAGATTTGTCAAAGAGCAGCCTTTCCATATATGCCTCTGTCCTAAGGAGCGCCCTTTTTATAACATACTCATATTTTTCGTTTTCACGAAGCTTTATAAACTCTTCCTTTGATGTAAGTCCCACGGCATATGCAAGAGATGCTATTGTTGCAGGTTTCCGCTCGGACATTATGGGGACCCCGTTTTTGTCCTTTATAACAGCACCCTCATCATCAATAAGCCGCTCCGGCTCAAGAGAAATAAAATATTCATCCACAAGGCTTTGAAGCTCACTTGGATTTTTAAATTTATTTTTTTTCATTATTTTCACTCCTTTGCCTATATTGTAACATATAAAGCTCGGAAAAAACTTCAAATTTACAGTTGACACAAAAACTCCCTTGTGGTAAAATTACTTATGCATGTGCCCGTAGCTCAGTTGGATAGAGTGTCAGACTCCGACTCTGAAGGCCGTGCGTTCGAATCGCATCGGGCATACCAGAAAAAAGCACTTCATAAGAAGTGCTTTTTTCAACTAAATCCGTCTTGCGACGGAATAAATCTGCTACGCAGATGAAATCTTACTTTGTAAGAATAAAAGACGGATTTATTTTCATCCGGGCAAGGCGAGGATTTCATCCAAACCAATTTGGATTTCATCGTGGACAAAGTGAACGATTTCATTTATGAAAACCCGACAGCCATTGCTGTCGGGTTTTTATAATTACGCTTCCTGATAGTTATATCCAAGCTCTACGGCTTTCATATTTTTTTCAACAAGGTGTTGTTTCTTTGCAGGAACAAGCTTTTCCATTGTTTTTGCTACGTTCTCGTAAGGAATAACACCTGTCTTTTTGATTAAGTATCCAATCATTATCATGTTTGCAAGACCTGGAAGTTCGTTGTCAGAAGCAAGCTTTGTAGCAGGTATGTAATACGCCTCTACGTCTGTTCGCTCAACCTTCCTCTCTATAAGAGAGCTGTCTACAAGAATTTGACCACCGGGTACTACAGCACCTTCGTACTTGTCAAGTGAAGGTAGGTTCATTGCAATTAAAATATCAGGGTCATTTACTATAGGAGATCCTACAGGCTCATCGCTAAGTATTACGCTGCAGTTTGCAGTACCGCCGCGCATTTCAGGACCGTATGACGGGAGCCAGCTAAGTTCCTTGCCCTCTATAAGACCTTCATATGCAAGGAATTTACCTGAAAAGAGAATTCCCTGTCCGCCAAAGCCGGCAAGCAAAATTTGTTTAGTCATTCTTTTCAGCCTCCTTATCCTTATATACTCCGAGAGGATAGTATGGTATCATGTTTTCTTCAAGCCACTGGAGTGCCTTATCCGGCGCAAGTCCCCAGTTTGTAGGACATGTTGAAACAACCTCTACAAGTGAGAAGCCCTTGCCCTCTACCTGATTCTGGAACGCCTTTTTAATAGCTTTTTTAGCATTTTTTACATCCTTTACATTGTTAACAGCAACTCTTTCAAGATATGTTGCGCCGTCGAGCTGTGAAAGCATTTCACATACCTTTACAGGATAACCTACAGTTTGTACATCTCTTCCGTAAGGGGATGTTTGAGTTACCTGACCAGGAAGTGTTGTAGGAGCCATTTGTCCGCCTGTCATACCATAAATTGCATTGTTAACAAAGATAACTGTTATATTCTCGCCACGAGCTGCTGAATGTACAGTTTCCGCTGTACCGATTGCCGCAAGGTCACCATCACCCTGATATGTAAATACTATATTGTTGGGATCTGAACGCTTTACGCCTGTTGCAACTGCGGGAGCTCGTCCGTGAGCTGCCTGTACCATATCTACATTAAAATAGTTATATGCCATAACGCTGCAGCCTACCGGTGCAACACCGATTGTTCTGCCCTCTATACCAAGCTCGTCAATAGCTTCTGCTACAAGACGGTGGATAATACCATGTGTACAGCCGGGGCAGTAATGGAGTACATTATCTGTAAGTGCGTGTGGTTTTTCAAATACTTTCATTACTGTGCACCTCCTTTACTTGCTTCAACAATTTTGTCAAGTACATTCTCAACTGTAGGTATCATGCCGCCTACACGGTTGCAAAGAAGCACAGGCTTCTTGCATCTTATTGCAAGTTCGATATCCTCAATCATCTGTCCCATTGAAAGCTCAACAGATATAAATGTTTTTACTTTTTCTGCAGCATCAGCAAACGCCTTTTTAGGGAACGGCCAAAGTGTGATAGGTCTAATCATACCAACCTTTATACCCATTTCTCTTGCTTTGTCAACAGCATTTTTTGATACTCTTGAAGCAACACCAAATGCAGCAATACAAATTTCTGCATCCTCCATTCTGTACTCCTCGTACATAGCTTCTGTTTCTTCAATTTTCTTATATCTTTCGTATCTTTCGAAGTTTGTTACCTCAAGTTCTTCTGGCTTTAAGAAAAGTGAGTTAACAATTCTTGGTGCTCTTTCGCACTTTGTGCCTGTAAGCGCCCATGACTTGTCATATTCCTTTATTTCGCCCATTTCAAGAGATACAGGCTCCATCATCTGACCCATTGTACCATCTGAAAGAATCATAGATGTCATTCTGTACTTTTCTGCCAAATCGAAGCCCTTAAATGTAAGGTCTACCATTTCCTGAACAGATGCAGGTGCAAGAACTATCATATGGAAATCTCCATGTCCGCCGCCGCGTGTTGCCTGGAAATAATCTGACTGTGATGGCTGGATGCCACCAAGTCCAGGGCCTCCTCTTTGTACGTTTACTATAAGAGCCGGAACATCACAACCTGCAAGGTATGAAAGTCCTTCACTCTTAAGAGATACACCGGGGCTTGAACTTGAGGTCATAACTCTCTTGCCTGTTGCAGCAACGCCTATTACCATGTTAATAGCTGCAATTTCACTTTCTGCCTGTAAGAACACGCCGTCAATTTTGGGCATTCTTTTTGACATATATGCAGCAACCTCTGTCTGAGGTGTTATAGGATATCCGAAGTAGTGACGGCAGCCTGCCATAATAGCCGCTTCAGCCAAAGCTTCGTTACCTTTCATCAAAACTTTTTCTGACATTTCTTTCAATCCTTCCTCGAATAGATTATTTTTCAACTGTAATTACGCAGTCAGGGCACATTGTTGCACAAAATGCACAGCCTATGCACTTATCCGGCTCTGTAACACTTGCCGGATGATAACCCTTTGCATTTATCTCGCCTGTAAGTTTTACTATTTGCTTTGGGCAGGCAGTTACGCAAAGTCCGCAGCCCTTACACAAATCTTTTTGAAAAGTTACTTTTGCCATAAATTTATCCTTCCCTTTCTATACCCGCTCCTGCCATGTTTGTTTTACATACAGCTTTATGGGCATAACATTTTTTAAAGATACACTCTCTGCTATACTTTCGTGTACTGTTGTATATACAACAGGAAGTCCCGAGAGTCTGCTCACTTCATCTGCATAAGGGACAGAGTCTTCTACATCCCCTGCCGTTGTTATCTCGCCAAGATTTGAATTATTTATAAGACCTGTAATTTTTATTCCACAGGCCTCTTCAACCTCACGAAGCACCTCAATTGTAAGCTCCGGAGTTTTGGTAAGTGGTCTGTATTTATTTATTACAAAGAAAACATCGTAGTCATTTTCTTTCGTAATACCCTCTGCATACCGTCCCAGTGCCAGCGCACCTCTGTCGTCTCCGCCTACGTCAAGGACCCCGCAGGTGTCCTTATTATCAAAAAGGCTGTAAACATCCGGTGGAAGTGCGGGCAGGTCTACGTTTGAGCCGGCAAATTCCGATGAAATAAGCTTTATATCTGCTCTCTCAAGCATTTCTCTACTATCCTGAGTTCTGAAATACGGATTTACTATGTCAAGGTCTGCTATGCTGACCTTTTCTCCTTTTTCTTTCAGCCTCAGGGCAAAATTAAGTGCTATATTAGTTTTTCCGCTGCCGTAGTGACCTACAAAAACGGAAATCCTTTTATATTTTAAAGAGTTATTGTCCAATTGAACTCATCCTCACATTTTCCCCATTGAATACCTGTGATTGTATCATAAAGCTTTTGGCTTACTTCTCCGATTTCGTTTCCGTTAATTTCAAACACATCGTCCTTATAACGAAGCTTACCAACAGGAGAAATAACTGCTGCTGTACCTGTACCAAAGCATTCTTCAAGCTTACCTGTTTTAGCTGCTTCTACAAGCTCCTCAACAGATACCTTTCTCTCCTCTACTGTGTAGCCGAGGCTCTTACAGAGTGCACAAACAGAGTTTCTTGTAACACCCGGCAAAATGCTTCCGTTAAGCATAGGAGTGATGATTTTTCCGTCTATCTTAAAGAAGATGTTCATTGCGCCAACTTCTTCTATATACTTTCTTTCAACACCGTCAAGCCAGAGTACCTGTGAGTATCCGTCATCATGAGCCTTTACCTGTGCCGCAAGACTTGCTGCATAGTTGCCGCCTGTTTTTGCAAAGCCCATACCGCCGCGTACGGCTCTTACATAATCGTCCTCAATCCAGATACCTACAGGAGCAAGTCCGTTTGCGTAATATGCGCCGCTTGGTGCAAGTATGATAATGAACATATATGTCTTTGAAGGTGCAACACCCAAAAATGCGTCTGTTGCAATTACAAAAGGTCTTATATAAAGTGATGTTCCGTCTGCTTCAGGAATCCAGTCCTCATCAACCTTTACAACAGCCTTTACAGCTTCAACAAAATCCTCTTCGGGGATTTCAGGAATACAAAGTCTTTTGTTACTCTCGTTTGCTCTTTTTGCATTCATGTCCGGTCTGAAAAGTCTTACATTTCCGTCCTCACCCTTATATGCCTTTAAGCCTTCAAACATTTCCTGTCCGTAGTGGAATACCATTGCAGATGGCTCAAGTGAAATTTCGCCGTAAGGCACTATTCTTGCATCATGCCAACCCTTGCCTTCTGTATAGTCCATTACAAACATATGGTCTGTAAAAATTTTGCCAAAGCCAAGAGGTGCATCCTTTGCAGGTTTTTGTTTTGGAGATGTTGTTCTTGTAATCTTAATTTCCATAATATGACGCCTTCTTTTCTTTAAAAATTTTTCTTCCAAAAAAGTGAAAAAACTTACGGAGCCGTGCCGTAAGCTAAAGCGGTTAATTTAATGATAAGTAAACTACTATAGCCGGCTTTTAAAACTTCTCGGCACAACATAAACAAAATGTTGTTTAAAAAAGCAGGCTGCATTCATTAAAAAAACTTAACCTTCCTGAAATAATCTTTCATTTATGATACCACATAAGACTTTCGATGTCAAGAGAATGAGAAGTTTTTTTAAAATAAGATAAAAAATTTTTTATTTCTTCTAAAAAACTATATAAAATAGCAAAAATGGGCTGCTACCTTTGTGTAACAGCCCATATAATTAAATTTTAAATTTACCCATTGCTTCAAGTATTGATGTAATTAAAATAAGTGCAATACAAATTGGAGCAAAGTATTTAATAACTATAACAAATAGATTCTTGAGCTTGAACTTACCGCTTAAGCTTACCTCGTCAATGATAGCCTGTGGCTTTATAATGTATCCTATGAAAATACATGTAAGAAACGCAGCCAGCGGCATCATAACGCTGTTTGAAATAAAGTCAAAGAATGTAAGAAAATCCATTCCTATGAGCTTTATGTTGCTCCATACTCCATTACCAAGTGATGAAGGAGCGCCAAGGAGAAGTGAAACTATAAGCACAAGAACACATGACTTGTTTCTTGTAAGCTTAAATCTGTCGCAGAACAGCGATACCACAGTTTCCATAAGTGAAATTGATGATGTAAGCGCTGCAAAAAGTACAAGCACAAAGAACAAAATACCAATTATGTTTCCGCCTACCATGCTGTCAAATACCTTTGGAAGTGTCACAAACATAAGACCCGGACCTTTGCCAAGTGCCGCCTGGTCACCGCCTGAGAATACAAAGACCGCAGGAACAATCATAAGACCTGCCAAAAGTGCTATGCCGGTGTCAAAAATCTCTATTTGATGTACTGATGATTCTATGCTTACTTCCTTTTTCATGTAAGAGCCATAGGTTATCATTATACCCATAGAAAGTGACATTGAGTAGAAAAGCTGTCCCATAGCTGCAAGAACGGTTGTGGCAGAAAACTTTGAAAAATCAGGCATAAGGTAATACTTTATACCTGCTCCCGCACCAGGGAGGCATACCACATATATTGCAATTCCGATTGAAAGGAAAACAAGAACCGGCATCATTATTTTACTTACCTTTTCTATTCCCTTTTCAACGCCAAGGAATACTACCACAGCAGTAATGCCAAGGAATATTGCAAACCACAGTAGCGGCTCCGATGCCTGACCTATAAATCCGCCAAAGAACTCGTCTCCGGCAGCGGCTCCACCGTTGCCTGTAAGAAATACCATCAGGTATTTTGTAACCCATCCGCCAATTACTGAGTAATATGGCAGGATAATAACCGGAATAAGAGCTTCAAGATAACCGATAAAGGTGTACTTTGAGCTTAGCTTCTGGAATGCACCAATTGCACTTAGCCCTGTTTTTCTGCCTATTGAGATTTCTGCTGTCATGAGCGCAAAACCAAATGTGAGCGCAAGGATTATGTACACAAGGAGGAATATTCCGCCTCCGTACTGAGCTGCAAGATAAGGAAATCTCCATATATTTCCAAGTCCTACTGCCGAGCCTGCTGCTGCAAGGACAAATCCAATCTTACCTGTAAAACTGCTTCTTTGTTTTTCCATATGTTACCTCCATTTTTTCAGAGGCAACTGCCTCTATGTTTTAGAATATTGAATAGTTTACAACAACCGCTGCAAATACAATTGATACCATGCTAAGAAGCTTTATCAAAATATTTACACTCGGTCCCGCTGTATCCTTAAAAGGATCGCCTACTGTGTCGCCTACTACTGCTGCTTTATGGTTTTCTGAGCCTTTACCGTTAAAGTTTCCGGCTTCTATATACTTCTTGGCATTATCCCAGCTTCCGCCTGAGTTTGCCATCATAATTGCAAGAACAAAGCCTGATACAAGAGCGCCTGCAAGCATACCTACAACGCCGTTTACACCAAGAGCAAGTCCTACAATTACAGGAGCCAAAATTCCAAGGGCTGCCGGAAGTATCATTTCTTTGAGTGATGAACGTGTACAGATATCAACACATGTTGCATAGTCTGCTTCTGCCTTGCCTTCCATAAGTCCCTTAATTTCCTCAAACTGACGGCGCACTTCCATAACTACCTTTTGAGCCGCACGGCCTACAGCCTGCATTGTGTATGCGCTAAAGAGGAATGGAAGCATTGCACCAACAAAAAGTCCAACCAAAACTGCCGGATTTGTAATGCTGAGCTCAAGCTCTCCTCCAAGTGATGTAACCTTTTCTGTGTATGAAACAATAAGAGCAAGAGCTGTAAGTGCTGCAGAGCCTATTGCAAAGCCTTTACCTGTTGCAGCTGTTGTGTTACCAAGTGAGTCAAGAGCATCTGTTCTCTGACGAACTGTTGGTTCAAGACCTGACATTTCTGCAATTCCGCCTGCGTTATCGGCAACAGGACCATATGCGTCTGTTGCAAGGGTAATACCAAGAGTCGAGAGCATACCAACTGCAGAAATACCAACACCATACAAGCCTTTTGCAAAAGCGTCCTCACCGCCGGAAAATCCGCCGGCAACTGCAAAGCTTATGATAACTGAAATACCGATTATTATTACAGGAATTGCAGTAGAGAGCATACCAAGCGCCATGCCGTCTATGATTATTGTAGCACTTCCTGTTTCTGACGAAGCTGCAAGTTTTTGTGTAGGCTTATATGAATCAGAAGTATAATACTCTGTAAAGAAGCCTATTAAAACACCTGCTGCAAGTCCTGAAATTACCGCCCAGAACACGCCTGTATTCTGCGGAAGTATGGTATATATAAGTACTGCTGATACAGCAGCAGAAATTATTGAGCTTATATATGTACCACGTCTTAGTGAACCAAGGAGCATTTTTTGTGTTGCGCCCTCTTTGGTGCTTACAAAGAATGTACCTATAATTGATGCGATGATACCAACTCCGGCTATAAGCATAGGAACAATTACTCCGCTTACGCCAAGACCTGCTGCAACGGCTAATGCACCTGCTGAAATAACAGAGCCTACATAAGACTCATAAAGGTCAGCACCCATGCCCGCAACGTCACCTACATTGTCACCTACGTTGTCAGCTATACATGCAGGGTTTCTTGGGTCATCCTCAGGAATACCTGCTTCAACCTTACCAACAAGGTCTGCTCCAACGTCAGCAGCTTTTGTAAATATACCGCCGCCAACTCTTGCAAAAAGTGCCATGGAACTTGCACCCATACCAAATGTGAGCATTGCACTCATTATTGAATTCACGTCTGCTCCGTAAACACCTTTAAGTATTATAAACCACACGCTTATATCAAGAAGTCCAAGTCCTACAACTGTAAGACCCATTACTGAACCTGATGAAAATGCGATTTTGAGTCCTTTGTTAAGGCTTTCTCTTGCACCGTTTGCTGTACGGGTATTTGCATATGTGGCAATTTTCATTCCCACAAATCCCGAAAGACCGGAGAAAAATCCGCCCGATAAAAAAGCAAAAGGCACAAACCATGTAAGTAATCCTGCCGCAGCCATGCCGCATAGTATGACAAACATTACCCCAAAGAATATGCCCACCGTTTTGTACTGTCTTTTAAGATACGCCATAGCTCCGCTACGAATTTTTTTACCTATGGCTACCATTGTCTCCGTGCCCTCAGGCTTTTTCTTTACGGCATAGAACTGCCATACAGAAAACAAAAGTGCCACTACGGCACAAACAAGCACAAGCACAGGAGAAGCTTCCATAAATTTTTCCATTTTTTAAACCCCCAAAAATGTTCTGATAAAAAATTAACAAGCCAATGTTGTTAACGAATATTTTATACCAAAAACTGTAATCGGTCAAGGTTTTTGGGGGATTTGTATCTTTTTTTGACTAAACGGTGCAATATTTTGTCTTATTTATAATTTTGTGTAATATTCATTTTTTTACATTGTTGGAAAATTCTGCAAGACCTTCCTCAAAATTCACTCCATATCGGGTTTCTCCGCCCTCTTTGTCAGTTCTGCGAATTGCATCAGCCGTAAAGCTCTCTGCCAGCCTCACTGCCTCCATTATAGGAAGCTCATTCATGATGCCCGCCATAAGAGAACTTGCAAAAACATCTCCGGTGCCATGGAACATGCCCTCTACCTTTTCCTCAAGAATAAACTCTGCCTTGCCCTGTGCACTGTCATAAACTGCGCAGCCAAGACGGGAGCTTACAGTGCTCACTCCTGTAAGGACTACCTTTTCAGGTCCAAGCTTTGAAAGTTCCTTTAAAATATACTCTATCTGCTCTTTTGAGAAACCATCCTTTTCATAAGGTATATCAAGCAAGAGTGCTGCTTCCGTAAGGTTTGGAGTTATAATATCCGCTCTTTTTGAAAGCTGCCTGAAGCCCTTTGCAAAATCAGAGGTAAGGTTAGAATACAGCCTGCCATTATCGCCCATAACCGGGTCAACCAATACAATTGTTTTATCGTGGCTGAGAGAGTCGATTAACTTTTCTACAAGTTCTATTTGCCTCACTGAGCCAAGATACCCTGTATATATTGCGTCAAATTTGATATTTAGTTTTTTCCAGTGACTAAATATAGGCTCTATATCATCAGTAAGATCCCTGAAGGTATAGCCTTCAAAATTCCCTGTATGAGTAGATAAAACTGCCGTTGGAAGTACAGATGTTTCAATTCCTGCGGCAGAAAGTATAGGAAGTGCAACTGTCAAAGAACACCTGCCGATACATGATATATCGTGAACAGCTAATATCCTTTTATGCATTTTTTTACCGCCTTTTTGTAAAAAATCTATACTAATTATAATGTAATTTATTATATTTTTCAAGTCCTTTTCCAAAAAAATGAATAATTTACCTGTGTATTGGCAAAAATATGTATAATACCGGAAAGGAATGATGTATATTTTAAGAAAAATTATAATCGGAAGCTTTTGCTTGTTAGCTGCTTTTTCAGCCAATACAAAAAAAGCAAATGCATATTCTGCTTACGGCTCAAGAGGCACAGAGGTAATAAAAATTCAAGAGTGTCTTACAGACTACGGGTTTTATCGAGGGGCATGTGACGGAATTTACGGAGAGCAAACAATTGTAGGTGTTAAAAAATATCAAAGAGCCTTTTCCCTTGTACCTGACGGAATTGCAGGGAGCAGAACACTTTCTTCCATGAAAATTATTTCCCAGGATGATATTAATTTGCTTGCCATGGTAATTAACGGCGAAGCACGAGGTGAAAGCTTTGAGGGACAGGTTGCAGTGGGTGCAGTTGTACTGAACCGGGTAGAGCACCCATCTTTCCCTGACACACTCAGGAAAGTTGTATATGAAAAAGGTGCTTTTACTGCTGTTGCAGACGGACAGATAAATAAAAAGGTCACAAAATCAAGCATAGAAGCAGCAGAGGTTGCACTTAGCGGCAACGATCCAACGGACGGAGCTATATTTTATTATAATCCCGAAACAGCCACATGCAAATGGATAAGAACTCGAAAGGTAATAAAAAAGATAGGTAACCATGTATTTTGCACATAAAAAAATCCGCCACCAGCGGATTTTTTTATGTTTAGCCTTCCATGTGTCTGCCAAGAAATGTGGCAGCGCTTTCTGCAAGCTTTGCCTCTATTTCTCCAACCTTTTCACCGGCTTTTATTACAAAGGTCACACAGCCGATTGTATCACCCTCCGAAATTATAGGAATTACAACACCGGCGCTGTAATCAGGAGCAGTATCAACCACCAAAAGCTTTTTGCCGTCGCCGTTTGATACATATCTTGTTTTATCTGCCATGCACTTTTCTATATCATGGCTTACGGACTTTTCCAGAAATTCTTTTTTGGGTATTCCTGAAACGGCTATTATATTATCTCTGTCTGTTACACACACTCCTATGCCGCTTGTTTTTGATAAGCTTTCTGCGTAGCAAGCTGCAAAATCTCCAAGCTCGCCTATAGGTGAATATTTTTTGAAAATTACCTCTCCCTCTGATGTGGTATAAATTTCCAGCGGGTCCCCTTCTCTTATTCTTAAAGTTCTTCTAAGCTCTTTGGGTATTACAACTCTGCCCAGATCATCTATTCTTCTAACAATTCCTGTAGCTTTCATATAACAAATTCTCCTTTTGAGGTTTAAATTACATTTGTATTATTTACAAGCAAATGAAATTTATCCAAAAAAAACTACATTATGCTTTGTCATTTTTTTCAAATATAAGAAAATGTTATACTTACAAAAGCAACCAGTGCAAAAATTACAGCTGCCAACACATCCGACCTTTTTACATGGCTTTCGTTCATTTTTGTTCTTCCCTCTCCGCCTCTGTAGCATCTTGACTCCATAGCTGTTGCAAGCTCGTCTGCTCTTCTGAAGGAGCTTACAAAGAGCGGCACAAGGATTGGGATAAGGGCTTTTGCACGTTTTACAATTCCCCCTGTTTCAAAATCCGCTCCCCTTGCCTTTTGAGCCTTTATTATTTTATCCGTTTCGTCTGCAAGGGTGGGGATAAAGCGAAGTGCAATTGTCATCATCATTGCAATTTCGTGGGAGGGCACTTTTATAACATTGAGAGGTTTTAAAAGCCTTTCAATTCCATCTGTAAGTTTTAGTGGTGTAGTTGTAAGAGTCAGCACCGAGGTACCAAGCAAAAGGTATAAAAGTCTTATAACCATCATGGTAGCGGTTATTATTCCCTCTTTGGATATTGAAAGAGTAAGTGCACCAAGTTTTATTGACACAAGGCTTTCCCCGGGAGTCATAAACAGGTTCATTACCGCTGTAAATACAAGTATGAAAATCATTGGCTTTATGCCTTTAAAAATACATTTAAAGGGTACGCCGCACATTACAATTATCCAGAAGGTAAGTGCTGTTACTATTAAATATGAAACAGGTGACTTTATAACAAAAAGGAGCACCATATACAAAAGTGTCAGGATTATTTTTACCTTTGCATCCATTTTGTGAATAAAGGAGTTGCCCTCTATATACTGACCTATGATTACGTCTTTAAACATCTGCTCCGCCTCCTTTTCCAAGGCTCTCGGCAATAGCGTTTATGCCATACTTCAAGGTATATATATGAGGCGTAAGCTCAATTCCGCTCTCCCTGAGCTTATCTGTTATCTCTGTTATCTGAGGCACAGAGAGTCCCATGCCTTTAAGCTCCTCTCCTCGCGAAAAGATTTCTGCCACGCTGCCTGTCATAGCAACGCTTCCCTTGTTCATCACAACAATTCTCTCGGCAACGCCTGCAACGTCCTCCATAGAGTGAGACACGAAAATTACCGTCATATCAGGGTTTGACTTGTGGAGAGTATCAATCATGGAAAGTATACGGTCGCGGCCTTTCGGGTCAAGTCCCGCAACAGGCTCGTCAAGCACAAGGACTGACGGTTCCATAGCAATTACACCTGCAATTGCAACTCTTCTTTTTTGTCCGCCGGAAAGGTCAAATGGCGAGTATGAAAGATACTTTTCCTTTATTTCCATAACCTGACACGCTCTCAAGACTCTGTTTTCTATTTCCTCTTTACTAAGTCCTAAATTTTTAGGACCAAAGGCAATATCCTCAAAAACAGTTTCTTCAAATAGCTGATATTCGGGATACTGGAAAACGAGTCCTACTTTTTTTCTTATGTCTGTCTTTTTTGTGTCCTTGCTTGTGATATCCAGTCCATCAACAATAACTGTTCCGGAACTTGGAACTTCAAGGGCGTTAAGGTGCTGAATTAAAGTTGATTTACCAGAGCCGGTGTGACCGATAAGGGCAACTACATCACCTTTATTAATTTCCAGATTTATGTCAAAAAGCGCTTGTCTTGAACCGGGGAGGCCCTGACCATAGGTATAATTTAAATTTTTTATACTAATCATTTGCCCGCCTCCTGAAGCTTTAGAATTTCACGGGTACAGTTTTCTACATCAATGACATGAGGGATATCAAACCCCATTTTTCGAAGTTCGTATGCAAGTTCTGTTGCCTGTGGCACATCAAGACCTATCCTTTTAAGCTCTTCCACTTCTTTAAACACCTCAAAGGGAGTGCTGTCAAAAGCTACCTTGCCGTTATCAATAACAATTACCCGGTCTGCCTCTGCTGCTTCCTCCATATAATGTGTAATAAGGACAACTGTTACGCCTCTGTCACGGTTAAGTTTTTTGATTGTGGAAATAACCTCACGTCTGCCCTGAGGGTCAAGCATAGCTGTAGGCTCATCCAAAATAATATATTTTGGCTCCATTGCAAGTACCGATGCAATTGCAATTCTTTGCTTTTGTCCGCCGGAAAGGTGTGCCGGCTGTGAGCGTCTGTAGTCGTACATTCCAACGGTTTTTAAGGCGTTATCTACACGCTGTCTTATTTCTGCCGAGGGAACACCTAAATTTTCGGGTGCAAAGGCAACATCGTCCTCGACTACTGCCGCTACCATCTGGTTATCCGGGTTCTGGAACACCATGCCAACAGAGGAGCGTATTTTTAAAATATTTTCCTCGTTTTTGGTGTTTAATCCGTCAATTATGCAATCTCCCGAAGTAGGAAGCAAAATTCCGTTAAAGTGCTTTGCAAGGGTTGACTTTCCGGAGCCGTTATGACCCAGGACTGCAACAAATTCACCCTCACGGATATTAAGATTTAAATCAGAAAGTGCCTGACTTTCTACATCTGTTCCGTCAGGCTGCCTTTTTATATATGAAAATGATAAATTCTTAATCTCTATCATAGCAAAATCTCCACCGCTTTTTTTTAAGTATATCATAAACCTTTTAAAAAATAAATACCTTTGTGGTTTTTTGTGTCTATTGACAAAAGCTGTAAATTAATATAAAATTATTTTGCACAAATTATAAAGGAACGATTAAATTATGAAAGAAAAAATATATACTATTCCAATTACAGAAAGCTATGAACAAGACAGCGAATGTCCTTTTTGTTTTATAGAAAAAAATCTTGAAAATGACGCTGTAGACTACGCCCTTGGCGCTGCCATGATGGAGCCTGACTATCGCATTGTATCAAACGAGAAGGGGTACTGTAACAAGCACTTTTCTATGATGCTTTCTCACCCAAACAAGCTTAGTCTTGCACTTGTACTTGAAACTCATATAGCAGAGCTTACAAAAAAGCTTGAAAACATAAAACCTGCACCTATAGAGAAAAAAGGACTTTTTTCTAAAAAAGAGGTGCCGGCAACTGATGATATAAAAGCACTTTCCCAATCCTGCGTTATTTGTGACAAAATAGAAGAAACCCTTAAAAGATATACAGAGGTTTTCTTTTATATGTGGGAAAAGGACGATGAGTTTAAGGAAAAGGTACTTACTTCAAAAGGCTTTTGCATGAAGCACTACACAAGACTTGTGGAGGCTGCATATTCAAATTTAAAGCAGCCGGAGGAATTTACCGTGCCTGTCCATAAGCTCCAGCTTGAAAACTTAAAGCGCATCTACGAGGACGTGCACAGGTTTACACTAAAATTTGACTACAGGAACGCCGGATTGGAATGGGGCACAGCAAAGGACGCACCAAAGCGTTCTGCTGAAAAGCTCAGGGGATACACCATACAAGTGAAAGAGGAACAAAAATGAAATACATAAAAAATCTCTTAAAAATATCTTTGATTTCACTTTTAACAGGCGTATGCGGAGGTGCTATCGGCAGCCTGTTCCACAAAGCTGTTGAGTTAGCAACGGAAATAAGACACGAAAATTCATTTTTAATATATCTTCTACCCCTTGGGGGGCTTCTCATAGCTCTTTTATACAGAGCATTTAAACTAAAAAAAGACCCGGGCACAAACGGAGTTTTGTGTGCTGCCAGAGGCGAGGGTGAAATTCCCCTTGGTCTTGGCCCGTCAATATTTTTGGGGACTATTATTACCCATTTGTTTGGAGGGTCTGCAGGCAGAGAGGGTGCGGCACTTCAGCTTGGGGGAACGATTGGCTCTTTGTTTTCAAGAGCTTTCCGCCTTGACAAAAAAATAAAACCCATTATTATTTTATCGGGCATGAGCGCAGTTTTTTCTGCCCTATTCGGAACTCCCGTAACAGCGGTTATATTCTCAATCGAGGTTTGCCTTGTGGGCAGCATTTGCCACAGCGCACTTGTTCCCTGTCTTGTATCATCATACGCCGGATTTTTTATAAGTATCCTATTTGGAAATGCTCCCGTAAGACTTGAAATGCTTCAGGTGCCGGGGGCGGATATTAAAACGGTTGTTTTGACATTAGTGCTCGGTAGCGCTTGCGGGCTGCTTGGAATTGTGTTCTGCAAAACAATGAAGGGCGTACACTCCTTTGCGGAGAAAAAAATACAAAATACATACCTGCGTGCTTTTGTGGGCGGTGCTATTATTGTTCTTCTTACAATGCTTTTCAGAACTCATGACTACAACGGTGCAGGTATGGACGTTGTAGAAAGAGCAATGAGGGGACAGGTAATTCCTTATGCTTTTCTTCTAAAAATAATTTTTACAGCCATAACAATCGGCTTTGGATTTAAGGGCGGAGAAATCGTACCTACAATTTTTATAGGTGCAACATTCGGCTGCTTCCTTGGGGGACTTTTAGGACTTCCGGCATCATTTAGTGCAGGTCTTGGAATAGCTGCACTTTTTGCGGCTGTTACGAATTGCCCCCTTGCTTCACTTGCCCTTGCAATAGAGGTTTTTGGTGGCGGCGGATTTGCACTTTTTGCAGCAGCAATTTTTGTAAGCTCAGCCCTTTCAGGATACACAAGCCTTTATAAAGAGCAAAGGTTTACTTTTTCAAAGGAATTTTACGAAACAGTTGACAAAAAGGCTAAATAATAAAGGCTTAAAAACCACATTTTTCCCAAAAGAACTTGACATTAAAGTCTTTATTGTATATAATAATTAGGTTAAAGAGTACATTTTTCGGCAATGCCGAAACGAAAGGATAGATATTATGGAATACATGGGTTTAAACGAAATCCGAGAGAAATTTTTAAGCTTTTTTGAATCAAAGGGTATGCTAAGACTTGGCAGCTTCCCCCTTGTTCCAAAAAACGATAACAGCTTGCTCCTTATAAATTCCGGCATGGCGCCGATGAAAAACTGGTTTACAGGTGCAGAAGAGCCACCACGCAGACGAGTTACAACATGCCAGTAGTGTATTCGTACACCGGACATTGAAAGAGTTGGCAAAACTGCCCGTCACGGCACATTTTTTGAAATGCTTGGTAACTTCTCATTTGGAGATTATTTTAAGCGTGAGGCAATTGCCTGGGCATGGGAATTCTTTACAGAGGTTATGAAAATTCCAAAGGAAGTACTTTGGATAACTGTTTATGAGGACGACGACGAAGCACGTGACATTTGGGTAAACGAAATTGGCGTTGACCCCGAAAGAGTTGTTAAAATGGGTAAAGAGGACAACTTCTGGGAGCACGGCACAGGCCCTTGCGGACCTTGTTCAGAAATCCATGTTGACAGAGGCGAGCACCTTTCCTGCGGACCGGACTGTAAAATAGGCTGCGACTGTGACAGATTTATGGAAGTATGGAACCTTGTTTTCACACAGTTTGACAAGCAAGAGGACGGCACATACGAAAGACTTGCAAATCCAAACATTGACACAGGCATGGGACTTGAAAGACTTGCAGCTTATATGCAAGGGGTAGAAAACCTTTTTGAGGTTGACACTGTTCAGGATGTTATGAAGCACATCTGCTCCGTTGCAGGAGTTGAGTATAAAAAAGATGCAAAAACAGACGTTTCACTCCGTGTTATAACAGACCATATAAGAAGTACTGTTATGATGATTTCTGACGGCGTTATTCCGTCAAACGAGGGCAGAGGCTACGTTTTAAGACGACTTCTTCGCCGTGCTGCACGTCACGGAAAGCTCCTTGGAATTAACAAGCAGTTCCTTAACGAAGTGGCAGACACTGTAATTGACGCTTCAAAGCAGGCTTATCCTGAGCTTGAAGAAAAGAGAGATTATATTAAGAACATAATCAAGATTGAAGAAGGAAGATTTGACGCTACGATAGATAACGGTCTTGCAGTCCTTGCAGACTATATGGAAAACAGCAAGGAAATCACAGGCGAGCAAGCATTCAGACTTCATGACACATACGGATTCCCTCTTGACCTTACAATTGAAATTGCAGAGGAAAAGGGACTTACAGTTGATGTAGAAGGCTTTAACAAAGCAATGACCGAGCAAAGAGAGACAGCAAGGGCAAACCGCAAGGACGGCTCAAGCTGGGACAGCGAAGCAAGCTTTGAATTTGAAGATGCAAAGGCTACTATATTTACAGGCTATGATACACTCTCCGGCACTTCAAAAATTGTCGGAATTGCATCAGAGGGCGAGGTTACATCTGTAATTGCAGAGGGCATGAGCGGAATAATCGTAACAGAATCCACTCCTTTCTACGCAGAAATGGGCGGACAGGCAGGCGACATTGGTACTATTACCTGTGGCAGTGCTGTTGCAGAGGTTATTAACACCAAAAAGACAGGCGACGGAATTTATATTCACGAAGTTAATATAGAAAAGGGACAGTTTAAGACAGGCGACGTAGCAGAGCTTGAAGTTTCTAAATCCTACCGTATGGCAGTTGGCAGAAACCACAGCGCAACACACCTTTTGCACAAGGCGCTCAAGGAAACTCTTGGCACACACGTTGCACAAGCAGGTTCACTTGTAAACTCTGAGCATCTTAGATTTGACTTCTCACACTTTGAGGCAATGTCTACAGAGGAGCTTCAAAAGGTAGAGGACAAGGTTAATGAAATGGTGCTTAGTGCACTTCCAATTGTAACAAAGGAGCTTCCTATCGAAGAAGCTAAAAAGCTTGGTGCTACAGCACAGTTTGGCGAAAAGTACGGCGATACTGTAAGAGTTGTATCAATGGGCGACTATTCTGTTGAGTTCTGCGGCGGTACACATCTTACAAACACATCACAAATTGGACTTTTCAAGCTTATTTCCGAGGGCGGTGTAGCTGCAGGTGTAAGACGTATCGAGGCTGTTACAGGCGAGGGCGTTGTACGCTACATTAAGGAAAAGGACGAGCTTATTAAAAATACTGCGAAGGTACTTAAGACAAACCTCTTAAACGAAATAGACAAAAAAGCAGAAGTTTTGATTTATGAGCATAAGGAGCTTCAAAAGGAGCTTGACAAGATAAAGTCCGCTATGGCAGCAACCAAGGCAAAGGATATTCTTGCAGGAATAAAGCACATAGGTGACATAGAGCTTGTTACAGCGCAGCTTGACGGTATGACAGCAAACGACCTTAAAACTGCGGCAGACGAGGCAAAGGAAAAGATTAACTGCGGCGTGGTTGTACTTGCGTCAAACACAGACGACAAAATTTCTTTTGTTGCAATGGCAACAAAGGACGCAGTCGCAAAAGGCGCTCATGCGGGTAATATCATAAAGGAAATTACACCAATATGCGACGGCAGAGGCGGCGGCAAGCCTGACATGGCACAAGGCGGCGGCAAGGACGCTTCTAAGATTGACAATGCTCTTGCATATGTTGATGAAGTAGTAAAGAAACAATTAGGAATGTAATAAAGAAGCTGTTGCACCATGCAACAGCTTCTCTAATAGGAGAAAGTATGAGAAAAAAAGAACGTGCTCTTATGGCACTTGAAAAATTAAAGGAGCTTTACCCTGAGGTTAAATGCTCTCTTAACTATTCTAACCCCCTTGAGATGCTTCTTGCAACACAGATGTCTGCCCAGTGTACAGATGCAAGTGTAAACCGTGTGACTGAAAGCTTATTTAAAAAGTATACCTGTACAGAGGACTTTGCAAACGCAGATCTGCAGGAGCTGCAAAATGACATAAAATCTATAGGTCTTTATAAAAACAAGTCAAAGAACATTATTGCGTGCTGCAAAAAAATACTTTCTGATTTTGGTGGGCAGGTACCGGACACTATGGAGGACCTTTTAACGCTTCCTGGAACAGGCAGAAAAACTGCGAACTTAGTACTTGGCGATATATTTGGAAAAAGCGCAGTTGTGGTGGATACTCATTGCATACGCCTTTCTACAAGGATAGGACTTACTACCAATACAAATCCCGAGAAAATTGAAATGGATTTAAAAAAGCTTATTCCACCGGAGGAGCAGCTTGATTTTTGTCACAGACTTGTGTACCATGGCAGAGCCGTTTGCAATGCAAGAAGTCCAAAATGTGAAGAGTGTACTTTAAAAGAAATATGTAAATACAAAAGTAAATTGTCTTAAGGCAATTTACTTTTTTGTTTCTCAAAAAGTTGAATTTTTTTCCGAGCTTATTGTGGTATTATATAAATGTGAGGCGGGTAGTCACAAAAAATAAGAAAGGAAAAATTTTTATGAAAAAGAAGTTAAACGAAGAAAAACAAATTCAGGCAAAGGATATAAAGGACACAAATAAAAACACAATGTCCGAGGAAGAGTTTGATGTTTATATCGAAAAAATCATGAGCAATGATGAAGCTGCAACGCCTGAAGCAAAAAAAGAAAACAAGGAAAAGGAAGTGAAAGAGGAAAAGTCAGAGCTTGGCGAGCTTAAAGAGGACCTTAAAAGAATCATAAATTCTTTATCTGCAATATCTAATAATATGGCATACATACCTGCAAACAAGCAAACTGCTGCAAATGAGCCAAAGGATATTCAAAGAGCAAAGATGCTTGGTGCTATTCTTGCAGAAAGAAAGCGTCAAGACGCTATGAGAAAGCATATTTTTGCCCAGGCAGAGGATTTAAAGAAAACCTTTTCCGACTTTGATTTAAGGGCGCTTTATAACTCAAGTCCTGAATTTAAAGCAGAACTTGACAGAACACGCTCTGTATACGGCGCGTACCTTAAGTACATTGCGTCAAAGCTTGGAAATATACCGGCAACTAAGCCACGTTTTATAGAAAATGGTGCAATGCCGGGACTTACATCAGGAAGTGTTAATGCATCACCTGCAGGGCTTCCCGATAAGGAGTTCGATGAATATATTCATCAAATTTTGGGTGACCTATAAAAAAAAGTGTTTCGGATATTATCCGAAACACTTTTTTTATTTATATTTTCTGCCTTTTAAAATTACGGTTACAGCGAATTTTGGCAGTGCTGTCATACGCTTTGCACGCCATGGCTCTTTCATAAGGCGATAGAACCATTCAAGTCCATGCTTACAGTAAAATTCCGGAGCACGCTCCACTGTGCCTGCAAACACATCAAGGCTTCCGCCTATTCCAAGAGCCGCCTTTGCCTTTAGCTTAGGTGCGTTTTCGTTTATCCAGTATTCCTGCTTTGGTGCACCAAGACAAACAAACAAAAGCTCGGCACCGGAGTCGTTGATTTCCTTTATTATGTCCTCCGTGTCCTCCTCTTTAAAATATCCGTTACGCTTACCTGCGATTTTTATTCCCGGATACTTTTTTATAAGTTCCTCTTGTGCCTTTTCTGCAACGCCAGGCTTTCCACCAAACAAGAACAGCTTATAATCAGACTTTGCCACCTTTTCAAGAAGGGTACAGGCTATGTCGAACCCTGCGGCTCTCTCGGGCACAGGCTTTTTTAGGATTTGTGCCGCTTTTACCACGCCTATTCCGTCTGCTGTTAAAAGGTCTGCAGAGTTTAAGATTTCTGCAAATGCTTCATCCTTATAACCCATCATAATAATTTCCGAGTTTGGAGTAAAAACCTTTGCACACTTGTCACCTGACAAAAAGTTGAAAATTTTATCTGCTGCGTCTTTTATTCCAATGCGGTCTACCTTTACACCAAGAATATTTACCTTATTCATTGTATACTCCTTTATGATAACATTATTGCTTTATTCAAATGACAACTGTCCGCTGTCTTCCTTTTTGATAAAGCAGCCGGCAGCAGGAATGTTTTTGGTACTATAATACTTGATATCACCAAGAGATGTTTCCTCCGGCGGCACAACACGTACAAGCTTTGCGTTTTTCTTCTTTAAAGTAAGCACCTGTACGCCCTGGGTGTTCTTTGTTGTCTTTAGCGGAATTTTTTCTGTGTTAAAGCAAAGAGCTTTGTTATTATCGGAAAGCGCCACGAGGGTCTGATCCTCCGGCATAAAGCGAATTGAACATAGAGGTGACTTATCCGAATATGCGTTTATAAGCTTCTTTCTGTTTGTTTTTGTTGCATAGTTTATAAGCTCAACCTTTGCCATTTTACCGTTTTCAAAGGCATAAAGCATAAGTCCTTTGTAGTCTGTTGTAACAACTATATAAACAAACTTTTCGTCGGCTTCTGCCCCTGCAATTGCAGGAACATATTCGCCCATGGTGCTGACCTTTGCATCAGGAATGTCGTTCAGCTTCATTTTATAAACTGTTGACTTGTCTGTAAACATAAGCACTTCCGCAGCGTTGCTTGTTTCAATTTCCTGAAGTATCTCATCTCCGTCTTTTAGCTTATGCTCTGTTGTACTCATACGAAGTGATGCATGAGGAATTTTCTTAAGGTAGTTATCCCTTGTAAAGAACAGAGTAAGAGGATAGTCGTCAACTGTTTCTACCTCTGTATAGGATACAATATCAGTTTCCGAAACAAGCTCTGTTTTCCTTGGGATAGCATATTTTTTTGAAATTTCCGTAAGCTGCTTTGAAATTAGCTTTTTGATTTTTCTGTCGGAGGAGATAAGATCCTCGAGGTCTGCAATTTCTTCTATAAGCTTTTCAATTTCTGCGGTACGATTGAGAATATACTCGCGGTTTAAATTACGAAGCTTAATTTCCGCTACATACTCTGCCTGCACCTTATCAATTGAAAATCCGTCCATAAGATTTGGAACAACGTCCTCGTCCCTCTCTGTATGTCTTACAATACTTATTGCCTTGTCTATATCAAGAAGTATCTTTTTAAGACCTGTAAGAAGATGAAGCTTTGCACTTTTCTTGTCTATATCATAAGCTGTTGCGTTTTTAATACATTGCACACGGAACTTTATCCACTCTGCAAGTATTCCCTTTATGCCAAGAACCATTGGCTTTGAGTTTATAAGCACGTTAAAGTTACAGCTAAAGCTGTCCTCTAAACTTGTAAGCTTAAAGAGCTTTGACATAAGGCTATCCGGGTCAGTTCCACGCTTTAGGTCAATTGCAATCTTAAAGCCCTGAAGTCCTGTTTCATCTCTTGCATCAGAAATTTCCTTAAGCTTTCCTGCTTTTATATTTTCCATTATCTTTGAGATGATGACTTCACTTGTGGTTGTATATGGAATTTCTGTAATTTCTATACAGTTATTTTTCTTGTCAAAGGAGTACTTTGCACGGAGCTTGAAGCTACCTCTTCCTGTCCTGTAGATTTCCTCCATTTCACTTTTTACATAAATAAGTTGCGCGCCCATTGAAAAGTCGGGAGCGGGCATAAACTCTGAAATGTCACAGTCCTCGTCTTTTATAAAGGCAACTGTTGCATCACAGACTTCCTTTAGGTTAAAGGAGCAGATATTACTTGCCATACCAACAGCTATACCCTGGTTTGGGTTTACAAGTATGTGCGGGAATGTTGTTGGAAGGAGTGTTGGCTCCTTTAAGGTGCCGTCATAGTTGTCAACAAATTTTACTGTGTTTTTGTTAATATCCGCAAAAAGCTCACTGCATATTGGCTCAAGCTTTGCCTCGGTGTATCTTGAAGCCGCATATGCCATATCTCTTGAATACTGTTTACCAAAGTTTCCCTGGGACTCTATGAGAGGATATAAAAGCGCCTCGTTTCCGCGGGTGAGTCTTACCATTGTTTCATAAATTGCCGCGTCACCGTGGGGGTTTAGCTGCATGGTCTGTCCCACAATGTTTGCAGACTTTATCATTTTGCCGTTTAAAAGTCCCATACGGTACATGGTGTAAAGGAGCTTTCTGTGAGCCGGCTTTAGTCCGTCTATTTCAGGGATTGCACGGGAAACTATAACGCTCATGGCATATGGCATATAGTTAGTTTCAAGAGTTTCACAAATGGGCTGCTCACGTATTTCGGCAAGAATTATTTCTTCGTTTGTAGCTTTCTTTTTTGCCATTTAAATTTCACCCTTTCAAATCCTAGCTAATATCAAGCATATCCATGTATGCGTATCCGTTTTCGGCAATATAGTCCTTTCTCTCCTGGAGCTTGTCCCCAAGGAGCACATCAAAGGTTTTTGCCGTTTTTTCTATACTTTCGGGAGTTACCCTTATGAGCTTTCTTGTTGCAGGATGCATGGTTGTAAGGCTCATCATATCAGGCTGGTTCTCACCAAGACCTTTTGAACGCTTTATTTCATAATCGTCCTTTTGAAGTGACAACCCTTCCCTTTCAAGCTCTTGTACAATAGCGTCCTTTTCTGCATCAGAGTATGCAAACTTTCTCTCACCCTTGCGCTTTGTTTTCAGAATTGCTATTTCATAAAGAGGCGATTCTGCAATATATACCTTACCTGCATCAATAAGTGATGGGGTAAGTCTGTAAATCATTGTTAGTACAAGGGTTCTTATCTGGAAGCCGTCTACGTCTGCGTCTGTACAGATTATTACCTTGTCCCATCTTAAGTTGTCCATGCTAAAGCTGTCTACCTTGTTGTTGTGCTTTGACTTTATTTCAACGCCGCAGCCAAGTACTTTTAAAAGGTCTACTATAATATCGCTTTTGAAAATTTTGGGGTAGTCTGCTTTAAGACAGTTCAGGATTTTACCACGTATTGGCATAATTGCCTGGAACATAGGGTCACGAGCCTGTTTACATGAACCAAGCGCCGAGTCACCCTCAACTATATAAATTTCACGGATTGACTTATCCTTTGAGCGGCAATCTACAAACTTTTCCACTCTGTTTGTAACGTCCATAGTGCCTGTGAGCTTTTTCTTTATGTCAATTCGTGCCTTTTCTGCATTTTCACGGCTACGCTTATTAACAAGGACCTGATTTGCAATTTTTTCTGCATCAACCTTGTTTTCTATAAAGTAGACTTCAAGCTGATTTTTCATAAATTCAGTCATTGCGTCCTGAATGAATTTATTGTTTATTGCTTTCTTTGTCTGGTTCTCGTAGCTTGTTTGTGTAGAGAATGAATTTATAACAAGCATAAGACAATCGCTTACATCATTGAAGCTTATTTTTGATTCATTTTTGTTATACTTGTTATTTGCCTTAAGGTACTTGTCTATGGAATTGACAAAGGCTGTTTTTACCGCTTTGTCAGGTGAGCCGCCATGCTCGAGCCAGCTTGAATTGTGATAATATTCAAGAGAGTTTACTGTGTTTGAAAAGCAAAAGGCAATATGCATCTTTACCTTATACTCAGGCTTATCCTCTCTGTCTCTTCCTTTTCTTTCGCACTCCCAGCTTTCAACAGTTGTAAAGCTTTGCTCCTCCGTCTTTTCACGGACATAGTCTACTATTCCATTTTCGTAGTAGTACTCAAACATTTCCATGCCGTCAGCTGTTTCATTATATAAAACAAAGCGTATTCCGGCATTTACCATTGCCTGCTTTTCCAGAGTGTCTTTATAAAATTCTACGGGTATATTGATATCTGTAAACACCTCAAGGTCAGGACGCCAGTGCTGGACTGTTCCTGTTTGCACACTTCTTGTAGGCTCCTTTGAAAGTCCACCGATATTTTGACCCTTTTCAAAATGGAGAGTATATTTTGTTTTGTCACGAACAACTGTTACGTCCATGTACTCGGAGCTGTACTGGGTAGCACAGGCGCCAAGACCGTTCAGTCCAAGGCTGTATTCGTACATTCCGTTGTCGTTATTATTGTACTTACCGCCGGCATAAAGCTCACAAAAAACAAGCTCCCAATTATAGCGCTCTTCCTTTTCGTTATAATCAAGAGGTATACCTCTGCCGTGGTCTCTTATTTCTATTGAGTTGTCAAGAAATCTTGTAACTTCAATAATATTTCCGTAGCCCTCACGAGCTTCGTCTATTGAGTTTGACAGAATTTCAAAAAAGGAATGCTGGCATCCCTCAAGACCGTCTGAGCCAAATATAACAGCCGGGCGTTTTCTTACCCTGTCTGCGCCTTTAAGACTTGTTATACTCTCATTATCATAGGTTTTTTTCTTACCTGCCATTTGATATATCAAATCCTTTCAAAACACCAGTAAAAGCTAGTCTAACTTTAACTAAAAACTACTTTTATTATACACCATTTTATGTATGTTTGACAAATTTTAAAACTTTACTATTGTGTTACATTTTTTTTTGTGATATAATAAGATAAGTATAAGGAAAAATGGAGGATAATTTCTATGAACAGTGCATATGTTTATTTACAGTTATATAAATTATTTGATGATATTACTCCTATAAGGGTTGATTGCGGAGAACTTTGCGGCAAAGCCTGCTGCAAAGGTGAAGATGCAGGAATGTACCTTTTCCCGGGCGAGAAAAAGGTTTTTGACCTACTTTCTCCGGACTGGATTAAAGTGGAGCAATCTGACTTTTCCTATACCGTGGACGGAAAGAAAAAAACTCTGCCTCTTGCCATGTGCAGCGGCAAGTGTGACAGATACCAAAGACCTCTTGCGTGCCGCATATTCCCTCTTACGCCATATCTTGACGAAAGCGGAAGCCTAAGTATTATAACAGACCCAAGAGCAAAATCTGTTTGCCCTCTTTCCAAGGTTATGAAAAAAGAAGACTATGCACCTGAATTTGTTAAGAATGTAGAGCGCACATTCAGACTTCTTATGAAGAACAAGGACTTTGCAGAGTTTATGAAAGAATATTCAAAGTATTTACGGGAATTTATGAGATTTTTTGAGGAAAATTGAAAGGAAGGTATATAAATGCATCAAAGCAAAAAAAACAACAAAGGACAAAATATTAAAAACAATATAATTGAGGACGACTTTGCTACCCCCCTAAAAAATACAGTTCCCACAGAGGATACTACCGAGAAGAAATCACCATTTATTAAAATTGCTGTGATTGTTGCAGTGGTCGTTATCTTTGCATTTGCTGCTCTTGGTGCATACGGTGCATCACTTCCAAAATCAAAAGTCATGAACGGAATAAAAGTCAGCGAAATATTAATTGGTGGTTTAACAGAAAAACAGGCAGCGAGTGTTCTTGATGTTGCGGGAGTTTTGAGCTATGATGAGGTAATAATAAAAGCAAACGGGAAAAAGTTTGCCGTAAAGACCTCGGATATAGATGTACAGGTTGATATTGAAGCCACAGCTAAAAAGGCATTTGACATAGGAAAAGGCTCAAATATAATATCAAACGCAGTTGAAGCATTGAAGATAAAGCTGACAGGTAACAGCGTTGCACCAGTTATACTCTATGATGACGCGAAATTTGCACAGCAGATAAACAGTATAGGTGCAAAGGCAGTTGGAAGCGTACTTGCAGAGCATTCTGTAAGATTTGATGAAACAGGCAAAGCGTATATCGTACCCGGCCAGTCCGGCTACAACAACGACCCGACAGAAATCATGGAAAGAATAAAAGAAGCTATATTAAATGCTCATTCAAACGAGCTGGATGTGACTTTTGAAAAAACCTCTCCCAAGGAGCTTACCATCGAATCTCTTGATGCACTTATATACTGCGACCCTAAAAATGCTTCTTTTGCTATAGAAAACGGAGACATAAAAATTCTACCTGCTGTTGACGGAAGATATATAGACAAGGGATACTGCAAAAAGCTTCTTTCCAAAGTCCATGAGGGCGGAGATGAGGTCGAGATCCCATACAATGTAACCAAAGCAGAAATTCATGCCGAAGATCTTGAAAAAAAGCTTTTTAATGCAACTCTTGGTTCATATACAACAAGATATGAAGCAGGCGGCAACAGAGGTTCAAATGTAGCAAATGCTGCATCGAAAATTAATAACAAGATACTGCTTCCCGGAGAAACTTTTTCATTTAATCAAACAGTTGGAAGAAGAACTGTTGCAAATGGATTCAAAACTGCTCCCGAATATATGAACGGTCAGACGGTTGACGGAATTGGCGGCGGCACATGCCAAGTAAGTACTACTTTGTACTCGGCTGTCCTTTATGCAGACTTAAAAATCGTTAAGCGTTCGAACCATTCTATGAGTGTTAGTTATGTACCGCTCGGTCAAGATGCTACCGTTACCGACGGAGGACTTGACCTGCAATTTATGAACGATACAGAGTATCCCATAAAAATTTCCTCTGTTACAGGTGGAGGAAAAATAACAGTAACCATTATAGGTACTGCGCCGGAAATAGAAAAAACAGTTAAAATTTCACACCAGAGAGTATCCGTGCAAACAGGAAGCGCAGTTAAAACAACAAGGCTTGTTTATGACAAAGACGGAACTCTTATAAAAGAAGAAAATCTTGGAACCAGCCGTTACAAACCGCATGGAACAGATACGCCGGCCAGTGCAGCTCCCGAGGCAACAGAGAAAGTTGAACATGAGCAAATTCCGGAAACAATTATAATACCAACGGAAAAAGCACCCGAGAAAACAGCTGCACCTACTCAGACACCTGCAACTGAAAAGCCAAAAGCGGAAAATACACCCGCTCCAACACAAGCTCCCGCACCTGAGAATCCAACGCCGGAGAAAACACCTGCTCCAACTCAGGCTCCTGCGGCAGAAAAACCATCAGCACCTGAACCGGAAGCAGAAAAAACACCTATAAAAGCAGAATAATATACGGGGCTGTTGCAATATGGCAACAGCCTCTTTAAAAAGGTAGAGAGATATATGAAAACTATCACACCAAAATCACTTATACCGGGCATTACCCCAAAGGATATTGTGCTTGGAAACACTTTAAAATTTAACTGCTGCGTTCATAAAATTAAGTGGCGGAGCAGCTTTGTGTTTGTTACACTTAAAACAGGAAGATATACTTTCCTTGCTGTCCACAATCCAAAATACTGCGAAAAGCCATTAAATGGCGTACATGAGGGTGCATACATAAATGTCACTTGTATAGTCAGGGAAGAAAAAAGGGCAGAAAACGGGCTTGAAATTGCAATTACAGATTATGAGGTGCTATCAAAGCCGGAGGCGGCTTACCCTTTGCCTGTATCAGACAAAGCACTTGACTGCTCACCGGAGGAAATGATAGAGCATAGAGCTGTATCTATGCGCCACCCTATACAAAGAGCCACTACAAGAATTTTGGGGACAGTGTTGTACGCATTTTCTTTGTTTATGCAGCAAAATGAGTTTTTAAGGGTACGCACTCCAAAAATAGTTCCTTATTCCTTTGAGGAGGACAAGGATAGCTTCTCATTTGACTTTTTTGGAAGCAAGGCATATCTATGCTCTGACCCATCAATATACATGACACAATCACTTGCCTTTTTTGAGAGAGTATATGATGTGGCAGAAATCTTTTTTGGCAAAAAAAGAAACTCCCCGAGGCTTTTGGCAGAGTATACGTCTCTGCGCTTTGAACTTGCCTATGGAAACAAAAAGTCTGCAATGGAAACAATAACCGGCGCTTTGAAATTCATAGTGGATTATATAAAAGAAAATAACAGTTACGAGCTGACGCTTTTGGAAGCCGAGCTTCCTGAAATGTTTGAAATTCCGGAAATTTCCTTTGATGCAGCATTAAAAGAGCTTGGAAAAAGTGCAAAACAAGCAGACCTTGACCCAACGGACGAGGTTAGAATTTGCCGGACTATGAAAGAAAAAACGGGATGCGAGTTTGTTTTTGTAACAAACCTGCCGGAAGAAAAAAGGCCCGCATATCACACCAGAGAAAATTTTGTGCTGCTTTTTAGGGGTATGGAAATTGCATCAGGCGGCGAAAAAATATCAGACTACAAAACATATAAAGAAAAGGTGCCTACAGCAGGCATGGAAGCAGAGGTTTTAAAGTACGGACTCCCTCCCCACTGCAGCGGCGCAGTTGGAGCAGAACGGTTTGTTACAAAGCTTCTGAATCTTAATAATATACGAGAGATAACTCTATTCCCTCGTGATATACGCAATCTGAGACCTTAGATTATCAAAAATGTACATTGTTGCTGATAATATTATATATTTTTGTTGTTGGAATTTAACAGTTAGGAAAAATCCAAAAAATTTATATTGACAATTGTGCTGCCCCGTGTTATAATATTTCTTGTCGTCAGGCAAGAATATTTGCGAGTGTGCTGGAATAGGCAGACAGGCACGTTTGAGGGGCGTGTGTCTTCGACGTATGGGTTCAAGTCCCATCACTCGCACCAAAAAAGAAAACACCATGTGTGTTTTCTTTTTTTGCGTATAAGAGGGACTTGAACCCTAAGAGGGTTTTTGCGTTTAGAAAACGATTAAGTATCGTTTTTAGCAAAAAGGTGTGAGACGGGTACCAAAACATCGTTTTGGTCGGCGAGCAGTCAAGACGCTGTAAGCGGCTGTGTCCCATCACTCGCACCAGAAAAGACCGTCATTTTCGATTCGAAATTGACGGTCTTTTCAACTAAATCCGTCTTCTTAGACGGAATAAATCTGCTTTGCAGATGAAATCACTTTGTGATGAAATCGCCTGCGGCGGATATATGACGGATTTAATTTCATCAAAGTTGCAAGGCTTTGATTTCATCCAAACTTGTTTGGATTTCATCATGGCAAAGCCACGATTTCATTATTGAAATATTTATATCGTATGGGGTATCTTATATGAAAGAGAATAAATTGTCAGATTTATCCATTGACTTTGCCGTAGCGATTTTAAAAATGTGTGACAAAATAAAAGGGCACTATTCTATTGTTAATCAGTTGGAACGAAGTGCAACAAGTATCGGCGCGAACATTAGGGAAGCCAAATATGCTCATAGTAAAGCTGACTTTATTTCAAAGCTTCAAATATCATTAAAAGAATGCTATGAAACAGAATATTGGCTTGAACTTATGCAACGAGCCGAAATATTATCTGACATATCTGAAATTTCACACAACTGTGGTGTAATTAGAAAAATGCTCATCTCATCTATTAATACCGCTAAGAAAAATCAATAGTAAATATTTTGATGGAAAACACCATGTGTGTTTTCTTTTTTTGCATACATAATTTTTTATTTTTGGCAAAAAATATCCCTGAATACAAATTAATGAAAGGGTTGTTTAAATTTGAAAAAATTATTTTGCTTTCTTTTAATTGCAGCTGTTTGTGCACGCTTTACTATTTTTGAACCCCGTGCAAAAGCATCTGCATCTTCAGACAATCAGCTTCTGGCAAGAGCTGTAAACGGCGAGGCAAGAGGTGAACCTTACGAAGGACAAGTGGCTGTTGCAGCAGTTATATTAAACCGTGTAAAACACTCCTCATTCCCAAACACCATCGCAGGCGTGATTTATCAGCCGGGAGCATTTACAGCAGTAAGTGACGGACAGATAAACGTGCCCATTGACGCAAATTCAACCGTTTACAAAGCCTGCCGTGACGCACTCAATGGCTGGGACCCATCAGGCGGTGCAATATACTATTTTAATCCTGACACAGCCACAAGTAAATGGATTTGGTCACGACCCCTTATTAAGGTAATAGGAAAACACAGGTTTTGTAAATAAAGAAAGGACTTTTTATGGAGCTTCAAAAAAAACACGCAATAATTTATTCTGCCCTTGGTGCGCTTCTCGTTCTTATATCAATTTTTGCAGCATATCAGTATACAAAGCGTAAGGAAGCCACTACTGCGCTTAATAACACATATGCACGCTCATTTTATGAGATGACAGACTATATAAACAGTATTGAAACAGACCTTAGGAAAAGTATGCTCGTTTCTTCCCCTGCGCAACTAGCAGAGCTTTCTGGTAACATTTACAGACTTTCAAACTCTGCAAAGTCCTGTCTTGGAGAACTGCCTACGAGTACAATTGAGCTTGATAACACTTCAAAGTTTTTATCACAGGTGGGCGACTACACTCATATACTTTCTCAAAACGCAATCCACGGTGAGAAAATATCCGATGAACAGTATAAAACCATATCCGACCTTACTCATTATGCTGCAAGCCTTAATTCTGCCCTTACAGAAACAAGGAATGCTATAGAAAACGGTGAGGTTGTATTTACCCTCAAAAATGGGGTGGGTGTTGTGTATGCGGCAGCGGATGTACTTTCAAATCTTGAAGATGTAGAAACTTCTTTTCAGGAATACCCGTCACTTATATATGACGGACCTTTCTCCGAGCATATAGAAAACAGAAAATCCCCCATGCTCTCTGCAGCCTCTGAAATTACCCTTGACGAAGCCAGGCGCAGAGCCTCAGAATTTTTAAAACTTCCTACAGAGCTTATAACATACGAAAGTGACTCACAAAACACAGCTATGGACGCCTATAATTTTTATGCAGAGGATAATGGCAGACAATATATAAGCATAACAAAAAAAGGTGGTCTTGTCCTTGACTACATCAAAAACAGAGATGTGGGACAGGAGAAAATCGACTTTAACAAAGCAATCCAGATTGCCGGCGACTTTATGCACCAAAACGGCTACTATTCTATGGAAAAAAGCTATTACGAAAAGCTTGACGGCATTGCTGTCATAAACTTCTGCTATATGCAGGACGGTGTAAAATGCTATTCCGACCTTATAAAAATGAAAATTGCACTTGATAACGGCGAGGTTCTTGGAATGGAAACAGGCGGATACCTTATGAATCATCAGGAGCGAAAGCTTGAGCCACCGCTCCTCACAGTTGAGGAGGCAAAATCCAAACTAAATCCTCATCTTGAGTTTAAGTCCTCCGACACAGCGCTTATTCCAAAAGACAATCTTGAAGAGGTGCTTTGCTATGAGTTTCATGGAAGCTTTGCAGGAAAGAATTTTATAATTTATATTAATGCAAATAACGGACGTGAAGAAAAGATATTAATGCTTATAGAATCCGAAAATGGCATTTTAACCGTTTAATTCACAAAAGGTATTATCTGGTCATATTATAGGAATATAGAATAAATAGCGCCTGCGTGCGAATCTGCACGCAGGCAATCTATAAAAAGGAGAATTAATATGTGCGGAATTGCCGGTTATATAAATTTTAAAGATAATTTTGTTTCTAATCGAGAAAAACACAGAAGAATAACCCATAACATAACAAGAACTCTACGCCACAGAGGCCCTGACAGTTTTGGAGAATGGATAGGCGAGCACACCGCCTTTGGCCATTCAAGACTTGCTGTCATAGACCCGGAGCGTGGAACTCAGCCAATGGAGCGAACAGTTGCAGGGTACCAGTTTGTTATTACATATAACGGAGAGCTGTATAACACAGAGGAGCTTAGGAAAGAGCTTATAAATTTTGGGTACAGATTTCATACAACATCAGATACAGAAGTTCTCTTATATGCTTATATCCACTACGGTACAGAGTGTGCAGAGCTTCTTAATGGTATATATTCCTTTTGCATATGGGACTCGATGCGCCAGAGGGTATTTATGTGCCGTGACAGATTTGGTGTAAAACCACTTTTTTATGCTCATGCGGGAGATACCTTGATTTTTGCATCGGAACAAAAAGCCATACTTGCATACCCAGGCTTTAAGGCAGAGGTTTCAAAAGAAGGACTTTGTGAGATTTTTGCACTAAGCCCTGCAAAAACTCAAGGACTGGGGGTTTTTGAAAAGATAAAAGAGCTGCGACCGGGAAGATTTATGGTTATAAACCGCGAGGGTATAAACATACATCAGTATTTTTCTCTGAAAGGAGCAGAGCACACAGACAGCTACGAGGAAACCATTGAAAAAACAAAGTTCCTTGTATCAGACAGTATAAAACGACAGCTTATATCCGATGTTCCAATAGGCACTCTTCTGTCGGGCGGTCTTGATTCAAGCGTAATTTCTGCTATTGGTGCACTTGAAATGAAGAAAAAAGGAAAACAGCTTTGTACCTATTCCTTTGACTATAAGGATAATGACAAATATTTCAGGGCATCTTCCTTCCAGCCTGACAGCGATGCTCCATGGGTAAAGCGTATGGTAGAGGAGTTTGACACCAATCACACATATCTTATGTGTGATAACGACATTATGCTCGACTACCTCGCAGAGTGTGTTGAGGCAAAGGATTTGCCAGGTATGGCAGATGTGGATGCATCACTTTTATATTTCTGCCGCATGATAAAAAAGCACCACACCGTAATTCTTAGCGGTGAGTGCAGCGATGAAATTTTTGGAGGATACCCTTGGTTCAGAAGCGAAAAGGCTTTTGCCACAAGAGCGTTCCCATGGTGTTATGATCTGGAAATGAGAAAGAATATTCTTCTGCCGCAGGTTGAAAAAAGTCTTGATTTGGACGGATATTCCTCTATGAGATACGAGGAATCTATTTCAGAAACTCCTCGCTTTGAGGGAGACAGTCCTGAAGAGGCACGTCGCAGAGAAATATGCTGGCTCAATCTTAACTGGTTTATGACAAATCTTCTGGACAGAAAGGACCGTATGAGTATGGCAAGCGGTCTTGAGGTCCGTGTTCCTTTCTGCGACCACAGGATTATTGAGTATATATATAACGTACCCTGGAGCATGAAAAATAAAGATAACATTTCAAAAAATCTTCTACGGGAAGCGGCACGGGGTATACTTCCCGATGATGTACTATTCAGGAAAAAGAGCCCGTATCCCAAAACCCATAACCCTGCCTACGAGCAGCTTGTGCGTGAAGCTCTTCTGGATACAATATCAAACCCCAACGAGCCAATTCTTGCTCTTTGCGACAAGAAAAAGATTGAGGCTGCATGTCATGGCAGCTCCGATTATGGAAAACCGTTTTTTGGTCAGCTTATGGCAGCGCCGCAGTTTATAGGATTTTTGCTTCAGGTAAATCATTGGTTTAAGCATTATAGTATAAGAATTGTATAGATTATTCGACCGCAAAAAAGGGGATATTGCTAAAAGCAATATCCCCTCTTACTTAGTCGAGTACATAAACTGTTACACTTTTTCTTCCAAAAGCCATAAGCTCCTTATTGCTCTTTTCAAAGCAAAGGTCAATCTTATTTCCCTTAATAACTCCGCCTGTGTCACCTGCTACAGCGTAGCCATAGCCCTCTACATAAAGGTTTGTTCCAAGAGGAATAACTTTTGGGTCAACAGCAACTATACCGTAGCCGGCTGTTCTGCCGGAAGCAGTTTTGCCATAGCCTCCGCTTTTATTAAATGCAGAGTAGGCTGTTGCTGTCATTGTCATTTTCTTTTTATAAGAAAATCCTTTTTCTGATGTTTTTGTAGCTACATTTGTGGTATCATTTACACTACGAGCAACATCAGCCTTTGTACCCCGAGCAACAATTTTATCCTTCTTTTCAGTCACAAGTTCACGGGAGATTTCTGAGACAGAAATTTCTGCACCATCTTCGAAAACTACCATTTCTCTTATTTTTGTAACTCCTTCAACACCATCCTGAATAATCTTTGTCTTACCCTTGGCAAGAGTGTTGTCATCCTTGTAAACGGTGTTATATGGGGTAATTTCTTCTCTTTCTCTTTCCTGCGCGTTAACTCTTATAATTTTTATTAGGCTGTCAGGAACTATTTCTGTATCAGATGCCGGAATTGTATAATCCTGTTCTCCAAGGAACAATCCATTCTCTGTAAGTGCCTCGGCAACTGTTTTTGAGGTGGTTGATGTTGTAACTGTCATTCCGTCAACTTCTACGCGTATTCCAACACCGCGGCGGACAATAATTTCGTCCCCTTCCTCAACTACATATTCTTTTTCAAAATTCAATTTATCATAGAGGCCAAGCTCTAATCTGTTATCCTCTATAATTTTAAGGACCGAGCTTTGTCTTGTTCTGATATTGGTTGTTTTTTCAACATCATGAATTTCATCAATCTCTTTTATTGTTACGTCTACACCTGCTACATCATACACTGCACCGGTACATACGAAACATGTTACGAGCAATCCACATACGACATGTATCATACGTCTGGATTTTTTCATATTCTTTAGCATAATGAATTTCCTTTCTGTTTACTATACATTATTATACATAGGTTTTAAGCCAAAGTCAAGGATTTTGTTACAAAATAATTACGCAATTGTTGCGAATTTTAACCCTTTTTGTAATATATATGTAAATCATTTCCAAAAAATCCACAACATATTGTGGTTATACGTTAATATTATAGAATATTTTTCATATTTAATTTTTATAACTTTTTTATTTTTTATTTAGACAAGTTGCACTAAATATTAGCTTGTTTTGTGCATTTTACCGGCATTATCAACATATGAATTTTCCCCGTACAAAAGCTCAGAAACAGTACAAAGCTCATATCTTCCACATAAATTCTCTAAAATTTCAGGGAGTGCAAGGGCTGTATTCTCTGTTCCGGTATGCATAAGTATTATATCTCCTGCCTTTGTTTTATCGGTTACACGCTTTATAATACTATCCTTTTCTGCACCTCCATAATCAATTGAGTCCACGGACCACTGTATTGGTATGAAGCCTGCATTTTCGAGTGCCTCTATGGCACTATTGTTATAGGAACCGGAGGGTGCTCTTACAAGCTTTGCGTCCTTTCCTGTAGCTGATTTTATTATTTCTGCTGTTTTTGCAGCATCACTTCCCACCTCATCTGCAGAGAGCTTTGCATAATCCTTATGATTATATGAATGTCCTCCAAGCTCATGTCCCGCATCTGCTATCTTTTTTGCAGACTCCGGATATTTTTCTGCCCACTCTCCCACGAGAAAAAAAGTTGCTTTTGCATTTTTATCCGATAAAGCGGAGAGTATTTGGTCTATGTCCTCATCTCCCCATGCACAGTTAAATGTTAGCGCAATAAAGTTATCTTCCCTCTCTACGCTGTACACGGGCAAATTTCTATTTCCGCTTTGAAACGCCTGACGGACAGGCACAGCGCCTATAGAACACGCTAAAATAAAAAGTGCAAGGCATAAAATAAGACTGTTTTTTTTAATTACAAGCATTTTTTCACTTCCTTAAAATATTGTACAATCTATTGTATTCGGAGGTTTGATATTTTAGCATAAAAATATCCTGACATTTCCCTTATTCTTGTTGTACCATACAAGATCACATACAAATATTTAATTTTCGTGACATTTAAATATTTTATTTACAATCAAATAGATATATGTTATAATCAAACCAACAAACACAAGAGGAGGCCTTGCTATGCACAAATCAAGAGCAGAACTTAAATCAAAGGCAAAAGAACAAATCAGAGGCAACATAGGTATATTATTTGTAATTACGATAATTATTGCTATAATATCCTGCGCTGCATATATGGTTTTATCGCTTATTCCCTTTGTTGGACCTTTGGCTGCAGAAATCATTCTTGGTCCCGCATTTGTGTTAAGTATACTACGTATTTATCTAAACCTAGATTTTAAAAAGCCTGATATTTCAGATGCGTTTTTAGGCTTTGATGATTTCTGGACAGCGTTCAAGGCTAATTTTCTTGTATCCCTATTTACTTTTTTATGGTCTTTGCTCCTTTATATTCCTGGTATTATCAAAGCACTATCCTACTCACAAACTATGCTAATAGTTGCAGAAAACAGAGGTATTAGCGCACTTGAAGCAATCAACCGTTCAAAAGACATGATGGAAGGTCATAAGGCTGACCTGTTTGTTCTTAGCTTATCCTTTCTAGGTTGGCTGCTCCTTGGAGCATTCACATTTGGCTTAGCTTATATATGGGTCGGACCATATATACAGGCAACCTTGGTTAATTTCTATAACGATATTAAAAAGACTGTTGCACAGTAAAGTGCAACAGTCTTTTTTATGTAGCAATACAATCACCCCCAGCATATATTATAGTGGAGGTGAAATAATCATGACTAATTCAAGTTGCAGATGCAAAGGAGATTGCATTGGACTTTCAATAGTAGCAAGTATAATTGTTGGTATAATCACAGCATTTCTTACCTTCTCAGCCGCTATAATAATAACACCGGCATTTTTGTGGGTGGTATTGGGCATTGCCGTTGTTTACCTTGCAATAACCTTTATTGTAACATCTTTTCTGGGTGAAGATAGCGTCAGAGATTGTGTTTGCAGGATACTGTCGGTGCTGCTTATAGCTATCTTGGGTGCAGCTTTGTTTTCTGTAGTGCTTTTGGCAATCACATTTGCCGCAACAAGCGTACTGGGTGCTATCATAGCAGGTGCTTTGCTTGGCAAGTCGGATCGTAGCCATGTCGTTCTGTGAGCCAA
>JAZRHH010000029.1:0-38255 GCA_045644665.1 Clostridia bacterium
ACATACACAGGGGAACAAAGGCTGTTCTTGATAAAAATAACATTCCATATTCCAAGCGCGCTGCTGTAAGACTTGAGAAGTCAGACTTTGACAAATATGACTATTTTATAGGCATGGAAGAGCGAAATATCCGTGATATGAAAAAAATTCTCGGGACAAGCGAGAAAATATATAAACTTCTGGAATTTGCCGGAGAGGATAGCGATATCAGCGACCCCTGGTATACTCACAATTTTGACTCCACTTATAATGATGTAACCAAAGGTTGCAGAGGTTTACTTGATGCATTGAAAAAGGAAATATAGTGCATCATCTATATATTGTGGTTTAAATCAATTATTTTGCCAAAATGTCTTGACAAAATACATATTTTGGGGTAAAATATACATGTATGCTAATATTTCTTTAAATAATTTTCTGTATTATTAATAATGAATATGCCCGTGTTTTCGGGTGTGTGTAGTTGATTATACTTAAAAGGAGCATTCTTTACCTAAAAAGAACGCTCGCGTAAAAACTACATAGCGGCCTTTATAACCTGCAAAATGCTTTGCTGTGTGCGGCGTTCATTTTAAGAGAATGTATCCCATTATGATTAGGGGGTGCTTGATATAGAAAAGTTAGAGATTATACTAATTTGTGCACTCGCATTTTTTGCATTGCTTAATATCGCATCATTTTTCTGCGGCATTGCATACAGAAAGAAAATAGCCGAGGCAAAACTTGGCTCTGCAGAAAAAGAAGCGCAAAGCATAATAGATAACGCTGTTAAGTCAGCAGATGCAAGAAAGCGCGAGCTCATGCTCGAAGCAAAAGAGGAAAACCAGAAAATGAGAGCAGACCTTGACAAGGAAATGAAAGAGCGTCGCTCAGAAATTTCACGTCAGGAAAGAAGACTTGCTCAAAAAGAGGAAAACCTTGATAAAAAGACAGAGGCTCTTGAGAAAAAGGATAATACACTTAATCAAAAGCTTAAGGAGATCGAGCAAAAAAATCAGGAAATCGCAGATATAAAGAATGAGCAAACAGTTCAACTTGAGAAAATTTCAGGTATGACTCGTGAAGAGGCTGTAGAAGTTCTCATGAAAGACATTGAAGAGTCAGCGCGTCATGATGCTGCAAAGCTTGTAAAGGAAATAGAACAGGAAGCGAAAGAAAATGCTGAACGCACAGCAAAGAATATCGTTGCAATGTCTATCCAAAGAGTTGCTGCAGACCATGTGGCAGAAACAACTGTTTCTGTTGTAAATCTTCCGAATGATGAAATGAAAGGAAGAATTATCGGACGTGAAGGACGTAACATCAGAACACTGGAAACTATGACCGGAGTAGAGCTTATTATAGACGATACACCGGAAGCAGTTATTGTTTCAAGTTTTGATCCTGTACGCCGTGAAGTTGCAAAGCTTGCACTTGAAAAGCTTATTACTGACGGACGTATACATCCTACACGTATTGAGGAAAGTGTTGACAAAGCAAAGAAAGAGGTTGAAGCTCTTATTAAGCAGGAGGGTGAAAACGCCACATTTGAAACAGGTGTGCACGGACTTCATCCGGAGCTTGTTAAGTTCCTTGGTAAGCTTCGTTTCCGTACAAGCTACGGACAAAATGTTCTTCGCCATGCAATTGAGGTTTCGCACCTTGCAGGAGTTATGGCAGGAGAGCTTGGACTTGATGTTAAGCTTGCTAAGCGTGCAGGTCTTTTGCACGATATAGGAAAGGCTGTTGACCACGAAATCGAAGGCTCTCACGTATCAATCGGTGCTGATATTGCAAAGAAGTATCGTGAGAACAAAGATGTCATTCATGCAATTATGGCACATCATGGAGATGTTGAACCTGAAACACTTGTTGCTTGTCTTGTACAAGCAGCAGACGCCATTTCAGCTGCCCGTCCGGGCGCACGCCGTGAAAATCTTGAAACATATATCCAAAGGCTTCAAAAGCTTGAAGAACTTGCTAACGATTTTGACGGAGTTGAAAAATCATTTGCAATACAAGCAGGTCGTGAAATCAGAATTATGATTAAGCCTGACGTTGTAAATGACGAAGGAATGGTACTTGTGGCACGTGATATTGCAAAGAAAATCGAAACAGAGCTTGAATATCCGGGCCAAATCAAAGTAAGTCTGATTCGTGAAACAAGAGCGGTAGATTACGCAAAGTAAAAAGCTGACGGTTTTACAGAATTAGGAATAGCAGAATAAAACGTATTTTCGAGTTGCGGCATCTGCCGCTTGCTTCTACCCTCGAATATACGTTTTATTTTTTATTTGTTTATTTTCTATATTTATATAAGTAATTTAATTTAAAAAATATTTAAAATAATTATTGTAAAAATAATTTTTTTATGATACAATCATATAATATGGGGAAGAGGGTGTCAAAATGTGTAAATCTGATATAAAAGCATTTAATATGTATGGGAACCTGTATTTTGTAGGTAGCACAAGGGTAAGTGTTCATATTATAAAAACAGAGGAAGGTCTTGTTATGATTGACACAGGCTATCCTGATATGTGCGACCAAATCCTTGACAGTATGGCTGAGCTTGGATTTGATCCCAAGGATATATGTGCAATATTCCATTCGCATGGCCATATCGACCATTATGGCTGTACCCGTGAGCTTGTAGCCTTAAGCGGTGCAAAAACATATATAAGCCGTATAGATAATGAAATTGTAAACGGAACATACGATCTTTCGTGGGCAAAGGAGCTTAACTGGGAAAGGATTGAGCCGTTTGACTGCGACGTTTTGATAGAGGACGGAGATACATTTACGTTTGGCAGTACAAAGGTTCGCTGTGTACATACACCCGGTCATACTGATGGCGTGATGTCATATTTTATAAATGTAAGTGATGGGGATGAGGAGCTCATAGCCGGTATGTTTGGCGGAATGGGCATGAATACAATGAGGGCAAAATATTTAGACAAGAACGGCTTCTCATATGACTGCAGAGATAAGTTTAAGGAAAGTATTTTAAAGCTTAGAAATGAACATGTAGATATTGTTATGGGAAATCATCCGGAAGGCAACAACACCGTACTAAAAAGCCTCGGTGAAATGTCATCTGTAGACCCTGATGAATGGCAACGACATCTCGATGACGGAGAACGGTCACTTAAAAATACCATAGCAAAGGAAACACAAACCCTATAAAAAGGAGGATGGATGTATGCCTATAAGAACACCGGATAAGCTGCCGGCTACAACACAGCTTAGAGCAGAAAATATATTTGTTATGAGTGAAACAAAGGCAATGCATCAGGATATAAGACCTTTAAAAATTGCGATAGTAAACCTAATGCCAACCAAAATTGCAACAGAAACTCAACTGCTCCGACTTCTTAGTAATTCGCCCTTGCAGGTGGAAATAGATTTTGTACAAATGGACTCTCATGTGTCAAAAAACACACCTGTAGAGCATCTGGAGGCATTTTATAAATCATTTTCGGAAATAAAAAATTCAAACTATGACGGAATGATAATTACAGGCGCACCTGTGGAAAATATGAAATTTGAAGAGGTTGACTATTGGGAAGAACTTTCCGGGCTTATGGAATGGACAAAAACCCATGTGACCTCAACATTTCACATTTGCTGGGCAGCACAGGCGGGACTTTATTACCATTACAACGTTGAAAAGTATCCGCTTGAGAAAAAATGCTCGGGAATATTTAAGCACAAGGTACACAGAAGTACCTCAAAGCTCCTCAGAGGTTTCGATACAGAGTTTCATGCACCCCATTCAAGACATACAGAGGTGCGGGCAGAGGATATAAAGAAAAACAGTAACCTGGAAATCCTTGCAGACAGCGAGGAGGCAGGGGTTTATATAGTGTTTACCAAAAAGGGACGGCAGATTTTTGTGATGGGTCATTCCGAATACGATGCAAATACTTTGCGTGACGAGTATTTCAGAGACGTTGACAAAGGAATAAACCCTGAGGTGCCAAAGCACTATTTCCCTGATGATAACCCAAAGAAAAAGCCTGTTGTGAACTGGCGTTCGCACGCGTCACTTCTATTTTCTAATTGGCTAAATTATTTCGTATACCAAATTACACCTTATGATATTGAAAATATAAAATAAACGGAGGAATTTATAATGGCAGACAATGTTTTTGACGTCTTATTAGAGAGAGGTCTTATAGCACAAACAACACACGAAAAGGAAATAAGAGAGCTTCTGGCAAATGAGAAGGTAACATTTTATATAGGCTTCGACCCAACAGCGGATAGCCTTCATGTAGGACATTTCTTGCAAATGGTTGTAATGCGCCATATGCAAAACTTTGGTCACAGACCAATCGCCCTTGTTGGCGGCGGAACAGGTATGATAGGTGATCCCAGCGGAAGAACTGATATGCGTCAGATGATGACTGTGGATATGATAAATCATAATTGTGAATGCTTTAAAAAGCAGCTTTCAAGTGTTATTGATTTTTCGGAAGGCAAGGCAATTATGGTAAATAATGCTGATTGGCTCAGAGATCTTAACTATATAGAGTTCTTAAGAGATATCGGCTCTTGTTTTTCAGTAAACAAAATGCTTACTGCAGAGTGCTTTAAGCAAAGACTTGAAAAAGGTCTTTCATTCGTTGAATTTAACTATATGCTCATGCAAAGCTATGACTTCCTTATGCTTTCACGTGAGTATGGCTGTAAGATAGAGCTTGGCGGAGACGACCAGTGGAGTAATATCCTTGGTGGTATTGATCTTTGCCGCAGAAAAGACCAGAATCAGGTGTATGGTATGACATTTACCTTGCTTACAAACAGCGAAGGTAAGAAAATGGGTAAAACTGCAAGCGGTGCAGTATGGCTTGATCCTGAAAAGTTTGCGCCATATGACTTCTATCAGTACTGGGTAAATGTAAATGATTCAGACGTTATCAAGTGCCTTAAGCTTCTTACATTTGTTCCAATGGAAGAAATCTACGAGCTTGAAAAGCTTGAAGGTCAAGAGCTCAACAAAGCTAAGAAGATTCTTGCATACGAGGTTACAAAGCTTGTACACGGTGAAGAAGAGGCAAACAAGTGCCGTGAAGCGGCAGAGGCTGTATTTGCAAAAGGCGGCATAAGCGAAAATATGCCAACAACTTCAATTCCAAACCTTGTAGGAATGGGTATCCTTGACGTAATTGCCGAGGCTGGAATTGTGGCATCAAAGGGCGAGGGCAGAAGAATTATTACCCAAAACGGACTTTCTGTAAATGATAAAAAGGTTACAGACGTAAATATGACCGTAACAGAAGACATGATTGTTGACGGAAGTATGATTGTTAAAAAAGGTAAAAAAGTGTTCCACAGAATAACTCTATAAATAAAAACAAGTGAGCAACAGCTCACTTGTTTTTTTAGTGCTTAGTTAATTGAAAATGTAAGAGTACCTTCTGAAATCTCTGCATTTAGTCCAACTACTTCTGTAAAGAATGACATTGGAACATGTGTGATGCCTGTTCCGTCAACACATGCACATACAGGAGCTTGTCCGAGAGATACAGGTGCCATTCTGCCAACTGTGTATGAGTCTTCACCAATTGAGAATGCAAACTTGCCGCTGTTAATCATAACGCTTCTAAGCTCGCCGTCCCAGTCAACTGTAAATCCAAGAGCTTCCAATACGCTTCTGACAGGAATCATACCCTCTGCACCTTCTGCTTCTACATAGTCAAATTCCTTTTCTCCTGCAACTATCTTTGAAAAGCCCTCTGCTTCTTCCGGAATTTCCTGTGCCTTGTTTAGAACTATAACCTTTTTAGGTGTTGTCTGTGCCGGAAGGCTGAAAAGTACCATGTCGTAAATTACTATAAGGTCTTGACCATCAAGGTTTCCGTCAAAGAACTCGCGGCTAAGCTTTATAATCTCTGTTTCCTCTGCAACTGAAATTGCAAGACTTTCACCTTGATTTATGTACATTCCAAACTCATCTTCGCCGCTCTTTGTGAAGTTATCAACAAGCACAGTAGACTCAGCTTCTGTAGCTTTTACGATAACTGTTGGTGAGTACTGTGCAGGGAGTGAAAGTACCATTGGAGTATCTTCTCTTACATAAAGAGTAACACTGTCTTCTTTTTGAAGCTCTGTCATTTCGCCCTCGGTTGTAATTGTAAGCTGGAGAGCATTTTTGTTAATAATAATTTCTTCTCCTGCTTCTGTTTCGGCAAGGAAAGTATCTTCCTCTACGCCTGTGATCTTACCTGAAATTGTTATGTATGCAGCGTGCTTTTCTTCTTGCACGGTTTCAACGACCTCTTCGGAAATTAGCATTGTTCCGTATGGATCTTCTGCAAATGCTGTGCTAAGTGAAAGAGCAGTTGCTCCTGCAAGTATAAGTGATAATAATTTTTTGTTCATAATAAAACACCTCTTTTTAAAAAATTTTTTAAGCGATTTTTTCGCCCTTCGTATATAATACTTTTTAAAATGCCAAAAGGTTGCAAAAAATAATAAAAAAATTTTTTTAGGCTATAATAACATAGAACATACGTGTTCATAATGCCAAAAGAAAGGAATTTAATATAATGAAAAAAATAAGACTTTTAATTTCAACTGCTGTACTTGCGCTTGTACTGGCTTCATGCTCTGCAGAAGAAAACCACGAAAATACTACCGAGACTCATATGCCTGAAACTTCACCATCTGCTACAAATACTGTAAGCGGGGACCTTGGAAATGCCACAGGCAATATGGCAAAAGGTGTTGGTGACAGTGTAAGAGATATGGGAAATGCTGCAAAAAATGCAGGCAACAAGGTTGCAGATTCCATGAGATAATGCCACAAATTATAAAGCGTGGGACTGTTAAGCAAAATTTTACATGTCCCATGCTTTTAATTTAAGTCACATTACACAAAAGACGAAAAAACAGTTGACAAAAAAAGGTGTAGGGTATATAATATATGAAGCACAAATTTGTGCTTTGTTATGAAAATTTTATTTGAAGGAGAAATACTATGAAGTCCACAGCGATATATAACGGAATATCAATGCTAGTTACAAATTCGTATGGTACTTCTGTTTGCTGTTGTATTAATCATTCAAATTTTTCCGGCTTATGCAAAGGGTGACTTATTTCATTTTTGCAAAAGCCGTTTTTTTTAGCAAATACTTAAGGAGGAAATAATCGTGGCAAAAAGAAAAGACATCAAAAAAATTCTAATTATCGGTTCAGGTCCTATCATAATCGGTCAGGCTGCAGAGTTTGACTATGCAGGAACACAAGCATGCCTTGCTCTTAAGGAGGAGGGCTATGAGGTAGTTCTTTGTAACTCAAACCCGGCTACAATTATGACAGATACAACCATTGCAGATAAGGTTTACATGGAGCCACTTACACTTGAATATGTAGCAAAAATTCTAAGATACGAAAGACCTGACGCAATAGTTCCCGGAATTGGCGGCCAGACAGGTCTTAATCTTGCCATGCAGCTTGAGAAAAAGGGTGTGCTAAAGGAATGTGGAGTAGAGCTTCTTGGTACAAGCAGCGAAAGTATAGAAAGAGCAGAGGACAGAGAGCTGTTTAAAGAGCTTTGTCAGTCGATCGGTGAGCCAACAATCCCGTCAGAAATCACATACTCTCTTGAAGAAGCAAAGGAAGCAGCAAAAAGAATTGGCTACCCGGTTGTTCTTCGTCCGGCATTTACTCTTGGCGGAACAGGCGGCGGCTTTGCATATGACGAGGCAGAGCTTATAGAAGTCGGCACAAACGCCTTTAAGCTTTCTCCTGTTCATCAGGTACTAATAGAAAAGAGCGTAAAGGGCTATAAAGAAATTGAGTTCGAGGTTATGCGTGACTCAAACGACCATGCAATAACAATCTGCGGCATGGAAAACATAGACCCGGTTGGTGTTCATACAGGTGACTCTTTAGTTGTTGCACCAATTATGACTCTTAGTCCGGAAGACGAAAAGATGCTCAATGACAGTGCAATAAAACTCATTAAGGAGCTTAAAATAGAAGGCGGCTGTAACGTACAGTTTGCACTCAACCCAAATACAAGCGAGTATTATCTCATTGAGGTAAACCCAAGAGTATCACGTTCATCAGCCCTTGCTTCAAAGGCAAGTGGATACCCCATTGCAAGAGTAACAGCAAAAATCGCTGTTGGTATGGCACTTGAAGATATTACAATTGCAAATACAACAGCTGCCTTTGAGCCGCGTCTTGACTATGTAATTGCAAAGCTTCCGAGATTCCCGTTTGATAAGTTTGCAACTGCACCAAATACCCTTGGCACTCAAATGAAAGCAACAGGCGAGGTAATGGGCATTGGTTCAAGCCTTGAAGAATGTCTTTTGAAATCAGTTCGTTCACTTGAAACAGGTGCATACCATTTCCATCTTCCAAAGTTTGATAGCCTTTCAAATGAAGAGCTTGAGAATTATATTAAGGAATTTAAGGATGATAACATTTTTGCGGTCAGCGAGCTTTTAAGACGAGGAACATCTGTTGACGAGCTTTATAAAATAACACAAATTACACCGTACTTCCTTGAATCAATCAAGAAAATTGTTGAAATGGAAGTTATCGTAAAAGAAAACAAGGGAAATCTTGAAATCTTAAAAGATGCAAAGAAAATGGGCTTTAGCGATAAGTTTATTGCAAAGCTTTGGGATACATCAGAGCTTGATGTATATAACATGAGAAAAGAAAATAATTTGTTCCCTGTATATAAAATGGTGGATACATGTCACACAAATGCATATATCCCATATTTCTATTCATCATATACAGGCGAAAATGCTTCAAAGCTCACAGACAAGAAAAAGATTATAGTTCTCGGCGCAGGTCCTATCCGTATAGGACAAGGTGTAGAGTTTGACTACTCAACAGTTCACGCTGTTACAACAATCAAAAACTCCGGCTACGAAGCAATTATCATAAACAACAATCCGGAAACAGTTTCAACAGACTATACAACAGCTGATAAGCTGTACTTTGAGCCTCTTACAACAGAGGATGTTATGAATATAATTGAATTTGAAAAGCCTGAGGGCGTTATAGCATCTCTTGGCGGACAAACTGCAATTAACCTTGCAGAACCCCTTATGCAAAGAGGAGTAAAGATAATCGGAACAGACTGCGCTGCAATCGAGCGCGCAGAAAACCGTGACAGCTTTGAAAAGGTATTAAAGAGCCTTAACATTCCTCAGCCAAAGGGTAGAGCAGTAACAAAAATAGAAGACGGAATTGCGGCAGCGGCAGAAATTGGCTACCCTGTACTTGTTCGTCCGAGCTTCGTTCTTGGCGGACGTGCAATGCAGATTGTTGCAAACGAAGACCAGCTTCGCACATATCTCAAAACAGCCGTTGAAATAGACGAGGACAAGCCTGTACTTGTTGATAAGTATATTCAGGGTAAGGAAGTGGAAATTGACGCAATCTGTGACGGACGTGACGTGTTCGTTCCGGGTATTATGGAGCTTGTAGAGCGTACAGGCGTTCATAGCGGTGACTCCATAAGCGTTTACCCTACGTTCTCAATTTCTGACAAAGTAAAGGGTACAATTCTCCAGTATGCAAAAATGCTTGGACAGGGCATTGGCATTATCGGTCTTTATAACATTCAGTTCATAGTAGATAAGGATGATAATGTATTTATAATAGAAGTAAACCCACGTTCATCGAGAACAGTGCCGTTCCTTTCAAAAGCAACAGGCTACAGCCTTGCAGATATTGCAACAGAAGTAATAATGGGTAAGAGCCTGAAAGAGGAGGGAATATTTCACGTATATGCAAAGGAAAAGAATCGTTGGTATGTAAAGGTTCCTGTATTCTCATTCAGTAAAATCCGTGGTCTTGATGCATATCTCTCACCTGAAATGAAGTCAACAGGCGAGGCAATAGGCTATGACGACAAGCTTAATCGTGCCCTTTATAAAGCACTTCAAGCATCAGGCATGAAGCTCCAGAATTACGGAACAGTACTTGCAACAATTGCAGATAAGGATAAGGAAGAAGCGCTACCTCTTATCAGACGCTTCTACAACCTTGGATTTAACATTGAAGCAACCAGAGGAACAGCGGAATTCCTGAGAAATAACGGTATCCGCACCCACGTTCTTGAAAAAATAAGTAACGGAAGTGAAGAAATTCCGGAAGCACTTCGTCAGGGTCATATAGCGTATGTAATTAATACAAAGGATATCGGCTCTGCAGGTCAGATGAGTGACGGCTATGAAATCCGCCGCTATGCAACAGACAATAATGTAACAATATTTACAGCTCTTGATACTGTTAAAGTGCTCCTTGACGTACTTGAGGAAACAACACTTACAATTTCAACAATAGACGCATAAAAAGAGGTGAAGAACGTGTTTGACGCAAAAAAAGTAACAGAAGCTTGCGTAAAATGGATACAGAATTTCTTTGAAGAGAATGGAAAAGGCTGCAACGCCGTAATTGGTATTTCGGGAGGCAAGGACAGCTCTGTAGCTGCTGCACTTTGTGCAAAAGCTCTTGGAGCAAACCGTGTTATAGGTGTTCTCATGCCCTGCGGCGAGCAGCATGATATAGACTGTGCCCATATGCTCGTTAAACACCTTGGAATAAAAAGCATTGTAGTAAATGTAAAAGACGCAGTAGATGGCGTTTTAAAAAGCCTTGAGGGGACAGGTATTGAAATTTCTCCTCAGACAACAACTAACATTCCGCCAAGAATACGTATGACAACACTCTACGCCGTATCACAGAGTATGAACGGTCGTGTAGTAAATACTTGCAATCTTTCGGAGGACTGGGTGGGTTATTCCACACGCTACGGTGATGCGGCAGGCGACTTTTCGCCCCTTTGCAATCTTACAGTTGCAGAGGTAAAGGAAATAGGAAGATGTCTTGGACTTCCGGACGTTCTTGTTGATAAAACCCCAATTGACGGTCTTTGCGGCAAAACAGACGAGGACAACCTTGGATTTACCTACGCAGTCCTTGACAGATACATCCGCACAGGAGAAATTGAGGACGAGGCTACAAAAAAAATAATTGACACAAAGCATAAAAATAATTTGTTTAAGCTTCAGCTTATGCCAAGCTTTAAACCGGAACTAAACTAAGAAAGGACACAGGGAAATGTCAGAAAAAACTGCTAAATTATTGCAGGACTTTAAGGACGCTCTTGCAAAAATAGAAACAAACGATGACCTTGAAAAAATCAGGGTCGAATACATAGGAAAAAAAGGCTATGTAACAGAGCTTATGAAAGAGATGAAAAATCTTTCAAACGAAGAAAAGAAAACCTTTGGTCAGGAAGTAAACGTCTTAAAAACACAGGTAAATGACGAAATTACAAACAAAAGGGAAGAGCTTCAAAGAAAGGAAATCGAGCTTGAAAACAGCCGTATGCCTGAATTTGATATTTCTATGCCTGCCAATCTTGACCGTGGCTCATATCATCCAATTACACTTGTACAAAGAAGCTGCGAAGAAATATTTCGTTCCATGGGCTTCACAGTTGAGGACTATAGCGAGGTTGTAACGGACTACGAGTGTTTTGAATCACTTAACATTCCAAAGGACCACCCTGCACGTGATATGCAGGACACATACTATCTTGAAAATGGACAGCTTTTAAAGTCACAAACCTCAGCTGCTCAGAACGCAATTTATAAAAAGTACAAAAAAGCACTTGTGGAGGACGGCAAGCCAATTAAGGCAATCTTCCCGGGCAGATGCTTTAGAAACGAAGCAACAGATGCCTGTCATGAAAATACATTCTTCCAGATGGAAGGTGTTATGGTAGATAAAAATATTTCTATCTCAAACCTTATATTCTTTATGAAAACTATGCTTTCAGAAGTATTTAAAAAGGACATCAAGGTACGTCTTCGTCCCGGATTTTTCCCATTTGTGGAACCTGGATTTGAGCTTGATATAAGCTGTCTTATCTGCGGCGGCGAGGGATGTCCTTCATGTAAGCATAGCGGTTGGCTTGAGCTTTGCCCTTGTGGTATGATTCATCCGGAGGTTTTAAAAGCCGGCGGAATTGACCCTGAAGAATATACAGGCTTTGCCTTTGGTCTTGGTCTTACACGTCTTGCAATGATGATGTACGGAGTAAAGGATATACGTGACCTTAACAGCGGAAGTCTGAAGGTACTATCACAATTCACAGACGACAAATAAAGTGCTTGTAAAATTGCCCATGGCGCACGTTTAGCCTCCCTTGCATATAAAAAATATGCGGCGGTTGGCTAACCGCACACTATGAACAATTTTCCGGCACACTAAAGTTTTGATGGGAAAGGAATAGAAAAATGTTTTTATCAATGAATTGGATTTCGGACTATGTAGACTTGTCCGGACTTGATAAGCTTGAACTTATAAATAAATTTTCTCTGTCAACTGCAGAGGTGGAAAATGACATATTCTTTAAGGGAAGTGACCTTAGCGGAATTGTTGTTGCAGAAATCAAATCAGTAGAAGACCACCCTGAATCAAAGAAGCTTCATCTTCTTAAGGTTGATGCAGGTGACGGAGCGCTTACAGACGTAGTTTGCGGTGCACCAAATGTACGTGTAGGAATGAAAACAGCCTTTGCAAAGGTTGGCGCGCAAATTGGTGACATTACAATCACACCACGTAAGCTTGCAGGCTACACATCAAATGGTATGTGCTGCTCTGAAAAGGAAATTGGCATCAGTGATAATAATGACGGCATTATGGAAATCACAGACGCCCTGGAAAACGGCACAGACCTTAAATCTGTATATGCAATAGACGATATAATTTTTGAGGTAGATAATAAATCACTTACAAACAGACCTGACCTTTGGGGTCATTACGGAATTGCCCGTGAATTTGCCGCAATTGCAGGCCGTGAGCTAAAGAGTCTTGATACTCTTGACCTTACACAGTTTGATAATCTCCAAAAGGTAGACCTGAAAATAGAGGATCCTCTTTGCCAGAGATACTCCTGTATACAGGTTGATAACATAAAGGTACACGAAAGTCCTGTGAACATGAGAATAAGACTTTACTACTGCGGCATGAGGTCATTAAACCTTCTTGCTGACCTTACAAACTATCTCATGCTTGAAATGGGACAGCCTATGCACGCCTTTGACTCAAGGAAGGTAGAAAAGATAAGAATCAAGCGTTTTGACAAGCCATTTACATTCAAAACTCTTGACGGGGTAGACCGCAATATAGACGAGAACACCCTTATGATTTGCAATGATAATACTCCTGTTGCAATAGCAGGTATCATGGGCGGACTTGACTCTGAAATAGTTGATGATACAACCACCCTTACACTTGAATCTGCAACATTTGATGCAGCTTCTATCAGAAAGTCAACTGTAAGACTTTCTCACAGAACAGATGCTTCAATGCGCTACGAAAAGTGCCTTGACCCTGAAATGACAGTTCCTGCAATTGCAAGATTTGTAAAGCTATTAAAGGATATTGACAGCGAATCTCAAGTTGTATCAGCTCTCACAGACGAGTATGCAAAGAAGTATGACACTGTAACACTAACCTTTGACAAAGCCTTTGTAAACCGCTACACAGGAATAGAAATCACAAACGAACAAATTTTAAAAACTCTTACAAGCCTTGGCTTTGCAGCAGACCTTAAAGGCGAAACATTTACAGTTGTAGTTCCAAGCTGGAGAGCAACAAAGGACGTAACTATAAAGGCAGACATCATAGAAGAAATTACAAGAATTTATGGCTATGATAACTTTGATGTTAACACAGCCGCAGCACCTCTTTATCCTGTTCGTGAGGAACCAATGAAAAAGGACGAGGAAAGAATAAAGGACATTCTTGTAAAGCGTTTTTCAATGCATGAGCTTCACTCATACGTATGGGCATATTATGATGAGTATAAGGCACTTGGCATAGAGGTAGAGGAAAACATAAACCTTATAAACGCAACAAACCCTAACATAAAAACAATAAGACGCTCAATAATTCCAACACAGCTTTGTCAGGTAAAGGCAAACACAGCCTACAGTCCTGAATTTTCTGTGTTTGAAGTAGGACGCGTAGTAAACGGCGTAAAAGCAGATAACATGTGCGATGAACGCAAGAAGCTTGCAATTACAATGTTTAGTAAGGTAAAGGAAATGGAAGAGGTTTATTTTGCTCTTCGTGACTGTCTTGCAGTTGTAATGGACGATCTTAAGCACGAATCACTTACCTTTGAAAAAATGGAAAGTACTCATTCCTATCAGCATCCGAAAAACCTTAACAAAATTTTCTGCGGCGGCAGAGAAATAGGCGAGATAGGTATAGTAAACTCTGTTGTTTCAAAGAAGATAGACAAAAAGGCAAATATCGTATATGCAGAGCTTGATATGGAAGAAATTTCAAAAATCAAAAATGCAAGTATAAAGTATGAGGAACCCTCAAAGTTCCCCGGCATTGACATTGACCTTTCATTCGTATGTGATAAGTTCTCTGTTATAAAGGATGCTATAGACAGAGCAAACTGCCCACTTGTAAAGGGCGTAAGTGTAGTAGATACCTACACAGATGAAGGCGGAAAGTCAATAACTGTCAGAACGCTGTTCTCTCATCCTGAAAAAACACTTACCAAGGACGAGGTAATGGAAACAGTAAATGGAATTATCACTGACCTTGAAAGTAAGGGAATTATACTTAAGAAATAGTAAAAAAGAGTCTGTAAAATTTTTACAGACTCTTTTTTTATTCTGTTATTGGAGCAAAGCTGTCGTCAACAGTTATGACGCAGTTATATGTAGAATTAATTTCTTTTACTTTTCTTGAAATTTCACCTTTAAGCTCAGCCTTTTCTATTTTCACGCTGTGAGGACAAACGCAGTCAAATACGAGGTTTGTATGAGTGTTGCCCGGCACAACTCTAAGATCGTGAATAGAAAGATTTTCATTTATTTCCTTTACCTTTAAGTCCACTTGTTTTCTTATGTCGTTTGTTATAGGGTCCTTTGTAAGAATTGGGTCATAATGGATAATAAGATTAAGCTTTTCTTCATTTAAAAAGTCTTGTTCTATGTTGTCTATAATGTCGTGGCTGTCTATTGGGTCATCCTCTGCCGCCATTTCAACGTGCACGCTGGCAAATTTTCTGCATGGGCCGTAGTCGTGCACCATAAGGTCGTGCATACCAATTACTCCCTCATAGGATAGCAGTTTGTCGGATATGTGCTTTACATATTCAGGAGTGGGAGGTGAGCCAAGAAGTGGGTCAAGAGTTTCCAAAATCAACTTTACACCGCTGATTAGTATGTAAATTGCAACAATTGTACCTGCAATTCCGTCAAGCTCCAGCTTAGTCAAATGAGAAATTGTAGAAGCCAGTAATATTGCAATGGTTGTTAAAACATCATTCTTGGAATCTGTGCTTGTTGCAATCAGGGTGTTTGAATTTATTTTTTGGCCTGCTTTTTTGTTAAAACATGCCATCCAGAATTTGAGCAGTATGGAAATTACAAGCACAATAGCTGCAGGTATACCAAAGCTTACACTTTCAGGGTTTAATATTTTATTTACACTTGATTTAAGAAGTTCAAAACCGATAAGAATAATAATAGCAGATATTGTAAGGGCCGCAATATATTCATACCGTCCGTGGCCATAAGGGTGCTCTGCATCTGCAGGTTTGTCAGAAAGCTTAAATCCGATAAGGCTTATAATACTTGATGTGGCATCCGACAGGTTATTTACGGCGTCCGCAGTAATTGAAACGGACCCGGACAGCACACCAACTACAATTTTTATTGCAAACAGAAAAATGTTGCACACAATCCCTACAACACCTGCAAGCTTACCATAGGCTGCACGGACAGCGGGACTTTTTGTATTTTCAAAATCCGGTATAAACCGTTTTATTATAAAGCTTGTCATAATATCCTCCAAAAACTTATTAAAAATTATTCTATACCAAATATATGAAAAAGTCAAGAATGGGTATTGAAAAAATATCCGGAAGGTGTTATAATCTATTATGGATAATTATGTTTTCGGAAAGGAATTTTAGTAATATGAATATAAATAACGTAAATCTAACAATATCAGCAGTAAGTCCAAAGCAATACCCCAAAACAGATATGCCGGAGTTTGCCTTTGCAGGTCGTTCAAATGTTGGAAAATCATCACTTATCAATAAGCTTCTTAACAGAAAATCTTTAGCCAGAGTCAGCGGAACTCCCGGAAAAACAATAACCATAAACTTTTATAATGTAGACGATACAGTCCACCTTGTAGACCTTCCGGGCTACGGCTATGCAAAGCGTTCAAAGGAAGATGTTAAAAAGTGGGGCAAGATGATGGAGGACTACCTAGCAAATCGTGAGCAGCTTGTACAGACAATACTTCTTGTAGACTCAAGACACAAGCCCAGCCAGGACGATATTACTATGTGTGATTGGATACGCTACTATCACGAGAGAGTCATTGTAATTGCCACAAAAATGGACAAGCTAAGAAAACGTGATATAGAGCCAAATCTTGAACTCATTTATAATACCTTAAATTTAACAGAGGACGATATTCTTGTCCCATTTACCAACACAGACGAGGACGGCAGACTTGCTGTCTGGGATATGATTCAAATTATGAGAGCGGCGGAGGCTGAAGGAATATAATATGAACAAAAAAGCTGTAAAAGCCCTTGAATTTGATTTGCTTCTTCAAAGGCTTTCGGGTTATACAGACAATGAAGCAGTAAAAAACAGGATACTTTCTCTTATGCCGGAAAAGGACCTGGAGGAAGTTTCTCATATGCAAAAGGAAACATCCGAGGCTGTGTCCTGCACACTTAAATTTGGCGGTGTGCCCGTAAATCTTGACACGGATAATCCTGCAGCCTTTGTAAAGCGTGCAGAAATGGGCGGGTGTCTGAATGCACTTGAGCTTTTAAAGGTATCAAGGCTTTTATACGTTTCAAGGCGTATGAAATCCTACCTTTCAGACTTTACGGAGGGAGAAATTTTAAAAGGTGCCTGCGAGGGTCTTTTAACTGCAAAGGCAGTAGAGGACAGGATAAACAGTTGTATTTTAGAGGGCGGAGAAATTGCGGATAATGCCTCTCCTGAGCTTTCTGCAATAAGACGGAGAATAAATACACTAAATGCAAAAATCCGAGAGAATCTGAACTCTATGATACGCTCTTCCGCCTACAAAAAGTATTTGCAGGACCCAATTGTAAGCGTAAGAAACGATAGATTTGTAATTCCTGTAAGAAGTGAATATAAAGGCGAGGTGCCGGGCATTGTACACGATACCTCTTCAAGCGGTGCGACGCTTTTTATAGAGCCAATGAGCGTTGTGCAATCAAACAACGAAATCCGAGACCTTAAAGGAAAAGAAGAAGCAGAAATAGAAAAAATTCTTTATGACCTGACGGGCCTTGTAACAGAGTGCAGCCATAGTCTTTTTGTAAATTATCGTATAATCTGCGACCTTGATTTTTGGTTTTGTAAGGCAAAGCTTTCCCTTGATATGAACGGTAACGAGCCAAAACTCAACGACAAAGGCATTGTAAGTCTTAAAAAAGCACGCCACCCCTTTATAGACAAGGACGCAGTAGTTGCAAACGATATACGCCTTGGTGGAGAGTTTGATACCTTGGTGGTAACAGGACCAAATACAGGCGGTAAAACTGTTACCTTAAAAACTGTCGGACTTTTCTCGCTTATGACAGCCGCAGGACTTCATATTCCTGCAGCGGACAGCAGTGAAATGTCTGTGTTTACCGAAATTTTTGCAGACATAGGCGATGAACAAAGTATAGAACAAAGCCTTTCTACTTTCTCGTCACATATGGTAAATATAGTAAAAATACTAGAAAACTGCGGACCGGGAAGTCTTGCTCTTTTTGACGAGCTTGGCGCCGGTACTGATCCAACAGAGGGTGCTGCTCTGGCTGTTGCAATACTTGAATTTTTAAGAGCAAGAGGCGTAAAAACCCTTGCCACAACCCACTATAGTGAGCTTAAGCTTTATGCCCTTTCAACAGAGGGAGTGGAAAATGCATCATGTGAGTTTGATGTAGAGTCCCTGAGACCTACCTACAAGCTCCTGATTGGTGTGCCCGGAAAGTCAAACGCCTTTGCAATTTCAAAGCGCCTTGGACTTGACGAGCGGGTAATCGAGCGTGCAAACGATCTTTTAAGTGATGAGAGCATAAAATTCGAAGATGTTTTGTCAGACCTTGAAACAGACAGAATAAAGGCGGCAGCAGAAAGAGAAGAAGCGGCACGTCTTAAAAGAGAAATTACAGAGCTTAGAAAAGAACTGGAAGCAGACAGAATAAAGCTCAAGGAAAATAAAAAGCGTATAATGGATGAAGCTGCAAGAGAGGCAAAAATAATTGTTATGGATGCCAAGGAGGAAGCGAACAAAGTTATACGTGAGCTTGAAAAGGTGCGCGCTACTGCTTCAAATGACGAGGTTTCATCAAAGGTCAAGAAGGCAAGAGAGGCACTTAAGGAAAAAGAAGAAACAATTGACCGTAAGCTTGAGTCTGCTGCAAAGCCCAAAAAGACCTTTAGGGAACCACCCAAAAATCTCATACCCGGCACAACAGTAAGGCTTCTTGACTTAAATCAGGATGCGGTTGTAATAAATCCACCGGATAAAAAGGGTATGGTTAAGGTTCAGGCAGGCATTATGAAGCTTGATGTCCATGTGTCAAATCTCAAAAAGGTTGAGGACGAAACAGCTAAAAAGCTGACAGAAAAATATGTAAAGACAACAAGAGCATATGCTTCAAAGACAAAAAATGTTTCTACAGAAATTGATGTCCGTGGGCAAATGACAGAAGAAGCAGTTGATAATGTAAGTAAGTTTATTGATGATTGCTACCTTGCATCCGTATCGCCTGTTACCATAATTCACGGTAAAGGCACAGGCGCCCTGAGAGCTGCAATACAAAACTTTCTAAAACGCCACAAACACGTAAAATCCGTAAGAAACGGACGCTATGGCGAGGGAGAAATGGGAGTTACGGTAGTAGAACTAAACTAAAGGAAAAGAGGGGAAAAACAAATGGAAGTACTTTCAGACATCGGTGCATTTATAGGCGAATTACTTGTATCGTCACTTTGGGGACTTTATATGATTTTCTCCTATATATTTACTAAAATCGGCGAGTTTTTAGACTCGCTTAATATTCCAATGCTGCCCTCATCATCAGTAATCCTGAGAGAAAGCTTTATAAGCGGAACATTTTTGGTGCTTGTAGTAGTTTTTATACTTGCCATGAATATATCTGCATTTAATTTGTTCAGAAAGGACAAGCTAAAAGCAAAAAAACAGGCAAATAAAGAAGAAAACGCAAAAATCATGAGAATAAGCGAAAGGCGGCTTCTGACACGGTGCTTTTTCGGTGGTGCAATAGGCGGATACCTGGGCATGAAAATATGCCGCCACAAAACACTTAAGAAAAAATTTACAGTCGGAGTAGGCACCATGGCAGTAGTACAGCTGCTTATCTATAACTTTGTACTTGGATTTTTTGGTTTCTGGCTTTATATGTCTTAAACGAGAGGATATTAAATGGATAGAAAAGAAAGATTACTAGGCTATTTCAATTCTCCCGGATACGTGCCTCTTAAGCTTCGCGAGCTTAAGGTTGTCCTTGACGTGCCGGAGGAGGACAGCGAAGAGTTTGTTAAAATAATAAACGCCCTTGAGTCAGAGGGTAAAATTACAATCTCCAAAAGGGGCAGAATTGTGCCGGAGGTTCAAAGCAAGAATTTATGTGCAGGTATTTTAAGCTGTAACATTTCAGGCAAATTCGGCTTTCTCGTTCGAGAAGACGAGGAAGATGTTTATATTAATCTTCGTGATATGGGCGGTGCTATCCATGGGGACAGGGTACGTGTAAAAATTACAGGTTCCTATAATGGAAAACCGGAAGGCTCTGTAGTAAAGGTTCTCGAACGAAATAAGAGCACAATTGTAGGCGTTGTTGTAACAAAAAGAGGTAAGCTCCTGCGTGTTCGACCTGATGATAAACGCTACTTTTTTGATATAGGTGTTTTTGAGGCAGACTCCATGGCGGCAAAAACCGGGGACAGAGTTGCTATAGAAAATCTTCGGACCTCCGCAGACGGAAAGCTTTGGGGAAAGGTGTCTGCAATCCTCGGCTGCGCAGATGACCTTTCAAGCTTAATAGAGGCAATACTCATAGAAAATAAAATAAAAACAGAGTTTGACTTGGAAACGCTAAACCAGGCAGAAAGCATAAATTCTGATGTATCCTATACAGGAGATGACAGAGAGGATTTAAGAGAGCAAACAATTTTTACAATTGACGGTGAACTTGCCCGTGACTTTGATGACGCTGTAAGCATTAAAAAAACAGATAAGGGATATTTGCTTGGTGTTCATATTGCGGATGTGAGCGAGTATGTAACAGAGAACTCACCACTGGACCTGGAGGCGTTTGAGAGAGGTACCAGCGTATATCTTCCTGACCGTGTAATTCCTATGCTTCCGGAAAAGCTTTCAAACGGCGTATGCTCTCTAAATCCAAATGTTGACAGACTTACCCTTTCTGTCTTTATGGACATAGATTTAAATGGAAATGTAGCTGTAAACAGGCTTGTAAAAAGTATAATATGCTCTAAGGAAAGGCTTACCTATACAGATATAAACAAGCTTCTTTCCGAGGGTGATAAAGAACTGGAAGAACGATATAGTCATATATTAGAAGATTTAAAGGACATGGAAACTCTTGCCGCAATTTTAAGAAAAAAGCGGTTTGACAGAGGTGCCGTTGACTTTGACTTTCCTGAAAGTGAAATAGTAACGGATGATGAGGGCGTGCCTGTAGAGGTAAGACCGGTTGACAGAGGCGTTTCAAACAGGATGATAGAGGAGTTTATGCTTGCTGCAAACGAAACAGTTGCAGAGTTTGCATTCTGGGCAGAAATACCCTTTGTTTACAGATGTCACGAAGCTCCTACAGAAGAAAAGATTTCGGCGTTTATGGCATTTTTAAAGCCATTTGGACTTTCAATTAAAGGTAAGATAGACGAAAACAATCCCGTAAAACCAAAGGCCTTTGAGCAGATAATAGATAAGGTGCGGGGAAGTGCTATTGAGAGAATTATCTCAAAAACCATGCTACGCTCCCTTATGAAGGCAGACTACAGACCGGAAAATCTTGGACATTTTGGACTTGCGGCAAAATACTACTGCCATTTTACCTCGCCTATAAGACGTTATCCCGACCTTGTAGTACACAGAAGCCTTAAAAGGCTTATAGAGGGAGAAAATGCACCTCTTGGAAGCACAGCTTCCGCTGCAAAGCACTCCTCTGAGAGAGAAATTGCCGCAGAGCTAACAGAACGCTCATGTGATGATCTTATGAAAGCTGCATACATCTCGAACTTTATTGGTATGGATTTTGAGGGTACAGTTTCAGGTGTTACAGGCTTTGGAATGTTTGTGGAGCTTGATTTTGGTGTAGAGGGACTTGTACGTCTTGAAAATATGACAGAAGACTATTTTGTATGCAGTGAGGAAACACAAACGCTAACAGGCGAAAGAACAGGAAAAAGGTACGCTGTCGGCGACAGGGTATCAGTCCTTGTAGCAAAAAGTGATATAGTTTCAAGGAAAATAGATTTTGTTCTTTCACAGGATGTAAACCGCAGCTTGCTAAGAAAATTTGACGATAAACGGAGGAAAAAATGAAATTTGATATAGTTGTTCCAACTCTTCTTGGACTTGAAGCCTTTTGCTCAAGGGAAATCAAAAGGCTTGGCTATGAGCCCCACGCAGAAGATGGCAGAGTAATGTTTTCAGGCGATGAAAATGCAATTGCCGCTGCAAACATAAATCTTCGCACAGGGGAGAGAGTGCTCATAAAGGTAGGAGAGTTTAAGGCAGAAACCTTTGAAGAGCTTTTTGAAAACACCAAAAAGCTTCCCTGGAGTGAATTTCTGCCACTTGGCTGTGCATTCCCTGTTGTGGGACATAGCCTCAAATCCACCCTTGCAAGCGTGCCGGACTGCCAGAAGATAATAAAAAAGGCAATTGCCACATCTCTTGGTAAAGCCTACGGTATGGAGGTTTTACCTGAAGATGGTGCTATGTTTAAAATAAGATTTTCTATTCGCAAGGATATGGTAACTCTTATGATAGACACCTCCGGTGCACCTCTGTATAAGCGTGGATACAGAACAGAGTCAAACGCCGCGCCTCTTCGTGAAACAATTGCGGCGGCAATGGTGCTTCTCAGCTTCTGGAAATACGAAACACCACTTGTTGACCCTTTTTGCGGCTCAGGTACAATCCTGATTGAAGCGGCTATGTTTAAAAATAATATTGCCCCTGGAGTTAATCGCTCCTTTGCTGGAGAGGATTTTCCTTATATTCCAAAAGAAGTTTGGGAATTTGAAAGAGAAAAGGCAAGAAGCTCCGAAAGGAAGTTGCCCTTGCGCCTTTATGGAAGTGACATAGACCCAAATTGCATTGAAATTGCTAAGAATAATGCACAGCGTGCAGGTGTTAGTGAATATATAACCTTTAACCTGAAGGATGCAGCAGACTTTGAAACTCCGGAAAAACAAGGCGCTGTTATATGCAACCCACCCTACGGCGAGCGTATAGGAGAGAAGAAAGAATGTGAGGAGCTTTATAAAAAACTAGGCAGAGCGTTCTCAAAAAATAAGAGCTGGTCATATTATATTCTTACATCCCACGAGGAATTTGAAAGCCTGTACGGCAAAAAGGCTGATAAAAGACGTAAGGTGTATAACGGAATGATAAAATGCAACATTTATCAGTATTTCGGAAAGGAATGAGGGGAACATGAAAACGCTTTTTAAACTATATTATATATTTATGAAAATGGGTGCTGTGTGTTTTGGTGGCGGATATGCACTCCTGCCCATAATTCAAAGAGAGCTTGTAGAAAAATACGGATACGCTACAGAGGAGGAAATTGCGGACTATTTTGCAATAGGTCAGTGTACTCCGGGAGTTATAGCAGCAAACGTTGCAACCTTTGTAGGTCACAAAAAAAAGGGTATAGCCGGTGGAATTGTGGCGACCCTTGGCTTTATTACACCAAGCATTATAATAATCAGTTTAATTGCCGCATTCCTTACTAATTTTACAGAAATTGCAGCAATAAACCATGCATTTGGAGCAATCCGTGTATGTGTATGTGTACTTATCATAAACGCAGTAATAAGCTTCTGGAAAAAAGGAGTTGTAGATAAACTTACACTACTTCTTTGCATAGCAGTTTTTGTTATTGCAACCCTTACAGAAATATCGCCTGTATGGCTTGTAATAAGCTGCGGAGTTATCGGTGCAATCTCAAAGGGAATGGGAGGTGCGCGTAAGTGATGATATACCTGAAATTAGTTTATGAATTTTTCAAAATAGGACTTTTTGCTGTTGGTGGCGGTGCAGCTACTATCCCGTTTCTTAGTAGCCTTTCAGAAAAAACCGCCTGGTTTACGAAAACTGACCTTGCAAATATGATTGCAATTTCTGAGTCAACACCGGGCCCTATAGGCGTTAATATGTCCACCTATGCAGGATATATTACAGGCGCCATAGAGGGAAGTGTTGTTTTGGGCGCTCTTATAGCAAGTCTTGGACTTGTTGCACCAAGCATCATTATTTCTGTTATAATATCGGGCGTGCTCAAGCGTTTTAAAGAAAATAAAGTCGTAAAAGACGTGTTCTATGGACTTCGTCCTGCATCTGTGGGACTTATTGCAGCAGCAGCCTTTGAAGTTGCAAAGGTATCCCTTATAAACATAGGCCTGTTCCTTGACACAAGTGCTGTTTTTGATCTTTTCAGGTTAAAGGAAATTATTTTATTTGTAATTTTATTTTTTGCAATGAAAAGGTTTAAGCTCCACCCTGTCATATATGTGCTTATAAGTGCTGCAATCGGTATTGTATTTAAGTTCTGATTATTGACTTTTTATATACAAAATGATATTATAGTAAAGATACTATAGGAGGAATCCGTAATGAGAGCTACAGGAGATATAAGAAGAATAGCAGAAAACGGACGCTATGTGATACCAAAAAGTATAAGAGAAAACCTGAATATTAAAGACGGTGACCCCATTGAGATATTTGTTGAGGGAGACTCAATAATACTTAGAAAATATAATCCGTTTTGTTTCTTCTGCGGGTCATCAGAAAATATGATTAATTATGACGGAAAAAACATATGCGCAGAATGTGCAAAGAAAATTGGGAATCTAGCAAAGTAAAAAGGAGATTAGGAATATGAAAAAGATAGCAGCTTTATTGTTAGCAGTCGGAATTTTGAGTTCTACTGCTTCAGCGTTTACTTTTCCGGAGCCGGATTGGGGAGCGCTCCTTGCTGAAAAGACTCAAATGGTAAGCGAAACTGACTTTGAACTGTATGTAGAGGGTAGCACAGACGGTGCCTACTATACAGGTGCAAAACTTGAGCCGGTTGCCGGAGTGTATTTTGGAATAATAGCGGAAAATTCAGATTTTGTTTCAAGTCCGAGTGCATATCTTACATATTTTGATATGGATTCAAGACAGTCGGATATCTATTATCCGGCAAATACAATAATAAAAAATTCAAATGCAGTTGTAACCATAGGCTATACAGTAAACTCTCTTGATAATGTGGACTATGGTGCCGTAAGAACTGCCCTTGATACTCTTTCAAAATTTAATAAGCCTATGTTCATACGCTTTGCAAATGAAATGAACGTATCTCCCCTTGGAGACGACCCTACAAAATATGTAGACGTATTCAGAAAAGTGGCAGACATGGTTCATCAGTATCCTCAGTTTGCAGTTGTATGGTCACCTAACGACATGGGTGCTCTTGACAGACCTTTTGAATACTTTTATCCCGGAGATCAGTATGTGGACTGGATTGGTGTAAGCTCATACATGAAAAAGTATTTTCAGGGAAGACAGGATACTCTTGATAAAGAAGCAAGGTATTTCATGACAGGTGACTATGCATGGACAACAAACGCTCTAAAGCCAATTGTAAAGTTCATGGAAGAAAATAATATAACCAAACCTATAATGATTAGTGAGGGCGGTGTGGCAACAGAAAATATTTATGGTGAAGATCTTGAAGCATGGGCGGTTCCGAGGCTTCGTAATATGTACTATAATACAATAATGAAGTACCCACAGGTGAAGCTCATAAACTACTTCAACACTTGTCGCATGAATGAAAATGAAAGGTTTTATGTAAGGGACTCTCACACAGCCGGCGCAACAGATAAGAGCTATGCTATGAATATTTTAAATGAGGCGTCAGCTTTTGGAGCGTATATAAAGCAGGGACAGGCAAAATCAGATTTTGTCTTCGAAAAAGCAGAAAAAGGAAGCACTTTAAATGCAAAAAATGGTATAGTAAACCTTTATACCATGGCTCATATTCCCGGAAAACCTGATATTTCTATAAACTATAAGATAGATGGAGAGTGGTATCATTCAACTTCTGCAGCGCCATACACATGCGGCATTGCCATAAATACACTTTCAGACGGTGCACACACAGTAGAAATTTCTGCAGAAGGTATTTCAAAGTCATATACATTTTATAAATCAGGAAATGCAATCAGCTTTGGTAATATGCCAAAGAGCAGCATCGAAATTCTTGTAAATGGCACAGCTCTCACCTTTGATGCAGGTGCCGAGCCGCAAATTGTGGATGACAGAACAATGGTGCCTCTTCGTGCAATTTTTGAAGCACTTAATGTACAGGTAAACTGGGACGGAAACACAAAAACTGTTACAGCAACAGGTCGCGACAGACAGGTTGTTCTCACAATCGGACAAAAGGAAATATCTGTAAACGGTACAAAGACAGAAATTGACGTGCCTGCAATGATAATTAGTGACAGAACAATGGTGCCTGTACGAGCAGTGGCTCAAAGTCTTGGCTGCAACGTTGACTGGGTTGCTGATACAAAAACAGTTGTAATTACAGGATAAACTAAAAAAGTGTTGAAAAATAAAACAATATGCTTTATAATATAACTTAAGATACGAATAAGGAAGGAAATAATACAAAAATGAAAAAGTTGAGTTTTTTGCTGCTTAGTTTTATTGTTCTGCTTTCAAATGTAACTGCCTTTGCAAATGTATATGTGGAGGAGGAAAGCTTTGATGCACCGGATATAGAAGCACAATCGGCAATTCTTATGGATATGAAAACAGGGCGTGTGATTTATTCAAAAAACCCTGACGAACGTCTTTATCCTGCATCCACCACAAAAATTCTTACAGGTATCATGGCACTTGAATTTGGCAATTTAGAGGATGTAGTAACTGCGGACGTTGCTTCTCTTGCACCAATTACAAACGAAGACTCACATATGGGAATTTTAATTGGTGAGCAACTTACAATGGAGCAGCTTATAAACGGAATGATGGTTTATTCAGCAAACGATGCTGCAAATATAATTGCAACTCATATTTCCGGTACAAGCAGTCATTTTGTAGAGCTTATGAACAGGAAGGCACAGGAACTTGGAACAACAAACACAAACTTTACAAATACCTATGGTATACATGACGAGAACCATTATACAACAGCGTCGGACCTTGCAATTATATCAAGGTACGCAATGAAAAACGAAAAGTTCAGAGAAATTGTAAAACAAAAAACATATTCTATTCCACCTACAAATAAGTATACAACAGAGCGTATACTTCCAAGCACAAATCTCTTTATCGGCACAGCTCGTTCTCCCAAATACTACTATTCCGCTGTTACAGGTATAAAAACCGGTCACACAAGTGATGCAGGCTACTGCCTTGTATCAAGCGCAGAAAAAGACGGAACAGAGCTTTTGTGTGTTGTAATGAAGGCAAAGAACCAGGAAGTTTGTTACACAAATTCAAGAAGCCTTCTTGATTTTGGATTTAAAAACTACAAATATCGTACAATAGCCAAAGCAGGTGACGTTGTTACTGATTCAAAGGTATACGAGGCAAAAAATGATGAAAGAGTTGCTTTTACGGTAAATGAAGATATTCTTGCACTTCTTCCATCCGAGCCTGAACTTTCAGATATTATAGAAACTGTGTACGACCTTCCGGAAGTAGTAAAAGCTCCTATAAAAAAAGGTGATGTAATCGGTAGAGTTTCATATAACTATAAGGGCGCCCTTGTAGGAGGCGGGGACCTTATTGCTACAAATGACGTAAAAAGAAATTTCTTCCTCTTCATATTTCATCTCATAGTTAATGTTCTTTCAAGTCCGTTCTTCTTTATTCCTGCCCTTCTTGTTGCGGCAGCGCTTATTATGAGAAGAATAAATATAATGAAGCAGGAAAGACGCAGACGTCTTAGAAGACTTCATTCAAGACAGCGAAATAATACACAGGTCAGAACAGGAACAAGACGTCCTGTAAATACACGTTTTGAGGATCAACATTACAGGAGACGTAGAAAATAAAAAAACAAAAGCAGGCTGCTGCGCTTTACCGCAGTAGCCTTGTTTTTTAAAAAGGAGAAAAATGATGAAAAATGTACTCATAACCGGAGGCAGCCGGGGAATAGGTGCAGCGTGTGTAAAAGCTTTTTCAGATAATGGCTGGAGAGTGTTTTTCACTTATTTAAACAGTGAGACGGAAGCACAGGTACTTGCCACCGAGACAGGTGCAATAGCAGTAAAATGTGACGTGTCCAAGGCAGAAGAACTGGAACGTATAGAAAAGGAAATAGATAAATTTGGCGGCAGGTTTGATGCAATTGTAAATAATGCGGGAATTGCCGGGCAAAAGCTCTTTACTGACATAACAGAAGAAGAATGGGACAGAATGTTTGATATAAACATAAAAGGAATGTTCCTCACAACCAGGAAATTCATTTCTAAAATGATTTCAGCCCATGAGGGAAGCATAATAAACATTTCATCTGTATGGGGCATGGGCGGTGGAAGCTGTGAGGTACATTACTCTGCTTCAAAGGCGGCTGTTATTGGATTTACAAAATCCCTTGCCTGTGAAATGGGTCCGTCAGGAATACGTGTAAATTGCGTGGCTCCGGGCGTAATAGACACAAAAATGAACGCACATCTGGACGCTGAAGATATAAGAGCTCTTGAAGAAGAAACCCCTCTTTGCAGAACAGGAAAGCCTGACGAAGTGGCAGAAACAGTACTTTTTCTTGCAGACAAGGGAAGCTTCATAACAGGAGAGGTTATAAAAGTGAGCGGCGGCTTCTAAATTGAACTTTTTGAACCAAATTGAACTTTTTAATAAAATTCTTGACAAAACACGTAATATATGATATTATAAATAAACCAAATTGAACTTTTTTTGAAAGGAAGAATAAAATGTCAAAGGAAGTTTTTGCAGAAAGGCTTAGCCTTTCAATTAAAAACCGAGGTTTGAAGCAGGCAGATATTATACGCTCTGCAGAGGCCGCCGGTATAAAGTTGGGCAAAAGTCATATGAGCCAATATGTAAGCGGAAAAACTGTTCCAAGAGACAGAATTTTACAGTTTCTTGCAGACACTTTGGGTGTAGACCCTCTTTGGCTTATAGGTGACGATACCAACGTTCAGACTAGTGGAGGGACATGTATGCGTGAATTTAAAAAATCAAGTAAATTAGATAATGTTTTATATGATGTAAGAGGACCTGTTGTTGCAAAGGCGGCAGAAATGGAAGAAGCGGGAATTCAGGTATTAAAGCTTAATATTGGAAACCCTGCCCCCTTTGGTTTCAAGGCGCCTGATGAAGTTGTATACGATATGAGAATTCAGCTTCCTGAGTGTGAGGGATATTCGGACTCAAGAGGTCTTTTCTCTGCAAGAAAAGCCATTATGCAATACGCACAGCTAAAGAATATTCCAAATGTAACCATAGACGGGATATACACAGGAAACGGTGTAAGTGAGCTGATTAACCTTAGTATGTCAGGCCTTTTAAACACGGGTGATGAGGTGCTTATCCCATCTCCCGACTATCCTCTTTGGACTGCCTGTGTAACCCTTGCCGGTGGTACTCCTGTGCATTATATATGTGATGAACAAGCAGACTGGTATCCTGATATAGATGATATAAGAAAAAAGGTAACAGACAAAACAAAGGCAATTGTTATAATAAACCCCAATAACCCGACAGGAGCACTCTATCCAAAGGAACTTTTAGAGGAAATTGTAAAAATTGCAAGAGAAAATCAGCTTATAATTTTTTCTGACGAAATATATGACAGACTTGTAATGGATGGAGAGGAGCATATATCCATAGCATCTCTCGCGCCTGACCTTTTCTGCGTAACCTTCAGCGGTCTTTCAAAATCCCACATGGTTGCAGGCTACAGGGTAGGCTGGATGATATTTAGCGGAAACAAAAACATAGCCAAGGACTATATTGAGGGAATTAATATGCTCTCCAATATGCGACTTTGCTCAAATGTCCCTGCTCAGTCAATAGTCCAGACGGCTCTTGGAGGCTATCAAAGCGTTAAGAACTATATTGTTCCCGGCGGAAGACTTTATGAACAGAGGGAGTATGTGTATAAAGCACTTAATGACATTCCCGGTATAAGTGCAGTAAAGCCAAAGGCAGCATTTTACATTTTTCCAAAAATTGATGTTAAAAAGTTCAATATTAAGGATGACGAAAAGTTTGCTTATGACCTTTTGCACGACAAAAAAATTCTCATAGTAAATGGTAAGGGCTTTAACTGGCATAAGCCTGACCATTTCAGAGTTGTATATCTTCCAAGAATAGAAGTTTTACAAGACGCAATGGGCAAAATTGAGGATTTTCTTAAATACTACAAACAGTAAAAAGGTATGGCTTACTAGATAATCTAGTATAGCCATACTTTTTAGTTGACAAAATTTAATAATTGTGGTAAAATTATAAAGATAAGTTTTATAAGGAGTTGAAAGTGGATGAAAGTAAAGTATCAGCCTTTGACAAACCCTCCAAAGCTCATGAGCTTTAAGGATTTGATTGAGTTCAGAACAAAGTCAGATAACAAAATTGCTTTTAGATACAGAGTGAAAAAAGAAATCGCCGAGGTTACAGCTCAGCGTTTCAAGGAAAACATAGAAGAAATCGGAACAGTTCTTTATAATGACGGTTTTAAGGACGCTAAAATTGCAATTATAGGTGAAAACAGCTATGAATGGATTGTTTCATACTTTGCAGTAGTAAACGGCGGAAATGTTGTTGTTCCTCTTGATAAAGAGCTTCCGGCAGCAGACCTTAAGGAACTTATTTCAAGGAGCGGTGCAACAGCACTTATATATTCCCAGTCTTATGAGGACATAAAAGAGGACAACCCTGAAATAAAGGGATATTGCATGAAGGATTTTGAAACTCTTTATGCTCAGGGAAGAAGCCTCATAGACGGTGGAAACACAGAGTATATAGACTTTACTCCTGATGGAAATAAGCTTTCATCAATAATATTTACATCAGGTACAACAGGCAAGCCAAAGGGTGTTATGCTTACTCCAAGAAATATCCTCGCTGACATAATTGCAGCAGGAAGCATATCATCACTTGCAGGTGATACGCTGCTTACTCTTCCGCTTCATCATACATTCGCTTTCTCAACAAGCGTTGTTGCAAATATTATTTTTGAGGGCACAACCTATATAAATGCAAGTCTGAGAAACTTCAAAAAGGACCTTGTAGAATTTAAGCCAAGAAACATTTGTGTTGTTCCTTTGTATCTTGAGTCCCTTTACAAAAATATATGGAGCTCTGCCAAGGAACAGAAAAAGGACAAGCTTCTAAAAACAATGATAGGTATAAGCAACGGTCTTTTAAAGGTTGGTATTGACGTAAGACGCAAACTTTTCAAGTCAGTTCTTGACCAGCTTGGCGGAAACCTTGACCTGCTTGTTGCAGGTGGCGCGCCCATAAGCGATGTTTATACAAAAGGCTTTGCAGACCTTGGAATTGTAGTAATTAATGGCTACGGAATAACAGAATGTTCTCCTGTTGTATCAGTAAACCGTCAGTCAAAAGTGGTTCTTGGAAGTGTAGGCCCTGTATGTAATTGCTGCCAGGTGAAAATAAAGGACGGAGAAATCCTTGTCAAAGGTGAAAATGTAATGCTTGGTTACTTCCAGGACGAGGAAGCAACAAAGGAAGCCTTTGATGACGGATGGTTCAAAACAGGTGACCTTGGATATATGGATGGTGAATATCTTTATATCACAGGCCGTAAGAAAAACCTTATCATCCTTTCTAACGGCAAAAACGTATCTCCGGAAGAGCTTGAGGATATTATTACAACAAAAACTGCGGCTGATGAAGTTATCGTTTATCAGGACGGGGATATGATTGCAGCAGAAATATACGCCGAGGAAAAAGAGGGAATACAGGAAGCAATCAACGAAATAAACAAGACTCTGCCTTCATATAAGCAGATACACAAGATTAGCTTCAGAGATACTGAATTTGAAAAAACAACAACAAAAAAAATAAAGAGAAAATATAACTAGAGAGGTAATTTAAAATGTTTGAAAGAGTAAAAGATATTTTAGCAGAATTTGCAGATGAGACAGTTATCACACCTGATGCTTCACTTACAGCTGATTTGGGACTTACATCATTTGATGTTATTTCAATTATAATGGCGTTTGAGGATGAATTCGATATAGAAATTCCTGACAGAGACGTGCACAAAATGGTAATTGTTAATGATGTAGTGGAGTATATAGAATCAAGAGTATGATTTTAGAAATTTTTATGACCCCCTCCGGGTGTGGTCTTAAAAAAACTGAATATGAGGTTTTATTGTCCGCTGTACCACAAGAGAAAATGCAGCAGATAAAAAAACAAAAAGTCAAACACAATGCCGATAATTCACTTATCGGCATTGCTCTTGTTATGGCTGCAGTGTCAAAAACTTTTAGTATTCCCGTATCTGATATTATGCTGGAATACGAAAATGGAAAACCGTATATAAAAAGCCATGAAAGTATTTTTGTCAGTATCAGCCACAGCTGTGACCTGGTAGTTTGTGCAGTGTCGGATACGCCTGTTGGCATAGATACAGAAAAAATCCGTGCCTTTAACCCTGCTGTAGCACATAAAATATTTCATAAAAGTGAAATAATATCGGACAGCCAATACACAAAAGAGTGGACAATCCTCGAAGCTGCTCTTAAGCTAAAGGGAATAGGGTTGTCAGGCTTTAGAAACAGTGAACTACTGTCAGGTGTTGAAACAGAAAGTGTTTTGTACGATGATTACTGGATTACTGCTGCGTATAACGTATAAGGAGGATTTATGAAAATTTTGGTTTTTTCCGACTCCCATGGATACTATAACAGAATTTTACGTATACTTGAAAAACACGAAAACGTTGATATGTGTATCCACTGTGGTGATATTGTAAGTGATTGCACAGCCCTGGAAGCTTTACTTGATAAAAATATAAAGCTTCTTTATGTAAGAGGTAATAACGATTGCGGCTCCTCCGTCCCCATAGAGCTTGAAACAGAAATCTGTGGCAAAAAAATATTTATAACCCACGGTCATACCTATGGCGTCAAGGCGGGAACAGATACACTCCGCAAAAAGATAAAAGAGGGAGTAGACCTTGTTTTGTATGGGCACACCCATATACCTGATACCATGTACTTTGGCGGCGGAATACTTTTAAATCCCGGTGCAATATGCCATATGTCAAAATGCACCTACGGCGTTATTACAATAGAAAACGATACAATAAAGACAAGCATAGAGCTTTATAGATGAAGACTGTATCCTTTTTGTATTAATAATATTGCCAGTTTTTTTCGTCCACGTGCAAGACGCTTTGCAGCAGTGTTGGATTTAATAGATAGTCTGCCTGCAATCTCATAGGGCTTTAGACCTTGCACAATACTTAGAAGAAGTACTTCCCGGTATCGTGGGCACATGGTTGTTATAATTCTTATAATGTCCTCTGCCTTTTCTGCATTTAGTACAAGGTCTTCGGGATTTTTGTCTACAATTGTGGCAAAGGCACACTTTTCTGCCAGAGCCTTTTGATTTTTGTTCATTTGATTTGCTACATGTATACATACGCCTTTAATATGGTGGTGCATAATCTTATAGGACGTTCTGCCTGTGTGGTAGTTTCGCATACACCATTCAAAAGCCATGTTTACGATATCTGTAGTATCGGATTTGTTGTCGATAAGTCTGTATACATCAATAACCAATGATTTGTAATATTTCCTGTATAGCTTATCCATAAATTCTTTGTCTCTTTCTTCCATTTTATAACTCCTTTTCGTATGATAATGCAAAATTACCCATAAAACGACAACAAATTTTTATTTGGTTCGTTCGTGATAAAATATTTTAAAAAAGGTATTTTTAATGGAGAAATAAACAAATTTCCAATGATAAAACGCTATGCAATAATAGTTAAACTACAAAAACAGTAAATATTCTTGACAAAAATTGTCAAAATTCTTGTATTTCGAACTTTTTTATATATGAAAGAATTGTAAATTTTGTTTAAAAGCTATTGGCATTATAAAAATTATGTGTTAAAATAACAAGGATTCAGAAAATTATTATCTTTGAAAGGATTGAAATAAATGACTTTATGCTCAAAGTGTAATATAAATCCCGCTGTGGTTTTTATTACAAAGGTTGAAAACGGGCAAACAAAAAGTGAGGGGTTGTGTCTTTCATGTGCAAAGGAGCTTGGAATAGCACCTATTGACGATATGATGAAGCAGCTTGGCATAGATGACGAAGAGCTTGAAAACCTTAACGGACAAATGTCAGACTTTCTTGGAGAAGTAGGGGGATACGAAGGACTTGCAGAAAATATGGGTGCAATGTTTTCAGAAATGTCCGACTCACCTGAAATTGAAGGGGGCGCTCCAACAGCTCCTACAGACTTTTTAAAAAATATTTTTGGCGGTATGCCCACAGGTAAAACTGCCGGAGAAAAGGGGGCAACAAGCTCCAAAAAGCAAAAAAATAAAAAGAGTATGCTCGATACCTATGGTACAAACCTTACTGTCAAGGCGGCACTTGGACAAGTTGACAGGGTAATCCATAGGGACATGGAAATTGAAAGAGTAATACAAATACTAAACCGCCGCTCAAAGAACAACCCTGTTCTTTTGGGTGAACCGGGAGTGGGAAAGACCGCAATAGCAGAAGGTCTTGCCTGCAGAATTTTTGAAAAGAATGTACCGCCAAAGCTCTTTGACTATCAGCTTTATCTCATAGACTTTACAGCTCTTGTTGCAGGGACACAGTTCAGAGGTCAGTTTGAAGCCAGACTTAAAAGCCTTTTAAATGAAGCAACAGAGGCGGGCAATGTTATACTGGTAATTGATGAAATTCATAACATTGTTGCAGCAGGTGACGCAGAGGGGGCAATGAGTGCAGCAAATATCCTAAAACCTGCACTTGCAAGGGGAGAAATACAAATAATTGGTGCAACAACCCTTTCAGAGTATAGAAAGCATATAGAAAAGGACAGCGCATTAGAGAGAAGATTTCAGCCTGTTATAATCGACGAGCCGTCTGTAAAAGAGTCTATCGAAATTCTGAAGGGAATTAAGGACTATTATCAAAATTATCACAAGGTAAAAATCTCCGATAGGATAATAGAAAAGGCTGTAAAAATGTCCGAAAGATATATTACAGACCGCTTCTTGCCTGATAAGGCAATTGATGTAATTGACGAAGCGGGCTCCCATGTAAACCTTAAAAATCATGCTCTCTATGAGCTATCAAAAGCAGAAGCCGAGGTAAATTCTATTAATGAAAGAATAGAAAAAGCCACCGAAGCAGCAGATTTTGAAACAAGTGCAAAGCTCAAAAGTGAGCTTTTATGCCTAAACGAAAAAATTCCTGCACTAAAAGCACAGGCGGAAAAAGCAAAAATAACGGAGGATGATATTGCACAGGTAATAGAGTCCTGGACAAAAATCCCTGTTCACCGTCTTACAGAGGACGAGGCAGAGAAGCTTATCAGCCTTGAAGAGCAGCTTCACAAGCGTGTTATAGGACAGGATACAGCGGTCAATGCAGTTGCAGGTGCCATAAGACACGGAAGAGCAGACATTACCACAAGAAAACGACCTGTTTCCTTTATATTTGCAGGTCCCACAGGAGTTGGTAAAACTGAGCTTGTAAAAACAATTGCAGAAGTAATGTTTGGTACAGAGGACGCACTCATAAGGCTTGATATGTCAGAATACATGGAAAAGCACAGCGTATCAAAGCTTATCGGCTCACCTCCGGGGTATGTAGGTTATGATGAGGCAGGGCAGCTTACAGAAAAGGTTAGAAGAAAGCCTTATTCCGTAATACTTCTTGACGAAATAGAGAAGGCAGATCCGGAAGTGTTCAACATGTTCCTGCAAATCCTAGATGATGGCAGAATTGCAGACAGCCATGGCAAAATAGTAAACTTTGAAAATACTATAATAATTATGACAACAAACGCAGGCAGCGAGGTTTCAACAAAGGCTCTTGGCTTTGGCTCAAACCTTGAGGAATCTCTTGCAGACAATGTTGACAAGAGCCTTAAAAAGCATTTTCGTCCGGAATTTCTTAACAGAATTGATGAAATAGTAACCTTTAAGCCTCTCGAAAAAGCAGAGCTAAGACAGATAATAGACCTTTTGCTTCGCGATATCTATGAAAAGATGTCAGAGAAGGGAGCAGAACTTACTGTAACAGAGGATGCAAAGGAAATCATACTTGAAAATGGATACGACCAAAAATACGGTGCACGTCCTCTGAAGAGAGCAATAAGAACTCTTGTAGAAGATAAACTTGCAAAGCTGTCCCTTACAGGACAAATTTCAAAAGGCAGTCGCATAATCGCAGATGCAAAGGACGGAGAAATAACTGTAACAGCTATTTCCATGTAACAAAAATCCGGTAAGAAACTTAAGTTTCTTACCGGATTTGTTTCTTTAATCGTATTGACTTTTTTATTCTGACGTGATATAATACGAGAGGTTAAACGGGGTAATATTTGGAGATGTACCCAAGTGGTTGAAGGGTCTGCACTCGAAATCCCCCGGGTGAGACTGTAAATAAAACCTCACAAATGGCTTAACGGTGCGGGTTTCGGCGATTTTGCAAAATGCTAAATACCCCCTTATCTAGCGGTTTTTCTAGCCAATTCTAACAAAATTCTATATTGCTTGTTTTTTGCTCTATCAAAACGGAGCGAATTAACATACCTGGAGAAGTATCGAAGAGGTCATAACGAGAACGACTCGAAATCGTTTTGTCCGCAAGGGCACGTGGGTTCGAATCCCACCTTCTCCGCCAAAAAGCCTTGAAAACATTATGTTTTCAAGGCTTTTTATGTACTCAACTATAGTGGTGGTATTAAATCTTAATTTTCACATAATAATATCGTATATAAGAAAAAATATGGTGATAATTAGATGAAAAGGAATTCAAAAAAAGATTTTCCTAAAAACTTACAACCTTTCCCTCAACCTTCATATTTTATCGAAGACTTCTTTTCGTACCGATATGAGGAAGAATATATAAAATTAAAAAAGCGAGGTGGAATATATAAAATCCTCGCTTTTCTAAAATTAGTTCTCTTGTGATTTTTGTGGTGTCTTCTCTGTAGGTTTACCAGAATCGTCACTATGGCGAATCTCTCCTGTTTCCACCTTTCTACTGAATGTTTCATGAAATACACTCGCAGATGGGTCAGGCTGCAAATCTAAAGGAAATTCATTTTCATTATCTGGCACAGAAACCGCACTCCTTTCTATTTGAATTTGATACGTTTTCTCCGAATCTTTATTTATGTTATATGGGTTTACAACAACGATCCAGAAACTATACGCAATCGCAAGAATTAAAAAAGATATACACATCCATTTTGTAAATTTATATTGATACTTATTTTTTTGGATATTTAGACGATGATTTTCAATCTCAAACTTAGAAAAAGTTCTAAGAAACATATTTGAAATATATTCATCTGTCTTTTCTTTTGAAATATTATTTTCTCCAGCATAACTTATAGCTTTATCAATAAATTTCTTTGTTTCTTGTGGATTTATGTACAGGTATTTGTATCCTGTATATGATTTATAAAAGTAATATGCACATACTGCAAAAGTTAAGAGAGACAACGAATTCAGAATAATATAAAGCCAAATCCACCAAACTTTATCTAAAGTAAAAACGTCTTTCCACAATAATATTTCTGCAGTTGCTATAACTGTTAAAAATGTGGTGTGTGTTCCAATTTTATTATTCAACCTATCAGTAGTTTCTATTTCTTTGTAATACAGTTCTTTATATTCCCCTAGTATATCCAACCCATCATCACCTCTATTCTTCTATATTATACCATATTTCAGCAAAAAAGTAAAGATAATCTATTAAGTAACCGGTAATAACATGTTGTGTATTTATCTCGCGTAACCCTGTCTATTCAGATATCGTTAATCTATTATTCTAACAAGCTTATTAAGATCTCGTAGAATTATTTTTTTGCCACACACCCTTTAATAGCCGTCTTATTCGTGAGTTAATGTCTTGAGTGGTGTAACTACCCTACCCGAGATAGTTTTTACTTGCAACCCCTTTCACAGCCGTTGCAACTCGGCCTGAAAATCGACTTTAAATGTCAGCTAGTACATTAACCACATCTATGCCTTTTCTCTTTGCATAATCAACTGTATTCTTCGTTCCACTCTTCTGTCCGTTAAAAACGGCGATTACGAGGTTTGACCTGTCAACCATCCATTCATTCCTTACCTGATAACATCCGGTAAAGTAATGGTCATTGATTTCTTTTACAAGGTCAGCCTTTTTAATTATCTTATTAAACCTCATTTTTTCTGTCATACTCCGCCTACTCTCAAAATTCGGATGTGGCAAAGCACATATAAGATGCAAGTCCTTGTTCGTTTTCTTTCTCTCCAATACAATCTCCGCCACCCATATATCCGTTCCCATTGCCATGCCTGTTATAAAGGTCACATATCCATCTGCAATAGCATTGTCTATTGCTTTTTCCAGCAAAGGCTTAACCTCTTTCTCCCCAAGCTCCATTTTGTCAGGTCTGTGCCCTGTGAAACAACATCTGTGTAATCTTAATTCTTCTTGATTCATAGTTTTTCTCCATTAGCACACATAATCAACATTATGTGTGTAACTTTAAATCCGAAATAAAAAAATCGCCCTGAAAGGCGATATCAGTTACCACGATTTTCAAAGAGTTCCAGACCAATGAACTTCAAAATCTTCATTGGTCAATTTGGTATGTCCAAATTTTCTGATTTTCTTCTAAAACTCCTTGAAACATTGACCTTTATGTACTTTCGTGGTATAATTTACTC
>JAZRHH010000030.1:0-33525 GCA_045644665.1 Clostridia bacterium
CTCTGTGAGGCATTTTAAATTCGTGACACTTTGGACACTCAACCATTCCGGGAACTTCAAGCTTCCAGTTAGCGCGTCTCTTATCACGTCTTGCTTTTGAAACTTTACCCTTAGGTACAGCCATTTACTACACCTCCTAAAATTTAAAGGTCAGTCTTCATTGCTGTCCATAATTTTTTTAAGTGATTCCCAGCGGGGGTCAATAACCTCGTCCTCGCAAGTGCAAGACTCGAAATTAAGATTTGCTCCGCAGTCGGGACATAAACCCTTGCAATTTTCGTTGCAAAGGAACTTTCCGGGGACATTCATAAAAAATCCTGTCTGAACAATATCAGTTAAATCTATTTCAGAGCCGGTAAAAACTATCTGGTCGCCGTCCGGGTCAGAAACATCTTCCTCACGGACAAGGGCTTCCTCAAGCTCAAAGCTAAAGCTTTCCTCAAGCTCCTGCATACATCTGGCACACCTTACGCCAAGGCATAAATCTACCTTTGCTTTAAGGATAAGGGATTTTCCGTTATTAAAGATACTACCGCAAATTGCGGGAGCACCCAGGAAATGAAAATCCTCGCCAAGATACTTTACATCATCCAAATCAAGACTGCCTGTTAAATCAAGCTTATTTCCTGTCTCCTTTAGTACACCTGTAAGATCTACTATCATGGACATACACTCTCCTTAATAGTTTGGGAGAATTATTTCAACTCTACCTTAGCACCTGCTTCTTCTAACTTAGCCTTCATTGATTCAGCTTCTTCTTTAGCTACAGCTTCCTTGAGTGTGCCAGGAGCACCGTCAACAAGAGCCTTAGCTTCCTTAAGACCAAGACCTGTAAGTTCTCTTACAACCTTGATAACACCAAGCTTTGATGCACCAGCATCAGCAAGGATTACGTCAAATTCTGACTTTTCTTCTGCAGCTGCGCCGCCTTCAGCAGCACCACCTGCAACAACAACTGGAGCAGCAGCGCTTACGCCAAACTCTTCCTCCATCATCTTAACCAATTCAGCAACTTCCAATAACTTAAGTTCCTTGATTGAATCAAGGATTGCATTTAAATCTGCCATTGTAATTTCCTCCTAATTCTTTTTCTTTTTTTAAGAATAATTATTCAGCATCTGCAGCTTCTTCAGCTGGTGCTTCTTCTGCAGGAGCAGCTTCCTCTGCAGGAGCTTCTTCTGCCGGTGCAGCTTCCTCTGCAGGAGCCGCTTCTTCTACGGGAGCTTCTTCAGCTGGTGCTGCTTCCTCTGCGGGAGCTTCTTCAGCCGGTGCTGCTTCACCGTTTTTCTTTGCTATAAGGTCAGCTATTTCTTCGCCGCCATCAGCAATAGTAGCAAGCAATCTTGCAAGGTTTGATATAGGAGCATTGAGGCTTCCCATAACCTTTGCAATCAATGTTTCCTTTGATGGTGTTGCTGCAAGAGCCTTGATCTCGTCAAGAGTAGCAACTGCGCCATCCATGAAACCTGATTTGATTTCGAGCTTTTCGTTTGTCTTAGCATAATCTGCTATAACCTTTGCAGGAGCAACTGCGTCTGTATCTGATACAGCAAGAGCTGTAGGACCGTGTAAAATTTCATCAAGTGCTTCAAGTCCTGTTTCCTTAGCGGCAAGACGGAGCAATGTGTTCTTTACAACGAAATACTTAACGCCGGCGCTTCTGAGGTTTCTGCGGAGAACTGTATCTTCTTCAACAGTAAGACCGCGGTAGTCAACGAGTACGCCTGTTTGTGCAGATTTAAGAACTTCAACCAATTCAGCAACTTGTGCTTTCTTAGCTTCTAAAACCTTTTCACTTGGCATTTCATTCACCTCCATAAGCATTAAAATGTCTATTCCGTGAAAACAAAAAAGCTTTGCACATCCAAAGACACGCAAAGCAAAAGTAATCAAAAATTAAATTACTAAACCTCGGCGGGACTTATTTTTGTGCCTGCTGTCTACGGAATAAGTTTTTCAACCTTAGAAATTATACTATATTATTTTTATTTTGTCAACAATCCATAAAATTTATATAAAAACCGTACAAAAAGGTTTTTTTAAAAGCAAACAAATTATACAAAATGTATTATTTGTAATACTTATATCTTGCATCTTCTCTTATGCTGACACATTTATCCTCTGCTACAATAAAGTGATCTATCATTTCTATTTTAAGACCTTTAAGATACTTTTCCAAAGATTTTGTACTTATTATATCCTCTTCGGATGCAACTGCAAATCCCATTGGATGATTGTGCGCAAATATAACCCCACTGGCATTTGATGAAAGAGCAAGGCTTAAAACTTCTCTCTGATCCAAAAGCACGCCTGTTGCCGTCCCGCTTCCGATAATTTGCTTATGTGTAATCTTACCGGCAGAGTTTACACAAAACATATAAATAGTTTCCTTATTTATACCGTCAAACAAAGACTTTACATAATCTGTAAGCTCTGTACCCGGAACCCGGGTGCTTGATACCTTACTTGCATCTCTTGTATACTCTGCAAGGAGCTGTCTTATCATCAGTATGTATGTAGCAATGTTTTCGCCCACTCCGTCAACATTTTCAAGCTCTTCCCTGCTTGCATCAAGAACACCTTTGACACTTCCGAATTTCTTTATAAGACTGTGAGCAGTCCCGTTTTTGTTGCGCCTTACGTCAATATAGTTGAGCATCATTTCTATTTTTTCATGGTCTTCAAATACAGAGAAATTATCATTTTTGCAAAACTTTTCACGCAAACGGTTCTTGTGTCCGGTATGAATACCCTTTTCATCGCTCATTTGTACAAATTGTCCCTCCCGGATTTATCATGCGGTCTTTGCAGCACAAGGAGTACTTCTCACATATGTGGGAACGACCTCTGCCACTGTATCTTTAATCTTTTCATTGTCGGCTTCTTCAACTGCCTGTCTTAGTTTTTCAAGATTTGCTTCAAGCTCCTCTATATCTCCGGGTATAGGCTGTCCGATAAATATTTTGTTGTGCTGAGTATTAAGAAGTCCTTCTTCTTCCATCAAAAGCTCCTCATAAAGCTTTTCGCCGGGGCGAAGCCCTGTAAACTCAATTTGAATATCCCTTCCCGGAACAAGTCCCGAAAGTCTTATAAGGTTTATTGCAAGATCATAAATCTTTACCGGCTCACCCATATCAAGAACAAAAATCTCTCCGCCCTTTGCATAGCTTGCTGCCTGAAGCACAAGGCTTGCAGCTTCGGGAATTGTCATAAAAAATCTTGTAATATCCTTGTGTGTAACAGTAACGGGACCACCCTCGCTGATTTGCTTTTTAAACAAAGGAATAACACTTCCGTTAGAACCAAGGACATTTCCAAATCTTACTGCAACAAACTCTGTTTTGCAAACTGCCTGCAGATGCTGAACAACCATTTCACATATACGCTTTGTGGCGCCCATTATATTTGTTGGGTTTACAGCCTTGTCTGTTGAAATAAGCACAAACTTTTTAACTCCGCACTTGTCTGCACACCTTGCAGCATTATATGTACCAAAAACATTATTCTTAATCGCCTCTCCCGGAGAATCCTCCATAAGAGGCACGTGCTTGTGGGCTGCCGCATGAAAAACTATGTACGGCTTATATGTATTAAATATTTCTTCCAGTCTTTTCTTATCACGGACAGAGGCAATAATAACCTCCGGCATATTTTCCGGATATTTTCTGTTAAGCTCCATCTGCAAGTCGTATGCATTGTTTTCGTAAATATCAATTATAACAAGCTTTTCAGGCTCGTGCTTCATTATCTGACGGCAAAGCTCCGAACCGATTGAGCCACCGCCTCCTGTAACACATACAACTCTGCCATTTATAACTTCCGCAATTTTTTGGTTATCGAGCTTTACGCTGTCACGGCCAAGAAGGTCCTCAATCTGTACCTTTCTTACCTTGTCCATCTTAACACTTCCGTCCACAACACTTTCAAGACCCGGGCACAGCTTAACACTGCATCCTGTTGCAGAGCATATATCAATTATTTCCTTGCTTCTTTTTGCAGAAAGTGACGGAATTGCAATAATTATTTCCTCTATACCCTCCTGCTTTACAATTCTTGGAATGGCACGCACATTTCCAAGGACTTTGATGCCGCATATAATATGGTTTTTCTTACTAACATCATCATCAATAAATCCAACAACCTTGTTTTGCATCTTTTTGTTATGCTGAATTTCACGGGCAAGTACGCCGCCGCCCTCGCCTGCACCTACAATAAGCGTTCTGGCACTGCCCGAGCCGGAGCGATGGAAGCTTCTGTTAAGCCTGTCAAGACCGCGTATTGCAACCCTTATAAACAAAATACCTGCAGCAGATACTCCAACAGCAAGAATACAAAGAATAAACCTTACATGGTCTCTTGTAAACCATTCGGACAAAAGCGAACTATAAGAAGCAAATGCAAGACTTACTATTAATCTTAAATAATCCGGATACCCTGCAAATGTCCAGTATGTTTTATATATTCCCCCGGCAAAAAGGCAAAAGGCAAAAATTATGCATGTAATAAATACAGGGGTCAGATTTCTTATAAAAGCATAAAATATAGCGTAGTAGTCTGTAACTATCATTAGTGCCAAAAAATGTGCAATTATAATAACGCACATATCAAGCAAAAATACAAATCTGTTCTTGATAGAGAACGCCATTACTTTTTTCTCCACAAAACGCACTCCTTTTCATTTTATAATACTTAAATAATATTTTATCAAAAATAAAGTCTTTTGTCAATTATTTTTGGTCAAATTAAATAAAATTCTATCATTTGCCGGATTAGGTAACAGTTTTTATATCTTAATAATCACAAAGTTTTAAAAATTTAAATATATTTTGTTTTATATCAAAAAAATTACCATTTAAAGATGGTTTTATATTAAAATATTTGTGTTTATAGTTGACAAACAAAAAATTGATATGTTATAATAAAAAAAATCAACGATTTATTCAATGAGGAGAATATTACAATGTCTGAAATTTGGATTGATGCACTAGAATTTGAGAATAAAGGCGGATGGAAGGAAGATACTCAGTTTGTTCATCTTATGGGCAGCCCTTACCTGATGGCAGTAGGAGAGCCGGGAGTACCTGTAGAAGATGCCGTTATAAAAATAAACATTCCCGAAAAGGGTAAGTACCGCGCCTGGGTTCGTGACAGAAACTGGCTACGCTTTCACTCTCCCGGACAGTTTACACTCCTTGTAAACGGCGAGGGAAATGGCAAGGCGCTGGGGGCTATGCCCTCTGACCGCTGGATCTGGGAAATTGCAGGCGATTATGAATTAGACGCAGGAGACTCAGAAATTTCACTTCATGATTTAACAGGGTATTTCGGACGCTGTGCCTCGATACTTTTAACAACGGATATGGACTACGTGCCCTCTCCGGAGCTTGAAAAGATATATGACGAACGTGCACGTATTAAGGGCATAGAAAATAAGGTTAAAGACGGCGGAGAATACGATATTATTGTAGCAGGCGGTGGCCCGGGCGGTGTTCCGGCGGCAATAGCTTCTGCACGAATGGGACAAAAAACCCTGCTCATACATAACAGACCTGTGCTTGGTGGTAACGGAAGCTCCGAAATCGGAATTACCTTTGACGGAGCAACAATTGCCCATGTAAACGGACGTGAAACAGGCATTGCAGAAGAAATAAGACGTCTACGCGACCTGGATCCCGAATATCGCGGAGACTGGACATGTGCAATGGAAAAGCTTGCTGAGGCAGAGAGCAATCTTACTATCTTGTATAACAACCATATCACAGCAGTAGAAATGAAAGATGCATCTACCATAAAAAGCGTAATTGCAACAGATGTTACAAACTTGACTAAATGCAAGTACAGTGCCAAAATTTTTATTGACTGTACAGGAGATGCGTGGCTTGGCTACCATGCAGGTGCAAAATACCGTTTTGGACGTGAAGCCGAATATCAGCACCAAGAAAACCTTGCACCTGCCATAGCGGATACTTTAACTATGAGCGGTGCATTGAAATCAGGAAATATATCATATTTTTACACCGGAGAAACAGATAACGAATATCATGCACCGGACTGGGTACCAAAGCTCGGTAAAACCGAAGAAGAGTTTGGCAGGATTATTAAAGGTAATGGCACAAAAATGCATTTCTGGCTTGAAACTCCCAATGAATATGATGACGTGTGGGATGCAGAAGAAACACGAGATGCACTTATACTTGTTGCTCTTGGCTACTATGATTATATCAAAAACACTTGGTCAAGGCGTGAAATTACAAAAAAATACAGGTTTAACCTTGTAAGCGTAATGAGCGGACACCGTGAATCAAGACGACTTATCGGCGACTATATAATGACTCAGAATGATGCAACAAGCGGTCGCAGATTTGAAGATGCAATTTCATATTCAGGCTGGATGCTTGATGTTCATCATCCAAAGGGTGTGTATTCAGGAAAAGAGGGCACTATGTACTGTGCGAAGCACATTCCTATGGTAAGTGTGCCTTATCGTTGTATTTACTCCGTAAATATAAACAATCTGCTTTTTGCAGGCAGAAATGTAAGCTGTACCCATATTGCCCTTGGAACGCTTCGTGTTCAAAGCACTATTGCTACTCTTGGTCAGGCGGCAGGAACTGCGGCGGCTCTTTGTGTAAAACACAGTGAAACACCGCGTGGTATATATGAGCGTCATATAAATGAGCTACAGCAGACACTTATAAAAAATGACCAGTACATACCGGGTATCAAAAACGAAGATGCAAATGACCCTTGCCTGACTGCAAAGGCTACAGCATCAAGCTTTAAGAAAACAGAGATTTTTGAAACCCTGCAAGGTGTGCCCGGAGACTATTTACCTCTAGACATTCCAAGAGCGGTTATATTTAACGCTTCCAGGGAACATGACGATGTTAAGGGATTTTATCTTAAGCTTAAATCTTCACTTGCAGACCCTCAAACTGTAACCTTGCATGCCCGGGTAATAGGAGACAGCCTTGACACATTATCCCCTCCGGGAGAAATTGTGTCAGCAAAAGCTACAGTTCCCCCACAAAGTGAAGGCTGGATAAAATTCCCTCTTAATCTTGACCTTGGTACAGATAAGCTTATGGACAGATGCTTTATAATGGTATGGGTTGAAGAAGCAGCAGGCATATCATGGCAGTCTGTTTCAAACCTGTCCTTCTATTACAGAGCAGGAGTGCCGGATAATAATGGCGGATGGAAAATGAATAACAGCAAGTGTTTCCGCATTTCAATTAATGAGCCAATTGAAGAAATAGCAAACTGCGCTCCTGAAAATGTAATTAACGGATATTCAAGAAAGATAGACAAGAATTTCTATGAATGGGTTTCCGACCCTGAGGAGACACTCCCTCAGTGGCTTGAGCTTGAATTTAAAAAGCCCACGGAAATAAATTCTGTGAGCATAGTATTTGATACAGATTTATCAAATCCCGGCACTTGCTGGACAGTAAAAAGACCGAGTGTTCCGGAGTGTGTCAAGGATTATGACCTTGAGGTATATGCAGGTTCAAAATGGATAAAAGTTGCATCGGTTACCGATAACTTTATGAGAAAAAGAATTCATACCTTTGAGCCTTTGACAGCAGAAAAAATACGTGTAAACGTAAATGCTACACAGGGAGATAAATCAGCCCGTATTATGGAGATAAGAGCTTCTTTAGATTAGGATGTTTAAAAATGCACAGACCGTTCAATGGCTTTAACTGTACATTTATAAGCAATCACAGTCAGTAATAACTTATAAATCATTGTAGGAATTCGCAAAGAACGCGAATTCCTATTCATTTTATGCCATTGAACTACGAACTCATCGCACCGCTTGACGTACCCACGTACGACTGCGGGCGAGGTATTATGCTACATATGTAGCATAATACTGCGTTTCGTCCGTTCTGCACTATTTTTATTCCATCCCCTTTGATTGTGGGCTGTCTTTAGTTTTATTTTCAAGGGAATTAAGCTCCCTGACAGTCTGTGGAGAAAACATTTTTTGAGCAAGAACACTATACAAAAAGTGATTTGTTATGGAAGCCGCCTCCCCTTGTGTAATTAAAATATCGGGAGGATACGCCCTTCTGCATTGCCCCGGGGTAATTCCCACATATTTCAAAAACACTCTGTTAAAGTGGCTTACAGATGCAAAGCCGCACTCTCTGGCAACCTGTGCCAGATTATATTCGCTGTAAACAACAAGCTCTGCCGCGCGGCGTATTCTTATTGTATTAAGACAGTCAAGAATAGTCATCTGTGTATCTTTTTTAAATGCCACACAAAGATGACTTTTGTTACGGTTCATTTCCTTTGCAAGAGAGTCAAGAGAAACATCTTCGTGGTAATGGTCCTCCAGATATTTTATTATCTTCTGAGAAAGCTGAGAATAATCAGAAGCCGCAAAAAAACGAAACTGTTCCTTACTCTTATAGCGCTCATTTTCGCCTAATATGTTTAGTATTGCCAGCAGATATGATGCCGCTGCGCTATCGGCACGGCTATCATAGGTGGAGTATTCTTCTAAAATTTGTTCAAACAAAGCTCCCACAAGCTGGCTATCAGAAACTTGAATACTTCTTCGCGAAATTTGTTTGTCAAAAGCAGACTTTAAAAGGGAAAACTTAATTTCCAGATATATTGCCGGTTCTTTTTCGTCATTAGAATAACCATGGTTTGTATTACGGGGAATTAAAACACACTGACCGGGAGATAAAAGATATGTTTTACCTTCAATTACAAACCGCAGCACCCCCGAAACAACATAAATCATATGATAAAACGGATGCATGTGATTTTTTACGCCATCCTGCGGCAATGTACAGGAACGGGCAACCCAAAGAATCTGTGGTTTTTCCATAAAACCCCCCCTTCAAAGTTTTTCACTCATTATTATATCACAAAATCCTCTATTTTGCAAATGCTTTTCCTATGGATTCACCCATAAAAAACTGTCTTTCTACAGTTATTACATGCTTTGCCGGGCTGAAATAACCGCCCAGTATTCTGAACATTAAATGAATTGCCTCCGAACACAAATCCTCCATATGCATTTGTATACAGGATAATTTAAATTCCTTGTGAGGCTCAACATTAATGTCGTCCATACAAATTACAGAAATATCCTCCGGGACTCTTAGCTGTTCCTCATTGAGCCTTTGTATAATACCTATAGTCACGTGGCTATATGCCGAAAAAACTGCTGTTGGTAATTTATTACTTTTTATAAGGGAGTCTATTCCATAATAGCCGCAGTCATAAAAGCGATAATCGTTTATTGCAATATAGTCACGGTTTATACGCATATTGCTTCTTTGCATAGCATCCTTAAAATATCCGAATTCCATTTCTGTATACCGCTCGCCCACAAATCCAATTTTTGTGTGTCCAAGTTCTTTTAAGGTTTTCATAGCCTTGTTAAGACCGGGAATTATATCCATTTTTATACAATGGGTAGACTTTGAATTATTTTCATAGCAAATTTGTATTATAGGCACCTCTGAATTGTTTTTTACATTACCCACAGGCTCTATTATTATAATTCCATCCACGCCTATATATTTTGAATAATATTCAATTAAACTATTTTGGGCAGCAGCGTTAAAATTAGAAACAGAAACAAGCATAGTTCCGCCTTTTTCAGTAATTTCTTTTTCCATATGCATAACCATTTGGGAATAATGTATTCCCAAAAGCTCAGGACAAATAACAGCTATTATCTTTTTTTCGTACTTTGGCTTATAATATTTTTCAAAACAGCCGTTTGTCTTTGCTATATCATAAATGCGATTTTTTGTTTCCTCGCTGATTTCATCGCTCCCTGAAAATGCTTTTGAAACAGTAGAAATAGAAACATTTGCAAGCTTTGCAATTTTACCCAGTGTCATATAATCCCTCCGAAAAGTTTCGTAAAATTTTGGATTTTTTATTATTGTAACATAAAACTATTACAAAATCAATAAATTTTTTAGCTACGAAAATGTTTCGTTGAAAACCCCCTTGACATCTATTTTAAGTAAATATATAATTTCTTAAAAACAGGGGGATTTCTACCCTGAATTTATTAAATAAGGAGAGATTTTAAAATGAACAATATTATTTTTGACCCACCAACAGATTTTAACTTTGTTCCCGGGGACTATGTTCCTTTTAAGGACAGAGAAGTTTGCGAACGTCTTCGTAAAATAAGCGGAAAAGACCTTGAAAAGCATTCTAACCCTGATTTTAACATTAAGGTTATGATGAACCCACATCCTGTACTTATTTCAACTCTTTTCTCACGAATTAAAGAGGCTTCTGAAAACAACAGAAAAATCACTTTGATACTTGGTAATCCTGAGCCTGATACATATATTCCTCTTGCTCAGCTTATCAACTACTTCAAGGTTGACTGCAGCAAGGTACATATCTTTGCTATGGACGAATGGGCAGATGATATGGGACACATTGCTCCTGAAACATACAAGGCAGGCTTTGCTCACTCAATGCTCAAATACTTTGTATATCAGATTGATGAAAAGCTTCGTATGCCTCTTTCAAATGTACACTATCCTACAAACAAAAACATTGCGGACTACTCAGCAATGATTACAGATTGTGGCGAGGGCGGAGCAGATATCTGTAGCTCATCACCGGGCTGGACAGGTCACATGGCATTTATCGATCCTGTTGATGAATTTCTTCCATCAATGAAGAACGGCGAGTATGATATTGACGAGTGGCTCAACATGAAAGCTCGCATTGTTAAGCTTCATCCATTAACAGTTGCTCAAAACTCACTTCACGGTGTATTTGGTCAGTCAGGCTATATTGCAGACGTTCCTCCAATGGCTGCAACAATAGGCCCTGTTGACGTTAAAAACGCAAGAGAAAGAATTGAAGTACACGCACTTCTTACAAACGGTACATTCTCATCATGGCAGAGAATGACATCAAGACTTGTTCTTCACGGACCTGTTACTCCACTTGTACCAAGCTCAATGCTTCAGCTTATGAAGACACAGGTTTATGTAAGCGAAGAGCTTGCAGCGCCCTTTGAGTGCTGGGAAAAGGTTGGTTATTAATAACTTCAGGGAGAGATTTTTATGGAATTTAAAGTAGGCTACGCAAGTGCGAATATTAATCCTCCACTTGGTTACGCAATGGCAGGTTATTATATTCCAAGACATGCAAAAGGATTTCTTGATGATTTGGAAACAAGCGCTCTCGTTTTATCAGCCGGGGATGCAAAAATCGCTCTTGTAAGCGTAGATGTATGTCTTATAGCAAAACCTGCTATGAAAAAATTATTTGAGGGTATTGAAAAAAGTTCAAACTATTCAAGAAAAGATATTTTTCTTTCTGCAACACATACCCATACAGGACCAGTCCTTGTACCATCAGCAATTTCTGATACAACAGAGGAAGAGATTGATACTTACATTAATTTTCTTGCATCCCGGATTGCAGACGCTATTACAATGGCTGAAAATGATTTAAAACCCGCCAAAATGGGATTTATTGTAGGTCAAGCACCGGAGAGAGTAGCGTATATAAGACGTTATAAAATGAAAGACGGCTCTACCATGACCTGTCCGCCTATAAATGACCCGAATATTGACTATCCTATAGGCGAGCTCGACCAGAGAGTAAATGTTCTCCGTTTTGACAGAGAGGGTGCAGAGTCAGTTGTCTTAGTTAACTACGGTCTCCACGCAGATACAGTTAACGGAGATCTTATATCCTCCGACTGGCCGGGTTGGATGAGAAGAACCGTAGAAAAAGCTCTTGACGGAACAAAATGTATGTTTTTCCCGGGTGCAGAGGGCGACGTTGGAAGCACTCACGTATTCCCCTCCGGCGGAGATATGAACGATACAGAAATCAGCTTTGACAACGAAATGAAAAGTCCGGGCATGGCACGATTTGTAGGACGGGCATTAGCCGGTACAGTTTTGCAGGTTTTTGACAAAGCAAAATATGTTGATGTTGGCAAGGTACAGATTATGGAAAAAATTGTGCCCATCGCCGCAAATGTTCCTGACCCCAAGGATTTACCACTTGCACACAAATATAAGGAGCTTCACGACTCAGGACGCGATTGTGATATTCCGTACGAAGCTATGGAGCTTACAACCGTTGTGGCAGAGGCAGTACGTATGTGCGAACTTGAAAATGGACCCGAATTCTTTGAACTTAACCTTACAGGAGTTCAGATAGGTCCTGTGGCGCTTATAGGTATTCCCGGTGAACCCTTTACAGACATTGGTGTTCAAATAAAAGATACATCGGACTGGTCAATGATTATGCCCTGCGGTCTGGTCAACGGCACCATAGGATATTTTCCTATGAAGTCTGCCTATGATGAGGGAGGCTATGAAGCCCGCGCATCAAGATTTAAGTCGGGCGTGGCAGAAACAATCATTGAGCAAGGCAAAGAGCTCCTGGGCGAACTTAAATAACAATTTAAAGGGCTGAACGGTAATCCGTTCAGCCCTTTTATTTAGAATTTACAAACTTTTCCTTCCTGCATTACCTCTTTTACATTAAACATATCATCAACAAATACAAGGTCTGCAATCTTACCCGGCTCTATAGAGCCGATTCTATCATCCATTCCTATCACGCGTGCAGGATTAAGTGAAGCCATAATAAACGCCTCTGCAATTCCGCATCTTGTGTGGGACATAATATTTCTGCAGGCGATGTTCATTGTAACCTTACTTCCGGATAGTCTTCCAAGGTCATTAAAGCTTACATCTATATAAGGGAGGTGTGAATAAGCCTCCGGCACCGCACCAGTTTCAATTGTGCTGTCTGTAATAAGTACAATACGGTGAATCCCTTTTGCTTCAACAGCCATACGCTGCAAATCGGAATGAACATGAACTCCAAGGGAGTCAGAAATAAGCTCTGCATACATCTCATTGTTTGCAAGGCAATATTCATCAGGGCCGTAGCCTCTTACTCCACCTGAGCCTGTTTGTCTTCCGGTAGCATTAAAAAGATGTGTGCTAAGGGTTGGCCGATACTGTGCAGGGAAGCTCCGTATCTGCTCAGGAGTTGCCTCGCTGTGCCCTATAGCAATAACAGCACCCGGATTTACCTTTTTTGCATACTCAACAAAAGGCATTACTCCCTCTCTTTCAGGCGCAATTACCCATACCCTTACTATGTCTCCAAGCTCGTCTACCATTGGAATATAGTCCTCCGGTTTTATTTCACCCACATTCCAGTTATCAATACCGCCCGAAGCACCGTATTTGTTGCTCATATACGGACTCTCCATATAAATGCCCTTAATATTCCCTGTATGCTTCATAGCTTCTTTTATTCTGCGGATACCGTCAATCATCTCATCATATTTCATACCATATAAAGATGCAGGAAGAACAGTTGTTTCCCCATGCTTCAGAAAGTATTTTGCTGCCTTTTCCGGCTCTTCAAAAAAACTACTGCCGTCACCGCCATGGACATGTATATCAACAAATCCCGGTCCAACATACGCCCCCTTTGCATCTATAAGCTCTATGCCTTCCGGAATTTCAACATCGTAGGAATTTCCAACCTTTGAAATTTTACCGTCTTCTATTATAATAACACCGTCCCATATAATACCATTTTCAAGGACAACTTTAGCGTTTTTTATTGCTTTTTTCATTGATTATACACCCCTTTACAATGAGATTATACAACCCCCAAAAATCAAAGTCAATAGAGTTTTCCACGAAATATTTTCGCAAATTATTGTAACACTTTTTTCTGCCGTACATAGTATATAACATAACAAATAAATGGCCATTTAAATAAGATACGGAGGGAAAGCCAATGGCAAACTGTAAGTGCTTTTTAAAAATTAACCCTGCTTTTTTCTGTGCAAAAACCCTTGGTGTACTTGTGTTTTCCTTTTGCGCAGGTATGTTGGCAGGTCTTTGTCTGCCCCTGGGTGTTATTGCGGCAGTAGAAACTCTGCTGCTTATTATCTTGGCATGGATGTGCCTCTTTAAATGGTAGAAAGGATATGATAATTTATGAAAATCAAAGTATTTAAGCTTCCAAAATCAATCTCAAATATTGTTCGCAGTCTTCTAAAAATGTAATTACATAAAAACAGAGGGTGTATAAACACCCTCTGCTTTTATATTTCTTTAATAAGATCATTCATACTATACATAGCAGCGTTTTTGCCTTTCATAAACTTTGCCGCCTTAAGTGCACCAACTGCAAATATTTCTTTACTTGCAGCAGAATGTTTAATCTCTATAACCTCGTCATTACCTGCAAACAAAACTGTATGCTCGCCAACGATTGTACCGCCGCGCACTGCATGAATTCCAATCTCTGACTTCTTTCTTTTCTTCCTTGAGATATGTCTGTCATAAACATACTCTGCCTCGCCTGTCATATCCTCGGCAATTGCGTCTGCAATTGCAAGAGCTGTGCCTGACGGTGCGTCTATCTTTTGGTTATGGTGTTTTTCAATGATTTCAATATCAAAATTATCACCAAGAAGTGCTGTCGCCTTCTTTGCAAGATCAATAAGTAAATTAATTCCAAGGCTCATATTAGCAGAAAAGAAAACAGGAATTTCCTTTGACGCCGCCTCCATAATATTCTTTTGACTGTTTGAAAGTCCTGTAGTGCACACAATTATAGGAAGCTTCCTTTTGCGGCAAAATGATAAAATATTTTCAAGCGAGTCCGGATGTGAAAAGTCAATTACCACATCTGCCTCACCATCAAAATCATCAGGTGATGTAAACACCGGATAGTCATTTTCTTTATTATTTAAAATATCAAAGCCCGCAACAATATTAAGGTCCTCGTCCTCACCGGCAAGGCGGGTAATTACCTGTCCCATTTTTCCGTTGCAGCCGTTAAGTATAATTTTTGTCATAAATGTAAAACCTCCAAAATTGGAATTTTATCTTTCCTTTATTATGTCTGCTACAAGAGCGTCTATACTTTTTATTAAATCATCAGGAGCAATTAAAAGTGTAATTCCGCAAACACCGCCGCTCACAGCTACTTTTTCAAAGCTTCTGCAAGACTCATGAATAAAAGTAGGAAACTTCTTTTTCATGCCAATAGGGGATACGCCGCCCCTTATATAGCCTGTAAGCCCAAGCAAATCCTTTACAGGAGTAAGCTCCACGCTCTTGTTCCCCGAAGCCTTTGCAAACTTTTTAAGGTCAAGCTCCTCGCCTACCGGAATTACTGCTACAAGAGGTCCTAGTTTATCACCCTTTCCCACAAGGGTTTTAAATGACCGCTCCGGCTCAATTCCTGTAAGAGCTGCTATGTTAAGACCAAAATCCTTTGAAACCTCGTCTGCTTCATACTCCAACGCTTCAAAAGGAATTTTTGCAGCTGTAAGTATTCTCATGGCGTTTGTAACAACGCTTTTCTTCTTTGCCACCTTGTAATTCTCCTTATAAAAAGGGATAAACGATAATTCGCTTATCCCTTTATACTATTTTAAGCTATTAGTGTACAATTGCAAGCTCTGTTTCCTTATCAAAGATATGAAGCTTATTCATATCAAATGCAACCTTGATTTCATCACCAAGCTTAGCAGTTGATCTCTGGTTAACTCTTGCAATGAACGGCATATCAGCAATCTTGAGGTAGAGGTATGTCTCTGCGCCCATCATTTCTGTTACGTCTACATAAGCGTCTACTGAGCTGTCAGCGTTAGCTGCAACCATAGCAGGATCGTCATGTAAATCTTCAGGTCTGATACCAAGCATAACTTCCTTGCCGATATATTCCTTAAGTTCAGGCTTGCTTGCCTTGCCTTCAGGAAGCTTAATTTCAGCTGTACCAAACTTTGCATAAACTGCGCCGTCTCTTTCTTCAAGAGTAGCGTCAACAAAGTTCATTTGTGGGCTGCCGATGAAGCCGGCAACGAAAGCGTTGCATGGGAAGTTATAAAGATTAGCAGGTGTATCAACTTGTTGGATAACACCGTCCTTCATAACAACGATTCTTGTACCCATTGTCATAGCTTCTGTCTGGTCATGTGTAACGTAAATAAATGTTGTAGCAAGTCTCTTGTGGAGCTTGTTAATTTCTGTTCTCATGGCAACACGAAGCTTAGCGTCAAGGTTTGAAAGAGGTTCGTCCATAAGGAATACCTTAGGATTACGAACGATAGCACGACCAAGAGCAACACGCTGTCTCTGACCACCTGACAAAGCCTTTGGCTTTCTGTCAAGAAGGTGGCTGATATCAAGAATCTTAGCTGCTTCTTCAACACGCTTTTTAATTTCATCCTTTGGAGTTTTGCGAAGCTTAAGAGCAAACGCCATGTTTTCAAATACTGTCATATGTGGGTAAAGAGCGTAGCTCTGGAAAACCATCGCAATATCTCTTTCCTTTGGTGCAACATCGTTAACGAGTTTGCCGCCTATGTAAAGTTCACCTTCACTGATTTCTTCAAGACCGGCAATCATACGAAGTGTTGTTGACTTACCGCATCCTGACGGACCAACAAGGATAATAAACTCTTTATCTTCAATATCAAGATTAAAGTCGCTTACTGCTGTTACGCCGCCTGCAAATCTTTTGTAAAGTCCCTTTAATTGTAAATCTGCCATTTTAAAATCCCCTCTCATAATCATGAAAAATTAGTATGCGCACATCTGTGCAACCTAATATTCAACTTACACATATATAATAGCACATTTAATTTCTTTTTGTAAGACCATAATTGCACAAAAAAGAAGGCCTCTGTTTAGTCAATTTTCCCTAAAAGAAAAAAACAAGGAAAATCAACGTTTTTCCTTGTTTATTTTGCATAAATTGTAAGGCTCTTTTTTATCCTAAAATGCCTTTTACCTCCGGTTGTTTAGCTAATTTGCATATATTTTTTTAATAATTTCGTGTATTTTGAGCGTTTTGGTTTTGAAGTAAAAATAATTCACTTTTACACACAAATTTTTATACAATTTGCTCTCTTTCTTCCGCTGCCTTGTACATCATAATTCCTGCGGCAACTGCTACATTTAGTGATTCTGCTCCGCCGTAAATGGTAATTTTGACAGGAGTGCATTTTTTTGCTGTTTCCTCACAAATTCCGGCAGATTCGTTACCTACAACAATTATAACTCCGCCCTTGTAAGAAACATCTCTGTAGTCCTTTGTATCGCCCTTTAGTATTCCGCCATATACTGCTCCACCGGCATTTTTAAAGCTGTCAAGGATGTTATTTTGCACATTTTCCCTTATATCCATTCTGAAAAAGGAACCCATACATGAGCGCACAACCTTTGGACTTGTTGCTTCCACACACCCCTCTGCCAAAAGCACACCGTCAAATCCCGCAGCATCTGCTGTCCTTATAATTGTACCAAGGTTACCCGGGTCTGCCACCTTGTCACAAAAAACATACGCTCCATCTGTTTTAAGAGCATCATTTCTTTGTTCCTTTTTTATAACAGCGTAAACTCCCTGTGGTGTTTTAGTATCCGAAAGCCTGTCCGTAAGGCTCTGGGGCATAACATATACAGGACATGAAAGTCCCTTAAATCTATCCTCCATACCGGTTTTTACAATTACGGCAGTTACATTTTTATTGGAAGATATAGCTTCATCAGTACACTTAATGCCCTCTACTATATATTCGCCCTTTTCATCCCTGCCTTTTTTTGTAAGCAGACTTTTGAAATATTTAAACTTTTCGTTTCCTGAAGATTTTATTTCTATCATAATCACACCATTTAATATTGTAACATCTGTGCCATATACTTTAAAAGGAAATTTCCGTATTGGGTATCAGGACACCATGTTCCTCCAAGCTGTTCTACATACTTGATTGTTCCTGCCCAGTTAAGACGGACAACAGAAGAATACCTGCCATGTGTTTCACCAATCGGTTTTACTCCTGTATATGCACACATATGATTAAAATGTCCTCTTACTCCGTCCTCAGGAGTTTCAAAGCTTTCATGATCCTCTGTTGCATCACCTACAGCTCCATATCTTTTTATACCGGCCCAGTTATTCATTTCCGGCAGAACTCTGCCACCGTATTTACCAAAGTTTGTTTCATGGGCTGCCTGCGCATACAAAACCTCCGGGCGCATGCCGGTAAGATCACCATAAAGCCAGTAATACTGTGCAACATCAATAAAACGCTGATGAGCACCTTTTGCCTTCGCCCACAATTTTGCGCTTTCAAGAGAAATTTGAGCTTGGCCCATAATATGGGTTTGTGTTTTTGGAGGAGCAGGCTTTATTGTAACAGTTTCGTCCCTTGACATAAGTACTCTGTATATAAATGTGGCTGCCTCTGCACGAATTAAATTGTCCTTTGGGTACAACTTGCCATCACTGCCCTGTACAAGTCCTCTTTTATATGTTGCCACAATGTATGGCAGATACTCCGGATATGTAGCAGAATAGTCTGAAAAATTTTCTTTAAGAACAGAATAGTTTATATCCTCCGGAATACCAAGAGAACGTGCAAGGGTTGAGATAAACATCTCACGAGTAGCAAATTCATCTGCATTAAACTCATACGGGCGCAAAAGATATCCTGATATTTTATCTATTTCTGCCTTTGCCCAATGGTTTGTAGGAACATTAAGATTAAAATTTACATTTGAATATTTAATATCAAAAGTCCGTACAATCAAGGCTGCACACTGTGCCTGAGTAAGTTTATCACCAAGTAAAAGATCGCCCTTTTCGTCACCTTGTATAATCCCTTTGTCCACGCAATATTGTATGGCATCTGCCGCCCAGGGGAACTCCGTTTTGTAGTCTGCAGAAGCAGAGGACGCGGATATAAAAATTATTCCAAAAATTATCAAAAGTTTTTTAATCATTTTATTCTCTCCTAATGTATTCTTCTTAAAGTATAATATAAAATATGTATTATTGTCAAGCAAAGCCTATAAAAATTAACTTTTTTGAAAAGAATATTTAAGAGAATGCATAAATCCGTCAAGTGCTACGGTCGATATATCACCGCCAACAGCTTTTCCGTCAATTACAATTACATTTGCACGGACGTCTTGTATATTTTCCGGATAGTTTAATAGCTTATATGTATACCTCGTTCCCTTTTTTCCTCTATACGCTTTTAGGTCAAGTCCTGCTTCTATCTGGAGCACATTATAGTCTTCAAAAACTGTATCAAATTCCTCCGGTATTAGAACAGGCGCACTTTCTATTGGCTTTTCTTCCACCTGCCAGCCGTAAAACGACAAAAATTCTATTGCATCGTTTTCCCCGGAATAGATAATAAAGGCATAAGCAATAACAACAATTGATAAAATTACAAGGACGTAGGATAAAAGATTTTTCATAAAATACCTCTGGATTTTGAAAATATTTACATGTTTAATTTTCTTTTGGGCGGATAAAATACATACGAGTCCTGAACTAAAATTTCAGGTATCAACTCCAGCAGATTTAACTCGATTTAAATCTAAATCTCTATGAAAGGCGTGAAGAAAATGGATAAAACAGCTCTTGCTCTTGTAATTATCGGAGCAATTAACTGGGGACTTATCGGTATTTTCGGATTTGACCTTGTTGGTGCATTATTTGGTGGTCAGATGTCTGTTATCAGCAGAATTATCTATACTGTTGTAGGCCTTTCAGGACTGTGGGCAATAACTATTTTGTTTAAAGACATCAGAGTATCCCATCATAATGCATAAGGTTTTCGGCATTATAAAGCTACCCGAAATATAATAGGGTGTGGCAAACCGCCACACCCTATTATATTTGAATTTAATCTATTTTATGCCTTATCCCCAAAAGGGGACCGCCCCATTTTGACACAAAAAAGACTGACTCTTTCGAGTCAGCCTTTTTTATATTAGGTTAAACCTATGAACATTCAATTAGTTAGCAGGAACGAATACTACGATGTCTGTAATATCGTTTTCTACTACCTTGAAGTAAGCATAGTTAGCTTCACCGTTAGGAACGTTTGTGAGGCTCCAGATTTCTGTTTCTGTACCATAAGCTATATCATCTGTTGCAGGATCTGAGTCATGGTCACCGAAGTTAGCGTAAGAAACAACTTCCTTAACGCCAGCTGTCTTCATAACGCTACCTGTTGAACCAACAGCGATTCTGCCTGAACCCTGCTTGTCAGCGTAGTTCATGTCAACAACGTATACGTTTACATCTGAATCAAGATCAAACTCTTCAACGTTTGTAGCCTTTGTAAGAGCTGTACCGTTTGTATCGTAACCAGCAGCAGCTGTACCTGTAGCAAATGTTACAGTTGAGCCGTTCTTGTTAAGAATCATACCGAAACCAACTCTTGCCCAACCATTAGGTGTAGCATAGTTTGTTGTATCCCATGGTGTGCCTGATACTAAGAAGAATGTATCGTTAGTAGTATTTGTTGTATCAGCAGGATCCTTAGCCTTTGTAGCTGATGAGAAGATTGTGTTGCTGAATGTAATGTCTGTGCCTTGTGCAAACTCATCAAAGAGTTCGTTGTAAGCAACAACTACATCATTTTCAACACCAAGAGCAACTACTGTACCACGATCAGGTGTGCCAATTGTAAGGTCTTCATCAACGAAGTATGTGATGAGTTCGCCTTGACCGTTAGCATCAAGAACTGTGATTGTTGTCTTAACTTCGCCGTCAGCTTCGTCAATTGCAGAAGCAACTGAGTCAACAACTGCGAAACCTGTGTTGAGGTTTACAGAAGCGTTACCAGCAAGTACAAGTGCAAACTTGTAGCAGTTATCCTGACCCTTGTCAGCAAGAACTACTGTGTATGCTTCGCCATCAGCAAAGATGTCAGCTGTTGTTGCAGCGATATCAGAAGCTGTGTAGTTAGCAGCATTGTCAATGTTTGTTGCACCAATCTTTGTAGCATCAATGATTGCTGTTGCATCACTGATTCTGTAGTTACCAACCTTCATTGAGCTTTCCTTGTACTCAGCTGCAGAAGCTGTTACGCCACCGATGAATTCAACTGTGTTAAGTTCGCCCTTAGAGTTGATCTTGTAAGATACGATACGGTTAGCTACTGCATCAAGTGCGTTTGTAGCTGTCTTGATTTGCTCATTTGTTGTAAGAGCTGTACCAGCATATGCAGCGTTAAAGAGGTCAAATGCTGCTGATGTAGCATTACCCTTGATTACGCCAGCTGTCTTAATTGCAACGTTTTCTCTTGTACCATCAGCCTTGATGATTCTTGCAACGTATGCATCTTCATTTGAGCTGTAAGCTACTCTGTCGATGATACCGTAGTTCTTAGCTGAAGCAAGTTCTTCAAACTTAACTACTCTACCAGCAGCATCAACCTTGAGTAAGTACTCGTAGCTAACTTCGAGTGAACCGATACCAGCAAGAAGCTCGTACTCTTCACCGTTAACTGTGTACTTGCCGTCTGATGAAAGACCTGTTACCATGCCTTCAACAGTTGTGTCACAGAATTCGAATACGATTCTGTCTGCAGCATTTGCATTAGCTTCGTTAACTATATCATATGTGAGAAGTGCAACGTCGCCAGCAGCGATATCTTCAAATGCGATTTCTTCACCATTCTTGTAGAATGTGTAGATTACATCTTCATCTGTTGTGTCCATATTTACATATGCACCAACGCCTGTTTCAAAATCGCTGAATACGATCTTGTTAACATCGCCTGTTGTAAGAATTTCGTCAACGATAGCCCATCTTGGAAGTGTTACCATGATTACATCATAGTATCTGTCAAGGCTTGTTGAACCTGCAGCAGGTGAGTTGATAAGTGTAACTGTACCAATTTCGTTACCAGCAATGTATGTTGTGATATCTCCAGCTACGATTGGGTCTGGAGTTTGAGCAGCACCGTCAGCAACAAGTGCACCGTTTACATACATCTTAGCTGTTGTAGCGATTTCGTACTTGTCTGTCTTTGTTGATGTTTCGCTCTTAGCAAACTGAAGAAGAGTAGCTGTTGAAGCTGAATCATAATCATCAGCAGCAAGCTCTACGATTTCATTTCTGCCGTAAGGAACGATTGTAAGAATTGTAGCTTCGTCATTTTCGTCGATAGCGATAAGAGCTTCTGCATATGTGAAGAGAAGTTCTTCTGCATTTGTTTCACCAACGTAAGCAACGATTGAAGCTGTTGATCCAGCAGTTGTCTTTTCATCGATTGTGTATACGCCGTCATAGTTGTCAGCATATTCGATATCGAAAGCAACTGTGCCAACTTCAGCAGCACCTGTAGCAAATGTACCTGTTACACGACCCTTAACAACGTATGCGTTGTGGTTCTCTGTGAGAAGTGTCTTGTAAGCTTTGCCTTCTGTTCCGTCCATAACGTCAGTTTCAGCAATAGGCTCACCTGTTACATAGTTCTGTGACCAACCTGTTACAACAACAAGTGGAGTGTCGATAGCGTTGCTGATAAGTTGAGCAACGTTAGCTCTTGTTACAGCTGTGTCAGCAGCAAGACCTGTAACACCAGCTGTTACGCCGATTTGAGCACCGATCTGGAGGTAACCATTAGGATATCCGCCAGCGAGTGCAGCAGCTGAATCGTAACCAAGTGCTGCAACGAGCATCTTTACGATTTGTGCGTATGTAACGTTTGAGTCAGGAGCGAATGTTCCATCACCCATACCGTTGATGAACTTCTGAGCAACACCAACACTGATGAAGCCTGAAGCCCAGTGGTTAGCAGCGTCAACATCAGCAAAACCTGATGTACCCTTGCTGCTTTCAGCAGCAGCTGTGTAGCTGTCGCCCATAGCAGCAACAACCATCTTTGTTACTTCTGCTCTTGTGATTTCGTTTTCTGGCTTGAAAGAACCATCTTCGTAACCGTTAACGATTTCGAGAGCAACGAGTTCGTCAATTGCAGCCTTGTATGAAGCTGTAGCTTCAACGTCTGTGAAGTCAGCAGCGAAAGCTGTGAAGCAGCTAACTGACATAGCGAGAGCAGCAACTGATGAAATTACCTTTTTGAGATTAATGTTCATAGTCTCAATTCCTCCTTAATATTTTTGAAAGAGAATTTTCTTAACATCCGACAGGACCTCTTTCTCACCCTTATCGAATATACGCACTGATTATACCACACGAAATGGCATAAGTCAAATGCTTTTTACAGTTGTAAAAAAACTGTAAGATTACCGCAAAATACCCCTACCTGCCGGAGATACGCTACGGTAAGATTATAACGTACAGATTTCTGTAACGCTTCTACCCAATTACTAGAAACTGTATACTCCCATAATACAATAAAAGAAAGAAAATGTCAATTAATAACATGTTACTTTTATATTTTGTAAGAAAACTCACAAATAATATGTACAATTATTAGTCAACATTTTACCCCTCAAGGAGTAAATACAGCCGTTTTACAACTTTCATGTACTTAGACGCAAAATTTTAAAAAAAGTTCCATGTTTTTAAAAATTTTTTAAAAAATTAAAAAACCGCATAGATATGCGGTTTTTCGGTGATTTTGTTGCAAAATCCCACAATTTTGCAACAATTTGTAACAAAATTGAAATATTTGGTTTTATTCCTATTTATATAGGTAAAATCCGTTACCTTTTATTCTTTGTGATTCAGAGAAAACAATAAAGGCTTCCGGGTCCAGTTCAAGTATGCGTCTTTGAAACTTTTCCGACTCGCTTTCCTTAAGAGCGCAGAAAAGCATTTTCTTTTCTACCTTTGTGTATGCACCAACAACGTCTATAATTGTAACACCCCTTGGTGATTTTGATACAAGGTATTCTGAAATCTCGTCGCCCTTATCCGTAATAACAAAGGCAATTCTTGAAACATTTAGCTTATCTATTACAAGGTCAATAGAATAGCTTGATATAAATAAGGTAATTATACCAAACAGTGTAAGCTCCGGATTTTTGAATATTATAAGTGATATAATAATTATTACTCCGTCTACAAAAAGCAAGAGCTTTCCTATTGACACAGTTTTAAACTTATGCTGAATAAGTCTTCCAAGTATATCCGTTCCACCTGTGGAAGCTCCCGCTGCAAAGCCAAGACCAATTCCAAGTCCGTACAGCACTCCGCCAAACACAACGGCAAGGACTATATTTTCTGTGTAGAAAGGAAAATAAGAAAATAGCTGTACAAAGACGGAAATCAGCGTTGCTCCAAACAGGGTTTTTACAGTAAATGCCTTCCCCAAAACCTTAAATCCGATAAGCAAAAATATAACATTTATTATAAAGAAGCTTACGCCGGGCGGTACTGAAAATGCGTGATATAATATAGTAGAAAGTCCGGACACTCCGCCACCTACAATTTTGTTTGGGGTAAGAAATACGCCTATTCCAAATCCGGTAATCATTGTACCAAGGATTGTGAAGAAAATGCTTTTTATATGTGATTTCATATGTAATTTTCCTTTATTTATGTTTTTTTCCAAGTATGTGTATCGCGTGATGAATTTTAGCTTCTCTACGGTTTTTAACTTCCTCAGGCATTGGCTTAATATCTCCTGCTGCCTTAAGTGCCTGTCTTGTCATGAGAGGACCAAAGAGTTCGTAAATAAGCACTGCAAAAAGTGTAATGTTTCTTATCAAATTACCCTGCTCTCCAAGCTGCATTGCTGTTGCACACATTCCAAGGGCAACACCTGCCTGAGGGAGAAGTGTAATTCCAAGATAGTTGCAAATGTTTTTATCACAATTAGCTGCTTTGGCGCTTAGATATGAGCCGATATACTTACCAAGAGAACGGAATAGAATATATACTATACCAATTATAACAATTGCACCCTGTGCAAAAACCCCAAGCTCAAGCTCTGCACCGCTTATTACAAAAAACAAAGCGAACAAAGGCGAGGTCCATCTATCAGTCATATCCATAAGGTCATGGGAAAGAGTACAGATGTTACAAAATACAGTTCCAAGCATCATACACACAAGAAGTGATGAGAAGCTTATATGAACAGGTCCAATGTGGAAATCAATCATTGAAAGTGAAACTGTTAAAAATACAAATGCAATTGTCATATTAAGACGGTTTGTATTTGAGTTAAACATTTTTTCAAGCTGTGTAAGCACCCAGCCCATGATAGCTCCAAGGGTAAGAGAGCATATGATTTCTACAATGGGGTTTATAATAATTGAAATCATGTCTACAGAGCCGACAATAAGTGTTTTTGCAATACCAAATGACACGGCAAAAACTATCAGGCCCACTGCATCGTCAAGGGCAACAATTGGCAAAAGGAGATTTGTAAGAGGGCCTTTTGCTTTATACTGACGCACAACCATTAAAGTTGCAGCCGGAGCCGTTGCCGTTGCAATTGCGCCAAGGGTTATAAGCTGCGGAACAGTTAAAACATCTGGCATAATTTTGTGAAGTCCAAAAAGTGCAAGGTCAACAAAAAGAGTTGCTACAAGCGCCTGAACAATGCCAATAATAGTTGCCTGCTTACCTGTTTTCTTCAAATCCTCTAACCTGAACTCGTTACCTATAGAAAAGGCAATAAATCCAAGAGCAACCTCGGATATAAGACTAAGGTTTGTTACCATTTCTGCGTTTTTAAAGCCAAGACCGTCTATGCCAAGTGCTCCAAGACAATAAGGACCAATCAAAACACCTGCTATAAGGTAAGCAGTTACTGACGGAAGCTTAAAGGGCTTAAAAGCTCTTGTCATAAGAAGACCTGCAAGAAGTGCAATTGATACTGATAATAATGTACTCATAAATCAATCATCCCTTATTTTAAAAAATTAATATATGTGAATTTGCGTCTTTAATAAGACGTAAATCATTAATATATATAAAATCACAATGTCTAATATACCACACAGGAATTTGAAAGTCAAGGTAAAAAAGCGATTATTTTGTTACAAATATGGGTAGTGTATTTTATCACACTTTGGACACTTTTAATCATTTATTGTCCTATAAAAAAAATACTTGTAAAAACAAGTATTTTTATGCATATGTCACGCTTTATTCATTTTTGATACTGCTATCTCTGTATCCTCAATTTTAACAGACATGTAATTTTCTTTTGAAAGAGAATTAAATATAAGGTCCGCAAAATTTTTGTTTTCCTCGTCATTTAAAGTCCGTATGGGTGTTAATAAACATTCTCTGGTTTTTCTAGGTGTTTCATAATACACGAAGCCCTTTTCAAAAACAAGGTTAAATTTTTCTTCATCTAAATACTTGACAGCTGACACAATTTTAATTGCGCTTTGTACAATAAACGCATCAAATTCGATTTTTTGTTTCTCCTCCTCCCTTTTCCTCATTGTCACATACCGATAAATAGCATATACCGCTATAACTAGTAATAATAAAATTAAATAATTCATTTCTTTTCTCTCCTTAATATAAATTTCACTCTCTAATATAGAATTTTATTATATTATAATTCCGTTTTAGAATTTTGTCAAGATTATTTTAGAATATAATAGTATAAAATATTCTAAAAAGGAATTATAATTTTATGAAAATAAGAAAGAATCTATACGGAGACAAAAATTTAGTTGGAAGAAATATAGAGCGGTTACGCAAAGAAAAAGGTATAAAGCAAAAAGATTTTATTTCCCAAATACAAATTATGGGTTGCGACATGAATCCTACAAGCTACTCCAAACTTGAGGGACAGGTAAGAAGTGCAACAGATAAAGAAATCTATGTTATATCAAAAATTTTAAATGTGCCTATGGAAAATTTATTTGGTGTAGAATAATTTTTGTAACACGATATAAAAGGTGTTTTTATGTTTAGAAGAATACGTGATTTGAGAGAAGATAGTGACCTTACACAAAAACAAATAGCAAAAATACTAAATTGTTCCCAGCAAGTATATAGCAATTACGAATTGGGACAAAGGGATATTCCGACTGATATTCTTATTAGGCTATCATCATTTTATAAGGTTTCTGTAGATTATATTTTGGAACTTACAGACAACCCTACAATGAACAAATAAACTTTATTAAAATGTAAAAAGAGAACACCCTGCGGTGTTCTCTTTTTGTCTCTCGCAGTTGGGCTTGAACCAACGTCCGGCTTACAACATCATCTCATTTTCGTCACATCCGTGACTTAATTCGATGTGTTGTGGCGCATCCTCACCTTCCTTTCTTCTGCCACCGGCAGCAGTCAGGCTCGGCTCCCTCTGAAATCAGAGGGTCTATTTTAAGCTCGGCTTCAAAAGCAAACAAAAAAACACATCCTGTTGGATGTGTTTTTTTGTTTGTAAGAGTCGAATGGTTTGGATGCCTGTGTCAATAGCAATTTTAGCCTATTTTCAACCTGTTATTATTTCATCAATAACACCTATAATAGCATAAGGTATCAGTACTTACATCTTATCTCCTGTTTAATATCCTCGTTTTTCAAAATCCAAGCATCTTTCTTTAATACTGTGTAAAAATATCTTCCATGCATTCTTATTGATGAATGGATTTGCATCCGGATTACTTATCATATATTCTCTCTTTTCAATCAGGCAATTATGATTCGGATGATTTCCCAAGAGGATTTCCACTTCTTCACATTCAAGCTTTTCAGCGGTAGCTTTCAGCTCACCACACATATTTTGCGGCAGATTGTACTCGCGACAAAACTCCTTGAAGATGCTTAAAAAACCAACTCCGCCCAAATATCCTACTTTGTGCTTTTCAATCCCATCCGTTGCCTCAAAAAAGAATGCCATAGTTCCCGGAGTATGCCCGGGTGCTGACACGCACCTGATTTTGGTATTGCCTAATTCAATAACATCGCCGTCAGTTATTGTTTTATCAGGCCAGCAGATTTCATCATTTTTCATAGGAGAAAGATGCATTAACGCTCTTTCCGGCATTTCCTTTAATAATTCGGTGTCAACTGCGCTCATAAATATTTTTGAACCATAGCTGCCACGTAGCCTGTCTCCCCCTCCGAAATGGTCAAAATGTCCGTGAGAATGAATTACATATTTTATATTATGCGGGTCGAATCCAAGTTTTCTAATAGACTCTATAAGTGACGAAAAATTATGCGAATAACCACTGTCAAAAAGGACAAGCCCGTCACCTGTATCTAAAAGATGCATACATACTTTTCTATCACCTACATAATACAAGTTGCCGAAAATTCTAAATGGTTCTATGTTGTATTTTTCGGGTTTATTATAAAAGTCTTCCAGATTAGGCAAAAATCTGTCTATGACTTCCTTATAGCTCTTGTTAACACCTAAATCGCATTCTTTATAGTCCATATCACAACCTCCTTAAATCTGCTTTTATATCCTTGCAATCGATTCTGCAAGGAGTAGAGCACGGCTCATAAGAGAGTCAATATCTGCCTGCTCACGGATGGTATGTTCATATCTGCCGACAGTACCCATAGAGCAGACTGTGGGTATCCCAATGGCAACTGTGTATGCTGAATCGCTCCCACCACCGCGTTGTAAGGGGAGAAGTTCTTGCATACCAAGTGCACGAGATGCTTCCATAACTTTTTCAAAAAGTGCAAGATTGGCGTCTGTACATTCCATAGCCGGAAGAGTGCTAAGTATTTCGCATTCTGTCGTACATCCTTTTATGTAGGCATTTTTAGTAAGCTCCTTAAGTGTTACAAGTGCCTGTTCATGCTGCCTTGCATTTTTATACCGGATATCTACTTCAATCGTGCATATTTCAGGAACAATATTGGCTGCAGTTCCTCCGCTAATCAAACCGCAATTATATGTAAGACCTTCTTCGCTACTTTGTGCCTCTAACTCAAGAATCTTATGTGCTGCTTCACAGACAGCACTGGCACTTTCAAAATAACTATTGCCGGCATGTCCTGCAATACCTCGAATCTGTAGTTCCGCACGCAGAACTCCCTTTCTTCCCACTGTCAGCGAGTCGGCTCTGCCCGCCTCCATATTGAATGCCACACAGCAACCACGAGCAGCACTTTGAATAAACTCCGCTCTTTCATCCAAGAGATAGCGTCCGTCTTCTTCATCAGAGTTGAGTATTAGTCTAAGTGTACGATGCTTTTCAGCGGTTTCTGCAATAACCTGCATTGTAAGCAAGGCAACACAAATACCTCCCTTGCAATCAAACACGCCGGGGCCATACAAAACACCATCTTTTTCCTTGACGGGTGGATACCCGAATACACCCTTTTCATGTACAGTGTCCATGTGTGCCAGAAGGGCAATTGGAGCAAGGGAGTCATCACCAACCAGTTCTACAATAAGTGTATCTCCTGCCGCAGTATGGCTTTGACGAGAAACGGTAAAACCTTGTTCCAAAGCAAAGCTTTCTATAAAATCTGCCTGCTTATTTAGTTCCTCCCTACAAGAAGATGGTGTTTCCATATTACATAATACTTTCCAAAGCTCTAAATATTTCGGCAATGCCTTTTTTAGTGCTGAAATACGCTCTTTCATAATTCAATTACTCCGATGCCGTCTTCTTGTATAGTAATATTAGTCCCGTAAGGTTTAGACATAGCTGCCAATCGTTCCAAAATGCCCTTGCCAAATCCCGGTCTTGGTAATCCTTTTTGCCACAATTCCAAATCTGTGCCCATATCAATCGGCATAAGCTCAATTCTAGTTACCTTGTCGTTCTCAATCTCCATATAGGGTATAAACGCTTCCATTACACGCCTGTCACAAAGCAACCCTCGAGTATGCCCCTTTGTACGAATATCATACATATCACTCATAGAAGTGTCGGATGTCAAGCCGTATTTTTCATATTGATCCTCCGCTGTATACTCGGTAAGTTCTTCCTGAAAAATGAAATTACCCATGCAGTAGAAGATAGGACAACCCTTATATATTTCTATCGGGCGGATAATGTGAGGTCCGTGACCGAGAATGGCACTTGCGCCTGCATCTATACATTTATGCGCAAATTCGGTATAAAAATCGCCGGGGATTTCTTTGCTTGTGCCGCCAACCTCGTGAGAATGCATACTGACAACAACATAATCACATTGTGCTCTTGCATTTTTTATAGACTGAATAATTCTGTCCATGTCTGTTTTGTTGGGATGAGTAACATATCTGGTTTTATTGCCTAGACGCACATTGACTGTGCGCAATGCCAAAACGCCCTCTGGCAATGGTGGTGTGAACCCTTCTGCTCTTGAAATATCTGCCTGCGCATTCATGTGACTTTCAGCTGCCACATCCTTCAAAACCGCAAACTGCTCAGGTGTCACCTCAACATAGTCATCAACTCGAAGTCCGTTTACACCGGGACGTCCTAAAACTCTTCTCGATTGACGTCCTGCTATGGCAGATACATTCATCATTGTGGAAACGACACCGATAACGCCCACTGAACCTTTGCTTGTTTCAAGATAGGCAGGAGCAGCTGCTTCGTCAAGATTTCTGCCAACACCTGCGCTCGGGAAGCCCGCTCTGCTGACAGCATCTATAGTGAGCAAAAGTCCCTTATAAGAATAGTCAAGGGTGTGATTGTTTGCAAAGGAAAGCATATTAAAGCCATACCTCCTGGCATCGTCGAGTACCCTCTCGTCTGCACGAAGGTATGCACCACCATAAAACTGATGTCCGTAACAGGTTTCATCGGGGAAGGTTGTTTCAAGATTGAAAAATCTTGCATCTCCGCGTTTGATAAAGTCTGACACTTCCTTAAAACCCTCATACCCTTCAGGAATTCTGCGCTGCGGCAAATAATCTCCCGCCGCTGTAATTGAAAGTTTTGGTCTCATTGTACAAAATCCTTTCTTCTTAAATTTTATTATTAATAATTATAACATATTATCAATAAATAAACTTGCATTTTTTTCAAAAAAGATTGCATTTCCTTTAAAAAGATGATAAAATAACTTTAAGATATAAGGGAGGACATCTTATGAAAAACAAACCCCTTTTCCCTAATTATATTGATGCTGAAAATGATACTTTGATTCAATATTTCAACAATTCCTGCAAAAGCGAAAAGCCACACTCACACCCCTTTTTTCAAGTGTTTTTTCTTATAAAAGGGAAACTGACACATCATATCAACAGCTTATCCGCAGACATGTCTATCGGTGAAATGGCGATTATTCCACCTAATGTTCCTCATTGCATAACGCTTAAAAATAATCCTGAACTCTATTCATTCTCATTCAACCTGTCAGTCTTTGGAGAAATTAATATTCTTAACGAGCAGGTGCTCACTTTTTTAAAATCATTGCAGGATAACAAAAAAATCATTTTCCCAAAAACATCAATAGCAACTGATGACATTTTGTATGTGCAAAACTTGTTTGAGAGAATCTACAGAGAGTCTTACCAAAAAGATGTGGGTTTTAAAGAAACGATACTTCTTCATGGAATACTTATACTTACACAGTTTATAAGAAGATACCACATTACAAATCCTGACAACGCTCAAAACGGAAGTTATACTAATGAACAAATGGTACTAAACTGTATCAGATACATAGATAGTCATTTTACCGAAAATTTGAGCCTTGATAAAATTACACATATGTCTGCGCTGTCTCAAAGTACATTTTGCTCATGTTTTAAAAATATTACCGGAACTACTTTTCATAATTACCTGAATAAATGTCGAATAAAATACGCTATTGAACTCCTCAAAAAAGGATATAAAACAACTTCTGTGTGTTCATTTTGCGGATATAACGACTTTGCGACCTTCAGCCGTAATTTCAAAAAATTTGTAGGCACAAACCCAAAAGAATATAAGAAAACCCTATCTGTGTAGATGTTTTGCACAGATAGGGTTTTGAGTCTAAAACTGAAACTTGTCAAGAATTTCGGAATAATAAAAAAAGGAAAAGAGCCGAATAGTTTAGATTCCATTTGTTTTAAGTGAAATATCAACTTGGTTGATGTGAAATAATTTACTTTCGTAAATTGTGAAATAGAAAGCTGACGCTTTCTGTGAAATGAAATAAATCCACACGCCGCAAGGCGTATTTCACATTGTGTAGCAATATTTCACACCCGAAGGGTATTTCACAAATCCTGAAAGGATTTATTTCGTTGAAAAAAAGACTATTCTTTAAGAATAGTCTTTTTTCTTGGCTTTCGGCTACATAATAGATGCAGGTCTTTTTTGACATCATGGTTTTAGAAATTTGCTTTACAACAAATCGTCATTTAATGCCACTTTTCTGTATGTAAGTTTAGCATATTTATTGCTTTTTATCAATTATTCTAACACTTTTAAATATGCATGGTTCGAATTCGACACAGGGAGCCATAAACTATTTACCACAACAATTTTTGAACTTTTTGTTACTTCCACACGGGCATTTATCATTTCGTCCCACTTTCTTCACGATATTTCGAATTGTCTTATTAGGTTTATCTCCATCATATGGATCATCTGCCAATGACAATTCTAATATCCCCATCGGTACATCATTTTCAAAGCGTGGAATAGGTTTAAACACATTTTTCATACAACTAGCAATATTCCCCACTGATGTAGGATTGTTCAAATACTCTCTAAATTCTTTTGCAGTGGGAATCCCTTCTTTTTGTAAAGGGATAACTTCTATTTCTTCAGGAATACCATCAGCTAACTTAGTCTTATAAATCTCACCTGTCACAAAGTACTTCAGCAACGATGTATCGTCAATAATGGTAACCCCATTATATTTTAAACCAGTGAAGTCGTATATGTCTGTACAAACTATCTTCATGATTTTCGACTCTGAATATGGTTTTTCTGGTAAATCGATATTTGCCAATGCACAGATCTTGTCCCAATCACGATTAACAACCTCTACTCTCCGATTAACTTGTTCTACTCCTTCTTCAATTACCTTTTCCCGGCTCATCAATTCTTTATTTCCATAAGGAGTGGTTAATGACTTTAGTTCTATAATCAGCAAATAATCTTCCAATGTTGCAATTAAATCAAATTCAACATTTTTACCGTCATATGCCAAAAATTCTATCTTGCTTGTATTTACATTAATTCCATTACAATGTTTAAGTTCATCGATCATTCTATTTTCATACTCTTTCCCGGCGGCAGAATAATCCACATTATGTTTTTGCAATAATTTTTCTACTGCCCGTTCCATATTGAATGTAGAAATCAAGGTTTCGCAAAGCAAGACTTGCTTTTCATTTACCATTATCAGGGGGTGAGTGAATATTTCACAATTCTTTTTCTGCGGACAATACATGAAGCATGAAAGCATTTCATATGCTTTATTCTTTTGTACATCAAACAAATGACATATTTCCTTTATAAAATACTCTATGTCAACCACAGGCACAGTATACTTATACGACGAATAATTATCTTCCTTAAAATTCTTATTAACAGCAGCTATATATAAATTGCTAAATGTATATAAATACGTATATGTTTTTAAAATATCCTCAATTGTCACATTACCAAAGGAATATTCGAAGTAAATCGGTTTTATCATAGACTTTGCCACATCAGCAATACTACTCCCAAGCTTGCTTGCTTTTTTATATTCACTTTTTTCAAAATGAAAGTTATAAATATTATCTATATCGACTCTTTCCAGCAATCCATCATCTTTATCACTAATACTTTCTCTGATCTCAGACATCTTGATAATAAAATTGGAATAACTTTTGTAGCCTCTCCTCAGTATTGCAGTATGATGAGCAATATT
>JAZRHH010000031.1:0-20521 GCA_045644665.1 Clostridia bacterium
TGCAGAGACAGACTATATGGGAAGAGGTCTTCGTGCACAAATGAAGTATGCAGACAAGCTTGGCTGCAAGTACACAGTTGTACTTGGAGATAATGAGATAGACTCAAATACATGTGAAATTAAAAATATGCTTACCGGCGAAAAAACACAGCTTAGTCTTGATGAAATTGCCGGATTTGTTGGAGGTAACAGATAATGGATACAATGAAAGGCTTAAAAAGAACTTGCTACTGCGCAGATATTCCACACAGCGGCGAGGTCACAGTTGGCGGATACGTACAAAAAATCCGTGACATGGGAACTCTTATCTTCATAGACCTTAGAGACAGAACAGGTATTGTACAGCTTGCTTTTGACGAAGGCACCAACAGAGAGGTGTTTGAAAAAGCGGCAAAGTGCAGAAGTGAATTTGTTCTTATGGCGAAAGGTCAGGTAAGAGAAAGAGAAAGTAAGAACAAGGAAATTAAAACAGGTGACTGGGAAATATACGTTACAGACCTTCGTATACTTGCAAAAGCTGAAACCACACCTTTTGAAATAACAGATAAAACAAATGTTAATGAAGAACTAAGACTTAAATACAGATACCTTGATCTAAGACGCAGCGTTTTGCAGGAAAATATCATTAAGAGAAGCAAAATTGCAAAATCTGCCCGTGACTATTTTTATGAAAACGGCTTTATAGAAATAGAAACACCAATGATGATAAAGTCAACTCCTGAAGGCGCAAGAGACTATCTTGTTCCGTCAAGAATTCACAACGGAAAGTTCTATGCGCTTCCGCAGTCACCACAGATATACAAGCAGCTTTTGATGATTGCAGGCTTTGACAGATACATTCAGCTTGCACGCTGCTTCCGTGACGAAGACCTGAGAGCAGACCGTCAGCCTGAATTTACCCAAATCGACCTTGAAATGTCCTTTGTTGATGTTGAGGACGTGCTTGAAATGGTAGAAGGCTTTGTAAAGCGCATATTTAACGATGTTCTTGAAATCGACATTCCGACTCCTCTTCCAAGAATGACTTACAAAGAGGCTATGGAAAAATACGGCTCGGACAAGCCTGATACAAGATATGCCATGGAAATAACAGACCTTTCTGATATTGTAAAGGACTGTGGCTTTGGCGTGTTTACAGGTGCAATAGAAGCAGGTGGCTCTGTTCGTGCAATTGTTGCAAAAAATGCGGCAGACACCCTTACACGTAAGGAAATAGATAAGCTCACAGAATATGTAAAAGGAATTGGCGCAAAGGGTCTTGCTTATATAAGATGGGTAGAGGACGCTCCAAATTGCTCCTTTGCAAAGTTTATGACAGAGGAAGAAATAAATTCTATTATAAGCCGCACAGGCGCAGAAAAGGGCGATGTGGTGTTTATAGTAGCTGACAAAAAGGCACTTCCAATCCTTGGCTCACTCCGTCAGACTGTTGCAAAGAAGCTTGATATAATTCCTGAGGGATATAACTTCCTCTGGATTACAGAGTTCCCATTCTTTGAGTTTGATGATGAATCAAATTCATGGATAGCAATGCACCATCCGTTCACAATGCCTATGGACGAATGTATCCAGTATCTTGATACAGACCCGGGTAAAGTAATTGCAAAGGCATACGACCTTGTGCTAAACGGTGTTGAGCTTTCTTCAGGCTCAATAAGAATAACAGACGCCGAGCTCCAGCAAAAGATGTTTGAAGCACTTGGCATGGAACAAGAAGAAATCGATGCAAAGTTCGGTTTCCTTGTTGATGCATATAAGTACGGCGCAGCACCTCACGGCGGTATGGGTATAGGCCTTGACAGAATTGCCATGATTATGTGTGAAAGCGACAGTCTACGTGATGTACTCGCATTCCCGAAAGTGCAAAACGCATCCGAGCTTATGAGTGACGCTCCGGGCACAGTTGACAGTGTTCAGCTAAAAGAACTTGGAATAGAAATTGTAAATGAAGACTAATAATATAAAAAGCGGTAATGTTCCCGATTACCGCTTTTTTTCAGAAGAAAAAATAAAAGAAAATTTAAATACAGGGTTTATTGGGAAAAACCTTGTACTGTATGAAACTGCCACATCAACCAACACCCTCGCAAAAGAAAACTCCCATATGCCCGAGGGCACAGTTTTTGTTGCAAACGAGCAAACTGCCGGCAGAGGTCGTCTTGGACGGGCGTGGAATTCCGGGAAAGACGGAATATGGTTTAGCGTTTTGCTAAAGCCGGATATGTTGCCGGAGAGCATACAAAATGTAACTCTTGTTATGGCTGTTGCTGTCAAAAGAGCGATTGGAAATTCTGCAATCAAGTGGCCTAATGACATAGTATTAAATTCCAAAAAAGTCTGCGGAATACTTACAGAATCCTGCTTTGAGGGTAATAAGCTAAAGGGTATAATCGTGGGTATTGGCGTAAACCTAAACACAGAGGAATTTTCGGAAGATTTGAAAAATATAGCAACCTCACTCTATCTTGAAACAGGGGAAAAACAATCAAAATCTCTTTTTCTTGCAAGACTTTTAGAGAAAATAGAGGAGTGCTATAATCTCTTTTTGGAAAAAGGCTTTGGGGCATTTCTCGAGGAATATAAAAACTCTTGTGTCACCTTAAACCGTACCGTAAAAATCTGCGGAAATGACGGAGAATTTTTGGCAGAAGCAACGGATGTTACAGAAAAAGGCGAACTTATAGTAAAACAGGGAGATAAAACAGAAACCATTTCCTTTGGAGAAGTGTCTGTTCGTGGCATTTTCGGGTATATATAAATCAGCTTAATTTGGTTATTATGCTAATGTACCAAAATTAAGCTGATTTTATTGTATTATGTTGACTTTTTCTTAATTTGTGGTAAAATTAGTATGGAATGTTATGTAGTTGAAAGGGATTTTATAATGAACAAAACCGACACCACAATTTTAGATGTGGAGCAAGGCTCACTTGCAGAGCGTGCCGGTATTATCGGCGGAGATGTTCTCCTTTCGGTAAACGGTCATGAAATTCATGATATACTTGAATATAAATTTCTTACGGCGGAGTACGAGGTTACTTTGAGGGTAGAAAAACAGGACGGCTCTGTAGAGGAAATAATCATAGAAAATGATTATGAAGATTTGGGACTTATATTCAAAGAGGACCTGCTGTCCAAACCGGAAAGCTGCCGTAATAAGTGTATTTTCTGCTTCATTGATCAGCTTCCAAAGGGTATGCGTGATACTGTGTATTTTAAAGATGATGACACCCGCCTTTCCTTTTTGCAGGGAAACTATGTAACACTTACAAATATTGATGATGAGGCTCTTGACAGGCTCATAGCTTTAAGAGTTTCTCCAATAAACATTTCTGTCCATACCACAAATCCGGAACTTCGTGAGTTTATGCTTTGTAACCGCTTTGCCGGTAAGGTGTTTGACAGAATGAAAAAACTTGCTGACAATGGAATATATATGAACTGTCAGATAGTTCTGTGTCCCGGTATAAATGACGGACGGGAGCTCGAACGATCACTTCGTGATATGGCAGGCCTTGGCGAGCAGGTGCAAAGTATATCTGTTGTACCCGTTGGACTTACAGCCTACAGAGAGGGACTTTATGAGCTTACCACATATGACAAAGATGGTTCCCTTGGGGTTATAAAACAGGTAGAGGCTCTTCAAAATGAGTTTTTAGAAACTCTTGGAACAAGACTTGTATATCTTTCCGATGAATTTTATATAAACGCCGGGGTGGAAATTCCACCGGCAGAAGAATACGAAGGCTTTCCTCAAATAGAAAACGGAGTTGGACTTGTAGCCAGTATGGACGAGGAAATAAAAAGCGCTATTCGCCTTATAAAGCCAAAGAAAAGAGATAGACAGGTAACAGTGGCAACAGGGGAGATTACATTGTCTTTCATAAGAGAAAGCTGCAACCTTATAGAAAAAGCCGCACCGGGAGTAAATGTAAATGTTATTCCTGTAAAAAACAACTTTTTTGGGGGCGGCGTAACGGTTACGGGACTTGTTTGTGGGAAAGACTTAATAGAGACTGTAAATGCCGCAGAAAAGACAGATATTGTTCTTATTTCTTCTGCAATGCTCCGTGGAAATGACGAGGTGTTTCTTGATGATGTAACACTCTCCCAGGCAGAAGAAAAAACAGGAACAAAAATAATCCCCACAGACAATGACGGATTTACCTTTGTAGAAAATATACTTGGGGAAGGATTAGAATTTTGATTTTTGTGCCAGTGGCACAGAAAGGAATGAATATATATGAAACCAACAGTTGCAATTGTGGGCAGACCAAACGTTGGAAAATCCACACTTTTCAACAAGATTTCGGGTAAGAAAATAAGCATAGTAGAGGATACACCAGGCGTTACACGTGACCGTATATATGCAGACGGTGTGTGGCTCGATAAACACTTTACAATGATAGACACAGGTGGTATAGAGCCTGCGAGTAAGGACGAAATTCTTGTACAAATGCGCCGCCAGGCAAACCTTGCAATAGAAACCGCCGATGTGGTTGTTCTTATGACAAATGTAAGAGACGGCGTAACAGCAAACGACCACGAGGTTGCATCAATGCTTTTAAAGGCAAAAAAGAAAATAGTTCTGGCTGTAAACAAGGTTGACACACCGGGCGAGCCACCTATGGAATTTTATGAGTTTTACAATCTTGGTCTTGGTGACCCTGTGCCCATTTCTTCAATTCACGGAATGGGATTGGGAGATTTGCTTGACGAAGTCTGCGCAAAGTTCCCTGAAAACAGCGCAGAGGAAGAGGATGAAAACGAAATAAAGGTAGCCGTAATCGGCAGACCAAACGCCGGAAAATCTTCACTCATAAATGCACTTCTCGGCGAGGAGAGAGTAATAGTAAGTAACATTGCCGGAACTACAAGAGATGCAATTGACTCCCGCTTTGAAAAAGACGGAGATAAATTTCTCTTTATTGACACAGCCGGCATGAGAAAACGTAAAAAAATTGATGAAGCAGTAGAGCGCTACAGCGTTGTCCGCTCTCTTGGTGCAGTTGACAGAAGTGATGTATGCGTTATTATGATAGACGCAACAGAGGGAATTGCGGAGCAGGATACAAAAATTGCAGGCTACGCTCATGAGCAAGGAAAAGCGTGTATATTTGCCATAAACAAGTGGGACGCTGTAGAAAAGGACACAAAGACCATGAACGAGTTTAAAATGCGAGTTCGTGAAGAATTTGCATTTATGTCCTATGCTTCAATAGTTTTCATATCTGCAAAAACAGGAAAGCGCCTTGATGACCTTTTAGAAGAAATCAAAAAGGTAAACGAGCAGTACAGGAGAAGAATAACAACCGGTATGCTCAACGATGTAATAAACGAAGCAATTGCAAAGCAGCAGCCACCGGCAGATAAAGGTAAAAGACTTAAAATATACTACGGAACACAAAGCGGCACTTGCCCTCCTACATTTGTACTTTTTACAAACTCCAAGGAATTGTTCCACTACTCATATCTGCGCTTTATAGAAAATCAGATAAGAGACGCCTTTGGCTTTGCAGGAACGCCAATAAAGTTCATACTTCGTGAAAAAGGTGAAAAGAACCTTTAAAGAAAGGAGAAACAAATGGATATTTTTCTCTTAATAATTGTATTTTTAATTCCATATTTGCTTGGAAGTGTTAATTTTTCTATTGTACTTTCAAAAGCATTCAAGGGTGATGATATAAGAAACTCTGGTTCCGGAAATGCAGGAGCAACCAATATGCTAAGGACCTATGGCAAAAAGCTTGCCATTTTAACACTTGTCCTTGATATATTAAAAGGTGTAGCAGCGGTACTGTTTGGAGCACTTTTAGCATTCCTCGTTTCAGAATATGTTGTAAGCGTTGGGAATGAGGGTATTGCTGTAAGCCACAGCGTGTTTGCCCGTATTCAGGAACAGCTTCCTTTTTACAAGTATATTTCAGGGGTTTCTGTTATACTGGGTCATAATTTCCCTTTATATTTTGGGTTTAAAGGCGGTAAAGGCGTTGCAACAAGCCTTGGTACAATCCTTACACTAAACTGGCAGGTTGGACTTATAGTAGTACTTTTCGCTGTTGCAATAATGGCTGTTACAAGATATGTATCACTCGGTTCGGTAATGGGCGCGGTAATATTTGTGGCAGTAGACCTTTCGTATATGATATTTACAGACAGCTTTTCCGGCGGAATTTTAGTTTTTGATATTATAATTGCCGCACTTCTTATTTTAAGGCATCACCAGAATATAAAAAGACTTGTAAATGGAACGGAAAATAAGCTTGGCAGCAAGAAAGAGGGTAAGTAAATGAAAATAGCAGTAATCGGGTCCGGTAGCTGGGGAACTGCAATGGCACTTTTGCTTGCAAAAAAAGGATATGATATTTTCCTTTGGTCATGGCAGCAAGCCGAAACTGACAGACTAAACCTTGACAGAGAAAACAAGGAATTCTTGCCCGGTCCAAAATTTCCTGATAACATAACCTGTACACATTCTATGGCACAGTGTACAGAAGGGGCAGAGCTTATAATCACAGTGGTGCCAAGCCCTGCAACAAGAACTACAGCAAAAGAACTTTCAAAATATGTTGCTAAGGGACAGAAGCTTCTTAATATTTCAAAAGGTCTTGAAAGCGGAACATTACTCCGACTTTCCGAGGTTTATAAAGAAGAAATCCCTCAGGCAAATATTTCAGTAATGAGCGGCCCCTCTCACGCAGAGGAGGTAAGCCGAGGTCTTCCTACAACAAATGTTGTAGCCTCTGAAACAGATTCTACAGCTAAGGAAATTCAAAAAATCATAATGAGCGATGTGTTCAGGATTTATACAAGCGATGACATAGCGGGGGTAGAGCTTGGAGGTGCGCTTAAAAATGTAATTGCTCTTTGTGCCGGTATAAATGACGGTATTGGCTATGGGGACAATACAAAAGCCGCACTTATGACAAGAGGCCTTGTAGAAATAAAGCGTCTTGGAGTAGCAATGGGTGCGAAGGCAGAAACCTTTAGCGGTCTTTCCGGAATAGGCGACCTTATAGTAACATGTACAAGTATGCACTCAAGAAACAGACGTGCCGGAATACTCCTTGGCGAAGGTCATACACTGGAAGAAACTCTTGATAAGGTCCACATGGTAGTTGAGGGCGTAAACACAGCAAAGGCAGCCTATGACCTCTCAAAAAAATATGGCGTAGAAATGCCGATAGTAGAACAGGCATGTGAAATTCTTTATAAAAATAAAAAGCCACGTGACGCAGTATACACGCTTATGACACGTGACGGTAAGGCTGAATAGGAGGATTTGTTATGGGAATAGAATTTAAAAATGAACAAGGCGGAATAAGCGTTTCGTCAAAATTTATTTCCGAGATTGCTGCAAACGTGGCAGAAAGCTGCTACGGCGTTGTTGGAATGGCAGCAAGAAACAGAGCAGATGGATTTGTAAGTCTTTTAAAAGGCGAAAATAAGGGCAGAGGCATCAAGGTAACAGAGGATAATAACAAAGCCGTTATTGAACTCCATATAATAATGGAGTTTGGAGTTAATATAAACTCTATTTGCAAAAGCATAGCAAATCGTGTAAGATATACCCTTGAAACTGTTACAGGAATACCTGTACGCAGTGTTAACATTCGTGTAGAGGGAATAAGAGTATCTGAATAAGACGGAGGGTGAGGAAAATTAGCAGGATAGACGGTATTATGCTCTCGGAAATGATGATTTCCGGAGCCAATAACTTGTATAATCACAAAACTGAAGTTGACGAGCTTAATGTTTTCCCAGTGCCTGACGGAGATACAGGTACAAACATGAGCCTTACAGCTATGGCAATGGCAGAAGAGCTTATGAAAGAAAACATAAAGGAGCTTACTAAGGTTGCAGACAAAATGTCATTTGCAACACTTCGTGGTGCCAGAGGCAACTCCGGAGTTATCTTGTCGCAAATTTTCAGAGGCTTTTCAAGGTCTCTTAAAGGGATGGATGATTGCTCTGCGGCAGAATTTGCAGCGGCTCTTTCTGACGGTGCACAGGCGGCATATAAGGCTGTAATGAAGCCAACAGAGGGTACAATTCTTACTGTTGCAAGAGTAGCGGCAGAGGGTGCAGTAGAAGCGTCAGGTTCCTTTGACGATATTGTTTCAGTTATGGAGCAGTGTACCATAAAAGGTGCAGAAGCACTTGCTTCAACACCGGAGCTTCTTCCACAGCTAAAGGCTGCAGGCGTTGTAGACGCAGGCGGAAGAGGCTGGCTTTATGTACTTGAGGGAGCATTTGAATACCTTAAAACAGGTAAAATAACAGAGGCAACATCTGTAGCACTTCCCAAAAAAGTACAGGTAAAGGCAAAAGAGGTAGAAACCTCTGCAGATATAAAGTTTAAATACTGTACAGAGTTTATTATAAAAAGAAATTCTTCTGACAATGACGTAGACGGTTTCAGGGATGCAATCTCTCCAAAGGGCGATTGTATGCTTGTTATTGACGATGAAGAAATTATAAAGGTGCATATCCATACAAACCATCCCGGCTTTGTTCTTGAAAAGGCTGTAGAGCTTGGCGAGCTTGTTGATGTTAAAATTGATAATATGAAGCATCAGCACAATACAATAATAGAAAACTCTATGAAGGAAGCTCCCAAAAAACCTGTTCCAAGCGAACCGGAGACAGAATACGGCTTTGTTGCAATAAGTGCCGGAAAGGGACTTTCAAGCATACTTACAGACCTTGGCATTACAAGAATAATCGAGGGTGGACAGACTATGAATCCAAGCACCGATGATATTCTGAAAGCTATTGGCAAAATAAACGCAAAAAATATTTTTGTGTTCCCTAACAACAAAAACATTATAATGGCAGCATCTCAGGCTGCAGAAATTGCAGATAAGAATGTAATTGTAATTCCAACAACCTCCATTCCACAGTGCGTAACAGCAATGATGTCTTTTAACCAGAAAAAGGATGCCCTTGCAAACGAAAAAGCGCTCAGCCGTGCAATGAGAGAGGTTAAATCTGCGCAGGTAACATTTGCTGTCCGCGATACAGAGTATGAAGGACACCAGATTAAAAAGGGAGATATACTTGGTATCGTAGAGGGTAAAATTACAGCTATCGGCAAATCCCCTGAGGTAGTAGCAGAAAAGCTTATAGAAAGAATGGCAGACGAGGACAGTGAATTTATTACTGTTTACTCAGGTAAGTCTGCAAAGAAGCAAGCAGCAGAGGAAATGCTTGAGCGCCTAGAAGATGCATATGACGACTTTGAAGTTTCCCTTAAAAAAGGCGGTCAGCCCCTTTACTACTATATAATCTCTGTCGAATAAGAAGGTATAGCTTATGGAAAGAAACATACAGTTTTTAAAAGGTGTAGGCGATGCAAGAGCCAGGTCTTTTTCAAAGCTTGGAATACGCACCGTTGGTGACCTGTTGTATTTTTTTCCAAGAGGCTACGAAGACAGAAGTGTAAATAAAAATATAGAAGACTGTATATTCGGAGAAACGGTGTGCCTTAGCATAACCGTTTCTTCTGCTGTTTCCGAGACAAGAATAAGAAAAAATATGTCTGTTTACAAAATTATTATAACAGACGATACAGGCTCTATGGAAGCGGTCTGGTACAACAACCGCTATATTAAAAATGTGTTTCGGCCGGGCATGAAATATATCATGTATGGCAAAGTGGGAAAATCAGGCAGAAAGCTCCGTCTTGAAAACCCCGTCTATGAAAGATACGGAGAGGGAAAGTATACAGGTAAGATAGTTCCCCTTTATCCGCTGACGGCAGGGCTTGTACAAAAAAATGTTCAAAGCCTTATGTCTGCAGCTCTTGACGTAGTTGGCGAAATAGATGAATACCTGCCACAAAATATTTTAGATGACTATAAAATCCCGGAAATAAACTACAGTATGCAAAACATACACTTTCCCGAAAGTCTTGATGCATACTCTCGTGCAAGAGAAAGATTTGTTTTTGACGAATTTTTAACTCTTCAGCTCGCTCTCCTTACTCAAAAGGGTAAGCTTTCAAAAAATGACGGATATAAATTCCAAAACATCTCCGGTGGAGATGACCTAAAAAAGAATATTCCCTATAAGCTGACAGGCGCCCAAAAACGCACCATAACCGAGATTATAGAGGACTTTAAATCAGGTAAACAAATGAACAGGCTTGTTCAGGGAGATGTAGGCTCGGGAAAAACAATTGTTGCCGCAATGGCAATGTTCCTTTCATGGAAAAACGGGTTTCAAAGCGTGCTTATGGCGCCAACAGAAATTCTTGCAACCCAGCACTATGAGAGCCTTAGGGAAACCTTTAAAGGCCTTGGAATAAATGTTGTACTCCTTACAGGTGGTATGTCAGTAGGGGACAAGCGTCTTGCATACGAGTCCATAGAAAACGGACTTGTAGATATAATAGTAGGCACTCACGCAGTAATAGAAGCAAAAACGGTGTACAACAACCTTGGACTTGTAATTGCAGACGAGCAGCACCGCTTTGGTGTAGGACAAAGAGCAAGGCTCTGTGCTAAAGGCAATAACCCACATATGCTAATCATGTCTGCAACTCCAATACCCAGAACACTCGCCCTTATCCTGTACGGAGATCTTGATATATCAGTAATTGACGAGCTTCCTCCGGGCAGAAAGCCTGTAAAAACCTACTCGGTGGGGGAGGACATGAGGAGACGGGTATATGCCTTTGCAGAAAAGAATGTAAAAGAGGGCGGTCAGGTTTATGTTGTGTGTCCTCTTATTGAGGAAACAGAAAGCTCGGACCTTGAAAATGCAAAAAGCCTTTCTTTAAAGCTTCAGGAAATGTTCCCCCATATAAGAACAGGTCTTATGCATGGCAAAATGAAGCCAAAGGAAAAGGACGAGGTAATGAGCGCATTTGCAAAGGGCGATATAAAAATCCTTGTGTCCACCACAGTAATTGAGGTGGGCGTAAATGTACCAAAGGCAAACCTTATGATAATAGAAAATGCCGAGCGTTTTGGTCTTTCTCAGCTCCATCAGCTTAGAGGCAGAGTTGGCAGAGGCGGGCAGCAGGCATATTGTATACTTATGGCTCACGGGTCAGGTGACGTAACTAAAAAAAGGATGAAAACAATGTGTGAGTCAAATGACGGATTTTATATTTCCGAGCAAGACCTGTCACTTAGAGGCCCCGGCGACTTTTTTGGTACAAGACAGCATGGTCTTCCTGAAATGCGCATTGCAAATCTGTTCCACGACCGTGATATGCTAAAGCTTGCACAAAAGGCGGCGCTTGATATAATAAACGAGGGATTGCTTGAGGTGGCGGATTACAAACTACTAAGAGACCGCGTTGTAAATATCATAGAAAAAGCAGAAATTTTAAACTAAAGGAATGTAATTTTTGGAAATCTGGATAATTTTTATTATAATATTTGGTGTACTAAAAGGACTCAGAGAGCCTATAAAAAAGAAGGTTCTTGAAAGTGTAAATGTATTTACTTCACTTTTTGTATATACCTTTGCAGGATTTTTGATGACCCTGCCAACAGCAAAGGGCGTATTTGATTTAACGCCATATGTATCGGTGCTTATTGTGGCAAAGTCCACGGTTATATTTTTCGCGTGGATGCTCACATTCATTGCCATAAAAAAAGTACCTCTTGGAATTTACGGAATAACCGATATGTCAAGAGTAATCTTTTCAAGCCTTATGGGTATCCTGTTTCTCGGCGAGGGATTGACACTTCGGGGAATAATCAGCCTTATACTTGTGGCGGGTGGTCTTTACCTTGCAAACAAAAAGCACTCTGATGATACAAATACATATTCTTCCAAATATACATGGATGATTATGCTTTCTTGTTTTTTAAACGCAGTATCGGGAACTCTTGACAAGGTAATAATGTCAACAGGAGAGGTTACAAGCTCAGCGCTGCAGTTTTGGTTTATGCTGCTCCTTTCAGCTTTCTATCTTGGATATATCATAATAAAAAAAGAGAACTTCGAAATAAAAAAAGCAATAAAAAACCCGTGGATATATGTGCTTAGTCTGCTCCTTATCCTCGGCGACAGAGCTCTGTTTATTGCAAACTCCGATCCGGAGAGCAAGGTGACCCTTATGACCCTTATAAAGCAAAGCTCCGCAGTTGTGACAATTATAATGGGACGGCTTTTGTATAAGGAGAAAAATACACTTAAAAATCTTTTATGTGCAGGACTTATCATCGGCGGAATTGCACTTGCTTGCATATAAACATTCTTCAAAGGTTAAATTATCAAAGAGAGCGATCTCAATAATTTAATCGGAGGATAGCATATGTCAAGAAGTAAAGAATTTAAAGAAGCAAACGAAAGATTTAAAATGGAAGCGGCAGAAGAGCTTGGTTTAAATCTTAATAAAAATTCAAAAAATTCACTCACATCACGTGAAGCCGGCAGCATTGGCGGAAGAATGGTAAAAAAGATGATTGAGGAATACGAGAAGAATTTAAAAGGCTAATCAAATAGAATGCCCTGTGGGCATTCTCTACATAAAGAGGAATTTAAAATGCACTATATATATTTTATGAAATGCTGTGACAATTCTCTGTACTGCGGCTATACAACAGACCCAAAACGCCGTGAGGCAGAGCACAACAGCGGCAAGGGCGCAAAATATACAAGGTCAAGACTTCCTGTAACTCTTGTTTATACAGAGGAATTTGATACAAAGGAAGAAGCCCTTAAAAGAGAGTGTGCCATAAAAAAGCTGTCACGGGAGAAAAAGCTTTTGCTTATACAAGAATATAGGAAAAGGGGAGTAGGAAATGAAAATCATTGATGCATTAGAAAGTAAAAAAAATACATTGTCTTTTGAGGTCTTTCCTCCAAAAGCAGGAGGCGACGTTGAGCCAATAAGGCACGCTGTAGGCGAGATTGCCAAGCTAAAACCGGACTTTATGAGTGTTACATACGGAGCCGGAGGGGGCAACTCAAAAAATACTCTTGAAATTGCAAAGGAAGTGCAGGATAGCGGCGTTACAGCTCTTGCACATTTAACATGCGTTGGTGCAACAAAGGAAGCAATAAAGGAAAGACTTGACGCATTTAAGGCAGCAGGTATAGAAAATGTTCTTGCACTTCGTGGTGACAGACCAAAGGATATGCCTGAAAACCTTAAAAGCGATTTTACATACGCCTCAGAGCTTGTAGAAGAAATAAGAAACTACGGCGGCTTTTGCATAGGCGCCGCATGCTATCCGGAGGGACACACAGAGTGTACAAGCAGAAACCGGGACCTTGAAAACTTAAAAATAAAGGTAGAAAACGGCTGCTCCTTTTTAACCACCCAAATGTTTTTTGATAACAGCGCACTTTACAGCTTTCTTTACAGAATGGGCGAGAAAAACATAAACATTCCCGTAATAGCAGGTGTAATGCCTGTTACCAACGGAAAGCAAATTGCAAGAATATGCGAGCTTTCAGGAACAAGTCTTCCACAGCGTTTTCGTATGATAGCGGATAAGTATGGTGACAATCCTGCCGCAATGAAGCAAGCGGGAATTGCCTATGCAACAGAGCAGATAATAGACCTTTTTGCAAATGGGATAAAGGCTGTCCATGTATATACAATGAACAAGCCTGATGTTGCAAAGGCAATACGTGATAATGTATCAGAAATTATACAGGGGTAATGTCATGACAGATTTAAATCTTGTAAAAAGAGGCGAGATTTATCGCTATATGGGCTTTCGGGATGAAATTCCTGATGCAAATATCCGTGAAATGACAGAAGAAGTAATTTCCGAACTTGCAAAGGTTTCAAACCCAAAGTTTTGTACAGCTGACGCAGAATTTAACATAAAAGGAAATAGTATAAATTTTGGAGGCTTTTCTCTGGAAAGCCTGGATCTTGCGAACCACCTTAAAGGCTGCGAAAGAGGCGTATTTATTGGCGTTACTCTTGGAGCGGAGGCGGATTTGCTCATATACAAGTTCTCTGCTCTTTCTCCCTCAAAGGCGGTAGCAGCACAGGCTGCAGCCTCTGCAATGGTAGAAATGGCAGCAGATGAGGTGTGCGAGGAAATTTCAAAAACCTTAGAAAACCTTTATCTTACACCACGTTACAGTCCCGGATACGGTGACCTTGATATAAGCTGCCAAAAAGAATTTTTAAAAATCCTTTCTGCAGAAAAAAGAATAGGTCTTTGCCTTACAGCCTCGGGAATGCTTACACCTGTAAAATCAATCACGGCTGTTGCAGGATTTACAAAGGAAAAGCTTAATTGCAAAGAGCATAAATGCAGCACTTGCATGAATAAAACCTGCGCCTACAGAGAAAGCACCATATGAATTTATAAAATTTTCAAATATTACTTGACAAAAGTGTAAAATATGGTGTATAATAATTTATGTTGTATTAATTTACATTACATTTTGTCCGTTTTACATTCGACTTGTCGGAGGGAGGGATACACAGTGTCTGAAGTTAGAGTTAAAGATAATGAATCATTGGATAGCGCGCTTCGTCGTTTTAAGCGTCAGTGTGCAAAATCAGGCGTTATGTCAGAAATTAGAAAGCGCGAACATTACGAAAAGCCAAGCGTAAAGCGTAAGAAGAAATCAGAAGCGGCAAGAAAAAGAAAGTTTAAGTAAGGTGATAGCAAATGTCTCTTAAAGAGCAACTTTCACAAGATTTAAAGCAAGCTATGAAGGACAAGGATGTCATTCGTAAGAATGTTGTACAGCTTATCCGTTCAGGCGTGCTTCAAATAGAAAAAGATAATAAGGTAACTCTCGATGACGAGGGCGTACTTGATGTTATAGCTAAACAGCTAAAACAAAGACGCGATTCTTTGCCGGATTATGAAAAAAGCGGCAGAGAAGATTTGATTTGCGAATTAAAGACGGAAATGGACATATTGATGGGATACCTGCCAAGACAGCTTACACGTGAAGAGATTGAAGAAATCGTAAAAGCCGCTGTAGCTGAAACAGGCGCTTCCACCGTAAAGGATATGGGTAAGATTATGGCGTGCGTAATGCCAAAGACCAAAGGAAGAGCAGATGGCAAGGTTATCAACGAGATAGCAAGAGCTTATCTTTCATAATTGAATACAATGAAAAAGGGATGTTGCGAATGCAACATCCCATTTGTTAAAATATTTAGCTTTGCGCTAAATGTATGAGTCTTTGGACGATACAGCTTTAGATGCAGAACAACCAAAACAAAGTAAAATGTCACGTGTGGCATTTTACCTTGCCCGCAGTCGTACGTGGGTACGTCAAGGGGTTTGTTTTGGTTGTAGTTCAAATAATAAATTAAAGAAATCTGAAAAAATTTCTTCCAACAGTTATTAAAATGGTTTATGCTTTAGTAAAAATAAATTATTTGAACGATCTGCGCTAAATGTGTGAGTTCAAATAAATGCTGGTGTAGCACAGTCGGTAGTGCATCTGATTCGTAATCAGAGGGTCAGGGGTTCGATTCCCCTCACTAGCTCCAAAAATCCGTACACGATAGTGTCCGGATTTTTGCTTATTAACTTTTTTACTTATTTTCTTAACCGCATCTTAGCCGTATGTATGATATTATGAAAAAGAAGATTTGTCAAAGGAGAACCCAATGAAAAAGTCATCTAAAATTTTCATAGACAGTATTATTACAATAAGTATTCTTGTTGTATGTTTTGTTTTGTGTCTTGTTATCCAAAACTCGTTTGCAAATAACGAATTGATACCATCTGTATTTGTTTTGGGTGTGTTTTTGACTTCCGTTATTACACATGGGTATACATACGGAGTCATTTCTGCTGCAATTAGCGTTTTGGCAGTAAATTTTGCATTTGCCTTTCCGCTTTTTGCATTTAACTTTACAATTCCTGAAAATATTTTGTCGGCAATAATACTTTTCGTTGTTACTATTGTTACCTGTAGCTTGACAACACAATTGAAAAGGCAAGAGGCAATTAAAGCAGAAAGTGAAAAAGAAAGAATGAGAGCTAATCTTTTAAGAGCGGTTTCTCATGATTTAAGAACTCCGCTTACTACAATTTACGCTTCAAGCTCTGCACTTCTTGATAAATATGATGAATTTACAGACGAGCAAAGCAAACAGATAATCAAAGGCATCAGCGAAGACTCCTTGTGGCTTAATAGAATGGTAGAAAATCTTCTTTCTGTAACTAAGCTTGATAATGGCAGAGTAAGACTTATAAAAACAAATACAGCTCTTGACGAACTAATTGATTCGGCACTTATTAAATTCTCCAAAAGATACCCTGACCAAAATGTTCAAATTGATATTCCGGATGATTTAGTGTTTATTCCTATGGACTCTCTTCTTATAGAACAGGTTATAATTAATATATTGGAAAATGCTGCAGAACACGCCAAAGGAATGACAAAATTGTCATTAAAGGTATTTGTAAAATCACATAAGGCAATTTTTGAAGTTGAGGATAATGGGTGCGGGATATCTGAGGATAGAATAAAAAATATATTTACCGGATATTATTCACAGGACACTGAAATGTGTGATAGTAAAAAACATAATGCAGGTATTGGACTTTCTGTGTGCGCCTCAATAATAAAGGCACATGGCGGTGAAATAAAGGCAGAAAATTTAAAATCCGGTGGCTGTGTATTTCGTTTCACCTTAAATATGGAGGATTCCGGAAATGATAAATAACAAATATAAAATTCTTGTAATTGAGGACGAAGACCACATAAATAATTTGTTAAAGGCTCTTCTTGAAACAAGCGGATACCAGGTTATAACAGCAAAGAGCTGCAGCAGCGGACAGACACTTTTTATTTCACACAGACCTGACCTTGTAATTTTGGACCTTGGTCTTCCGGACTTGGACGGAATGACATTTTTGAAGGAAATCAGAAAAGACTCACTTACGCCTGTGATAGTTGTATCTGCAAGAAGTGAAGATAAAGACAAGGTTGAAGCTTTGGACATTGGTGCAAATGATTATGTAACAAAACCATTCAGCTCTGCCGAGCTTGTGGCAAGAGTTCGCTCTGTTCTCAGGAACTCACGCCATAGTTCAAATGAGGGGAGATTCCCCGGCGGCAGGTTTGAACTGGACGGGTTGGTAATTGATTATGATGCAAGACGTGTTTTTATTGATAAAAGAGAAATAAACCTTACACAAACAGAGTATAATATTATTGCACTTTTATCTGAGCATTCAGGCAAGGTTATGACCTATGCAGCAATAGTTAAGTCTATCTGGGGTTATAATGATACATACAGTACCAAAAAGCTACAGGTTAATATGGCAAATATTCGTAAAAAGTTTGGTGCAAAGCCGGGACAAAAGAATTATATTGTAAATGAACTTGGTGTAGGGTATAGGATGTGTGAATATACCGATTAAGATAAAAAACAGATTTTGTGAATACAAAATCTGTTTTTTTTAATCTTAACCACTTCTTAACCAATTATATGATATAATACATTAGGTATGTTTTTAAAACGGAATAACTTTAAAAAAGGAGAGCAAATTTATGTTATCATCGCAGGATTTTATGCAATTGCTTCAAAGCTTGATTTGGCTGCTTGCAGGCGTTGGTGTGTTCATTGTTGGAATGAACTTTATGGGCGACGCACTAGAAAAAAGTGCCGGAATGGGACTTAAGAGGCTGCTTGAACGAATCAGCAACAATCGCTTTTCAGGAGTTGGGATAGGTGCCGGTGTAACGGCGATAATTCAAAGTTCATCTGCAACATCAGTAATGGTCATTGGTCTTGTCAATGCCGGCGTTATGACGCTTATGCAGGCAACACCTATTATTATGGGTGCAAATATCGGTACAACAATTACAGGTGTTCTTGTTGCTCTAAAAAATGATTACTTTAATATGGCAATGTATTTGCTTGCCTTTGCAGGCGTAATGATGGGTTTTGCCCAAAAGGAAAAAGTCAAAATTGCAGGCAGCCTGTGCTGTGGCCTGGGACTGATTTTTGTGGGTCTGAATATCATGAGCAGTGAACAGGCATTTGGTAATCCCCTCGTTGAGAGTATGTTCACCGACATATTTAAAATGATTGACTTTCCGCTCCTTTTGATACTTGTGGGTGTAATCTTTACTGCCCTTATTCAAAGCTCTTCCGCTTCTACGGGTGTTATAATAACAATGGTTGGCACAGGTGTTCTGCCGCTGGACCTTGCTTTGTTCATAGTGCTTGGTGCAAACATTGGAACATGTGTAACAGCACTTCTTGCTTGTTTGGGTGCAAATGCGAACTCCAAAAGAATTGCCCTTATACATTTTACCTTTAATGTAATTGGAACAATATTATTTACTGCTATTATCTGGATTTTCAGAGATCCGGTTGTAAACCTGCTTGTTAGTGTATTTCCGGGGCAAGATACAATGTCACTTCAAATGAGAGTATCCCTTTTCCATGTTATTTTTAATGTGACTACTACCTGTATGCTGCTTCCTTTTGTAAAGCAGCTTGTAGACTACTCCTGCAAGGTAATCAGAGATAAAAAGGATACTAACGAAAGCCTGACTCTAAAGTTTGTTGATGACAGACTTTTGTCTACACCACCTGTTGCCCTTATGCAGGTTAAGAAAGAAATTGATTATATGATTAGCCTGGTGGAAGAAAATACATATCTTGCCTTTGCTGCAATAGATACAGGCTCGGCAAAGCATGGAGAAAGAATATTTGGTAACGAGAGTATTATTGACTTTACAAACAGCGCATTAACAGAGTTCTTGATTAAGCTGACTGCAGTGGTGGAAGAAAGTGACGAAAAGGTTATCGGTTCGTATTTCCATGTTTTAAATGACCTTGAGCGTATTGGTGACCATGCAGAGAATTTCCACGAAATTGGCGTTGAAATGATAAATCGTAAAATTTCATTCTCGGAAAATGCACTAAAGGGAATAAAACATATGCGTGAGAGCGTTATGGAAATGTTTGAAATTTCAAAAACTACATTCAGAACTCTCCACAAAGAAAAATTATCCGAATTAACACGTTTGGAAGAAAGTGTAGACGGGATGAAAAAGGAGCTTATTGCCAATCACTTTGCAAGACTTGCAGAGGGAAATTGCAGCGTAGATGTAAGCCCTTACTATTCATCGGTTATTGTTGGTCTTGAGCGTATGGCAGACCATCTTGTAAATATTGGATATAGTATTGTTAATCCGGTTGGCTCACAAAAGGAAAATTAAATATACAGGAGGAATTTAAATTATGTACGGAGCTTTAATACTTTTTGCTATTACTTATGTTCTTATGCTTGTTTTTAGCAAGTACAGAACATACATAGCACTTTCATCAGCGTTGGTTTTTGTTGTAAGTGGAATGCTGCCTTTAGGAAAAATCATTGGTGCAATAGACTTTAATGTACTGCTTATGATTGCCGGAACAATGGGTATTGTGGCATTGTTTATAGAAAGTAAAATGCCGGAGCTTTTGGCAGACTTGATTATGGAAAAGGTTCCCAACGTAAAGTGGGCAGCGGTTTCCATGGCTTTGTTTGCAGGTGTAATTTCTGCCTTTGTTGATAATGTTGCAACTGTTCTTATGGTTGCTCCTGTAGCCCTTGAAATTTGTAAAAAGCTAAAGACAAACCCGGTACCCTTTATAATTGCTATAGCAGTTTCATCAAATCTTCAGGGTGCTGCAACCCTGGTGGGCGACACAACAGCTATCATGCTTGGTTCTGCTCTTGATATGAGCTTTTTAGATTTTTTCTGGTACAAAGGAAACGCCGGAATGTTCTTCGCAGTTGAACTTGGTGCGTTGATTTCCGCAGGGATACTTGCTTTTCTATTCCGCAAGGAAACATCGTCAATTCCAAAGACAGGAGTGCGCACAAAGGTTACTGATTACGTTCCGTCCTGGTTACTTCTTGGTACAATTTTGCTTTTAATAGTAGCATCATTTATTCCGAATAAGCCTGAAATTACAAACGGTTTAATTTGCTGTATACTTTTATTGATAGGTCTTGTTTACAACTTTATTCAGAAAAAGAACATGTCTGCAATACTTGCTCCTTTAAAAGAAATAGACTTTGAAACAATTGGTTTGTTGCTGGGACTATTTTTAATGATTGGCGGAATTTCAGAGCAGGGTGTAATTAAGGCTGCGGCAAATATCCTTGCAAAAACCGGCGGCGGAAATGTTTTTGTTCTTTACACGATTATTGTGTGGGCGTCAGTGTTTATATCCGCATTTATTGATAACATTCCCTATGTTGCAACGATGATTCCTGTTATTGCAGGACTTGCAACAGCGCTTAATGTTGACCCTACAGTCTTGTATTTTGGACTTCTTTCCGGTGCAACTCTTGGTGGCAACTGTACACCAATAGGTGCATCAGCTAATATCGCAGGTATTGGAATACTTCGCAGAGAAGGGTATACTTTAAAAAATTCAGATTTCTTTAAAATAGGAATACCATTTACAATGGCAGCTATTATTCCGGCATATATATATTTGTGGTTAGCCTACGGAATATGATTGTGTAATATAATAAAAATATATGTATATAAAAAAAGATTAAATAATATAATGGTGGTAGATACTAAAAAGGTTATCTGCCATTAT
>JAZRHH010000032.1:0-18553 GCA_045644665.1 Clostridia bacterium
GCCCCCTTTACCCTCCGAGCCTCCCAATCCCCCGAAAAAAATCGCTTTTCTGCCTCCTCCGTGCTCGATTTTGACACCGGTGGAAACTCGCAAAATTATTGCTCAGACAGTTCTCCACCTAGCCATTTGCGGTTTTAAAGGAAAATATCCGCAAATGGCTTGTCAAAATTAATCCTCGCACTTTTTGCTTCAGAGGTAATTAGCTTTGATAGGACTGTCGTTTTTTGTCGATAATTTCTATATTGACTTTTATTTCTCTCTGTGCTATACTTAACTTGCGACACAATTGAATATAGAACACGTTATCTACAAGTGTGTATTTTTTATCTTTTGGTAAAAATGCATGCTCTATTTTCGCATACTTGTAGAACGTGAAAATTGTGTCGCAGCAATGGGAGCTATGCATTTTTCGTGCGTAGCTTCGGCTGCGCACTTTTTTGTTATTTGGGAGGTTTAAATATGAGAGTAGGAATGCAAATTACAATTGATAAGCTTGGTCGTATCGTTATACCCAAGGAATACAGAAAATTTTATCATATAGACAAAGAAGATAAGGTGTGCCTTATTGATACACCGGATGGATTGCTAATTACAAATCCAAAATACAAAATGGTAGAAATAAAACAGGATGACAATTAACGTGACAAAAAAGGACCGTCCCCTAAAAGTCCTGTAAAAAAATTTTGCAAATAATTAAATAATGTATACAATCTCAAATTTGTTACATATACTATAATATGCTAATTTAATTACATTTGCACTTTAATGACTTGACATTAGCATTTTAGTGTGCTACAATGTATATACAAATAACAGAGTGGAGTGATACTATGCCGACTACAACATCAAACGTAAGTTTTCGAATTGACAGCACCTTGAAATCCCAAGCCGATAAATTGTTTTCGGAGTTGGGTATGAATATGACAACAGCTTTCAATATTTTTTTACGTCAATCTGTACGTGAAGGTTGTATCCCTTTTGATATTACAATAAACACGCCAAACTCAGAAACTATTGCTGCCCTTTTAGAAGCTAAAGATATATTGAATAAATCTGATGTGAAAAGATTTTCCGATGTTGAAGAAGCTCTTAAGGAGTTAAAATTATGAGTCGCGATATTATATGGACTTCCAAATTTAAAAAGGATTATAAAGCTATTATCAAACGCAACCTTGATATTAATCTGCTTGACGAAGTTATCCGTATTCTTGCTCGCGGTGATGTATTGCCACAACAATATAACGACCATTCATTATCCGGGAACTGGAAAGGATTTCGCGAATGTCATATAGCACCAGACTGGTTACTAATATACTCTATTGAAGATAACAATTTGGTACTTGTTCTGTCAAGAACAGGTACTCATAGCGATTTATTCTAACCTTGGTGCCATCTGGAAACGTATATCATTGGCATAAATTATGTAAATTTAAAATGCACAGAGCTTACGCTCTGTGCATTTTTAAAATATCACTCAAAAATGGTTCGGGAAGGTTTTCTGAAAAGCCTTTTTTTATTGCTTCATCTTCAAAAGACTGTCCCTCAAGTGCTTTTTTTATCATCTGCGGAAGCTCTGTTTCAAGGGAGTCCGTGTACACTGTAGCTGTTTGGATATTCCCCTTTACCACATTAAGCTCAAGACGTATACTACCCCAGGGAAAATAGTCCTCATAAAAAACTGTAAAGGGCGGAGTTTCGCCGTACAAAAAGCTATTATCTCCGTACTTTTGTGTGAGAGCTTTTACTTCTTCTACATCTGAAATATCTATATATTCAGCTTTCATATTATAGGTTTTTTCAAAGGCGTCTATCATATACTCCCTCATCTTATCACAGGTGAGAGAGGGGCAAAGCTCTGTAAGATTAACTACTCTTGAACGAACAGATTTTACTCCCTTTGCCTCAAGCTTTGCTTTTGGTGGTGTAAGATACTTTTGCATTTTGCTTGTATCGGCAAAGAGCATTAGTGTCCCGTGCTGAAACGCCTTTCCGGCTGAATTGTAAAAAGCATTTCCAGAGAATTTTCTGCCATCTGCAAGTATATCATTTCTGCCGGAAAGCTCTGCATTTATACCTGCCATGGAGCATGCGAGTTTTATAACTTCCATGTTACGCTCTACGCTATAATCTTCCCTGCCTGCTATAAAAGTAAAATTCAGGTTTCCAAGGTCGTGAAATACCGCTCCCCCACCGGAGCTTCTTCTTGCAAGTTTTACGCCATCCTCTTTTAAATGCTCTAAATTACATTCTGTATAGGGGTTTTGATTTTTTCCTATAACAACTGTATTTGCATTTTGCCAGAGATATAAAATCGAGCTGTCTTTTGGAAGAATATTAAATAAATATTCTTCTTTTGCTAAATTTTCATGCGGATTAACGCTGTCTGCTATATAAATATATATTTTCTTTATCATAACATCACCTCAGGTATATTATAAAAAATTTTTTTAAAAAAGTCAATATTTTACTTGAAATTTTGTTAAAAGTATGTTATAATATGTTATATTATGTTTGAATTTAAACAGGAGGCTCTTATGAACAAGATACGACAGGAGCAAATTAAAGAGTACATAGAAAAAAATAATGTTGCAACAATTAAGGAGCTTCAGGAAATGTTTCCAAACGTCTCTCTTATGACCATACACCGTGACCTTGACGCCCTTGAAAGCCTGGGAATTCTTGCAAAACACAGAGGCGGAGTAAGGGCCGTACAGCACTTTGGAGATATGGAATTTGATGTAAGACTGAGAAACAACACGAGCGGAAAAGTGGCTATGGCAAGAAAAGCAAAATCCCTTCTGCAGCCTAAAAGCTCTGTTTTTATTGATACAGGAACTTCTACCTTGTACCTTGCAAAGAACCTGCCTGACATAAACCTTAATATTGTAACTACAAGCCCTAACATTGCTCTGGAGCTTTGCCGTCTCAGATGCTCCTCCATTACCATGTGCGGTGGAAGTCTTAATACAAACAACTTTGCAGTTTCAGGCTACAACACCCTGGAAATGCTTGATAAAATAAACATTGACACGGCGTTTATTGGAGTTTCCGGCTGCTCCCTTGATGCAGGCTTTACCTGCGGAACAGAGGGCGACAGCTTTGTTAAAAGAGCAGTTATAAAAAAAGCTCGCACGAGCGTACTTATGTGCGGAAGCGAAAAGCTTAAATGCCTTATGCCCTATACCTTTGCTAAGATGGAAGATGTAGATTATATCATATCCGACAAGGCTTTTCCTGAAGAATATGTAAAAGAAGCACAAAAATATGGGGTAAAACTTCTGTAATGACGGTTTTTTGCAAAATCCATTGACTTTGATGTTATAATATGTTATAATTAACAGCGCATTAAGCGTTGTTAATTTTTTTTATAACTTATAAGGAGGGGTTATTTTGGCAAATGCAGTAATTATGCCCAAGGCAGGTATAACAGTTGAAAGCTGTATTATCGGCAGTTGGGAAAAAAATGTTGGAGACCAAGTAAAGATTGGTGATATCCTCTTTACATACGAAACAGACAAGGCAAGCTTTGAGTGCGAATCCACAGTGGAAGGCACATTGCTTGAGATATTTTATAATGACGGAGACGAGGTTCCCTGTCTTGTAAACGTCTGTGCAATTGGAAATCCCGGCGAGGATTGTTCTGCACTCAGACCTGCAGGAGAAGGTGCTCCCGAGGAAGCTCCTGCTCCCGTAGAAGAAAAGGCAGCACCCGCAGAAAAAGCACCTGTAGCAGCTTTTGAAAGCACAGGCGCAAGTGACGGTGCACCCGTTTCTCCAAGAGCTAAGAAGCTTGCAGAAAGAGCAGGCGTTGATGCTTCTCTTGCCTCACCTACAGGACCAAACGGAAGAATTATTGAGCGCGATGTAAGAGCACTTATGGAAAATCCTGTTGCTGCTGCGGCTCAGGCTCAGGCACCTGCTGCACAGGCAGCTCCTGAAGCAGAATTTGAAGATATTAAGTTCAGCGGTATACGCCGTGCTATCAGTAAGTCAATGAGCACTTCACTTTCTACTATGGCACAGCTTACACATACTACATCATTCGATGCAAGCTGCATACTTGCATACAGAAAGATGCTCAAGGGTTCTGAGGGCGAAAGCGCAGGAATTACTCTTGGCGATATAGTATTGTACGCAGTATCACGTACACTTCTTAACCATCCTGACCTTAACGCACATATGCTTGACGATACAAGCATCAGACGTTTCAAGCACGTAAACCTTGGCGTTGCAGTTGATACTCCAAGAGGTCTTATGGTTCCTACTATCTTTAATGCAGATACAAAGAGCCTTCTTGAAATTTCAAGAGAGGTTAAGGAGCTTGCAGCTGCTTGCCGTGAGGGTAACATCAGCCCTGACAAGCTAACAGGTGGAAGCTTTACAGTTTCAAACCTCGGCAATCTGGGCGTTGAGTCCTTTACTCCGGTAATTAACCCACCGCAGACAGGTATCCTTGGCGTATGTACATCAGTTGACAGAGTAAGAAAGGGCGCAAACGGAGAAATTGAACTTTATCCGGCAATGACACTTTCCCTTACATATGACCACCGTGCAGTAGACGGAACACCTGCAGCACGTTTCCAGAAAGAGCTTTCAAAGAACCTTGAAAACTTTACTGTAATGCTTGCGAGATAAGGAGACTATTATGGAAATATTTGATTTATTAGTTGTTGGCGGCGGCCCCGGCGGATACCTTGCAGCAGAACGCGGAGCTCAGGCAGGTATGAAGGTAGCCGTATTTGAGAAAAAAGCACTTGGCGGTACTTGCCTTAACGAAGGATGTATCCCAACCAAGACACTTCTTAATTCATCAAAGATGTACCGTCACGCAAAAGAAAGTGAAGCCTTTGGTGTAACTGTAGAGGGCGTTACATATGACCACGCAAAAGTAGTTGAAAGAAAGAACAAGGTTGTAAAGACTCTTGTTTCAGGCGTTGGTGCAACAATGAAAGCAAACAAGGTAACAGTTGTTTCTGCTGATGCAAAAATCTGCGGCAAATGCGCTGAGGGATTTAAGGTAGAGGCTGAGGGCAAGGAATTTGCAGGTAAGAAACTTGTAATTGCTTCCGGCTCAGAAACTGTTGTTCCTCCCGTTCCGGGACTTAAAGAAGGACTTGAGTCCGGCTTTGTTGTAACAAACCGCGAAGTCCTTGACGAAAAAGAACTTCCAAAGAAAATTGTTGTTATCGGCGGCGGCGTAATAGGTCTTGAAATGGCTTACTACTTCGCAAGCGTTGGCACAGCTGTTACAGTAATTGAAATGATGCCAAAAATTGCAGGCGCAACAGACCCCGAAATCTGCAAGGTGCTTACAGAAGCATTTGAGAAAAAGGGTATGGAGTTCAAGCTTTCATGCAAGGTTCTCGAAGTTAAAAAGGACGCTGTTATATACGAAGAAAACGGCGAGAAAAAAGAAATTGCCTGTGACAAGGTACTTCTTTCTGCAGGACGTAAGCCTGCAACATCAGGAATTGGTATAGAAACTCTGAACCTTGATATGGACAGAGCTGCAATAAAGACAGACCGTCACCTTTGCACAAACGTATCAGGCGTATACGCTGTTGGCGACTGTAACGGAAAGCTTATGCTTGCTCACACAGCTTACCGCGAAGCAGAGGTTGCTATTAATCACATGACAGGTGTGGCTGACGAAATGCGCTACGATGTAATCCCGTCTGTTATTTACACAGACCCAGAGGTTGCAAGTGTAGGTCTTAGCAAAGAAGCTGCAGAAGAAAAGGGCATAAAGGTTAAGGAAGTTAAGCTTCCTATGTCATATGCAGGCCGCTACCTTGCAGAAACAGAGGGCGGCAAAGGCTTTATAAAGCTTGTAGTTGACACAGATAAAAATCGTCTTGTTGGTTGTCATATGGTTGGCTCATATGCATCAGAAATTATTATGACAGCTACTATGATGGTTGATACAGAGCTTACTCCAAACAGACTTAAGAAGCTCGTATTCCCACATCCTACTGTGGCAGAAATAATTCGTGAAGCAATTTTTCATATATAAAAAGGAGGAAATAAGAAATGCCAAAAAGTTTATTTGTAGATCCTGCCGAGACAAGAGCAGCAGGCAAAATCACATTTAAAAACATTCCTGTAAATGCCTATAACAAGACAATTCAGGAAGAAAGAAAAAAGTTTTCAGATGACGACCTTATGCGAATTTACCGCGATATAGCTGTACTTCGTGAATTTGAGTCAATGCTTAACCAGATTAAGACTCAAGGTCTTTACAACGGAATTGAAACAACATATCCGGGTCCTGCCCACCTCTCTATCGGACAAGAGGCAGCTGCAGTTGGTCAGGCATATCTTCTTGACCAGAACGACTTCTCATTTGGCTCACACAGAAGCCACTCTGAAATCTTAGCAAAGGCTCTTTCATGTATCCACAAGCTCAGCGAACAAGAGCTTATGACAATCATGGAAGGTTTCCTTGGCGGTTCTGCACTTCGTGCAACAGAAAAGCTTGGTCCTGTAAGTGACGTAAAAGAACTTGCAATCCGCTTTATTCTTTACGGAACACTTTCGGAAATTTTTGCACGTGACACAGGCTTCCACAAGGGTATGGGCGGCTCAATGCACGCATTCTTCCTCCCATTTGGTATTTATCCAAACAACGCTATCGTTGGTGGCTCTGCTGCAATTGCAACAGGTGCGGCACTCTTTAAGAAGGTAAACGACAAGCAAGGTATTGTTGTTTGTAACTCAGGTGACGGCTCAATGGCACGTGGTCCTGTTTGGGAAGCAATGAACTTTGCTGCTATGGACCAGTTCCACACACTTTGGGAAAGCCACAAGGGCGGTATGCCAATCCTTTACAACGTATTTAACAACTCATACGGTATGGGCGACCAGACAAGAGGCGAAACAATGGGTTATGATATGCTTGCACGTATCGGCTCAGGTATCAGCCCAACACAATTCCATGCAGAAAGAATTGACGGATTTAATCCTCTTGCAGTTATTGACGCTATGGAAAGAAAGCTCAAAATCCTCAGAAAGGGCGAAGGTCCTGTTCTTCTTGATACTCTTACATATCGTTATTCAGGTCACTCAACATCAGACCAGAATGCATATCGTACCAAGGAAGAAATTGATGCATGGAAGGAAATCGATCCAATCATTACATACCGTAAGAACCTTATTGATGCAGGCGTTGCAGGCGATTCTAAGTTTGAAGAAATCCTTGCAGAAACTGCAGAGCGTATGACAATGATTTGTAAGGCTGCATCTGATGTTAGCATCAGCCCATATGTAGACTTTAAGAAAGACCCTGCAGTTGTTGAACGTCTTATGTTCTCAAACGAAAAGGTTGAAAAGCTTGACGATCGTGAGCCTGAAGTAAAGATGCCACTTGCAGAAGTTCCTGCTTATAAGAAGCTTAAGGAAAAAGAAAGAGCTCCAATCGTAAATGGTAAGGCAGTTTCAAAGATGAAGCTCTTTAACCTCCGTGATGCACTTTCAGAAGTTATTTATGACCGTTTCTACGAAGACCCAACACTTATCGCATACGGCGAAGACGTACGTGACTGGGGTGGTGCTTTCGCAGTATACCGTGGTATGATGGATGCACTTCCATACTGCCGTCTCTTTAACTCTCCAATTGCAGAAGCTGCTATCGTTGGTACAGCAGTAGGCTACGCTGTTTCAGGCGGACGTGCTCTTATTGAGCTTATGTATGCAGACTTTATCGGCTGTGCAGGAGACGAAATATTCAACCAGATGTCAAAGTGGCAGGCAATGTCTGCAGGTATTCTTAAGATGCCGGTTGTACTTCGTGTATCAGTTGGTTCTAAGTACGGTGCACAGCACAGTCAGGACTGGACAGCACTTTGTGCTCATATTCCTGGACTTAAGGTATGTTTCCCTGCAACACCTTGGGAAGCTAAGGGACTTATGGAAACAGCTCTTAAGGGAACAGACCCTGTTGTATTCTTTGAAAGCCAGAGAATTTATGACGTGGGCGAACAGTTCCACGAGGGCGGAGTTCCTGCAGAGCGTTACGAAATCGAGTTTGGCGATGTAAACAAGGTACGTGACGGTAAGGACGTTACAATTCTTACAATTGGTGCAGCACTTTACCGTGCAATGGACGCAGCAAAAGAGCTTAGCGAAAAGTACGGTATGGAGGCAGACGTTATTAACCTTCACTCACTTGTACCACTTGATTATACAAAGATTGCAGAATCAGTACGTAAGACAGGCAGAGTAGTACTTGTATCAGACGCTTGTGCACGTGGCTCATTCATGAACGATGTTGCAGAGAATATTACAGAGCTTTGCTTTGACGACCTTGATGCACCTCCTGTAGTTGTTGGTGCTCGCAACTGGATCACACCTCCATTTGAGTTTGACGAATTCTTCTTCCCACAGGCAGGCTGGATTATAGACGCTATCCACGAAAAGCTTGTTCCACTACCTGGACATGTGGTAGAAAACGGCTGTACAGAGGCAGAAGCATATCGCAGAGCAAAGCAAGGGGTATAATGAAAATAACCAGAACAGGAAATGCAGGGGTGCTTTTGGAAACAAACGGAATTTTGATACTCCTTGACGGAGTATCAAAAGACCTTTTCCCTTACTCTCCAACGCCATCCTGCATTAAAGAGCAGCTTTTAAAACGCTCCCCTGACATAGTAGCATTTACACACTATCATGAGGATCATTATGATGAGGAATTTGCTACAAGCTATAAAAAAAATACACTCCGGTCTGTTTATGGACCGGAGCTGTTTTTAAGGGGAGAATATAAAGGGGTAAAATTTTCAACCTTTTCCACACGTCATATTGGTAAAAACGATATATCTCACGTGAGCTTCACGATAGAGGGCGAAAAGTGCTTGTGGTTTGCAGGGGATGCATCCCCACTTGACTTGGAAAAACAAGAGGGACTTCCAAAGCCGGATATTCTTGTTGTTCCTTATGCATACGCTCTGACCGAGTCTGCATGGAGAAAGACAAAAGGCTTTGGAGCAGAAAAAATTATCCTTGTGCATATGCCGGAAGAAAAAATTGACCCTTACGGGCTTTGGCAGCAGGTAAGGGAAATAACCCAAGGGGACGAAAGCTTAGTTATTTTATCTGTTGGGGAAAGTAAATTATTTTAACAAAAAAAGTCGCAAATTGCGACTTTTTTTATATCATTCCGCGTACAGAGTTTTTATATGAGGAAGAACCTATTGTACCGGGGTAATTGATAATTACCAGATCATCAAATTTATTTATTTCATAAAAAGCTCTAAGGTCAAACTTAGCATTATTTCCACCGAAGCCATTGAACTGTCTTGGGTCAATAACAAATATATATTCATAATTATTCACTGCCCAGGTTGCAAAGGCTGTACCAAAAGACTCTTTTATAATCACAAGCTTTTTCCCGTTTGCGTTTGATGTTTGGAAAACTGCAAGAGGGTTGTCACCGCCAATAAAAGCAGAGTATGAATTAAAGTCCGGATATATTACATCCAAATCCCATTTTTTACTTCTCATGTACATATCGTTATATGCGGCACCTACCGCTGTGTACTTAGGCATGAATTTCTGGAGCATGTCAGGGTTTGAACGCATTATTTTCTCACCCGCTGTTCCTTTAGTAAAGCTCTTAAACGAGCCCACGTGGCTGAATGAATTTTGCACCTCAAAGGTGGAAAGAGGGTCTATGTTAAAGCCCTTAATATCTGCATATTCCTTATATGCATAGTATGCGCCGCGCTGTGTCCAGTGGTGGTCTGTGCGGAAGTAAATAAATTCTGCAGCGTGCTCCATAAGTGGTTTTACAACGTTTATCGGTGTTACATTTTCATTTAGTGCATTGTAGATTTTCTTAATGCCTGCAGTCTGGTTTGTATACATACTCCTTGGCGCGTAAAATTCACAGGCTGTGGGCACTGCTATATTATACACATTTACATTTGGAAGGGCATTGGCAACTGCATTAACCATTGATGCATAGTCATAAGCCGCGCTGTCTGAAATGTTAAGAAGCTCCATACCCGTATTTCCTATGATGGTTATACCTTTATAGGTGGTGCCACTGCCTGACAATCTGAAATTATCGTTTATGTATGTATCTTCCAACAGATCTCGCATACCCATTTTAATTCTTGCAGGGGTACCGATTATATAAATGGAATCATCGGACATGGCAGCAAACATTTCAAGGCTTATAAATGCTACACCATTATGTACTATAGGCGCTGTGTTAAAAGATAATCTTTCCTCTCCTACCCATAAAATTCCCTCTTTAGTTCCGTAAACAATATGATTTGTTATGCCGTCACGGACAGCAACGGTTGAATTGCTTGAGGCGTCCCAGCCAAGTGTAAAGCCACAGAGTGTTAAAATATCGTCCGCAGGTACATATGTTTTGTTTTTATAAATTATGGGAGCAGCCGATATTGGAATATTTTCTCCATCTATTGTAGCCTCCGCTTTTTCCCCATATAAAGTCATACTGGTTTTATCATAACTAAAACCAACCAATGTAATACATGATATTGTTACAGCAATAACGCTGATTAATACTGTCCATATAGATTTTTTTGACATTTTTAACTGCCCTTTCGTATATTATAAAGTCCTTATATAAATTCTACCAAAAGTAAAAATGCTTGTTTGACCCAAAGAGCAAACTTAGTTGCATTTGTCCACAATTATTTATTATTGATTTATATAATTCCTCATAAGTATATCCTGTTCGATCAAACAGTTCCAACCATTATTCTGACTCACAACATTCTTTTAAGGCAATCTGCATTTTTTGAAATAAAAACAGCAGTTCTATGTGCATATTTTGATTCGTGAATATTGGCACCAATTGATGTGCCAGAACGTATAAGCTGAGATTTGTTAAAACACTTTCTCTTTTGGTCTTATTGGAAAATGATTACACTGCGTGTGTCGCCATCCCATTTAACATTTGCGCCAAGATTTTCACTTACAAATCTTACCGGGAGATATGTTCTTCCATCAGAAATAAAAGACGGAACGTCAAGAGTAACTGTTTCACCGTTTACAACGGCTGTTTTCTCCCCTACTGCAATAAGAATTTTTGCTTTGTCGTTTTCTACGGTAACCGACCTTGTTGTATCATCCCAACCAACCTTGGCACCAAGTGCTTCTGCAACAAAGCGGATAGGAAGCATTGTAAAGTCGTTGACAATAACCGGAGCAACATCCATTGTCTCTAAAGAGCCGAAGAGCGATGCATCCTTCTTATCAATTCCAAGCATGAGTACATCATCGATGCTCTTTCCGTACTTAGAAAGATCAATTTTCAAAAAAGGATTTCTCATCAGCTTGAGTTCTTCATCTGATATGGTTGTCATAAATTGATTTGAACTTCCTACTTCAAACGGATTGTTTGATAATGCAGATATGCCTACGGAAAAAAAGAGTTCTGCCCCGACACTCTCGGGATCATGTTTGAGCATGTCTTCGACACGCATATCATATCTTTGAAGTATAGATTTAAGATCTATTTCAACATAGCTATCGCCATCTTTTGGCTTCTTAGCCACATTACTGTTAAGCATACCCATAGTGCTGAAGCTTCGCATATCATTCGTGTCATAACCGAAATAGAACTCTAACTGGTATCCGCTACAGCTTTTTTCATCAAGTGGCAAAAAATAAAAATTGCCGTCTTTAAGCTTTGTTTTGTCTACCCCAGAAATCTTACTTGCGGGTGCGGTATAGGTAAAAGTCTCACTTTCGGGAGATGAGTCTAAAATATTGCCCTCATCATCAACAATGTGAAGTCTGCATTTATAGTTTCCATCGCCTCTATCTTCAATATGATAAGGTATAAATTCATCACTGTACATCCCTGCTGTTTTAGCCGGAGTATATGTGGTATTTGTAGCAAACTGCTCTTCGCCCTCATTGTAGAAATCTAATCTGTAACGCACACCGGGTTCTCTGTAAAATTCAACCTCGCCCTTTTTGGAAGAGCTCCATACAGGTGCTGGAAGTTCTGCAGATACACTGATACCCATTGCTGTAAGAATAAAAAATGCAATAGCTATTGTCATAATTCCTTTTAATTTTTTCAAGTTTATAAACCCCTTTCCTCTGTGTAAAAATATTTGATAAAACCTTTGAATTCATTATATTACAAAACCTGACAATTTTCAATACATAAAAAGTAAAAATATTATATTTCGCAAAAAAATTTTAAGGGCATATTATACAAGTAGGAAAGGAGGATATTTATGTATAACAGAGAAAAAGCAGTAGAGTATGCAAGAAAATGGGCGCTCTCAAGAAATCCCGCATATTATGACTACTCAAATATTGGCGGAGATTGTACAAATTTTACCTCCCAGGTCCTTTATGCCGGATACGGACAGATGAATTTTCGTCCTGTTTTTGGCTGGTATTATATAAACGCAAACCAAAAAAGCCCCTCCTGGACAGGGGTAAACGAGCTATATAATTTTCTTGTTAATAACAGGGGACCGGGACCAAAAGGGATAGAGGTTTCTATAGAAGAAACAGAGCCCGGTGATTTGGTGCAGCTTGATTTTGACGGTGACGGACGCTTCGATCATACACCTGTTATTGTTGATACAGGTAGTTTTACGCCGGAAACTTTGCTTCTTGCGGCACATACCAACGACTCCCTTGACAGACCCCTTTCAACATATAATTATGTTAAGGCAAGATTCATACACATAATTTAAGATGCGAAAAAGCGATGCAAAAATTTGCACCGCTTTTTTCTTAATTTAAAGAGCAATTCTGTAAGCCGGGTTCTGTATCTGACGGTTATCTATCTAGGCCTTTTGTTACCAAAAGGCTCAAGCCCCTTGTCGGGAATGTCGAGCAAACTTTTGTTTCCCTCGGGTTGCTCCGGGTGGGGTTTACACGGGAATTCAGTTACCATCATCCCTGTGCGCTCTTACCGCACATTTCCACAATCGCCGGAAAAATCCGGCATTTATTTTCTGTTGCACTATCCTTGGAATCGCTTCCACCGGCCGTTAGCCGGCACCCTTGCTCTATGGAGCCCGGACTTTCCTCACGCACATTTGTGCCCGCAACCGTCTGAATTACTCAAGGTATATTTATTATAGCATATGGTTTTTTTGTTGTCAACCTACAGTAATTTGAATATATTCTTCTTAAACTCTATCATTCCCTCGTCACGCATTTTGCAAAGTTCATTTGACATGGCACTTCTGTCTACAGATAAAAAATCTGCAAGTTGTTGACGGTTAAAAGGAATTGTAATTTCAGAACAGTTTTGTTTTCTTGCTTCTTCGGACAAATATGATATAAGCTTTCCACGTGTAGAACGCTTGGACATATGCCCCAGCTTCTGCACCAGATTTCTGTTTTTTTCGGATATTGCAAAGAACATATTCTCCACCACAGTCTGATGAAATTTGCAGGCAGAGGAGCAGGTGGTAAGTATTCTCTTTACATCAAAAGATATAACCGTACTTTTTTCCACTGCAACCACGTCATTGAGGACCGGACCGCTTTCGGGAGCTACATATGCCTCCCCAAACACTTCACCAACAGCAATTTGTCCTAATATACTTCGGTTGCCCCAATAATCATCCTTTTGGATATGGAGCTTCCCCTCTGCCAAAACAAGAATATCACCAAGTTGCTCTCCCTGCCTTATTACATATTCACCCTTATCAAATTGCCGGAGTCTTCCTCCAAGACAAGAAAGCATAGACTCTATTTCATTAACGTCTAAGCCGGAAAATATTTGTGTTTTCTTTAAAACGGAAATAAATTTTTTCATATATTCACCTTTTTGTTGTAAAAACAACAGAATTGTTTTAATTATTATATTATAATATACCCATAAAGTCAATAAATTTGGAGGAACTACTATGATAAGAAAAATAATAAAAATTGATGAAGAAAAATGTAACGGCTGTGGCATTTGTGTCAGCGCTTGTCACGAGGGTGCAATTGAGCTGATAGACGGAAAAGCAAAGCTCACACGTGAGGATTATTGTGACGGCCTTGGAGATTGCCTGCCGGCTTGTCCTACAGGTGCAATATCCTTTGAAGAAAGAGAAGCCCCTGCATACAACGAGGAAGCTGTACAAAAAGCAAAAAAAGCATCTGCACCACTTCCATGCGGCTGCCCCGGAACACAGTCAAAGGCAATTGAAAGAGACTCTTGCTGCTGTACTGTTTCAAATACGAGTATGCTTTCACAGTGGCCTGTTCAAATTAAGCTTGTACCTGTAAACGCTCCATACTTTGACGGAGCAAATCTTTTGGTAGCTGCAGACTGCACCGCATTCGCATACGGAAACTTCCATAACGAGTTTATACGTAATCATATAACCCTTATTGGATGCCCAAAGCTTGATGAAGGTGATTATACACAGAAGCTGACCGCAATTTTACAAAATAACAATATAAAAAGCGTAACAGTTGTACGCATGGAAGTGCCTTGCTGCGGAGGTATAGAATTTGCAGTAAAAAATGCGCTTCAAACAAGCGGAAAAATTATTCCATGTAAAGTAGTAACAATTTCCACAAGCGGAAGCATTATTTAGGACAAGGGTTGAGCATGGATCAACCCTTGAATTTTATTTTTTGAAATTTTGCTTGACAAATCCCAATTAAAGTGATAAAATAATTAAAATTTTGAAGGTGATTGATATGAACGTGACTCTTATGAACACAGTTAAATACTTCTTTAGCTTTAGCGTAGTCTTTTATTATGGCTATGCTTATTTTGCTATGAAAAGGTTACTTGTGAGTTTGCGGAGCAGTTTTTAATATTATTTGAGATAATGTTTAAAACCTCACTTGTAACCGTGCAAGTGGGGTTTTGTATTTTTGAAAGGGTGGCTGTAATATGGCAGATAAATTAGAAGAGGCTAGAAAAATTATCAATGAGGTTGATTCGAAAATGGCAAAGCTTTTCGTAGAAAGAATGAGAGCCTCTGAAATGGTTTTTGAATATAAAAAGGAGTTTGGACTCCCTATCCTTGACGAAAAGCGGGAAGCCTTGGTTATAGAAAAGAACTCGGCTATGATTGAAGATGATGTCTTAAAGGGTTATTATATTGACTATATAAAGCACCTTATGTCTGTTTCAAAAGCTTATCAATACCGTATGCAAAGCGGTGTAGAGGGTGCTGCGTGGGAAAGAATATCCCCTGATATGAACATACAAGTAAATCTTAAAGATAACAGCTACCACATCATTGTGAAAAGAGGGATTTTAAAAGAAGCCGCAGAGCATCTGAATTTAGACAGACGAGTTCTTATTGTAACGGATTCGGGTGTTCCTGACAGTTATGCCCAGACACTTGCAAAACAATGCAAAAACCCTACCATCTACACACTTAAAGCGGGTGAAGGTTCAAAAAGTCTTGAAGTATTTGGAGAGCTTCTTCAAACGATGCTTGAAAACAACTTTTCGAGAAAGGACTGTGTTGTGGCAGTAAGCGGCGGAGTTGTAGGTGACCTTTCGGGGTTTGCGGCATCTGCATATATGCGTGGTATTGATTTTTATAACATCCCTACAACGCTTCTTTCCCAAATTGATTCCTCAATCGGCGGGAAAACGGCAATTAATTTTGGCAGCGTAAAAAACATCGTAGGTGCTTTTTATCAGCCAAAAAAGGTGTTGATAGATCCTGAGCTTTTAAGTACACTTCCGGAAAGACAGATTTCAAACGGACTTGCCGAAGCAATTAAAATGGCACTCACATCCGATAAGGAGCTTTTTGATATATTTGAAAACAGAGATATCAAGGCAAATATTGATGAGATTATAATTCGTTCACTTAATATAAAAAAGGCTGTTGTTGAACAGGATGAAAAAGAAACACATTTGCGAAAAATTTTGAATTTTGGACATACTGTGGGTCATGGAATTGAAAGCAGACACGAGCTGTATCACGGGGAATGTGTTGCACTTGGACTTATACCCATGTGTGACGAAAAGATAAGACAAAGAGTTATAGAAGTTCTTAAAAAATGCAATTTGTATAATATTCCTGAGTTTGATTGGGATGCGATTAAGGAAGCGGCATTTCATGACAAAAAGGCTGACGGAGATACTGTTACCGTAACTATAGTTCCTGATGTTGGCCATTTTGAGCTGAAAACCATGAAATGCAACGATGTGATAGACATGGCAAAAAGTTGTTTGGGAGGTTGATAAAAATGAAAAACACATTTGGAAACAGCGTGACCGTAACAATAATGGGTGAAAGTCACGGTGAATATATAGGTGCAGTTATTGATGGTTTGGCACCCGGACTTGATGTAAACGAGGAGTATATAAACCATATGCTTTTCCTACGAAGACCTGACGGAAAAATTTCTACACCAAGGAAAGAAAAGGACGAATTTAAAATTGTAAGCGGTGTAGCAAATGGAAAAACAACCGGTACACCCATAACAATTCTTATACCCAATGAAAATATCAAAAGCAGTGATTATTCCCAAATGAAAACAATTGCACGACCATCCCACGCAGATTATACTGCACAGTGCAAATATCACGGGTTTCAGGATTCACGGGGCGGCGGACATTTCAGCGGAAGAATAACAGCGGCACTTGTAGCGGCAGGCGCAATTTGCAAATTTGCACTGGAGCAGAAAGGAATATATATCGGCACTCATGTAAAGAAGTGTGCAGGGATTTCAGACAGAGAATTTGGAGATTTGATAAATGATATTAAATCCCTTAATAAAAAAACATTCGCTGTACTTGAAGATACTTGTATAGATGAAATGACAGATGCAATTACAAATGCATCATCAAAAGGCGACAGCGTTGGCGGTATACTTGAAACAGCAATTATCGGAATGCCTGAAGGTATTGGAGAACCTTGGTTTGACTCTGTTGAAAGCTTACTTTCGCATATGATGTTCTCTATACCGGCAGTTAAAGGAATTGAATTTGGCAAAGGATTTGAGATTGCTGATATGAAAGGCTCCGAAGCAAATGATGCAATGAGAATTGAAAACGGAAAAATTGTAACTACAACAAACAATAACGGCGGTATAAACGGCGGTATCACAAACGGTATGCCAATCATATTCAGAACTGCTATTAAACCTACACCAACAATTTTTAAACCCCAGAATACTGTGGATTTTAAAAATATGACAGAGACGGTTTTGGAACCAATAGGCAGACACGACCCGGCAATTGTACACAGAGCAAGAGTGGTGCAGGATGCGGCATCGGCAATCGTATTATGTGATGCTATTACTATGAGATTTGGAACAGACTGGCTTAAATAATAAAAAGGAATATAATATGATAGCAAAATTTATACCATGTAATTTAAAAGGTACTATAGCTGCACCTCCCTCAAAAAGTATGGCTCACAGATACCTTATAGGCGGAGCATTATCAAATGAAATATGCCATATATCAGGTGTTGATTATAGCGATGATATCCTTGCAAGTATTGATTGTTTAAAGGCGCTGGGAACACAAATAGATATAAATAATGACACTGTAACCATTAATCCTGACAACTTTATGAAAGCAGACAAGCCTGTTTTGAATTGCAGAGAAAGCGGAAGCACATTAAGGTTTTTCATTCCTCTTTGCCTGTGCCTTGGAAAAGAAGTTACCCTCCAGGGAAGCACAAGACTTTTTGAAAGACCCCTCGATGTTTATGATGAGCTTTGCAAAGAAAATAATTTTAAGTTCATAAAGAAAGAAAATTCCGTAACAGTTTGCGGCAATCTTAAAAGTGGGAAATATAAAATCAGGGGAGATATAAGCAGTCAATTTATTACAGGACTTATCTTTGCCCTGGTATATCTCCAGGATGATTCTACTATTGAGATTATACCACCATTTGAAAGCAGGTCGTATATAAACCTTACAATTTCTGCATTAAAGTCATACGGAGCAGATGTAGAGTTTTCAGATGAATATACAATAGTAATAAGAAAATCACAGCTACATTCATTTTCAGGCACAGTAGAAGGAGATTATTCCAATGCCGCATTTCTGGATGCACTTAATTATACAGGCTCGGAAATAGAAATAAACAATCTCATTCCCGATGGTATGCAGGGGGACAGGGTGTATAAAGAGTATTTTGAAAAAATATCCGTTGGGATGCCAAATCTTGACATTTCTGATTGCCCCGACCTGGGCCCTGTACTAATTGCACTTGCATCCTTAAAAAACGGTGCAACCTTTACGGGAACAGACCGATTAAAGGTAAAGGAAAGCAACAGAGGAGAGGCTATGCACGAAGAACTTAAAAAACTTGGCGGAGGTATTGTCATAGGTGATAATATGATAAGTGTGCCAAAGCAGGAGCTTGAAAATAAAGGTATTATCCTTGACGGTCACAACGACCACAGAATTGTTATGGCAATGTCGGTTATACTTTCAAAAACAGGCGGAGAGATTTCAGGAATTGAGGCAGTAAGAAAAAGCTATCCCGGGTTTTTTGAAGATATACAAAGGCTTGGTGCTAAGGTGGAATTAAAATGATAGTAAATGTAAATAAAAAAATATTGATAGTGGGTCTTGGGCTTTTGGGCGGAAGCTATGCAAGAGGACTTAAACGATTTG
>JAZRHH010000033.1:0-69510 GCA_045644665.1 Clostridia bacterium
CAATAGACCCCAAAAACCCTGAAAGCATAGAGGTGATTAAGAGCCTTATCGACCAGTATGCTCCAAATTTTGAAAGTGAATATTTTAATATTTGTTGCGACGAAACCTTCGACCTTAAAGAGTACGAAAAGGACGTAAAAAATCAGGCAGACACCTTATTAAATAATCTTTATAAAACTAAAACTTCTCTTGCACAAAGTCTTGTAGAATACATTTTGGATAAGGAGTGATGCAGCTTGGCTATTGTTAAAATGAGCAAAGTAAAAATCATTTGCCTTAAAACGCATTTGGAAAGTGTGCTTGTAAGGCTCCAGAGGCTAAACCTTGTACAAATAGAAGAAGAAAAGGGTACACACATAGAAAGCGCTGTCGAAATTTCTGTCTTGGACGAGAATATAAGCAGAACAAGAAAAGCTAAAGAAATATTAGATTCTGAATTTGTTCCTGAGAAAGAAACAGGCGATTTTAATATAGCACAAGCCGTAGAAAAAATACACTCTGCAAAGGAGCAGATAGCTACCATTAAAGAGCAAAATAAAAAGAACGAAGAAACTATTTTAGCTTTATCAAATTACGAAAACCTTGATATGTCAACATCTTATGATGACAGCGAGCTGTTTGATTTTAAGACAGGATATATAATTGGAACTTATTCTCAGAAGCAGCTTAACGGCCTTTCTAAAAACATGTATTTTGAAGTCCTGTCAGCAGAAAAAGATAAAACATATGTGTGGGCTGTTTGCAAAAAGGAACATACAAAAGAGCTTGAAAAACTACAATTTACAGAGCTTGATATAAAAACTCCTCTTAGTCCAAAGGAATATATACAGTGCATAAAAGGAAAAATAAGAAAAAACAACATACTTATTAATACCCATAAAAATACAATAGACGGATACAGAGGACTGCAGAAAAAGTTTTCCGTTTTACCGATGGTTGAAAAAAAGGAAAGGCTTGAAGAATCCCAAAAAGCAGCAGTTACAGAAAGTACAGCTATAATTTCCGGATATATACCCGTAAAATTCCAAAAAAAACTGAAAAAAGAATTTCCCGAATGTTTTGTAGAGTTTTATCCACCGGATAGTAATGCCCCTGTGCTTTTTAAAAACGGATTTTTCGCCTCTCCCGTAGAAGACATTACAGCAACCTATTCAATGCCCTCTAAAACTGACATTGATCCAAATCCCGTTATGGCATTTTTCTATTACCTGTTTTTTGGCATGATGTTTTCCGATGCAGGCTACGGACTTATAATGGTTTTGGTTTGCGGCTATCTGGGATATATTAAAAAGGCTAAAAACTATAAAATGATGCAAATGTTCTTTTTCTGCGGAATATCCACTCTTTTTTGGGGACTTATGTACGGAAGCTTCTTTGGAAATTTGTTTACCTCTGTAGCAGAGACCTTTTTTGGAAGAAGAATAATTTTGCGTCCATTATGGATTGACCCCACAGGCGAGCCTCTAAAGCTTCTTATTTTCAGCATTGCGCTGGGATTTATACAAATAATTACAGGACTTTGTATTAAGCTTTATACGCAGTTCAGGCTTGGTCTGGCAAAGGAGGGTTTTTTAGACACGTTGCCATGGATTATAACTTTATCAGGTCTTGGACTTACAGCTGCCGGAATTTCCGTCTCTCAAATACAAAAAACCGGTATTCTGGTGCTTATAGCAGGAGTTATACTCTTAATTGCAACCCAGGGAAGAAAACAAAAAAATCCCATTATGAAGCTGTTTTCCGGCATTTTAAGTCTTTATAACATTACGAGCTATATTAGTGATATATTATCCTACTCAAGGCTCATGGCACTCGGTCTTGCAACAGGCGTTATTGCACAGGTTGTAAACATTTTGGGTTCCCTGGGCGGTAGGTCATTTGTAGGCATAATAATGTTTATTCTTGTTTTTCTGATAGGTCACTCAATGAACTTTGCAATTAATATGCTTGGAGCATATGTTCATACAAACAGGCTACAGTATGTGGAATTTTACAGTAAATTTTATGAGGGTGGAGGAAGAAAATTTGTGCCCTTTGGAAGAAAATATTTACTCAAATAGAAAGGAATTAAAAATATGAATTACGGATTGGTTTTTGCACTTTTAGGTGCTGCGTTAGCGGTTGGAGTATCAGGCATGGGGTCTGCAAAAGGCGTTGGCATGGCAGGAGAAGCCGCCTCCGCTGTTGTATCCGAAGAGCCTGAAAAGTTTGGTAAGCTTCTTGTGCTTCAGTTACTTCCGGGAACGCAGGGACTTTATGGCTTGATTATTGGTGTAATGGTACTTTTAAATACAGGAATACTTGGAGGCTCTGCACCTGAAGATATTGCTACAGGTCTTGGCTACCTTGCAGCGTGTATTCCAATGGTTATAGGCGGTTATTTTTCAGCTTCTGCACAGGGCAAGGTTTGTGTGACAGGCGTGCACATAATTGCAAAAAAACCTGAAGAAAGCTCAAAAGCAATTGTATCTGCGTCCCTGGTTGAGCTTTATGCACTTCTTGCATTTATTGTATCATTTTTGATTGTTATAAATATCGGAGCGTGAGTATCATGGCAGATATTTCAACTCTTACCGACTCTATAATTAAAGAAGCAGAAACTGAGGCACAAAAAACTATACATCAGTCTAAGGAAAAGGCTCAAAAACTGGCTGAAAAAATAGAAAATGAACACAGAGAGCTTCTAAAAAAACTTGAAAACGAAGCAGAAACAAAAAAAGATTTAGAAAATAAAAGCTTTGAGAGCGAAAAGCGAAAAATTTATGAAAATACAATGTCTGCTGCAAGAATGGATTTTTATTGTCAGGTGATTGAAGAAGCAAAAGCCACACTAAAAAACAGCTCCGCCGACTCACACCTATCATTTATTATAAAAAAACTTGAAAAATTAAATATTCCTGATAATTCAAAAATTTCTCTTAGTGCAAAAATTTCTGACAGCGATACAAATAGAATATGCAAAAAATTTAATCTTCAAATAGATGAAAAAATAAAAGATTTTGGATTTATAATAACAACCCCAAATTATAAGGAAAACTATACTCTGGAAAGTATATTTGAAGAAAAAAGAGCAGATTTTATCAGGTTTTTGCACACACATCCGGAGGTAAAATGAACAGCTTGATATATGCAAATTCAAAAATTAAATTATATGAAAAATCACTCCTGACAGGCAGCTTTTTAGAGTCTCTTGCAAAAACAAACAGCTATGAGGAAGCAATAAACATGCTTATAAATTCCAGATACATTCCAGCAGAATACAAAGAAAAATCAGTTAATGAAATTTCCGAATTTAAAGAAAATGAGCTGAAAAACAAAATAAAAGATTTGGAAACAGGCCCTCTTCCCTTTGACAACCTTTCCGAGTGGCACGCTTTGGAAAATAAACTTAAGAGCAATAACCCACATGCAGAAAATAAAAAGATTGGTTTTCTTAGAACAAAAAAGGGTGATGTTTTTGGGATTTACCCTATATTTGCCTACCATTATGCCTTTTTATCGGAGATAAGAAACATAAGAATTATTTTAACAGGAAAAAGGCTTGGAGTATCCTTTAAGGAAATAAAAGAAAGGCTGTGCATAACATATGTCTGACATATGTATAATTGGTAGAAAAGAAATCATTTGCGGGTTTGGTTTTCTTGGATTTGATACATTTGAAGTGCAATCTGCAGAAGATGCCAGAAACAAGATACAAAATTCAAAGGAATATAAAATATATTTTTTAGACCCTTTTTATTTTGATGAAAATTTTAAAGACAGGATAGTAATTCCGCTCCCCACAGGAGAAGGAGAAAGGGCTGTTAACAGACTTGATAATTTTACAATAGCTGCCGCAGGCATTAAAATAAAAGACGAAAGGCTGTAGGATAATGAATGGTATAATAGAAAAAATTTCAGGTCCTCTTGTAATTGCAAATAACATGAGACATGCAAATCTTTTTGATGTGGTATATGTAGGGCAAAAGGAGCTAATCGGTGAAATAATTGAAATGCACGAAGGCAGGGCTTCCATACAGGTTTATGAAGAAACTGCGGGACTAAAAACAGGAGAAACTGTTAAAACGCTCGGCCATCCTCTTAGTGTAGAGCTTGGCCCCGGACTAATCGGCAGCATATATGACGGGATACAAAGACCACTTACAGAGCTTGAAAAAAACTGTGGAGACAGGCTTTTAAAGGGTGTTCACACAAACGCCCTTGACACTACAAAAAAGTGGAGGTTTGTGCCAACAGTAAAAAAAGGACAGGACGTAGTCTCCGGCGATGTACTTGGAACTGTACAGGAAACCGACGCTGTAGTTCACAAAATACTTGTGCCACCTGATATTAGCGGTCAGGTAACCGAAATATATTCCGGTGAATTTACAGTAAAGGATACCATAGCAACAATTGACGGTAAAAACATAACTATGCTTTCAAAATGGCCTGTAAGGCGTGGCAGACCATACAAACGAAAGCTCCCTCCTAGAACACCACTATCGACAGGTCAGCGAGTTATAGATGCATTTTTCCCAATTGCAAAAGGTGGCGTTGCAGCTGTTCCGGGACCATTTGGCAGCGGAAAAACAGTAGTCCAACACCAACTTGCAAAATGGAGCGACACAGATATTGTTGTTTATATCGGCTGCGGCGAGCGTGGAAACGAAATGACAGATGTACTAAACGAGTTCCCTGAAATTACAGACCCAAAAACAAGCAAAACACTTATGGAGCGTACAATTCTTATTGCAAATACTTCTGATATGCCCGTTGCGGCAAGAGAAGCGTCTATTTATACAGGGGTTACCATAGCCGAATATTTCAGGGATATGGGATACTCCGTAATACTCCTTGCGGACTCTACTTCAAGATGGGCAGAGGCCCTTCGTGAAATGTCCGGAAGACTTGAAGAAATGCCCGGCGAAGAAGGATATCCGGCATATCTTTCCAGCCGTCTTGCAGGGTTTTATGAAAGAGCAGGAAATGTGGTAACAAGCGGAACTGAAGAAAAAACAGGATCTCTTACGATGATTGGGGCAGTATCGCCTCCGGGCGGTGATATTTCCGAGCCAGTTTCCCAGGCAACGCTCAGAATTGTAAAGGTGTTCTGGGGACTTGATTCTTCCCTTGCATACAAGCGTCACTTCCCTGCTATAAACTGGCTTACAAGCTATTCCTTATATACTGATAACACAAGAGATTGGTATATAAAGAATTTGGGCGAGGATTATATTAAGCTCCGCGGGGAGCTTATAAAAATCCTACAGGAAGAAGCGCAGCTTGACGAAATTGTACGTCTTATTGGAATTGACGCCCTCGGAGGACAGGACAGAGTAACACTTGAAACCGCTAAAATAGTGAGGGAGGATTTTCTTCATCAAAATGCTTTTGATGATGTAGACACATATTCGTCCTACAACAAAATTTATATGATGATGAAGCTTATTTTAGATTTTCATAACATGTGCAAATCATTAATTGATAGTGGCTTGGATTTTGAGGAGCTTTTAAATCTTCCATCAAGAAACAGAATCGGACGAATAAAGTATGTAAAGGAAGAAAATCTGCAAGAAGAATATGAAAACATAAAGCTTCAAATAAAAAACGATACAAACACAGGTGAGGTGTCAGAAAGTGCGCGAGTTTAAAACAATTAAAGAGGTTGCAGGACCTCTTATGCTAGTTAGCGGTGTAAGCGAAATTTCTTATGACGAGCTTGGAGAAATTGTTCTTAAAAACGGTGAAAAAAGAAAGTGCCGTGTTCTTGAAATCGATAACGACAATGCACTTTTGCAGCTATTTGAAAGCAGCAGCGGAATAAACCTTGAAACAAGCGTTGTAAGATTTTCCGGTCACGGAATGAGGCTTGGAGTTTCAAAAAGTATGCTTGGCAGAGTGTACGACGGTATTGGAAATTTAATTGATGGCGGCGGTGAAATAATTCCTGATGAGTATATTGATATAAATGGAACCCCTATAAACCCCACTGCCAGAATGTATCCTGACGAATTTATTCAAACAGGTATTTCTGCAATTGACGGGCTTAATACTCTTGTACGAGGGCAAAAGCTCCCCGTATTTTCAGGTAGCGGTCTACCCCATGCGCCACTTGCAGCTCAAATTGCAAGACAGGCAAGTGTCAAAGGCGAAAGTAACAATTTTGCCGTTGTGTTTGCGGCAGTTGGGATAACATACGAGGAAGCAGATTTTTTTAAAACGAACTTCGAAAAAACAGGTGCTATTGACAGAACCGTTATGTTTATAAACCTTGCAGATGACCCTGCAATTGAGCGAATTGCAACACCAAGAATGGCGCTTACTGCCGCAGAATATCTTGCATTTGAAAAAGACATGCATGTGCTTGTTATTATAACAGACCTTACAAACTATGCAGAAGCACTTAGAGAGGTGTCCGCTGCAAGAAAAGAAATCCCGGGCAGACGAGGTTATCCTGGATATATGTACACAGACCTTGCATCGCTTTATGAGAGAGCAGGCAGAATAAAAAATAAAACAGGCAGCATAACACTTATACCCGTCCTTACTATGCCGGAGGACGACAAAACCCACCCAATACCCGACCTTACAGGATACATTACCGAGGGACAAATAATACTAAGCAGAAGCTTATTAAAAAAGGGCGTAATTCCACCTATTGATGTACTCCCGTCCCTGTCACGACTAAAGGATAAAGGGATTGGAGAAAACAAAACCAGAGCAGACCATGCAAATACAATGAATCAGCTGTTTTCTGCCTATGCAACAGGAAAAAATGTAAGAGAACTTATTGCAATACTTGGAGAAAGCGCTGTAAGCGAGCTTGACAAAAAGTACGCAGAGTTTGCAGAGGAATTTGAAAAAATTTATGTATCCCAAGGCTTTGAAACAGGGAGAAGCATAGAAGAAACGCTTTCTATTGGTTGGGAGCTTCTAAGCCTGCTGCCAAAGGAAGAGCTAAGAAGAATAGACGAAAAATTTATTAAGAAATATTATAAGGAAAAGTAAATGATACTAAATGTAAACGCTACAAAAATGGAGCTTACAAGGCTAAAAAAGGAATACTCTGTTGCACGGTCAGGTCATAAGCTAATGTCTGATAAAAGAGACGCTCTTATGCGTGATTTTATTGAAATTTCTAAAAGAGCAAAAAAGCTTAGAATAAGCCTCGAAAAAGAAACAAGGTCAGCTTTAATATATTTAGCCTTTGCGGCTGCGGCTGTGGGCAGAGAGAATTTTGAAAAGGCTTTTACTGAAAATTCGTCTTATCAAAAATTAGATATATCAGAAAAGTCCATGATGAGCGTTAAAATTCCCGTTTTTAAACCAGAAGAAACCAACGAGATAACTCTGCCTGATTTTATGCTTGATGACTTTAAAGATGGAATAGCTGTCCTTTTAAAAAACAAAGAAAATTATATTAAACTTGCAGAGCTTGAAACAGCCGTAAAAATACTTGCAGCAGAGCTTAATAAAACAAGGCGGCGGGTAAACTCTCTTGAGCACGTATTAATTCCCAATTACAGAGATACAATTAAGTTTATCAATATGAAAATGGAAGAAAATTCAAGAAGTAACACAGCAAGACTATTAAAGGTAAAAGACTTAATACTTGAAAATAAATACAAAAAATAAATGGCTGCTGCGCTTTTAGCGCAACAGCCATTTGATTTTAATTATTTATTCTCTGTATAGAATCTGTAAAGAATTGTTGCCATTTCAGCTCTTGTTGTGTTATCCTTAGGATTAATTGTACTTTCAGTTCTACCTGTCATTAATCCACTACCAACTGCATACTGAATTGCAGCTATTGCATATTCTGAAATCTGGTCTGCATCTGTGTATGAGAGAATGTTTGTATTCTCGCCTACAGATACATCATATCCCTTATTCTTTGCATATCTGTACATGATTGCAGCAAACTGCTCACGTGTTATGCTATCATTTGGAGCGAATACCTTGTCTGAGTATCCTGTTACAACACCGTTTTCTGCTGCCCATTCAACTGCGTCTACATAGTATAGACCTTCTTCAAGGTCAGCAAATGTTGACATGCTGCCTGCAGGTTTACCTTCTTTTCTCCAAAGAACAGTTACGAGCATTGCACGAGTTACATCCAAATCAGGAGCAAATACGCTTTCTGCAACACCAACCATCATGCCGTTGTTAAGAACAAAGTCAACACCCTTATGATACCACATTGTAGGATCAAGGTCTGTAAAGTCTAGACATGGACAGTTATCTTCTTCTATACCGCGACATTCTTCTACCTTAATCCACTTAGCGTAGAGAGTGAATGACTTGGTAATCGGTGTATTAAAGTCAAATGGTATTGTAAGAGCTGAATCTTCGTACCATCCATCAAATACATAACCATCACGGCTTGTTACAGGTGCTTCAAGAACCTTTCCTCGCATAACCTTTGCAGAATCAACTATTATACCGCCGTTTGTATTGAACTTAACAGTATATGTTGGTATTCCGCCGCCACCGCCAACTGGACCTGTTGGCTGTGTAGGCTCTGAATAATCAACTTCAGGTTGCTGCTCGTTATAAGCAACGAGTACATATTCTGAGAAACGCTTAACTCTGATTTTCAATGTATGGCCTACGTGGTCTATGCTTACAATTTTTTCACCGAAGCTATTTTCTATTTCTGTGATAATATCGTTAGCTGTATGTGCACCATCATGTATTCTGTATACACGGTAATCAGTCTTACCTCTCATTGATTCAGGTATATTAATTGTTACTGTAAAATAGTCATCTGTTTCAGTGATGATTTCTTTCTTTTGGTCGTATACAATTGTCTGAGTAGCCTCGTCAACAAACTTGTTAACTGCAGTTGCTACAATTTCAAGAACAACCTTTTCATCAACAGCCTGGTCTTTGTTTTGAATTTTGCTGTCAAGCTCTTCTGAAAGACCTGTTTCTTCAACCTCAAGCTGTGATTCTGCTTTGAGCACCTGACTGCTGGCTGCAGCTTCTGCATGGTCTTTTTCTGTCATAGCATCTTCACGGTCGCCTTTAATTTTTTCTGCCTGATGGTCGTTATGGTCAATTATAGCCTTAGGAGTGTGAGACTTAGTTCTCATTGTTTCATGACAGTGTTCACATTCCTCAACACGCTCTGTTACATCACCCACAACTGTATCTGAAATAAGTTGCATAGAGTGAGCTAGCTTTCCAACTGTAGTTTCGGTAATTTCCGTTGTAGCAGTTGCATCAGTAAACCTCTTTTGACATACTGCACAGTATGTATGCGCTGCTATACCTTCCTTACGGCAGGTAGGAGCTACTAGTGATTGGTTAACAAGGACGTGACTTGCTGGTATTGGTGCCTCTTTGTCGTTACCTGTATATTCTTCATTACAGCATGTATATACCTTTACTTTAAGACCGGGTTCTGTACAGGTCTTATCTTTAACATGCTTATAAACTGTTTCATTATGAACGTGCTCTAATCTTGCAATGGTAACATTTTCTCTATGGCTGCTGTCACGGGTACATACCTTAACACCCTGACCTTCTAATTCTTCTGTAGGAGCCTGTGTTACACTTACATTTCCCCATTTATGTCCTAAAGGAGCAATTGTATAATCTGCTGTTGAAAGCTCTGTTTTCTTATTGTTAGCAAAGTCCTTATTACATACCTTACAGTGATAATGTGCAATAACACCTGCTGTTTCACAAGTAGCAGCCTTTGCAGCTATGGGCTCAAAATCGTGAGACTTAGAAATTCTATCCTGTTTTGTAATTACAGTATTACAATATGCACACATCCAACCTTCTGACCAACCGTCAGTTTCACATGTTTTTTCAGTAGGTTCTATACGGATTTTGCTTTCTACACCATTTTCGTCTACGTGGTTTTTCTTGTTATATGAGGTTTCAATATGGGTTGCATCACCTTTACCGTTAGCATTTCTGTAACGATTACCGCAAGTAGAACACTTGTAGTGCTTTACTGTACCCTTTACTGTACATGTACCCTCACTCTTTGGAACCTCTGTTAAGTTATGACCTGTAGCAGGAATAACTATTGGGTCGTCTACAGGCTGACCGCACTCACAGTAATTCTGCTTTGAACCCGGTGTTTCACATGTTGCAGGAGTGATTACTGCAAGTTCCTCATTTACTGCACATGTATGTGAAGGCTCGAGCTGAGGGATAATTTGTGTTTCTGTTGTTCCACATCCTCTTTGACAGGTTCTTTCAAGAAGACCTGTTGAGCTTTCTGTTGCAGCTGTTACTTCGTTCCATGGTCCAAAGTTATGTCCCAAAGCCGCAATGTCAACCTGTGGAATTTCGTATGAACAATTTTCACAGTGCTTTCCTTCTGTTTTACCTGCCACTGTACATGTAGCTGCAATTGCAGAATCTATAACTATAGAGTGTCCTGTAGCAGGTATAATACCGCCACCTGTTTTATGTCCGCAGACTGAACACTCTGTTCCTGAATTGTAGCCGTCCATTGTACATGTTGCGGCACGGCCTACAAATGGAACATTTGCATGTCCGTTTGCCGGTATGTCAAAAGATGCAGCCGGAGAACCTACAGCTGTTGGTCCCGGTTCTGCTGTGTTAAAGTCACCTTTACAGAGAGTACATACCCAGTGAGCTGTGAGACCCTTCGCTGTACATGTAGGTGCAATACCTGCAACTACTACAGTAGCAAATGATCCATCGCTGTTCTTATGTTTCAAGGTTGCAATCGATTGTGGTTCGTATGTACCGTTAATTCCACAGTCATAACCATTATGTTCAAAACCATGTGACGGACAATCGTAGCCTATGTGGGATTGACAAATTACGCCCTCTGTAGTACCCGGAGTTGTACATGTTGCAGGAACAGCCGGAATTACTCTGAGCACATGGTCTACTGCTGCAGATACAATGTGTGAAGAGCCGCCTTCGAATTCTACAACACGATGTACACCGCCTGCAAATGTAACAGTTGTACTACCTTCCATAGAAACAGTAACCTTATGATATCCGTCAGTATTATACTTGATAGCGCTGTCAAGAGTAAACGCTATATCATTTAAAACGGTTGAGTTCTCACTTACAAGGTCAGCAACTGTAAGATTATTAATATTGTTATATGTAATAGTTACAGTCTTATCACCCTGAGCATTTGTACCAAACACTCTTGCACCTGCTTCATAAAATGCAGGATTGTTAATTGAACCCGCTGTTTCAAGGGAGCTTTGCTCAGCAACCGCTTGTGCAGGGTATGTTATAGTAACTGCAACGTTTGTATTAACAGTTCCGGAATAAAATTCCGCCTCTGCCTGTGCATCACCCAAAACAAGTGAAATAATTGGCTTGTTAAACAAGCTTCTTACAGGCTCCATATCAAGCTCAGCCAGGTAGTCTACGCCTGCAGCCACTCCTGACTCCTTTGCTGTAAGTAATTTAAGACCATCAGCACTGTAAGCCTGGTCCCCTGTTTTCTTTGCAGAAACCTTTACAGCAAGTGTGCCCATATCAAACGTTTCAGGAACGCTATATCTGGTAAGCATCTCACTCATAGTCGCTGCAGATGCTGTTGTAAACATTGATGTGAGCATCACAAATGCCAAAACAGCACTTACAAGTTTCTTCATTACAAATCACTCCTTAATGTTTGCGAAAAACAAATATATATAGTTAGGTAAATTATACATCTTTTTAACCAAAATGTCAATACGTTTTTTTATACAAAGTTACTTTATTTTTTCAGCAATATTGATGAAAACAATCCCCCACCTGAATTGTGATGGTAAAATATTTTTTTACAACTATTTTATATATTGACAAAAACAACATAACCAAAAGACTTTTTTTGTTACAAATGTATATTGAAAATAATACCCCGTCATGATATCATTTTTCTAAGTATATTTAGAAAAGAGGTTTTTGACTTATGCACAAAAAGACAAAAAAACTGTTTGGCTGCATGATTATTGCAATGCTTATGTTTGCGTATATGCTGCCTTTCGCAGTTCATGCAACAGGTGAAAATGCAGCAGCTGACGTACAGGCTGTAGAGATTGCCGACACAACAGCGGCTGAGGACACTGCAGTAGCTGTGGAAGCCGAAGAAGTGGCAGCAGAAACGGAGGAAGAAGAACCTGCAAGTAAATACTATGCTACATGGCTATCGCTTCTCCCACCAATTATTGCAATAGTTCTTGCACTTATTACAAAAGAGGTATACACCTCCCTGTTTGTAGGAATTATATCAGGAGCACTTATAAGCTCTGATTTTAATCTTATTAACACACTTACTTCTATTTTCTCACAAATGACCGCAAAGCTTGGAGATTCATGGAATATAGGTATTCTTATTTTCCTTGTAATCCTTGGAATTATGGTTTCCATAATGAACAAAGCAGGCGGCTCTGCTGCATACGGAAAATGGGCAAGTAAAAAAATCAAATCAAAGACAGGCGCAATGCTCTCTACAGTTGCACTTGGCGTACTTATATTTGTAGACGACTATTTTAACTGCTTAACTGTCGGCAGCGTTATGAAACCTGTAACAGATAAGTTTAAGATTTCAAGAGCAAAACTTGCATATATCATTGATGCAACAGCAGCTCCTATTTGTATTATAGCTCCTATTTCTTCATGGGCTGCAGCTGTTACTTCTTCAACAGAGGGCACAGCAATTGATGGCTTTAAGATGTTTATTCAAGCTATTCCTTATAACTTCTACGCACTTCTTACAATATTCATGCTTATTATGCTCGCAGTGATGAAGTTTGATTTTGGCTCAATGAAAAAGATGGAAAAGCTTGCAGAGGGCGGTGACCTTTTTGGAGGTCTTGATAAGGAAGTGGCTGATGAAACAAAGGTTTCTTCAAAAGGAAGAGTATTTGACCTTATAATCCCTGTTGCTGTACTTATCATAAGCTGCATTATAGCTATGGTTTACACCGGCGGATTCTTTGAAGGCGAGTCATTTGTTACAGCTTTTGCAAACTGTGACGCGTCTGTTGGTCTTGTACTTGGCTCATTCGTTGCACTTGTTATTACATTCCTTTTGTATATACCAAGAAAAGTAATTTCATTCAAGGAATTTGCAAGTAGCATTCCTGAAGGCTTTAAGGCAATGGTTGCTCCAATTCTTATCCTTACATTTGCATGGACACTAAGCGGCTTCTGCCGTGACAGCCTTGGCGCTGGCGAGTTTGTTTCTGCCTTTGTTGAAGGTCATGCAGCAGCAAGCGCTCTACTCCCTGCAATCATGTTCCTAATCGCACTTGGTCTTGCATTTGCAACAGGAACAAGCTGGGGAACATTTGGTATTTTAATACCAATTATAATTGCTATATTCCCTGAAATGAGCGAAATTCTTGTAATAAGCATTTCAGCTTCTCTTGCAGGCGCTGTATGCGGAGACCATATTTCTCCAATATCTGATACAACAATTATGGCATCTGCCGGTGCAGAGTGCAATCACATTCAACACGTTTCAACCCAAATCCCTTATGCACTTACAGTTGCAGCTGTATCATTTGTAAGCTATGTACTTGCAGGATTTGTTCAGAATGTATTTATTGTACTTCCAATTGCATTCATACTTATGTTTGCTACACTTGTTGTAATTAAAAAGTTATCAGCTAACAGATAAAATTTCCAAAATACCATGCAGGATATGTTCTTGCATGGTATTTTTTTGTATAAAATACCTTAATTTACGTTTTTTGTTGAAATCTATCAACTTTTATGATATAATTTCTCTTATGTTCATAGTGGAGGTAAAAGTAATGAGCTATAAAATCGTGAACAAAAAGTCACTTACAAGCCAAATATTTTTGATGGAAATTTCAGCTCCCATGGTAGCTGCAAAAGCAGAGCCTGGGCAGTTTATAATACTCAGAACAAATGAAAAAGGCGAGCGAGTTCCATTTACAATTGCAGATTTTGACCGCGAAAAAGGAACTGTTACAATTATTGTTCAGGTAGTCGGCAAAACAACACACGACCTTGAAAAGTACGAGATAGGTATGGAAATCCTGGACTTTGCAGGTCCTCTTGGTATGCCAACAAACCTTGAGGGCAAAAAAAAGGTGGCTGTAATTGGCGGAGGCCTTGGCACAGCCATTGCATATCCACAGGCAAAAAAGCTTAATGCTTTAGGCGCAGAGGTACATCTTATTGCAGGTTTCAGAAGCACTGATTTTATCATTCTTGAGGACGAGCTAAAGGCTGTATCAGAGAAGCTTATTATAACAACAGATGACGGCTCCAACGGCACAAAAGGCTTTGTGACCGATATGCTAAAAAATCTCCTTGACAGCGGAGAAAAATATGACGAGGTAATTGCAATTGGTCCTCTTATGATGATGCGAGCTGTTTGTAACCTTACAAAAGAGTATAATGTTCCCACAACTGTGAGCATGAACCCTGTCATGATAGACGGCACAGGAATGTGCGGAGGCTGCCGGGTAATTGTAGGCGGAGAAACAAAATTTGCCTGTGTGGACGGTCCTGACTTTGACGGGCATCTTATTGACTGGGACGTTGCACTAAACAGACAGCGTATGTTTAAAAAGCATGAAGAACACTCCTTTGCCAAAGGGAATTGCAAACTTTCAGGAAACTAAACAGGAGGAAATATAAAATGGTTAATAATAGTCTTAAAAAAACTCCTATGCCGGAGCAAGCTCCTTGCGTACGTAACAAGAATTTTCTTGAGGTTGCAACAGGATACACAGAGGAAATGGCAATAAATGAGGCAAAAAGATGTCTTAACTGTAAGCACAAGCCTTGCATGTCCGGATGTCCGGTACAGGTAAAAATTCCGGAATTCATTTCACACATTGCAGAGGGCAACTTTGAAGCGGCATACGAAAAAGTAAAGGAAACAAACTCACTCCCCGCTGTTTGCGGCAGAGTTTGTCCACAGGAAAGACAATGCGAGTCTAAATGCGTTAGAGCAATAAAGGGCGAAAGCGTAGCTATCGGAAGACTGGAACGCTTTGTAGCTGATATGCATATGAAGAATATGGAAGCACTAAACCAAACACCATGCCAAAATGGAAAAAAGGTTGCTGTTGTAGGCTCAGGTCCGTCAGGTCTTAGTGCGGCAGGCGACCTTGCAAAAAAAGGATATGATGTTACAATTTTTGAAGCCTTTCATGAAGCCGGCGGAGTGCTTATGTACGGAATACCGGAATTCAGACTTCCGAAAGAAATAGTAAAAAAGGAAGTTGAGGAACTAAAATCCTTAGGTGTAAAAATTGAAACAAATGTAGTAATTGGAAAAACGATACTCCTTGATGAACTTATGGAGAACTACGGCTTTGACGCTGTATATATAGGCACAGGTGCAGGTCTTCCCTCTTTTATGGGTATTGAGGGAGAAAACCTGAATGGTGTTTATTCTGCCAACGAATTTTTAACAAGAATTAATCTTATGAAAGGCTACAAATTCCCGGAATACGACACGCCTGTTTATATAGGCAAGAATGTGGCAGTATTCGGCGGTGGAAACGTTGCCATGGATGCGGCAAGATGTGCTAAACGACTTGGTGCAGAAAATGTTTATATAATCTACAGACGAGACAAGGAAGAGCTTCCTGCAAGAAGTGAAGAGGTTGAGCATGCCGAGGAAGAGGGAATTATTTTTAAATTCCTTGAAAGTCCTGTAAAATTTATTGGGAATAACGAAGGATGGCTCACAGCAGTAGAAGCTGTTAAAATGGAGCTTGGTGAAGCTGATGCAAGCGGCAGACGAAGACCTGTAATAATACCAAATTCTGAACATACAATAGAAATTGATACAGCAATTATTGCCATAGGTCAAACACCAAACCCACTTATTAAAAAGACTACACCTGACCTTGAAACAAATAAAAGAGGATGTATAGTAGCAGACGAAGCTACCGGCAAAACAAGTAAAGCGCATGTATATGCAGGGGGCGATACAGTAACAGGTGCCGCTACAGTAATACTTGCCATGGGAGCCGGAAAAGCGGCTGCAGAGGCAATCGATAAGGAATTGAGTGGTGAAATATGATATATAATAATATTCTTGATGCTATAGGCGGCACTCCTATAATAAGGCTTAATCGTATAGTTCCTGAAAACTGTGCAGATATTTATGTTAAATTTGAGGGACTTAACGTAGGCGGCTCAATTAAAACAAGGACTGCCTATAACATGATTTGCAAGGCTGAAGAGGATGGACTGATAAATAAGGACACCATAATTGTTGAGCCAACAAGCGGCAATCAGGGGATTGGTCTTGCGCTGGTTGGAGCTGTTAGAGGCTATAAAACAAAAATTATAATGCCTGACTCTGTAAGTGAAGAACGCAGAAAGCTGGTACGTCACTATGGAGCAGAGGTTATACTTGTGCACGATGCAGGAAATATCGGAGCATGTATAGAGGAATGTCTTGAAACGGCAGTAAGAATGAAAGAAGAAAACCCTAACGTATTTATTCCACAGCAATTTGAAAATCCTGCAAACCCGGAAATTCAAAGAAAGCAAACAGCCGGTGAAATCTTAAAAGACATTCCCGGAGAAATCCACGGCTTTTGTTCCGGAATTGGTACAGGCGGAACAATTACAGGAATAGGTGAAGTGTTAAAAGAAGCAAACCCAAGCATGACCATATGGGCTGTTGAGCCGGAGGATGCTGCAATACTCTCCGGAGGCTCAATTGGAACACATCTTCAAATGGGTATCGGCGACGGAATAATACCTGCTATTTTAAACCGTGACATAATTGACGACATTTGCATTATAAAAGACGAAGAAGCAATTTCAACATCTAAAACGCTTGCCTCACAGGAGGGTATTATGTGCGGAATTTCAAGCGGCACAAATGTTGCGGCTGCAATAAAACTTGCTAAAAAGCTTGGAAGCGGAAAAACAGTGGTTACTGTACTCCCTGACACAGCAGAGAGATATTTTTCTACACCGCTTTTTGACTAAAAAATTTCAAGTTGTTGGTTTTGCACCAAACCAACAACTTGTTTTTTTATTTTTTTAAAAATTTCAATAAATTACATTTTTATTATTGACATAACACTTATCTTGTGTTATAATTGTTTTCGTTGCAGATAGACATTGCGGAATAGTGTAAGGGTAGCACTAGTGACTCTGACTCACTCTGTTCGGGTTCGAATCCTGATTCCGCAGCCAAAAAAACTACTTGCCTTTTAGGTAAGTAGTTTTTTTGATTTCAAGAAAGCATGAGAAGTCGTGCCTTGCACGATTTCATTTAAATATTATAAAGATTATAATATATTCCCTTTTTCTCAATCAATTCATCATGATTTCCTATTTCTTCAATTCCATTCTCTGTAAGAACAACAATCTTATCAGAATTTTTAATTGTAGTCAGTCTATGAGCAATTGTTATAACCGTTCTGCCCTTTGCAAGTCTTTCAAGTGACCCTTGCACAAGTCTTTCACTTTCATTATCAAGGGCGGAGGTTGCTTCGTCTAGTATAAGAATAGGAGGATTTTTAAGAAATACTCTTGCTATGCTTATCCTCTGTTTCTGTCCGCCGGAGAGCTTAACTCCTCTCTCTCCCACATAAGTATCAAAGCCGTCAGGAAGGCTCATTATAAAGTCATATGCACCTGCATCCTTTGCAGCACTTATTATTTCTTCATCACTTGCATCAGGTTTTGAATACGCAATATTTTCTCTTACCGTGCCCGAGAACAAATATACATCCTGCTGTACAATACCGATATTTTCACGCAGAGATTTTGAGGTAACATCTCTTATATCCATTCCGTCTACAAGTATTCTTCCCTCTGTTACATCATAAAACCTTGGAATGAGGTTGCATATGGTGGTTTTTCCGCCGCCTGATGGTCCCACAATTGCAAAGCTTTGTCCTGCTTTAATGTTAAAGTTTATATGGTGGAGCACTTTTTCTCCCTCATCGGAGTAGGTGAATCCCACATCTTCAAAGGTTATATCTCCCTGTACATTTCCAATTTCTACAGCATCATCTTTGTCTGTGATTTCAGGCTCTACGTCCATTATTTCAATAAAACGCTCTATTCCTGTCATACCTCTTTGAAACTGCTCCATAAAATCAAGGATTACTCTTATAGATGTAAGGAAAGTTGTGATATACAAAAGATATGCCATAAAATCACCCGGAGTAATTTGTTTGTGAAGCATAAAGTATGAGCCAAAGGCTACAACTGTTATATGCATTACCCCGTTAAAAAATCTGTTGGTAGTCTGAAATCCGCCCATACACTGATAGGCAATTTTCTTAATATCCAAAAATTTTCCGTTACCTTTTCTGAATTTTTCTATTTCCTTATTTTCGCCGGCAAAAGATTTTACAACTCTTATCCCAAGGAGGCTGTCCTCTACCTGAGAGTTAAGCTCACCTACCTGTACACGTGATTGTTTAAAGGCTTCTTTCATACGCTTTCTGTAGCGCATGGAAAAGAACACCATAAAAGGTACAACCGCAAAAACAATTAAAGTAAGGGGCACATGTACGTTTATAAGTATTATAAAGGAAACAATAAACTTTGTAAGAGTTATAAATATTTCCTCAGGGCAATGATGTGCAAACTCCGTTACATCAAAAAGGTCACTTGTTATTCTTGACATTATCTGACCTATTTTTGTATTTGAATGGTATGAATAGGAAAGGCTTTGCAAATGCTCAAACAAGTCATCACGCATATCGGTTTCCATACGGGTACCCATTACATGACCGTGATATGCCATATAGTAATTTGCCGCTGTATCAATAACTCTGAGGAGTATATATAAACCACTTACCTTCATTATCAGACCTATTGTAAGAGCTGCCACATCATTTATTGCAAGGTCTGTAAGATGTCTTACTATAAGAGGAAATACAATTTCGCACACGGTTGTCAGAAGAGCACAAAGCAAATCGAATACCAGTATCCACTTATATTTTTTAAAATAAGGTAAAAATCTTTTGACTAAATAACTTGTTTTCATATATTACCTCCTCCGACTTTTTATAAGAATAAAAAATAGTATAACAAAAATCACAGGGAACATACTTGCTGCAAGCATTCCCGCCTTTAGGTTCTCATTTAAAATCTCTGCAACAATACCAAGTATTCCCGGACCGCCTGCACAGCCTATATCTCCTGCAAGTGCAAGATATGCAAAAAGTCCCGTACCGCCGTTTTTTATGAAGACAGTTGAAACATTATATATACCGGGCCACATTATTCCAACCGTTGTTCCGCAAAGTATACATGCTATGAGAGATACAACAGCATTTTCTGACACTCCCGCAACAAAGTAGCATACAAAGCAAAGACTTCCGCTAAGGAGCATATATTTATTAAGGTCAAATTTGTGACCAAGCTTCCCATAAAAAACTCTTGATGCACCCATTAAAACAGCAAACATACAAGTCCCAAGCAAATCTCCCGTTGTTTTGTCAATACCAAGTCCTGCTTCTGCAAAAGTGGAAATCCATTGGCTCACTCCTTGCTCTGACGCACCGGAGCAGAACATAAGCACAATAAGGAGCCAGAACACAGGCATTTTTATAAAGTTTCTTCCGCTAAGTGTTTTGCCCTCCTCTGCAAGAGAGCACATAGGTACTTTCATAAAAAAGAACATTATGACAAAGGGAACTGCTGCCCAAAGCGCCGAGAGAGCTCTCCAGTTATTCATTCCAAAAACCCTAAAGAAAACTGTTGATACTATTACAGCAAGAACATGACCCCAGCAGTAAAAGGAGTGTATTATACTCATATACTTATCCTTGTTATCTATAGGACAAGCCTGAACTATAGGACTTCCTACAGTTTCTATAAGTCCGCTGCCTATTGCATATATAAGAACAGAGAATAAAATACCTGCGTATGCATCTGCAAATATGTACGGAAAAATTGCAAGTCCCACAAGTCCAACAGCGGAAAAAGCCTGACTTGCAACCGCACATTCTCTGTACCCTATACGGTCAACAACCTTTGCGCTTATAAAATCTACTATCATTTGTATCCCGAAATTTGCAATTATTAAAAAAGAAATCTGATTAAGGGAGAATCCAAACTCTAGAGTATATCTTAAAAACAAAAGGGGCAGAAAATTGTTCAGGATGCCCTGTACAAGATACGAGGCGCTACACACTCTTACAGTAAGAAGATAGTTGTTTTTCATTTTTGCTCACCATTTAAAACAGGGATGCTTTTAATTAAAACATCCCCTTGATAATTTCTTATTCTTCACCCTTATGGCATTTCTTACAACAAAAACCACAAGAATTTTCTGATTTTTCTTTCCCGTTTCTTTTGTTATAATCTTCAATTGCACTTCTTATTGCTTCTTCTGCAAGGACAGAACAATGTACCTTTTCCGGCGGAAGTCCGTCAAGGGCGTCCATAACAGCTTTGTTTGTAAGGGCAAGAGCTTCTTCTACTGTTTTCCCCTTTACCATTTCTGTTGCCATGGAACTTGTTGCAATTGCTGCACCGCAGCCGAATGTTTTAAACTTAACATCCTTGATTATATCGTCCTGGATGTCCATATATATTTTCATAATATCGCCACATTTTGCATTTCCAACTTCGCCTACAGCGTTGGCATCTTCAATCTCGCCCACATTTCTTGGATTTGCAAAGTGGTCCATAACCTTTTCACTATACATTTTATTCAATTCCTTTCGTTACCTTTTCATAAAGTGGTGACATATCTCTTAGCCTCTGGATTACCTTTGGCAGGGTGTCAAGAACATAATCTACTTCTTCCTCCGTTGTTTCATGACTGACGCTAAGTCTGAGTGAGCCGTGAGCAATTTCGTGTGGAAGACCAATAGCAAGAAGCACATGGGACGGGTCAAGGGAGCCTGACGCACACGCGCTGCCGCTTGAACCTTCAATGCCATACATACTAAGCATCATAAGAATTGCTTCGCCCTCAACGTACTTGAAAGAAAAGTTTACATTGTTTGTTGCTCTATTATCTCTTGAGCCGTTAAGAATACTGTACGGGATTTTGCTTTCTATTCCCTCAATGAGCTTTTTCTGTAGCTTTTTGCAGTACTCGGAGTTTTCGTTCATATTTTCTGTTGCAATTTGAAGTGCCTTTGCAAGTCCTACCATTCCGGCAACATTCTCTGTTGCTGCACGCTTACCTCTTTCCTGTCCGCCGCCGTGTATGAGATTATCTATCTTTACACCATTCCTGATATAAAGCACTCCCACTCCCTTTGGACCATGGAATTTGTGTGCAGAAATTGAAAGCAAATCTACTCCAAGCTCTGCAACATCAAGTGGCATATGACCAGCCGCCTGAACGGCGTCTGTATGGAACAAAACCTTGTGTGATTTTGCAATTTCGCTTATTTCCTTTATTGGCTGAATAGTGCCTATTTCGTTGTTTACTGTCATAATACTTATAAGTATTGTATTTTCAGTAATTGCACTTTCAACACTCTGTGGTGAAACTCTACCTTCACTGTCTACCGGAAGGTATGTAACTTCAAATCCGTTATTTTCAAGCCACTTACATGCATTTAGAATTGCATGGTGCTCTATCTGAGAGGTTATTATATGATTGCCCTTTCCCTTATTTGCATAGGCAATCCCCTTTAGTGCCCAGTTATCAGCCTCACAGCCTGAGCCTGTAAAATAAATTTCATTTGACTTTGCACCAAGGCATTTTGCAACCACCTCGCGAGCATCTGAAACTGCTCTGCCGGCTGTTTGACCTGTTTTATAAAACTTAGATGATGCATTTCCAAAAACCTCTGTAAAATAAGGCTTCATTGCCTCAAAAACTCTTACATCCATTTTTGTTGTTGCATTATTATCAAGATATACTATTTTATCCATCAATGTACTCCGTTCTGCCCTTTTAAAAAGGATATTTCTAGCCAAAGATATTATACTTTTTTTTACATAGAATGTCAATACTATTTGAAAAACACAAAAATATTATTTCAAATTAAAAAAAATTATATACAATTTAAATTTTTTATTGTATAATATATACGTTAGATTTACCTGTAAGGAGAAAATTTTATGGTTTGCGGCATAATTGCAGAATATAACCCATTTCATAACGGGCATAAATATCAGCTTGATTTGATTAAAAAAAGCTATGAAGCAATAGTTGTTATTATGAGCGGAAGCTTTACACAGCGTGGTGATACTGCTATTATAGACAAATGGAGCAGAGCAAAATCCGTACTATTATCCGGTGCTGATTTGGTAATTGAGCTACCAACAGTTTATGCAATGAACACAGCGGAGCGGTTTGCCTTTGGCGGAATATCGCTACTTGACAGTTTAGGAGTTGTTGACGCTGTGAGCTTTGGATCTGAGTGTGGTGATATAGCTGTTTTGGAAAACGCAGCAGAGGCCCTGATTTCCGAGACAGAAGAAGAAAAAAAAGAAATTTTGCGGCTTTTAAAAAGCGGAAGTTCCTATGCAGCAGCCAGAGAGGCAGCCTTTTCAGGTAAAATTCCATCTCAAATTCTCTCATCTCCAAATAACATACTGGCAGTTGAATATATAAAGCATTTGAAGCTTTTAAATAGCACCATAAAACCTGTAACACATAAGCGTTTAGGAAGTGATTATTCAAGCAAGGAGCTTGATTCCTCCCTTGCCTCTGCCACAGCAATACGGGAAAACTATGATAAGTCTGAAATCAAATCCCAAATGCCGGAAGATGTATACGAGATTTTTAAAAGTTCTCCAAAGCATTTTCTTGCAAACCTCGACACAGCGGCAGTTTCCTTTATTCGCTCACAAGGCGCGGATGCACTCAAAAATTCACTTGAGTGTGTAGAGGGTATAGAAAACAGGATTTATAATGCAGCGAGAAAATCATCTACCACAGCGGAAATTGAAAATATGTGCTGCACAAAAAGATATACAAGAGCAAAAATAAGAAGAATAATTTTAACCTCTATGCTGTCAATTACAGGAGATATGTCCCGCACGAAACCAGACTATGCAAGGATACTGGGAGCATCAGGCAAGGGCAGACAGTTAATTTCCAAAATACAAGAAAAAAGCAGTCTTACCCTTATTACAAAGGCGGCTGATTTTAAAAATAGCAGTGTGCTATTTGAAAAAGACTGCCTTGCTACTGATATATGGGCACTATCTTCATGCGATGATGATAAAAAGGCAGGAATGGACTTTACCACATCTCCTGTAATGATTTAGGAAAAATCACGGGTAAAAATATCACTTTTTTCAATCAGCTCATTTATAGTGTTTATACCAATTAATTTTAAAAGCTCCGTAACATACGGATTTTCGGGCGGTGAATAATGCACCGCCTGTTTTACGTAATTTTCTATATGTTTCTTTCCAACCTCTGTAGGAAGTATGGACTTTGGGCCGCCTACGCATCCTCCCTTGCAGCCCATACCCTCAAAAAAATTACCTTCTATTTGTCCGCGTTTTAGTTTTTCTATCATTTCACGACAGCCTGATACCCCATCTGCTGTGACGGTCTTTATTTTTATATTTCTGTCAGGGGATATTCTCTCCAGGGTACTTTTTACCGCTTCACTTACTCCACCGGCAACTGCGTACATACGACCACCACGTGAGGAATGATCCTTTTCTATATCCTCCATTTCATGAACATTAACCCCCGCTGCATCAAATATATCCTGCACCTCCTGAAATGTAAGAACATAGTCAATTGCATCGCTTATATCCTTTTCCTTTGCTTCACTTTTCTTTGCAAGGCAGGGACCTATAAAAACTGTAACTGCGTCAGGGTACAGTTTTTTTATTACTCTGCCGCATGCAACCATTGGAGATACAGCCGCAGGAACATGCGGCATAAGCTCATTATATATATTTCTTATCATCGCAATCCACATAGGGCAACAACAGCTTGTAAGCTGAAAATCCTTGTCTGTTTTTACGTGTGCATCAAATTCAAGCGCTTCTTTTAAGGTTAAAATATCTGCAAACAGCGCAACCTCTATCATTCCTGTAAAGCCGATTTGCTTAAAGGCACTCCGCAGCATCCCCGGTGTTACATCCTCTGAAAACTGACCGTGAGTTGCCGGTGCAATAAGAGCGTAGGCATGCTTCCCCTCCTCACGAACTGCTTTCATTGCGGGAATAAGCTCTCTGCTACCTGTGAGTTTCCCCGACTTGCACGCATCAATACACGCGCTACAGCCTGTACAAAGGTCCTTATTAATTTTAAGCTCCCCGTTTATATCTTTATCAATAGCGTCAAAAATACAACTTTTTATACACGGTTTGCCACACTTTACATCATCACAGGGCTCGTTTTTAACTACTACCGCGTGCTTTTCAGGATGTAAAAGGCAATCAAGATGATAGGGGTCATACTCATTTTTATCAGGTATTTTGTGGGTCTTTACAATACGCTCATAAAGCTCCTCAAATGTCATATACACAGCTCCTTTTTTATTTTATTATTCCCAATTTTTTTTACATATACGAATAAAAAATGTAGATAATATAAAAAAATAAATTTAAAGTGTTGAAATAAGAAAATTTTTATGCTAAAATATTTATAATTTATAGCCACGAAAGGAATGAACACTAATGAGTGAAAAAATCAGAATTGGAATTATGGGCTATGGAAACCTCGGACGAGGTGTAGAGCTTGCAATTGCACAAAACGAGGATATGGAGCTTAAATGCATATTTACAAGACGTAATCCTGAAAGCTTGAAGCCTGTTACAAAAGACGTTTTGGTTGCAAAGGCAGATGATGCTTTAAAATATAAAAACGATATAGATGTAATGATACTTTGCGGAGGCTCTGCAACAGACCTTCCTATACAGGGCCCTGAATTTGCAAAGAGCTTTAATACAGTTGACAGCTTTGACACTCACGCAAAGATACCCGAATACTTTGAAAAGGTTGACAGTTCTGCAAAAGAGTCAGGCAAAATCGGAATCATTTCTATAGGCTGGGACCCGGGACTTTTCTCAATACAGAGAATGTTATTCGGCGCAGTACTTCCCGAGGGTAACAACTATACATTCTGGGGTAAAGGCGTAAGCCAGGGACACAGCGATGCAATAAGAAGAATAGATGGCGTCAAGGACGCAAGGCAGTACACAATCCCTGTGGACTCTGCTCTTGAAAGTGTAAGAAAGGGCGAAAATCCCACCTTTATAACAAGACAGATGCATACAAGAGAATGTTTTGTAGTTTTAGAGGATGGTGCAGATGCGGCAAAAATTGAAGAAGAAATCAAAACAATGCCAAACTACTTTGCAGACTATGATACAACAGTACACTTTATAACAGAGGAAGAGCTTAAGAGAGACCATAGCGGAATACCACACGGCGGCTTTGTTCTCAGAAGCGGCAACACAGGAGAAAATAAAGAAACATCACATGTTCTTGAGTTTTCACTTAAACTCCAGTCAAATCCGGAGTTTACATCAAGTGTTCTCACATCATATGCAAGAGCAGCATATAAGATGAATAAGGAAGGATTATCCGGTGCAAAGACAGTATTTGATATCCCTCTTTCCTACCTTTCACCAAAAACACCGGCAGAGCTTAGAAAAGAATTATTATAAACAAAAAATGGGAAAATTACTTTTCCCATTTTTTTATTATTTAGAACGCTAATTGTTCGTCGAGGAACTTTTCAAGGTCCTCAATCTTAATTCTTTGTTGTTCCATACTGTCACGAAAACGAACTGTAACTGAGTTATCCTCAAGTGAGTCAAAGTCATATGTGATACAGAAAGGTGTTCCAATTTCGTCCTGACGGCGATAACGCTTACCGATTGAACCGGCATCGTCATACTCACAGTTATATTTCTTAGAAAGACTTGCAAACACTTCCTCTGCCTGTTCTCCGAGCTTTTTAGAAAGCGGAAGAACTGCCGCCTTAACAGGTGCAAGTGCAGGATGAAGATGCATTACAACTCTTGAATCTCCATCGCCAAGGTCTTCCTCGTCATATGCTTCAACCAAGAATGCAAGAGCAACACGGTCTGCACCAAGTGATGGCTCAACAACGTAAGGAATGTATCTCTTTGTGTTATCCTGTGGGTCGATATATTCCATATTTTCTCCTGAGTGGTTCTGGTGCTGCTTAAGGTCAAAGTCTGTTCTGTCAGCTATTCCCCAAAGCTCGCCCCAACCAAATGGGAATACGAATTCTATATCAGTTGTAGCATTTGAATAGTGTGAAAGTTCTTCAGGTGAGTGGTCACGGAAACGAAGGTTTTCTTCTCTCACGCCAAGGCTGAGAAGGAAGTCCATACAGTACTGTTTCCAGTATGCAAACCATTCAAGGTCTGTTCCCGGCTCGCAGAAAAATTCAAGTACCTTTTGCACAAATTCTCTTGTTCTGAATGTGAAGTTACCCGGTGTGATTTCGTTTCTGAATGATTTACCAATCTGTCCTATACCAAAAGGCACTTTCTTTCTTGATGTTCTTTGAACACTCTTGAAGTTTACAAATATACCCTGTGCAGTTACAGGACGGAGATATACAGTTGATGCTGAGTCCTCTGTAACACCCTGGAATGTCTTGAACATAAGATTAAATTCACGGATATCGGTAAAGTTTTGCTTTCCGCACTCAGGACAAACAATATTGTTTTCCTTGATATACTCTACCATCTTTTCCTTACTCCAGCCGTCTACTGTAAGACTTTCTCCTTTGCTGAATGCGAAGTCTTCAATAAGCTTATCTGCACGATGTCTTGCCTTACATTCCTTACAGTCCATAAGAGGATCAGAAAATCCGCCAACGTGACCTGATGCAACCCATGTTTCCGGGTTCATAAGTATTGCACAGTCAAGACCTACATTATATTTTGATTCCTGAATGAATTTTTTCCACCAGGCTTTTTTTACATTGTTTTTAAACTCAACGCCAAGGGGGCCGTAGTCCCATGTATTTGCAAGGCCTCCGTAAATTTCACTTCCGGGATATATGTATCCCCTGCCCTTACAAAGAGCCACAATTTTATCCATTTTCTTTTCGCTGTTTTTCAAATTTTACCACCCTTTCGTATTCTAAAGCCTTTCAGGCATTTACAATAAATTAAATTATAACATACTTTAATATGCAAAATCAAGTACTTTTCCCAAATAATATTAAATACCGAGCAACATTCTTGCAATCTGGAAATAAATTAGCAGGGAAAGTGCATCAATTATGGTTGTAATAAACGGATTTGCCATAACAGCCGGGTCAAATCCCACTTTTTTTGCAAGCATAGGGAGCGTACACCCAACAATCTTTGCAAGAAAAACCGTCACAATCAGCGTAAGGCAAACTACTGCCGCAACCTCAAGTGTTACATGGTCAAATAAAAGAAGCTTTATAAAGTTTGCAGCTGTAAGAAGCAGAGCACAAATAATACCCACTCTTGCCTCTTTCCAGATAACTTCAAATATATCTGAAAATTCCACATCGCCAAGAGACAAGCTTCTTATAACTGTTACAGATGCCTGACCGCCCGCATTACCGCCGGTATTCATAAGCATCGGGAAAAATGTACTTAGTATCATGTACTGTGAAAGTGCCGCTTCATAATGGCCTATAATACTTCCTGTAAAAGCAGAAGTAATCATAAGCAAAAGCAGCCACGGCATCCTGTTTTTAACAGTTTCAAAAACACCTGTTCTCATATATGACTTATCGGACGGAACAATGGCCGCCATTTTTTCAAAGTCCTCTGTATTCTCTTCCTGGATAACGTCAATTACGTCATCAACCGTTACAATACCGACAAGCCTATTTTCCCTGTCAACAACAGGAAGTGCAAGGAAGTCGTACTTTTCAAACATTGTTGTAACTACTTCTCTGTCCTCGTGGGTATTTACACTTATAACATTAGTTTCCATTATGTCGCTTATAAGGTCAGTTGAGTCTGACAAAAGCAAGGTTTTTACAGTAACAAGACCAATAAGATGACGGTTTGCATCCTTAACATAGCAGGTATATATAGTTTCCTTATCAACACCTGTACGTCTTATTTTTGTAAAAGCCTCTTCAACTGTCATTGTAGGACGAAGCTGAACATACTCAATTGTCATAATGCTTCCGGCACTGTCACTTGGATATTTTAAAATTTCGTTTATAGCAGCACGGGTTTTGGGGTCTGCGTTTTTGAGTATTCTGCTTACAACATTTGCAGGCATTTCCTCTATCATGTCAACGGTATCGTCTACAAAGGTCTGCTCAAGGACATAATGAAGTTCTGCGTCCGAGAAATAGGAAATAAGAAGCTGCTGTGTTTCAGGCTCCATAAATGAGAAGCAGTCTGCTGCCAAGTCCTTTGGCATTAGCCTGAAAAGAACTATAAGCTCCTTTTCATCTGCACGGTCTTCAAACAGCTCTTCTATAAAGGAAGCGGCGTCTGCAGGATTCATTTCGGAGAATTCGCCTTTGAGTTCGCCGTAGTTTTTTGCCTCCAGAAGCTCGGTTAGTTTTTGTTTCATTGTGAAGGTCCCTCCTATATTATAATTTTGCCAAAACAATCCAAACCAAAGACAAATTTGTCGTTGGTTTCTTTGGCTATGAAAATTATCCTATAGGCGTAAGTCCGTCAGAAAAACAGAGTAACGGACACAAAAGTATATAGTTTGCGGGATCCGATCCCGTAACTCCCTTTTGGTTTTACGCCTCTACTACTGTCTGCATCCATTACTCTCACTTCCCTTCCTTTATGTCTATTTTAATTAAAAGTCTGCAGGCTTTTTATCGCTTAATTTAAATTCATATTTTAGTGCCGCAACAATTCTCTCCGATGCACGGCCGTCACCGTAAGGATTTGCAGCGTGTGCCATTTTGTCGTATTCTGCTTTACTTGTTAAAAGCTCTGTTGCAAGTTTTTCTATTGTTTCTCTGTCTGTTCCCGCAATTTTTACAGTTCCGGCAGCAACTGCTTCCGGTCTTTCTGTTTCACGTCTTAGAACAAGTACAGGCTTTGCAAGTGCAGGGGCTTCCTCTTGTATTCCGCCGGAGTCTGTCATTATCATATAGCTTCTTGCCATAAGGTTATGAAGCTCATTTACAGACAGAGGCTCAATAAGATGTATACCTTCCACTCCGCCCATGATTGAGTTTACTGTTTCACGAACAGCCGGATTCATATGAACAGGGTAAACCACCTCTACATCATCATTTGCAAGGACAATGTTCTTTATTGCGTTGCAGATATTTTCAAGAGGTTCTCCCAGATTTTCACGTCTGTGAGCGGTAACTGTAATAACCCTTTTGTTTTCAAAATCTACATTTTTTAAAGTTTCATCTTCGAATACATATGTGTCACGTACTGTAGTTTTAAGAGCATCAATTACAGTATTTCCTGTTACATAAATCTTATCAGCAGAAATTGCTTCATTTAAAAGATTTTGTTTATTATTATCTGTTGGAGAGAAATGAATATCTGTTATTCTTCCTGTCAGGTTTCTGTTCATTTCTTCCGGGAACGGAGAATATTTATCAAAGGTTCTCAGTCCTGCCTCTACGTGACCTACAGGTATCTGATTATAAAATGCTGCAAGTGCTGCAACAAAGCTGGTTGATGTATCTCCATGTACAAGAACAATATCCGGCTTTTGCTCCTTTAAGATACCGTCAAGACCTTCAAGGACGCGGCATGTAATTCCCACAAGGGTTTGCCTCTCCTTCATAATATCAAGGTCAAAGTCCGGTGTAATATCAAATATTTCAAGCACCTGGTCAAGCATTTCTCTGTGCTGCGCTGTTACACACACAATAGTTTCTATATCATCATGTTTTTTCAGCTCAAGTGCAAGAGGTGCCATTTTTATAGCCTCAGGACGAGTCCCGAAAACCATCATAACTTTAATTTTGCTCACCTTTTTCTCCTTTCTCTTCCGGAACATATACGTCCTTTCCAAGAAGACTTCCTATAAGTAAAAGTATAAGAACACATATTACAAGAATAAGTGCACGAAGTGTACCATTTTCTGCAAGAAGCACAGCTGTTATTCCAAGAACACCGCTTATTGCATAAAGTATAAATACTGTTTGCTTCTGACTAAATCCCATATCAATGAGTCTGTGATGAAGATGACCTCTGTCTGCTGTCATTGGGCTCTTCCCTGTCATAATACGTCTTAGCATTGCAAAAAGCGCATCAAAGAGCGGAAGACCAAGAATTAACAGGGGCACAGCAAAGGAAATTACTGCGTAGCTCTTAAACATACCCTGTATGGAAAGACTTGCAAGCATAAATCCTAAAAACGTAGAGCCTGTATCGCCCATAAATATTTTTGCCGGGTTAAAGTTAAAGGGCAAAAATCCAAAGCAGCCACCCATTAGCGCAATTCCAAAAAGTGCAATTGAAAATTCGCCAAGTCTTACGGATATAAAGACCAAAGACACACTCATGATAGCAGATACGCCCGCTGCAAGTCCGTCAAGACCGTCTATAAAGTTTACGGCGTTTGTGATAAACGCAATCCAGATTACTGTAACCACAACAGAAATCCACTCCGGCAATACCCAGTACAGATTGTCACTAAAAATATTGGGGTTTGTAAATACCTTGATTTTTATATCTCCGCCAAATATGACTATAAGTGCTGCAATTATCTGAATAACAAACTTTATTTTTGCATCAAGGTTTTTGCAATCATCCACAACACCCATAACCACAATAATTGCGGCACCCAGAAGAGTGGCAATCATTTGTCTGTTAAAGCCTGTGTTAAAGCATAATATTGCTACTAAAAAACCAAATATTATTGCAAGTCCCCCAAGACGTGGGATAGGCTCTTTGTGCATACGTCTGTTATCCCTTGGTACATCAACTGCGCCTATTTTAAAAGCAAGCTTTTTTACAATAGGTGTAGTGGTAAATGAAAAGACAAAGGATATTATAAACGCACAGAATAAAAATAGTGAATTAGTTTCCATAGTATATATCCCTTCCTGTTAGTATGGCAAAAAGCCTACCTTTTTGTAAACCTTGCTTACCATACGAGAAGCAATAATTTGTGCTTTTTCGGCACCTGCTTTATAAATTCCTTCAAGGTACGCCTTGTCATTTGAAAGTCTGTCATATTCTGCCCTTATCGGCTTTATGTGCTCAACAACAGCTTCGGCAACGTCCCCTTTAAAATCTCCGTATCCTTTTCCGGCATAATCTTTTGTAATTTCATCATAGGACTTGCCTGTAACAGCAGAGAAAATTGTCATAAGGTTATTAATACCCGCCTTTGTATCATCGCCCTCACGATATTCTACTATACCTTCGGAGTCTGTTACTGCGCTCTTTATTTTCTTTGCAATAACATTAACCTCATCGAGCATTGAAATATATCCCTTTGGATTAGGGTCTGATTTTGACATTTTCTTTGTAGGCTCCTGAAGACTCATAACCTTGGCACCTGCCTTTGGCATAAATCCTTCGGGAATTATAAATACGTTTCCGTAAACAGAGTTAAAGCGCTCTGCTATATCGCGGCAAATTTCTATATGCTGCATCTGGTCCTTACCTACAGGTACAAGGTCTGCACCGTATAAAAGAATATCTGCAGCCATAAGAACGGGATAGGTAAAAAGTCCTGCATTTATGTTGTCTGCATGGCTCTTTGACTTATCCTTAAACTGTGTCATTCTTGAAAGCTCGCCCATGTATGTGTAGCAGTTAAGCACCCATGAAAGCTGTGCATGGGCAGGCACGTGTGACTGAACAAAAAGTAAATTCTTTTCAGGGTCAATACCACACGCAAGATATACTTTTAAAAGGTCAAGTGTACGCTTTTTAAGCTCCTGGGGGTCCTGTCTGACAGTGATTGAGTGCATATCCATTATAGCATAAAGACACTCATATTCTTCCTGCAGGTCAACCCAGTTTTTTATTGCACCAAGGTAGTTTCCAAGTGTTATGTTTCCTGACGGCTGTACGCCGCTGAAAATTCTTTTTTTCTTTTCCATAATACCTCTCCTTAGTCAAGAACGCTGTGAAGAACTTCGCCAAGGGATTTTATTCCCTTTTCGATTTTTTCAAAAGGCATTGTCGAGTAATTTAATCTGAACATTGTGCATGGCTTTTCCTGATCTGTCATAAATCCGCTGCCGCAAACAAAGGCAACCTTATTTTTAAGGCTTTCCTTCAGTACAGCATCCATATCTGTTCCCTCAGGCGCATAGCACATAATAAACAGTCCGCCCTCGGGCTCTGTCCAGGTAATTGATTTTGGAAAATACTTTTTCATGCACTCCAGCATAAACTCGCATTTTTCGCCATAAATCTTACTTGCTTTTTTAATATCCTCATCTATATTATACTTTTTAATATATTCGGAGGCTATCATTTGTGTTAAAAACGGTGTATGTACATCGTTTGCCTGCTTTGCAATTTCAATTCTGTCAATTATATCTCCATGACAGATTACATATCCAAGTCTTAGTCCCGGAGAGAGAATTTTTGAAAATGAGCTGCAATATATTACTCTGCCCTCTGTGTCAAGAGATTTTATGCAAGGTACATTCTCCCCTTTAAATCTCAAATCGCCATAAGGGTTATCCTCAATGATAAGAAAATCGTACTTTTTTGCAAGCTCTAAAATCTTTTTTCTTTTTTCAAGGGACATTGTGATACCTGTAGGGTTCTGGAATGTTGGAATTGTATAAAGCACCTTTATTTTGGTTTCTTTTAAGATTTCTTCAAACTTTTCTGTATCAAGTCCGTCACTTTCCATTGGAACTGGGACAAGAACAGCATTGTGTGCCTTTATAGAGTTTAGTGAGCCTACAAAGCTTGGCTCCTCCACTGCTACACATTCGCCCTCTTTTACAAGGGTTTTGACAGCAAGGTCAATTCCCTGCTGCTCTCCTGTTGTAATTATTACCTTATCGCCCTCTGCCACACATCCGATTTTTGCAGCCCTTTCCATTACCTGCTCTTTAAAAGGGGCATAGCCGTCCGTTGTACCGTACTGAAGAGCTTTTACAGGCTCCTTTGTAAGTACCTCCTTTGCAATTTCCCCAAGCTCCTTTGCAGGGAAAAGTGAAGAATCAGGAGAGCCGCCGGCAAGAGAAATTATTTCCGGGTCTGCCATTAGCTTAAACATTTCACGAATTGCAGAAGCCTTTAGCTTTCCTACTTTATCTGATATATACTTTGAGTAGTCCATTGTAAAATCCGTATCCTTTCAAAAGTATTATTTATTTTGCATTTTTCCCCATGAATCTTTAAGCGCAACTGTTCTGTTAAACACAAGTTTGCCATCTGCAGAGTCAGGGTCTACGCAGAAGTAACCATGGCGCATAAACTGGAATGTGTCGCCGCTATTTGCGTTTTTAAGGTTTTCTTCCACCTTACAGTTTTTAATTATAACCTCTGAGTCTGGGTTAAGGTTTGTAAGGTAATCTCCGTTTGCTTCTTCATCTGACGGGTTTTCTACTGTGAAAAGTCTGTCATAAAGACGAACCTCTGCATCTACTGCACTGTCTGCATTAACCCAATGGATTGTACCTCTTACCTTTCTTCCGTCAGGTGTTTGTCCACCCTTTGACTCGGGGTCATAGGTACAATGAATTTCTGTTACATTTCCATTTTCGTCACGTTCAACGCCTGTACATGTTACATAGTATGCACCCTTAAGACGTACTTCGTTTCCAACGGCGAGTCTGTAATACTTCTTTGGAGGCTCGTCCATGTAATCTGTTGCCTCAACATAAATATTCTTTGAGAAAAGTACAGTTCTTGTTCCTGCATTTTCGTCCTCAGGATTAATTTCAACAGTTATTTCCTCTGTTTGATTTTCAGGATAGTTGTCAATTACAAGCTTTACAGGGTTTAGAACCGCCATAGCTCTTGGAGCCTTTTTGTTAAGGTCCTCTCTTACACAGTGCTCAAGTAAATTAAAGTCAACAACGCTGTTTGCCTTTGCAACGCCTATTCTTTCGCAGAAATCCTTTAAGGCTTCTTTTGTATAGCCGCGTCTTCTCATTCCGCAGATTGTTGACATTCTTGGGTCGTCCCAACCGTTTACTATGTTATCCCTTACAAGCTTAAGGCACTTTCTTTTACTGGTAAGAGTGTAGTTAAGGTTAAGTCTTGCAAACTCAATCTGTCTTGACGGATGCTCGAATTCAAGCTCCTTTAAAAACCAATCATAAAGCGGTCTGTGATCCTCAAACTCCAAAGAGCAAAGAGAATGTGTTACACCCTCAACTGTATCGGAAACAGGGTGCGCATAGTCATACATAGGATATACAATCCACTTATCGCCTGTTCTGTGATGGTGCGCTCTCATAATTCTGTAGATAACAGGGTCGCGCATGTTAAGGTTTGGTGATGCCATATCAATTTTGGCTCTTAACACCTTTGCACCGTCCGGGAATTCGCCATCTGTCATACGTTTGAAAAGGTCTAGATTTTCTTCTATACTTCTTTCTCTGTAAGGGCTGTTCTTTCCGGGCTCTGTTAGTGTACCTCTGTATTCTCTTATTTCTTCTGCAGAAAGGTCACATACATACGCCTTGCCTTTTTTGATAAGCTTTATTGCACCCTCATAAAGTGCATCAAAATAGTCTGATGCATAAAGCACCTTGTCCCACTTAAAGCCAAGCCATTCAATATCCTTCATAATAGCTTCTACATACTCTGTATCTTCTTTTGTTGGGTTTGTATCGTCAAGTCGGAGGTTACATACTCCGCCGTACTTTTCAGCTGTTGCAAAGTCGATGCAAATTGCCTTAACGTGACCTATATGAAGATAGCCGTTTGGCTCCGGAGGAAAACGTGTCTGGATGTGGTCTGTTACCCCGTCCTTTAAATCTTTATTAATAGCCTCGTGTATAAAATTTGTGCTAAGTTCTTCCATGGCGTGTTTCCTTTCGTTATTTCTTTAAGATTTCTATGCTTTCGTCTATGCGTGCGATTACCTTATCATATCCAAGCACCTGCATAACTTCAAACAAGTCCGGTGAGTTCTTTCTGCCGGTTACTGCTACTCTGATTACAGAGCTTACCTGACCCACATGGCCTCTGTATGCATCAGGGTCTTTTTTATAAAACTTCGGCGCCTTTGCGTATCCAAGGGCTTCACTCATGTCACGGACACTCGGGAACCAGGTTTCTGCTGTTTCGTCCGGTTTGTAAACCTCTTTATACTTTTCCAAGATTTCTATCATGTTTTCTTTTGGGAGAATATCTTCAAAATCACGATTTCTGTCCCAAAGCTTTTCGTAGAAGTATGCCGCATACTGAGGAGTTTCGTCCCATTTTACAATTTCTTTTCTCGGTTTAATTTCGTTTCTTTCGATACCAAAAACAGATTTTGTATATTCTATATCCTCGGAGATGCAATCATAAAACTCTTTGTCATTTTCCTTTGCCCAGGCAAGCACTTCATCTGTTACAACTTCTTTTGTAAGGGTTGAAACATAGTTCTTGCTTATGTCACTAAGTTTAACAAGGTCAAACTGCGCTCCTGCCTTGCTCATTTTTGAAAGAGAGAATTTAAACTCTGTATTATCTGCATCGGGATTCTCGTCTCTCCACTGCTCATAGTTTGAGTTTGCAATTGTAAGAAGATACTCAATTACGGCTCCCTTTGGATAGCCAACCTGTGAGTAGAATGAAACTGCGGCTTCCGGGTCCTTGCGCTTTGAAAGCTTACGTTTTCCGCCGTCCTCTTCTTTCATGACCGGAGAGATATGTGCATATCTTGGTCTTTCAAAACCAAGGCAATCAAAGAACTGTACATGTATAGGCACAGATGATATCCATTCGTCGCCACGGATAACGTCTGTTGTTCTCATAAGGTGGTCATCCACCGCGTGAGCAAAGTGATATGTTGGAATTCCGTCTGTTTTTAAAATAACAACATCCTGAATGTTTTCAGGCATTTCAATTTCGCCCTTAACACCGTCTGTAAAGCTTATTTTGTTTTCTTCCTTGCCGGGAGATTTAAGTCTTAATACATAGCTCTCCCCATTTTGTATCCGTTTTTCCGCTTCTTCCGGAGTGATATCCCTGTATTTTGCATATTCACCATAGCAGCCCGGAAGCTTTTTTTCTGCCTCCTGCTTTTCGCGGATTTCAGAAAGCTCTTCCTCTGTCATAAAGCAAGGATATGCAAGACCTTTAAGAACAAGGCTCTTTGCAAAGGTATGATAAATTTCTGCACGCTTGCTTTGGATGTAGGGACCATAATCGCCCACGTCCTCTGTTTCAGAAATCATACCCTCTGTAATTTCTATTCCAAAATCACGAAGTCCGCTTACTATTCCGCTTACTCCGTTTTCTACTTCTCTTTTTTTATCAGTATCCTCTATACGAAGAAAAAACTGTCCTCCGGTGGAAAGTGCAGCCCTTCTTGCAACAAAAGCTGCAAAAAGTCCGCCTATGTGCAAAAAGCCTGTTGGACTTGGTGCAAACCTTGATACTATTGCCCCCTCGGGTAGATTTCTTTCCGGATACATTTTTTCGTATTCTTCAGGTGTTTTGAGTGGCTTTGGAAACAAAAGCTCCGCCATTTTTTGATTATCTGTCATTTGAGTAATTTCCCTTTCTTTATGTTTATATTTATAAATTCTTATAGGTTTCAAAATTTTTGGTTGTACCTTACAATACACCTCATTTTATTATACCTTATAATAGGAGCTTTATCAATGTTTTTTTTTATTTTTGTGTAATTTATACCATAATTTATTACAATAAAAAAGAGGATAGTGTAATACCACCCTCTACATTCTTTAAATATCTAAAAATTCCGAGAAATTGTCTATGTAAAAATCCGTTATTGACTTAATATCCTCAGTATAATCTGCCGACGATTCATCGAACACCCCGCATACTTTCATGCCTGCAGATTTTGCCGTTTTATCTGCATTATAATTATCATCTAAAAATAGTATTTCATCTACTGAATATCCTATTTTTTCAGCTGCCATTTTATAAATCTGCTGATCTGATTTCGTTGTGCAAAAATCGTCACAGGACCAGACATTATCAAAAATATCATAAATTTCAAGTCTTTTTAGACAAGGGTCAAGAGCTGTGTGAGGACTTGCTGTAAGAATATTAAGGCTTGCTCCCTTATCTTTCAGTTTTTTCAGAACTGAAATTACATTTTCTTTTGCCTGTATATTATACTTATATTCATCAACAACATATTCGTTCATAAGTTCTACAAGCTCTGACTCCGACTTTGTAATGCCGAGAGTTTTGAAATGCTTTGCTGTACCAAGATATCCAAGAGGCGTAATTGTTTTCACAATATCATTTCCATACTCAATATTGTTTTCATCGAGTATACGCAACATTGTATTTATAAACGAGGGCATTGAATCCACCAGCGTTCCGTCAAAATCAAATAAATACGCCTTAAATTTCATTTGTTAAAATTTACCCCTCTCTACATCTGAAACTATACTTGCAATAGCATGTTCCTGATTACTTACTGTAATATAATCTGCAGCAGCAAGTGCCTCAGGACAGGCATTTGATACAGCTATCCCTATATCTGCAGCTTCAAACATGGATATGTCATTATTATAGTCGCCTACTGCGATTATTTTTTCTCCATAAAGCTCTCTAAGCTTTGTTATTGCCATGCCCTTTCCGACACCCATAGGCAAAATTTCAAAAAGTGTTTTATCAGAACGGATGAAACTGAAATTTTCTGCCATAGGATGCTCGTTCAGTAATTTTTCAACAGTTTTAATTTCTTCTTCCACATCAGTTGCAAATATAATTTTTGCAACTGTTTCCTTTACAGCATTATAATGACAAACACAATCAGGAATTTTTGAAACCTCGCGAAAATGCTTCATTGCTGAACTATCTTTGGAAAAGTATGCTTTGTAAAATGTACTTACATGTATTCCCACATCAGGAAGGGCTTTATCTACACATTCAACAAGCTCCATAACCCTGTTATCTATAGGCTGTTTCCAGATATACTCCCCGATAGCACAGTCATACAAGCCTCCACCGTTGCTACATCCAATTGGTGCATTTGGCTTAATAAGGTTTGAAATATCCGTTGCATAAAATGGCATACGTCCTGTAATAAAAGTGAATTTTCCACCCTCGTTTTTAAAATACTCTATTGCCTCAAGATTCTCTTCAGAAACGGACTTGTCTTTTCTTAGCAGAGTTCCGTCAAGGTCTGTACAAATCAGATAGCCGTCAAATTTCCCCATAGTTTCCCTTTCGTTTATATCTCAACTCTGTTATCGTGCAGCAAATCAAGACCGTTTGCATAAAGATGTGAAACATCAGAGTAGCAAAGGCATCTTGGCGCTGTTACACCATTTTCATTGTTTTCAAATTCAACAACAGTAACTCCTGTGTGGGTGTAGTTAAAAGATGCCCACATTATATGAAATGGAATATGCAGCAAAACTGAAAGCCACGCTCTTGCAAATACAGAATGACAAAAAAGAGCTACCTTTTCTTCGTTGGGTTTTAAAATACGATATATTCCATTTTCCTCTTTGTATCCAAGTCTTTCAAGAAATTCTTTTCCATGCTCTTCTATATATTTTACAGCAACGTCCATTCTTGACTGATTTATTCCCTGACACTCAAAGCTTCGCTCATAAGGCAAGTCAATATTTCCGTTTTCACGGTAATATGTATTCTGAACAAATGTGACAGACTTTAGTTTCCCGTCAGGAAATGGCGTCATTCTCTCGTCCTCAACTTCATGAGCCCAGGGCTCTATGTTTTTTTCAAGATTTAAGAGTCTGCATGCAGGCTCAGCTGTTTCCTTTGCACGTCCCATAGGAGAGGAAAATATTCTGTCAATTCCAGCATCATACATTCTCTTTCCTACGGCTTCCGCTTGCAGTTTTCCTCTTTCTGTAAGGGAATCTATTTCGTAATCAGGATCTCCATGTCTTACAATATAAAGTAACATTTTATCACCTCAAACAATTATTTAAATAAACAGATTTCGATACGCTTTCCCACTCCACAGAAAAGCCACACAGATCTGCCACCAGACGAATGGGAACAGTTATCCTGTCATTTACAATACGGAATGTGCGATTATCCAAAACACCGTCCAGCTTAACTGTTTCGTCTGCTATATCAATTATAATACTACGTCCACCTGCGTTAATACGCGCATTTTTCGTATCCTCTTCCCATATGACATTTGCACCAAAATTTTCGGAAACCGCCCGCAAGGGCACATATGTAGTCCCATCAAGTATGTATGGATCTGCATCAGAAACCAAACGATCACCGTTTGTATATATCTTTACACTTTCAAACAAATCTTCCAGTATATCTTCTGCCCACATATTTCTGTATCCGTCCGGGTCACGAAGAACCTCGTTTGTCCACTCCATACGGTTATAATCCTTTAAATATTTTTCATTTCTTGATACATAAGAATATTTTTGGTAATGTTCCGGAAAATATGTTTTCATGTAATATGTTGCAAGGTTTACCGCTTCGCTGTTTACATTTCCACTTGGAGTATATGTTCCGCAAAAAGTTACTGCCGGAGGCGATGCATGCAAAAGAACTACACTTCCGTCTCTACACTGCCCCACTACAATATAGGCGTGTCCATTGGAGCTCATAATATCTCCGCACTGCCTACGCGTAACATTTTCTTTTTCTGTGTATATTCCGCCAAAAAGTCTGCTATAAGACAATGCCATATCCCTTGAAACATACACATATCCCGTGTTGCTATATGTATTACCAAATATCTGATACATAGTCCAGCCTATGTATCCTGTACAATCTAGTCCATTATGAATTTGGTATCTGGTAGTTTTATAGTCATAAGTTGGTTTTTGTTCCTTATAAAACATTTCCCACCGGGGACTTATACCATAGGAAATCGCTTCCGCACCTGCCCCTGTATCCTCTTCATTCCACGCGCCACCATAAACATAAAGTGCTTTTCCTATAGGCAGACACGCGTTTGCCAACATATTTTTCACAGTTGGTAAGTGGAGCGAGCTCGCAACCGGATATTCCGCTGATGCTCCTTGCACGTTTAGTGCAAAAACATTATAAGAGTGTATTAAACACACTATCATTAATAAAATAAAATATTTTTTTCTTACCATAACAATCCTTAAATACTAATATTTTATGATAAGTATAACACAATTGCATTAAAATAGCAAGCCCTTTACAAAGGGATTGCTATTTTAATTTTAGTCGTCTATGCTATTATCAGTTGCTTTTGCATAAATTTCCTGAACCTCTGCTGACGGAGCTTTGTCTATAAGTGTTACAACGATTGCTGCAAGACCGCCAATGATAAATCCCGGAATGATTTCGTATATTCCCGTAGCGGCTGTTAGAGTAAGACCGCCGGAAACAGGAAGCCAGAGCCAGAGCATATCAACCAAAGCACCAACTATGATACCTGCAACAGCACCCTTATATGTAAATCTCTTCCAGAAAAGCGACAAAAGAACTGCCGGACCAAACGCCGCACCGAATATACCCCATGCGTTAGATACCAAATCCATAATTGCCTGTGCAGCTTTTCCTTTACTGCTTGCAATAAAGAACGCTACAACAGCTATTACCATTACAATCAAACGGCTAACCCAAAGCATTTCTTTGTTTGATGCATTTTTTCTTATGATTGGCTTATAAAGGTCACTTGCAAAAGAAGATGCAGCAACCAAAAGCTGTGAATCAGCAGTTGACATACTTGCCGCAATAATTGCCGCAAGCAAAAGTCCTGCTATAAATGCCGGGAATACATCACGGGCAAGCTCTACAAATATCAAGGACTGCTTGCCTTCTCCAAGGAGCACTGCAGAAAGGTCTGTTCCGTTTGAATATACAAACATTCTGCCAAGGTATGCAATTACTATAGCGGCACCAAGTGAAAGTATAACCCAGACAATAGCAACTGTTGCAGACTTTTTAACCATTGACGGCTTTTCAATTGCCATAAATCTTACAATAATATGTGGCATACCAAAGTATCCAAGTCCCCAGCCAAGTCCCGAAAGAATATCTTTCCAGCTTGCGTTAAAGAAGTTTGCTACAAACTCAAATTCTTCGCCGTTTGGACCTGTATAAACCGTTGACAAAGCAGACACATCGAGAGTTCTTGTAAATCCGATAACTATAGGTACAATAAGAAGTGCAGCAAGCATCAAAAGACCCTGGAAAAAGTCTGTCCAGCATACTGCGTTAAATCCGCCAAGGAAAGTGTAAACAACAACAATTGCCGCAAATATAATCATAGCTGTGCTTCTTGAAAGCTCAGGAACAAGTGTTGTAAACACATCTGCACCTGCAACAAAAGCTGATGCAACATAAATTGTAAAGCATACAAGAAATACAACTGCGCATATAATACTTACCACATGGCTTTTTGAAGCAAATCTGTTGGAAAGGTATTGAGGAAGAGTTATCGAATCTCCTGCAGCTTTTGAAAACTTACGAAGCCTTTTTGCAACCAAAATCCAGTTTGCAGCAGTACCTATTGCAAGTCCGATTCCTATCCACGCCTGACCAAAACCAAAAGCTAAAATACTTCCCGGAAGTCCCATCAAAAGCCAGGCACTCATGTCCGATGCCTGAGCGCTCATTGCTGTAACCCAAGGTCCCATTGCACGACCGCCAAGGAAATAGTCCTTTTCTGTAACATCCTTTGATTTAAAGAAAAAGAATATACCTATAGCAATCATTGCTACAAAATAAAGTACAAATGCGAAAATATCCATTAAAAAAATCTCCTTTGTTTCTAATTTTTTCTTAAACTTTTACTATTATAACACATAATAAAACAAAAATCAATAGAGAACTAAGTATAGACTATAGTCTATACTTAGTTCTCTAAAAAACACATAAACTTGCTTTAATTAAGAAAAAATTTAAAATACTATTTTAAGGACGAATACCCGACAAAAACATAGGCATTACAGTTTTTGCATAGGAAGAAAGAGAATATTCTCCATTACATATACACCAGTCATATATAAGGGCACGTTCGCTCATTGCATAGAGCTTTACAATTTCACCGGCAGTCATTTTATCTGTTATTTCTTTATTTTTTTGTCCCTCTGAAACAATTCTTTTTAAAAGCTTATAATAAAGGCGCTTGTTATCCAAAAGGTGTTTCTCCCCCTTTGTTATAAGCTGAGTAGAATAAAGTCTTGTAAGAAGGTCAATATCTATTCTGTCCTCAATTACAGAAAAAAGCTCTGCGTTAAGGTACAAAAGCTTATCAAAGGAAGACATATTTTCAGGAAGGCTATCCTGAAGTCTTTGATATTCCTCATCAAATATGTATGATAAAGAGCCTAAAAGTGCATCCTTTCCCTCAAAATAATGATAGAATGAGCCTTTTGATGTGCCGGACTTTTCAATTATTTCCTCTACCGTTGTATACTCATACCCTTGTTCATAAAACAAGTCCCAGGCAGCCTTTATTATTTTGCCTTTTGTATTTCTTTCATTTTTCTTTGACATACCTTATCCTCTTTATATTTTTAAATAATCTTTTAATTTTTTTGCATCTCCGTCAAACAAATAACCATTTATATTAGCAGCCTTTGCACCCTCAATATTTAAGGGGCTATCATCAATAAATAAACACTCTTCTGCTTTTAAAGAAAACCTATTCAAAATATGCTCAAAAATATCCTTATTAGGTTTTACCATTCCTACCTTGCCCGAAAAAACAAGTCCGTCAAAGCTTTCAAAAAGCTCCATTATCCATGGAACCTCTTTGTATGTGTCCGCAAAACCTATGCTTATATTAGAGAGAAGATATAATTTTTTGTCTGTTTTTTTAATATCGGAAATTAGCTCTCGCATATTTGCAACGGGTGTCATCGTTTTTACCCAGTTATCATACACTTTGCATGCACACTCCCTAAGCTCCTCCGGCAAACAACTGCAAACAGCTGCCTTTACTTCCTCGTCAGTGATGCTTCCATCATCAAGCCTGTTCCAATAGATACGGTCAAACACCACATCACTAACTATTTTGCACGTTTCAGCGTCTTTTACATAAGGTGCGGTCAGGTCATGGGGATAGAAATTTCCAAGCACATTCCCAAAATCGAAGATATAGTTTTTTATCATTATTATTTTTCTCCCGGATAAATTGTCTTATTCCAGACTTACGAAGTGCATATCGCAAACTCTGTCAGAAATTTAAGCTTTCTTGAATTCATTATACAATAAATTCACATAAATTTCAATATTATGTTTAAAAATATTAAAACAGGGTATTTATATAGTGACGATAGAATCGTCAGAAATAGAGAAAGACAGGAGTGACGGTTATGAAGTTTACAATTATTGCAAGAAAAATCAACCTTAAGGACAAGTCAAAGGACTACATTGAAAAAAAGCTTTCCAAGCTTGATAAGTTCTTTAAAGGAGACTCCGAAGCAAGAGTTGTAGTTGGAACAATTAAGGACCAGGAGTATGTCGAAGCTAATGTTTATTCTCAGGGCATTGTCTACAGAGCCGAGGCTCTTGATACAGATGTTTGCACAGCAGCGGACAAAATTGTTGACGTGATTGAAAGGCAAATACGCAAAAACAAAACAAAGCTCGAAAAGAAAATTAAGGTAGATTCTGACTGGAATAACATTATGATTAGCGGTAAGGAGTATTCCGAGGGCGAGGATTCAGAGAAGTTTGAAATTGTTAAAACAAAAAAGTTTTCTATTAAGCCTATGACGCCCGAAGAAGCTGTATTACAAATGAATTTACTTGGACACAATTTCTTTGTATACAAAGACAGTGATACAAACGAAATGCGTGTTGTATATAAGAGAAAAGACGGCAAGTATGCAATTATTGAATCATTAGATTAAAAAATATCCCCCATTGGGGGATATTTTTTATTGGTCAGGATTATAAAGTGTTATTACAAAATGTGGTTCGTAGTCTGATATATATTGATTTATATCCTCGTTCCAGTTACGAAGATCTATAACCCTTGTTTCCTTAAAGCCAAGTGCCATAAACGAAGAAAACGGGAAACCAAAAGAGTCATGGAAAATAAGAATTTTCTTATCTGATGATGAATTATGGTTTAGCATTTGCATTTCTGCAGTAAAGCCATCCATATAAACAGAATATAAATCTGTATAAATTCCGTTACTGCCAAAGCCTGCAGCAAGCTCCTCCTCGCTTGGTCCAAACTGCTCCTTGTCTACTCGTTTTGGGCTCATTACAACATCATAGAAATTACCTCTTGCTTCGTACTTTGCCTCGCCTGCAACTCTTTTTATCGAAATATCTGTTTCAAAGTCAGGTACAAGATAGGTAAAATCGTCAAGACCGGCATACAAAACCCCTGTACGTCTTCCCCACGAACCAAGATAACAGCTTTCCATTGTAATATGGTTATAATTATTTTTGTCCGTTACAAGCCCAAATTCCTGTTTGTTTGCAATACTATATTCATCGCCATTGAGGTGCTTGTAAAACTCTGTAAATGCGTAAAAAGCAGTTTCTATTGTCCAGTGATGGTCTGTCCTATAAAACAGTTTTTCTTTTGGTATTACAGTATTTTTGGAAAGAACATCTCTGAAATCATAAATTTCTACATTTCTTTCCTTCATATGCTCTATAATTTTGTCTGCATTATCGTTTGCCGCAGTGGTAAATCCGATAGGAAGCTGCTCTTTTTCATACTGAGGAAATATTTTAAATGGTGCCTGAACATAAATTTGCTTTATATTGTTCTCTTCGCAGGCATCTGTAATAGTGTCAAGATTTTCCTTAAATTTTTCCAAATCGCTTTCCTTTGGAAGTGAGGTAAGTTGTCCCCATTTATTTTTTATAATTGCGCCAAGTTCCGGATCTTCCACTTCTCTATTAAAAATAAGTTTCTGGGTAAATCCCTGAAGCTCAATGATATCGCTTCGAAGATACAAATTACTTTTAAATTCACTTTCAAAAGATGCCGGTGCAAACGGCGGCATTTCCGTATCCTTATATTTTTCTTTAAGATTAAGAACAGAATATATAGCCATTACAAAGATGATTGCAAGAAAAATAAGTATTGTTATTATTTTTTTTATTTTATCTACCAAGACCGTCACACCTCCTATTAGAAATTAAAATAAATAAATACATTATATCCACCCTTTACAATATAAAGAACGCAAAGGATAAATAGTAAATAATAAGCTATTGTTTTTATAAGCCACGGGATGTGGATTTTCTCACCTAGAATCTTCATTGCAGGAGTCATACATATAACACCCGCAGCAAAACCCAGACCGTGCTCCATAAGTGCCGCAGTTGCGAGGCCATCGCCTGTGAATACAGGTACAAACATTCGTTCCATATACACTATGGCATTACCGATTGATGTGCTTCTGAAAAGCACCCAACCCAGCATTACAAAAAGCATAGTATACAAATATTTTACAATTGCCGGAAGCTTACCGATGAACTTTACATTTTTCTCGATCGATAAAAGCACAAAGAAGAAAAGTCCCCACGCAATAAATGTCCAGTTTGCTCCGTGCCATATTCCTGTTGCAAGCCATACAACAAACAAGTTAAATACTCGTCTGCCGGCTGTTTTTGCTCTGCTTCCGCCAAGAGGGAAGTACAAGTAGTCCCTGAACCACGTACCCATAGAGATGTGCCATCTGCGCCAGAATTCTGTTATAGATTTTGAAATGTAGGGGTAGTTAAAGTTCTCTTCAAAGGTAAATCCGAACATTTTGCCAAGGCCTATTGCCATATCCGAGTATCCCGAAAAATCATAGTATATCATAAGGGTATATGCAAGAACACCAAGCCATGCCATTGGTGTTGACAAAAGCTCTACATTCATATCAAACGCCTTGTCGGATACAAGGGCAAGGGTATTTGCAAGCATTACCTTTTTTCCAAGACCAATTATAAAACGCTTAATACCATAACAAAAATCGTCAAGGGTTTCTTTTCTGCATTTTATCTGTGCGGCAACTGTTTCATATCGCACTATTGGTCCTGCGATAAGCTGCGGGAAGAAAGAAACATAAAGAGCTAAATCAAAAGGATTTTTTTGCACCTGCTCCTTGCCTCTGTACACATCTATTACATAGGACATTGCCTGGAATGTAAAAAAGGAAATTCCTATCGGAAGCGCAATGTTTTTCAGAGGAATGCTCGTATTAAAAAGAGCATTTACATTTTCTATTGAAAAGTCAAGATATTTATAAACAAATAACAATGACAGGTTTACAAGTACGCTCAATGACAAAAAAATCTTTTTTAAAATACCTTTTTCTGAATATGCCATTAAAAGACCGAATATATAGTTAAGGAGTATTGAACCAATCATTACATAAACAAATTTTGGCTCTCCCCAACCGTAAAACAATATACTTGCAGCAAGAAGTATAAAGTTTCTTACTCTGATACCAAGGGGTTTTAATATATAATATAGCGCAAGAACAACGGGTAAAAACAAAAATAGAAAAATTTCACTGCAAAACAGCACTCTTTTGTACCTCCAAACATTATAATAGGTTTATTATATCAAAATAAGGCTTTAGTGTCAATAAAAAACCGCCGATTTTACGGCGGTTTTATATCACTCATTAATTAGCTTAACCTCATGCTCTGCAAGTTTTTGTTTTATTGCTTCATCAGGTTCTGATGTGGTTATAAAACAATCAATATCATCAAATGCGGCAAGCTTTACAAATCCAACCTTACCGAGCTTTGAGGAATCACACATATAAAACTTTTCTTGAGAATTTTTTATCATCTCTTTTTTAATTCCACATTCCTGCTCGTTACTGTCAAGTATGCCGGCTTCTGCTGTCACACCCTTACTTGAGAAGAACATTTTACTTGCAAAATAATTATGCTTTACAGACTTTTCTGCAATTGTTCCAACAAGTGACTGGTTACGACTTAAAAGTCCACCAACAGATATAACCTTTACGCCTTCCTCACCGTCAAGCTGGTTTATAACTCTTATTGAGTTTGTTATAACGGTTATATTGTGCATGTTTTTGAGCTCTTTTGCCATGTAAAAGGTTGTAGTTGATGCGTCAAGGAAAATCGTGTCGCCGGATACTACATATCCAACAGCAATTTTTGCAAGGCGCTCCTTTTCTTCTACATTTGTATGCTTTCTTTTTTCCAGAGAAAGCTCGTAGGTTGTTCCGTCAATTGGAACAGCGCCTCCATGAGTACGTCTTAAAGCTTCCTTTTTTTCAAGCTTTTCAAGGTCACGTCTGATTGTTTCCTCTGTTACATCAAGTTCGGTGCTCAGGCGGCTGACAGATACTGCTCCGTCTGCCGTTAAAAATTCCATTATTTTATTTTGACGTTCAAGTGGCAGCATTACTCCTCACTCCATTTATCAATCTTTTTTTATAATTTGTACTCTCATTCCGTTTTTGAGTCCTGCTGAGTTTGCGTCGTCTGTATCAAGGTGCATTTCCACATTAAAGTCTTCACGCACACGTACCTGAACATCATAAAACTTCGTAGGTTTAATCCCTTCAATTAAAACGTCAACATAGTCGTTATCCTTAATGCCCTGTTTTTCGGCATATTCCGGAGTTAAGTGAATGTGACGGTTTGCAATAATTACGCCCTCTTTCAAGTATACAGAGCCTTTAGGACCGACAATCACAAGCTTTTCGGAGCCTGCAACATTTCCTGAAGGACGTACCGGTGGGCTAACCTTTAGGATAAAGGTATCTGTTCTTGAAATTTCTACCTGTGTATTTGGTCTTACAGGACCGAGAATACGAACATTCTCAATTGACTTAAGTGATGGTCCAACCAAGGTAACAACCTCGTTTGAAGCAAATTCACGTCCCATAAGAGTTTTCTTATGTGTAAGCTCGTAGCCTTTTCCAAAAAGTGTGTCAAGGTCTTCACGTGAAAGATGTACATGACGCTGTGAAATACCAACCTTGATTGCTCCGTGATTTTCCTGAACACTTTCTATTGCAGCTCTTACGGCTTTTGCTATTTCCTGTTCATTCATATCATGTCACCTCTATTATTCCATGTCTAAAAACTTAATTACTTCTGCGCTTGGGCTTGGAATAACTACTTGACCAAAAACCTTACCAAGTGCAGTTGCGGCATTAGCTCCGCTTTCAACTGCTGCTTTTACAGATGACACGCTACCTGCAACTATTAGTGTTACAAGTCTTCCGCCAAGTCTTTTTTCTGTATGAACAAGACGAACATCAGCAGCTTTAACCATACTGTCAAGTCCTTGTATAGCGGCTACAAGTCCTTCTATTTCTACAAGACCTACAGCTTCGCCTGTTGTTTTTCCTGCCTCTACTCCCATCATGTTCTTAGGAAGCTTTTTATTATACTTATCTCTGTTTATATCAAGAAGATAAGCCATTTTTTCTGTATCCTTATCAGGGTTCGCAATTATATGAGAAACTATGAATTTGCCCTCGCTCTTTGCATAAGCAGTAGCCGCATCAATTGCTGCTTTAACAGCAGATACATTACCCTCTATCTTAACCTCCATTACAAGAGGAGCCGGTACATCGGGGCTGATAGGACGGTTTCTGTCAAATGCTATAACTTTTACATCAGCTGCCTTCGCCGCAACGTCTGCTGCTGCAAATGCTGTAGTAAAGCTGTAAACCTCAATCATTCCAAGTGCTTTCATCTGTTATCCTCCTTAGATAATGTGAAGACCGTCAACCATTACACATCTTCTTTGACGTGTGAATGAGTGTGCTGCTGTAAGACCTTCTCCTGTTGGGCCGGCAATAGTAAAGGTTGTATAACCCTCGCCGCCTGCACCTATACCTGCGTATGACGGAGCGTTCTTTACAAAGATTGTTGTTTCAACAGCCTTTGCAAAAGCTGTGAGATGGTCTATATTCTTTGAATGGATGTGTGCACTGTGGCGGTTGCCATGCTCTGCTCTGCATGCCATTTTAATTGCATGGTCAATATCCTTAGCTCTTACAATGGCAAGAACCGGCATCATCATTTCTACCTGTACAAAAGGATGTGCTTCCTCTGTTTCACAGATAATTAGCTTTGCATCAGAATCAATACCAAGTGCCTTTAAGAATTTCTTTGCATCCTTACCTACCCAGTTTTTATTGATTGAGTATTTTCCGTCTTTTTCTACAAGACAGAGCTTTACAAGGTCATCAATTTGCTTTCCGCGAAGGAGATATGCACCATTCTTTTGCATTTCAGACATAAGCTCGTCTGCAATATCAGCAAATGCAAAACATTCTTTTTCTGCAATACAAGGCAGGTTATTATCAAAGCTTGCTCCGGCAACGATGTCCTTTGCAGCCTTTTTAATATCTGCTGTGTTGTCAACGATAACAGGTGGGTTACCTGCACCTGCACCAATTGCTTTCTTTCCTGATGAGAGAAGTGCACGAACAACGCCCGGTCCGCCTGTTGCAACAAGCATACGAACGATTGGAGATTTCATCATTATATCTGATGATTGCATTGTTGGATTTTTAACTGAAACGACTATATTTTCAGGACCACCGGCCTCTAAAACTGCACGGTTTACAAGGTCAACAGCGTAGTTTGCTGTCTTCTTTGCATTTGGATGCGGATTGAATACTACACCATTACCTGCTGCAAGCATACCAATTGAGTTACAGATAACTGTTTCACTTGGGTTTGTTGACGGTGTAATACTTCCTATAACTCCGTAAGGAGCCATTTCTATAAGTGTAAGTCCTGCATCGCCTGTAATAGCTGTTGGATGAAGGTCCTCTGTACCCGGTGTTTTGTTTGCAACAAGCTGATGCTTGATTGTTTTGTCAACAACGTTTCCCATGCCTGTTTCTTCCACACCAAGAACAGCCATCTTGTCTGCCTCCTCAAGAGTAAGGCGTCTGATAACTGCGATTATTTTTTCTCTTTGCTCAATTGTGTAGCCTCTGTAAAGCTCTCTTGCCTTTGCTACTGCCTCAAGAGCTTCTTCCATTGTATCAAATACACCCTTTTGCTTATTGCAGCAATCGCAAAGGTCCATTTTGCTTACAACGCTTTCTACAATTTCGCTTATATACTTTTCATCTAACATTTTTTATCCGTCCTTTCAGCTTAAAGAATGTTTTTCCATATTTTACTATCAGGGTTTGCAATAACAGATGTATCAAGGAGCATACCACGTTCTCCGATATCTGCCTTTGCTTTTTCAACGGCTGCGGTTACTGCCGCCACATCGCCTGTAAGGAACATGTATGACTTACCGCACATACCTCTAGCTATTCTGATTTCAACAAGCTGTACAACAGCTGTTTTTGCTGCCGCATCTGCTGCCGCTATCATTGAAGCTGCAGAATATGTTTCAACAACACCAAGCGCTTTTGGATTTTCTATTTCCGTCGCACCGTATATTGCCGGGAATATTGATTCGTGAGGGTTACCGAGCACAAAGCTGTCCACAAGCCTGTCAGGATTGTTTTGCTTTGCAGCGTCAACCGCCGCTCTTACTGCGCTCAGGTCACCGGAAATAAGAATTATGTACTTACCGGGACAAACAACATTTGCTTCCATTATGTCAACCTCAGCAGTTTTTGCCATTATATCTGCTGCTGTTACACCTGATGCAACTGTCATAAACTCAACCATTGCAATTGCTTTTGCCATAATTTATTTATTCCTTTCAAAATTTAGCATTTGATTACAGCGTACTCATCTGTAAGCTCTCTTACTGTGCCGCCAACTGATGAATTTACAGGAACGGAAAGTCCGTCTGCTGCCTCGGCAATCAAATCTCCACTGTTTATTTTATCGCCTTTTTGAATTATTGCTTTTGCCGGAGCGCCAATGTGCTGACGGAAAAGGATTTTCACTTCTTTTGGCTTAATTTCATCTTCTACAAGTGGTGCACGGACTGCATACTTTGCAAGACCAAGCCTTGCAAGAAGTCTTTCCATTTGCACCCTGCGGTACTTTCTCATGGGATTTACCGGTTTTGCCTCAAGAGGCTGCGGTCTTATTCCCTCTTTAATTAATCTTTGCTTACATTCACCCATTATGGATTTTGGAGAAAGATTAATAGGACACGCGTACATCTCACAGATGCCGCACTGTGAACAATATAATGTATTTATAACAGCCTTATGGTCGTTTTCCATTCCTTTGGAAGCTGCTCTCATGAAAAGATGTGGCTCGATTGGGTGTCCAAGAAGATGTCTCGGGCACAAATCTGTACACATGCTGCACTGACAGCAGGCACTCATAGACCGTTTAATATTCAAAGTTGTTTTTGATTTTCTTTTGAGTATAACAGGATGATTTTCAGGAAGTATCATTACTGCGTTTGTTGTTTTTGTAACAACGTCAGTTGCCTTAGCCAAGTTTCCTGTCATAGCTCCGCCTGAAAGCCAGGCATAATCTTCTATATTTATTCCGCCGGCAAGCTTTGCAAGCTCTGAAAATTTCATGCCAAGCGGTACCTTAAAGGTAGTAGGGTTATTAACAGCACCAACAACCGAAACATACTTGGTTGTAACAGGTCTGTTTTCTGTTATAGCATAATAGGTGTTGAGCATTGTTTCAACGTTAAACACAATGCATCCAACACTGATTGGAAGCTGTCCCGGAGGAACTACTCTTCCTGTTGATTCGTAAATAGTGACAACCTCATCTCCTGCCGGATATATTTCCGGAAGGTGTGCTATAGTAACGTTTTTAAAGGTTGATGTTTTTTCGTTAACTGCTTCAATAGCGTCCTTATATGACGGCTTAACAGCTATTATAATACGCTCTGCCTCTGTCGCCTCACGCACATGCTCAAGAGCAGTAAGAATTTCATAGGTGTACTTTGCAAGAAGCTGTCTATGTACCCTGAATAGCGGCTCACATTCGGCGCAGTTAAGTATAATTGTATCAGCTTTTGTATTCAGTTTTGCATAAGATGGAAATCCTGCTCCGCCGGCGCCAACTACGCCGCAGCTTCGCATTACTTCCGATAAAGCGTCAAATTGCATATTACTCCAATCCTTCGTGATTATCTACAATACCAACTATTGCTGCATCAACGGGAGAATTTTCTGCTCCTGTTCCAACTCTTGCAGCACTTCCGACAGCAACGAGTACGTACTCGCCAATTCCGGCACCTATATTGTCAATAGCTACCATTCTGTCCTTTGACATAGAAGAGACAGGCTCAACAATCATAAATTTATTACCCACAAGGGTTTCATTCTTGCGTGTGGAAACAATACTTCCAACTACTTTTCCAACTATCATCTTTTTTCAGTCCCTTCTGCAGTTTTTTGACCATCTCAAACCGAGCAAAATATGCCCGGCTTGAGATAATCTTTGAAAAATGAAATTACTTAAGTACAGGTAAAATCTTTTCCACGTCATCGTGTGGTCTTGGGATTACGTGTGTTGCAACGATTTCGCCAAGCTTTGTAGCTGATGCGCCGCCTGCTTCTACAGCAGACTTAACAGCACCTACGTCACCTCTTACCATTACGCTTACAAGTCCTGAACCGATCTTTTCTGTGCCAACAAGTTCAACATTTGCAGCCTTAAGCATTGAATCTGCAGCTTCAATTGCAGCTACAAGACCTCTTGTTTCTACCATACCTAATGCTTCTTGTGCCATTTTACGTACCTCCTTCACGGGTTTCTTTTTTTCTATAACAATAACTTCTTCTGCCGCTGTTTCGACAGGAGCTTTTGCTTCTGTAGAAGCCTTCTTTTGTGTTGAAGTCTTCTTTTCTGCAGAAGCCTTTGTACCGGTTACTTTAACCTTCTTTTCCATAATCTCACCTTATCTCTTATTTAAGTACAGGCAAAATCTTCTCCACGTCATCATGTGGTCTTGGAATTACGTGTACAGCTACGAGCTCGCCGAGCTTTTGAGCAGCTGATGCACCAGCTTCTGTTGCAGCCTTAACTGCGCCAACATCGCCTCTTACCATAACGCTTACGAGACCTGAACCAATCTTTTCTGTTCCGATAAGTACAACCTCTGCAGCCTTTACCATTGCGTCAGCAGCCTCAACTGATGCTACCAAACCTCTTGTTTCTATCATTCCGAGTGCTTCTTGTGCCATTTTAAAATTCCTCCTAAAAAATTATTTACTTAGTTTATTTATATTAAAGAAGATCGTCTGCAATTATTGCAATTTTGAGACCTTCCATTTTAAGATTTGTTTCATGAGCTTCATTAATCTGTGAAAGCGGATATCTATGAGTGATAAGCTTCTCAAGTGGAAGTCCTATACCCTTAGCACGTTTGAGGAAGTCAAACGTTGTCGCATAGTCACGGAGTGTGTAAACCCATGAACCTACTGTTGTAATCTCCTTTGAACAGATGTCAAAGTGAGGATTAATTGTTGCGTCGCCACCATTGATGAAGAAACCAAGCTCGCAAAGACCGCCGCCGTTTCTGATGAACTTGTATATATTGCTGTGTGCAACAGGAGAACCTGTACACTGGAACGCAAAGTCTGCAAGGTATCCGCCAAATGAATCCTTAACAGCCTCTGTAAGAGCTTCTATACCCTTATGGTCCTTAAAGTTAACGGTAGCAGTTGCGCCCATTTCCTTTGCGAATGTAAGACGCTTTTCTTCGCCGTCAACAGCTGTTATATTCTCAATTCCCATTGTTCTGAGAACAGCTATACAAATAAGTCCGATAGGACCGCAGCCCTGAACAACAACTCTGGAGTTAAATCTTAAAATTCCTGTTGTTTTTGCTCTTTCAACTGCGTGGATAAGAACTGCACATGGCTCAATCAAAATACGTGAATCAAGGTCAAGATCACTTACGTTAAATATTGTTGAACCGCCTCTTACCAATATGTAATCTCCAAACCAACCGTTAAGATGCTTGTCATCATCAGGAAGTAATCCGTAAACGTCTGCACCGCCAACGTTTTTCTTATTTAAGTCAAACATTTCAACGTCCGGATCATCCTTGAATATACAACAAGTAACAACCTTGTCACCAATGTGAAGATCTTTACCTGCGCTATCCTTCTTAACGTTTTTACCCATTTTTACGATTTCGCCTGTTCCCTCGTGACCGAGAACTACAGGGATAAGTCCGAATGGGTCTCTCTTAAATTCGTGGGCATCTGTTCCGCAAACTCCACAGCCTTCAACTCTAACAAGAATATCATCATCGCCAAGTTCAGGGATTGGGAATTCCTTTATATCATAATGCTCCAATGCTGTGAGCATTGCAACTCTGCTTGTTGCAGGTACAGTTCCCGGAGTTTTTGCAGGTGCCGCTGCAGTTCCTTGCAAGTCTGCAAGTACTTGTTTTACAATTTGTTCAATATCGTTTGAATTCAAGCTATTTCAACTCCTTTACTCTGTCAGCTTTTTAAAGTATTCGGCTCCATATGCAGAAAGGAATGTATCCTCGTCTTCACTTCCGCCGCTTACTCCAAGACCGCCGACAATACTGTCTCCAATTTTAAGCGGATCGCCTCCGCCAAAAATTACAATTTTTCCGCCGTTTGTAAACTGTATGCCGTAAAGAGATTCTCCCGGCTGTGCAAGTTTTTTGAGAGTTATGGTAGGCATTTTAAGTGCTACAACTGTGTATGCTTTATTAAAAGCAACATCGTAGCTTGCAATATACGCTCCGTCCATACAGTGTGTAAGAACAGGACGGGCAGCTGCATCCGAGATGGAAACTACAATATTGAGTCCCATATCCTTTGCCTTATTCTCAACGGCTTCTGCAAGCTTTTTTGCAAGTTCAAGGCTCATTTTGGGAGCATTTTCTGAAACTGCAGCCTGCACAATCTGTTTTATTAATTTCTCGTCCATAATAATTATTTCTTAAGCTGTTCGAGAACCTGCTTTGTAATCTTTTCTATAAGTTCAGCTTTTCCTTCGCCTTCGTGCTTGTGTGAGCAGTTGCCGCCGCAAGCGTGGCATCCGCCTGACTTATTCTGACAAAGGTTTGCAGGATGCTTACCTGTCATACCGAACTGTCTTCTGATTTCGTAAAGCTTTTCTACCTGTTCCTTAGAGAATTCCTTTGGACCGCCAAGCTGTCTTGCTTTGTAAAGAAGCTCTGCGTAGAATTCTACTGATTCCATCTTGTGATATGCTGCAAGAAGTGAATCTGAATATGTGAGTGCACCATGGCTCTCAAGCAATACTGAATCGTAGTATGGAAGGTACTTTTCTACTGCGTCAGGAATTTCGTTTGTTGAAGGTGTTCCGTACTCAGCAATAGGTACACAACCAAGAGCGATTACAGCTTCTGGCATGATTGGCTGTGTAAGAGGAATACCTGCGATTGCAAAGCTTGTTGCAAATACAGGGTGTGCATGTACAACAGCATTTACATCAGGTCTCTTATCATACACGCGAAGGTGCATCTTGATTTCTGATGATGGCTTAAAGCCTGGGTTTGCCTGGAGAATGTTACCTTGTCTGTCAATCTTACAAATGTACTCCGGTGTCATAAATCCCTTACTAACACCTGTTGGTGTGCAAAGGAATTCGTTTTCTGAGATTTTTACAGAGATGTTACCATCGTTTGCAGCAACCATGCCTCTGTCATAAATTCTCTTACCGATATCACAGATTTGTTTTTTGATCTCGTATTCTGATACCATAATATCTACTCCTTTTTTTTATTTATTTGCTATTGTTGTTTTTGTTTTGTTTAAAACTATTATACAACAATCACTTTACTTTGTCAATAGATTTTTCTTTGATTTTTTGCTTTTTTCTTTGGTTTTGTTGTTTTTCGTCATAAATACCTAAATTGGATGATTTTTATCTTTTCTTTAGGCATTTATGCTAACCTCCCACTACAACTTCTATCCCACATCTTTCTGCAGCTTGCTTTAAAACAGCAATTTCTTCAGGTGTATGAAGTGGGGCATCGCCCATAAGATAGTCTCTTTTTAAACCTTCATACTTGTCCTTACCAAGTCTGTGATAAGGAAGAAGATGAAGCTGTTTAACTGTTTTTAGTGATGCGGCAAATTTTGCAATGTCGGTTATTTCTTTCTCTGTGTCATTAAATCCCGGAATTACCGGAACTCTTATTGTAAGACTCTTGGCATCTTGTGAAAGCTTCACAGCATTTTCAAGCATTATCTCATTTGAGACACCAGTATATTCCTTATGCTTGCTACTGTCCATATGCTTTATATCCATAAGATAGTAGTCTATGCACGGAAGAGCTTCCTGTATTTTTTCATACTTTACACATGATGTTGATTCCACCGCTGTATTAATCCCTTGTGATTTTGCGGCTTTTAAAAGAGCTGTTGCAAACTCACTCTGGACAAAACACTCTCCTCCCGAAAGAGTAAGTCCGCCGCCGGAACGTCTGTAATACACTCTGTCACGGACAACATCCTCCATAACAGTTCTTACATCCGTATCCTGTCCCATTATCTTGGTTTTTCCGCCGATTACCATTGACTGTATGGCGTATTCCTGAGATTCGGGATTGCAACACCATCTGCACCTGAGCATACAACCTTTTAAAAACACTATGGTTCTTATTCCAGGGCCGTCATGAACAGAGAATCTTTGAATATCAAATATTCTGCCCTTGACATCTAAAAAATCCACTAAAGATTCCCCCCTTATCAGAATCCTAACTGCTCTGTACGATTAATAATATCGTCCTGCAAGGATTTTGAAAGTGTTGTAAACAGCGCACTGTAACCTGCAACTCTTACAACAAGACTCTTGTATTTTTCAGGATTTTTTTGTGCGTCAATAAGGGTTTCACGGCTTACAACGTTAAATTGTACGTGGCTTCCCTTCTGGTCAAAATATCCTCTTATAAGGTTTACAAAGCTTGCTATACCTGATTCTCCTTCAAGAGCTGACGGGTGGAACTTCATATTATAAAGTGTTCCGTTTGATGCAATATAGTGGTCAAGCTTTGAAACTGAGTTTGCAGAAGCTGTAGGACCTGATACGTCACGACCTGCTGTCGGGCTTACGCCGTCTGCAACAGGAGTGTAGGCGTATCTTCCGTCAGGTGTTGCACCTGTTTGTGCTCCCAGAGGTACGTTTGCAGATACCGGATAAAGACCAGCCTGATATCTTCCGCCACGTGGGTTTGTATACTTCTCAACAGGCTTTGTGTAAGTATATGCAACATCTCTTGCAAAAGCATCAATTTCCGGAATATCGTTACCGAACTTTGGAATGTCAAGTATCATTTCTCTGATATGAGCATCCTTGCCGGAGCCGGAAAGACTTGGGGCAACCTTTGCATATATGCTCTTTATTGCATCTTCGGTTACTTCGATACCTTTATCCTTTAGTGATGCAACAATTGCAGTTGTTGCCTTTATAGCATCCTCATTTGATGCGTTCTTGCCGAAGTTTCGCTCAAGTGCACCCTTGAGCTCTGCCATTGTAATTTTCTTTTCGTCAAAAACAAGCTTTTTAACAGCGTAGAGAGAATCTGCCATGTTTGCAACTCCAAAGCCCTGAGGACCTGTAAAGTTATAAACTGCGCCGCCCTCCTGAACAGATTTACCTCTGCCGATACAATCATCAATCATTGATGAAAGGAATGGTAGCGGACATCTTGTTGCATGAGCCATGTCAATTGCATTGTCTGCATTTACCATAAGCTCTATCATATATTCTGACTGCTTCTTGTAAGCATCATAAAACTCTTCAAAATCAGTCATTTGTGTTACATCGCCTGTTTTAACACCGATTTGCTCGCCGTTGTCAACACCGTTTGAGAACACAAGCTCAAGCGGTCTGCACATATTAAAGAACGCTGCATCGTGCCAGCCGTCTGTCTTACCTGCCTTTTGAGGCTCAACACAGCCGATTATGTTATACTCTCTTGCATCTTCAATTGTGAGTCCGCGGCTTAGAAGTGCTGGAATGATAACCTCGTCATTGTAGTATGCAGGGAGTCCAATACCTGTTCTTGTAAGCTTTGCAGCATGTGTCATTAGCTCATATGGCGTTCCGTTCCACACTCTTATTGATAGAGATGGCTGCGGAAGCATAACGTGCATTGAAGCCGTGATACACATAAAGGAAAGGTCGTTTGTAACATCTGCTCCGTCCTTGTTTTGTCCGCCAACAATAAGATTCTGGAAAAGTCCATAGCCGGCAAAACCTTCTGCTGATGCAAGGTCTCTTACCTTTGTTATATCGTTTAGCTTAATCCATATACAATCTATGTACTCCTGAGCTTGTTCGCGTGTAATTACGCCGCGGTCAAGGTCATTCTTATAGTAAGGATACATATACTGGTCAAAGCGTCCCGGAGAAATGGAGTGTCCATTACCCTCTGTCTGAATAAGAAGCTGTACAAACCAGAAAGACTGACATGCTTCATAGAAGCTCTGTGCACCAAATTCAGGTACTCTGCGACAGTTTCTTGAAATTTGAAGAAGTTCTTCTTTTCTTTTACTGTCCCCACACTCTGCTGCCATTTTTTCTGCAAGGTCCGCATAACGTCTTGCGTATGTAACAGCTGCCTTTGAGGTTTCTATAACACTTTCAAGAAATGCGCTGCGGGAAATATAATCTCCGTCTGCTTTGGAAAGCTTTGCAAGTGCATCCTTTGCCTTTTTTTCTATTCCGGAAAAACCGATAGCTAAAACTTCGTCATATTTAACTGTAACGTGTCCTACACCGTTATAGAAATAGTTTCCCGGTGTAAAGATATTGTGCTCAATAGCTGAAATAGTTTCCGGAGCCATATATGATGTAGCAAGCTCGCTTGTTGTTTTACCTTTCCAATAAGGAAAACACTCCTTAAGCTTTGCTTTTGTATCCTCTGACAAATAGAATGGGTCTGCACTTCTTGTTGCCATAGTGTCAAACTCTGCTTCTATCCAATCATATGAAAATTCCGGATAAATCTGACAGCTTCTTGAACCTATAGAATTTGAACCAACAATCAGCTCGTTATCTCTTATTACAATAGGAAGATTCTCTGCTATATCTCTAAAAGCATGAGCTCTTCTTTTTATCATTGGTTCATCTTCACTATTTTTGTATGACTGTGTCAAAATAACAGCTCTGTCTGCTTCAACCTGCGGCTTTGTCTCGAACATTGCGTCCTTGAGCTTTGCTATACGCGGGCTTACTTCGACAGGCTCTATATAATATTTACCCATACAAAACACTGCCTTTCTTTGAATTTTTGCGAAAATATCGCATATTTTCAACTAAAACAAAAACAATACAACTTAATTATAAAGCAAAACACAGAAAAAGTCAATAGATTTGCATAAAATATTTTGAGAAACAAAAAGAAATCTGCACATAATGCAGATTTCTTGATATTAAACCAACCAAAACAATCATTTTAGTTCTTTAAGCTGTGTATTGGTGCCGGAATTCTTCCACCGCGCGCTATAAATTCGCTGTTATCAAGGTTACTTACTTTCATAACAGGACCGGAGCCGAGAAGTCCGCCAAACTCAACTGTATCCCCTACCTTTGCACCGGGTGCAGGGATTATTCTTACCGCTGTTGTTTTCGTATTAACAACTCCGATTGCAGACTCGTCTGCTATAATTCCGGAAATCACGTCCGCAGATGTATCCCCGGGAACAACAATCATATCAAGTCCAACAGAGCATACACATGTCATCGCTTCCATTTTTTCAAGAGATAATGAGCCTGCCTTTGCCGCAGCTATCATTCCTGCATCCTCGCTGACAGGTATAAATGCACCTGAAAGTCCGCCTACGTAGCTTGATGCCATAACTCCGCCTTTTTTAACTGCGTCATTAAGAAGAGCAAGAGCCGCTGTAGTACCGTGAGCACCACATTGTTCAAGACCCATTTCCTCAAGAATGTAAGCAACACTGTCACCTACTGCCGGTGTTGGCGCAAGAGACAAGTCTACTATACCAAAAGGTACATTAAGACGCTTTGATGCTTCCATTGCAACAAGCTGTCCCATACGAGTGATTTTGAATGCTGTCTTTTTAATGGTTTCAGCAATTACTCCAAAGTCCTCGCCTGCTACCTTTTCAAGAGCACACTTTACAACTCCGGGACCGCTTACACCCACGTTTATAACACATTCGCCCTCGCCTGCGCCGTGGAATGCACCTGCCATGAACGGATTATCCTCAACAGCGTTTGCAAACACCACAAGCTTTGCACAGGCAAAGCCCTGAGTATCTTTTGTTAGCTCTGCAGCTTTTTTTATAATCTCGCCCATTTGCTTAACAGCGTCCATATTAATGCCCGCTTTTGTTGAAGCAACGTTTACGCTTGAGCATACTATATCGGTTGAAGCAAGAGCTTCGGGAATTGATTCTATAAAAACCTTTTCCGCTTTTGTATAACCCTTTTGCACAAGGGCGCTGTATCCGCCTATAAAGTTTACACCTACCGTCTTTGCAGCACGGTCAAGTGTTTTTGCAATTTCTACACAATCCGATACTGTTGGATTTTCAAGTGCTTCTACAAGATTTGAAATAGGTGTTACACTTATTCTTTTATTAATGATTGGAATACCAAACTGAGCCTCTATATCCTCGCCTGTTTTAACAAGGTCCTTTGCATATGTAGTGATTTTGTTATAGATTTTGTCACACATACGCTTAAGGTCAGGGTCTGCACAGCTTTTTAAAGAAATACCCATAGTAATTGTTCTTACGTCAAGGTTTTCTTTGTCAATCATATTGATTGTCTGCATAATTTCAAAAGGATTTATCATTTATGTTCTGCCTCCTCTTGATTATATTCTGTGCATAGATTCAAAAAGTTCTTCTCTTTGAAGATGGATAGAAAGTCCAAGCTTTTCTCCAAGGCTATCAAGGCCTTTGGATACTTCTGCAGCGTTTTCCTTTTGCAGGTTTACAAGCATAATCATGCAAAACATATCCTGCATAATTGTTTGAGAAATATCCAGAATGTTTACTGAATTTTCTGCAAGATAGGTGCTTACATTTGCAATTATTCCAACTTTATCTTTACCGATTACGGTTATAACAGCTTTCATTTTATATTCTCCGTTTTATTTTGTATTTCTTTGTCTTACAGCTTCATACAAAAGTATTCCTGCTGCTACTGATGCATTTAATGAAGTTACCCGTCCGGACATTGGTATGGAAGCAAGAAAATCGCACTTTTCCGTAACAAGACGGCTTATGCCTTCTCCCTCGCTGCCTACTACAATTCCAATGCTGCCCTTAAGGTCAACATTGTACATTACATCTCCGTCCATATGGGCACCTGTTATCCAAAAACCCTTTTCCTTTAGTTCATCAATTGTACGTGCAAGGTTTGTAACGCGGCATATGTTCATATACTCTACTGCACCGGCTGATGTTTTTGCAACAACATCATTTACAGGAGCACCGGAACGCTTTGGAATTATAACTCCGTGAGCACCTGCACATTCTGCAGTTCTAATAATTGCACCCAGATTGTGAGGGTCTGTTATACGGTCACATATAACGACCATTGGCGCTTCGCCTCTGTCAGCTGCATACTTAATTATATCATCAACAGTCTTATACTCTGTTTCTGAAACAAACGCCACCACTCCCTGATGGTTCTCCCCATTTGCCAGTTCGTCAAGTTTTGCCTTGTCGCAGTCACTTATTATTATTCCTGCATCTCTTGCTTTACGTATAATAGGTACAAGACTACCTTCCGCCTTACCTTTTTTAACAAAAAGTTTGTCAATATCACGTCCTGATTTGATTGCTTCAAGGACAGGATTTCTTCCTATAATTTTATGGCTCAATTTAGATGCACCTCTGCCTTAGATAAGGAACTTATCGTGAATTGCATTAACTGCTCTTTCAGCTTCTTTCTGGTCAACAAGAACAGAAATTTTGATTTCTGATGTAGCAATCATATTAATGTTAATATGAGCATTATAAAGAGCCTCAAACATCTTTGTTGCAACGCCTACATTGTTTACCATGCCGGCACCAACTATTGATACCTTTGAAACATCCTTTGACCACTTAACTTCTTTTGCCTTTACAATTTCCTTATTCTCTTCAAGAACAGCGAGAGCTTTTTCAAGGTCACCCTCTGTTGTGGTAAAGCTGATATCCTTTGATTCTCCATTGCCAATTGACTGAATTATAAGGTCTACACCTATTCCATTCTTTGAAAGAATTGAGAAAATCTGGAATGCCTTTCCAGGTGTGTCCTCTACTCCGCAAAGAGCAATTCTTGCACAATCATTATCTCTTGTAACGCCTCTAACTATCATCTTTTCCACTTGGTCTACCTCCTTAACATATGTCCCCTCATTATTATTTAAGCTTGATCTTACTGCAAGCTTTACATTATACTTCTTTGCAAGTTCAACGCTTCTGTTATGAAGCACATTTGCACCCAATGATGCGAGCTCGAGCATTTCGTCATATGAAATTTCATCAAGCTTAAACGCATTTTTTACAAATCTTGGGTCAGCTGTAAATACTCCGTCAACATCTGTGTAAATTTCACACACATCAGCGCCAAGAGCTGCCGCAAGAGCAACAGCAGAAGTATCTGATCCGCCTCTTCCAAGAGTTATAATATCATCATACTTATTTACACCCTGGAAGCCTGCAACGATTACAATTCGCCTCTTGTCGAGCTCATTCTCTACTCTTTCAGCCTTGATTTCATGAATACGAGCTGCACCATAGTTTGCATCTGTTCTGAAGCCTGCCTGCCAACCTGTCATTGATACAACAGGGAAGCCAAGCTTTTCTATTGCCATTGCAAGAAGTGAGATAGAAATTTGCTCACCTGTTGCAAGGAGCATATCCATTTCTCTTTTTGACGGTGACGGATTGATTTCATGTGCTTTTTCAATTAAATCATCTGTTGTGTCACCTTGCGCAGATACTACAACTACTACGTTGTTTCCTGCTTTGTAAGTTTCAGTAATACGTCTTGCAACATTCATTACACGCTCTGCATCTCTTACGCTCGAGCCACCGTACTTCTGAACCACTAATCCAATTCCCATTTTTACTACCTCCAATTAGAATCTTCCCGGCTCTCCCACACAACAGCGCCTACATTATCAATCGTATGCACTCTGCATTTCCAGCCATTCAGATTTTCTTCAAAATATTTATTCATCTCTGTCTCAAAATCCGTATTTTTTGCATCTATCACAGACACAGCACTTGGACCCGAGCCGCTGAGATATGTTGCATATGAGCCAAGCTCATACGACTTTTCAAATACATTTTCTATCCCCGGAATGTTTGCTTTCCTGTATTCCTGATGAATTTTATCCTGACAGGCAGATTTTAATATATCGAGTTTTCCCGAAACCATTGCAGAAACAAAGGTTGTGGCACGTGAAATATTAAAAACTACATCCTCTTTAGAAAACACATCAGGTATGACTTTTCTTGAATCCCTTGTTGCCATAGAAAAGTCAGGATACATAATAGCAAATCGTATGGGATATGTCAACTTATTGCTTGTAAAGCTTATCTTACCATTATCATTTACTGTAGTACAAAAACCTCCGAAAAGCGCCGGGGTTACATTGTCCGGATGACCTTCCATAGAAGCCGCCATGTCAAGTATTTCCCTGTAGTCAAAAGGTCTTCCGCAAATTACATTAGCACCAAGCATACCGGCTACAATACAAGCACTACTGCTTCCAAAACCACGAGTTGTTGGAATGTTATTTGTTTGACTTATACGTATTCCTTTCGGAACGTATCCGGCTTTTTCAAACACCTTATTCATTGCCATATATATAAGGTTATTTTCCCTGCCGGGAACTATACGCCGGTCTCTGCCTGCGACTACTGTAAATCCACCATCTGTTTCAGATACATTTATTATATTGTGCAGTCCCAATGCAACTCCCAGGCTGTCAAAGCCGGGGCCCATGTTGGCACTTGTTGCGGGAACTTTTATTTTTATCATATCAGTCCATCACTCTTATCACAGACAGCACGTTTGAAAGGCTGCCAAGCTTATTCTTAAATTCGCCCTCTGTTATAGGCTCTGTTATAAATCCACATTCACCGGATATTCCAATTTCAAATGTTTTTTGCACTGCAAATATATTTTTTGCATTTTCAAGGCTGTCGCTTGTTCTTACAAAAAATCTGAATATTGCCTCATCAGGAGATACCATCATATTGCCCTCAGGCTTCTTCCACGCAATTTTCTTGCTGCGCTCTATATGTTTTACCGCGTCTATTACGTCTGCAACAACAGCGCTTGCTGTAGGAAGCTTTCCGGCGCCTCTGCCATAAAACATGGTGTCACCCACGTTGTTTCCCTTTACCATAACTGCGTTGAAAACGCCATGCACACTTGAAAGAGGTTCGTCATTTGATATAAGCATAGGACAAACTCTCGAATAGAGCTTTCCTTCTTCACTGAATGCGGCATAGCCTATTAGCTTAATAACAGAGTCAGCCGCCTCTGCATACTTAACATCTTCTGATGTTATATTTACTATTCCCTCTGTTGGGATATTCTTATAATCAACTTCCTGTTTAGATGCAAGTGATGCAAGAATTGCAATTTTTCTACAGGCGTCATGACCTTCAATATCAGCCGCCGGGTTCTTTTCTGCATAGCCCTTCTTTTGAGCATCCTCAAGAGCATCTTCAAACTTTTTGCCCTTTTTAAACATTTCGTTTAAAATGTAGTTTGTTGTTCCGTTGAGTATTCCGGCAATCTTTTCTATTTTATTTGCTGTAAGACATTGATGGATTGGTCTGATTATTGGAATACCGCCGCCAACGCTTGCCTCAAAAAGATAATTTTCATTTTTCTCACAAGCTATTGCAAGAAGCTCTGTTCCATAGGTTGCAACAAGCTCCTTATTTGATGTTACAACACTTTTGCCCGCAAGCAAAAGCTCCTTTGTAAACTCATAAGCAGGATGAAGTCCACCCATAACCTCTACAACAACAGATATACTGTCATCATTTAAAATATCTTCAAACTTATCAGTAAAAAGATGTGCATCCTCGTGGTCTGAAAAATCCCTGATGTCAAGAATATGTTTTACCACAATACTTTCGTCATTGGAATTTGATTTCACAAGCTTAGCATCGTTTTTTATAATTTCATATACTCCGCTGCCAACTGTACCAAATCCCATAATCGCTACATTTGCCATTAGTGTTCTCTCCTTCATCCTTATTGTACGGCAAGTAATTGTACTTTGTTTACACCGTCAAGCCGGCGTATCTCGCCTGCTAGTTTTTCATAATCCATATTTTTTTCACCGGAGCGCGCTGTTACCGTTACATTTGCACAGCCATTAACCGGAATATTTTGGTTAATGGTCAAAACATTGTATCCGCCATCTGCATATATCTTTAGAATATCAGAAAGCACTCCCGATATGTCTGCCAGTTCAAAAAACAAAGTAAACATTCCCTCTGCCTTATCTGCGTTGTACTCATACACATAGTCTTTATACTTATAAAAAGTACTTCTGCTTATGCCGGCAAAAGATATTGCCTCATGTATTTTCTTTGTTCTTCCTGACGAGAGCATTTTTTTTGCTTCAAGGACCTTTACAAAGGCCTCGGGGGCAACTTTTGAATTTAACAAAATGTAATCATTACTCACATTTCATCACTCCTTTTGTCCACCACAGAAAAACTGTAATACCATTATTATAGTATGATACCACATTTCACCTCTAAAGTCAATAGAAGGGCCACTTCAAAAATACACGAATTTTATCGAAATTTCTATATGTATTTATGCACAATTTCATATATAATTCCGTCTCTTACACTTGCCTGTGCAGGAACTATGGTTTTTGCACCTGAAAGCTGCAAAATTGACATCATTGTAAGCGACGCGGGGATTACAGTTTTAACACGTTTTGGAACAACCTCACATATTTCATCATAAGTGAGTTTTGTAATTTCCCTAAGTGTTTCCTTAGAAACAGGAGCACCATCCAAGTATTTGTCTGACAAAGCAGACAATGCAAATATTGCTCCGCCCATTGCATGAATTGTACCAAATCCATTAAATTCCTTTAAAGAGGAGATTTGCCGCCTTGTATATTCTAAAATTTTTTTCTGTTCTTCCTCCGTTGGCAAAATATCCTTTACAAACAAAGAATGAAGCTTTAGTGAGCCAATGGGAACAGATATTGCTTCTCTAACTGTTCCGCCGGAAAAAGACATTAGCTGACAGCTTCCGCCGCCAAGGTCAAAGGCAAGACCTTCATCTACATTATATGCGCTTTTAAGTCCCAGAAAATCGTAATATGCTTCTTTTTCAGAGGATATTATCTTAATTTCTATACCTGTAAGGTTTTTAATTTCCTTTATAAGCGCGTCCTTATCTTCTATGTCACGAAGAGATGCTGTGGCAAAGGCGTATATGTTCTCTACATTTAATTCCTCTGATTTTTGTTTCATATAAGAAAGGCTTTTAAAAAGCTTTATTATCCCGCCTTCTGTTATCTTTCCATCAAAAACTTCTTTAATAAGCTCTGCATAATGTGCCTCATTATAAATTTCTTTCATATCCTCATATACAACAAGACGAATTGTATTTGAGCCAATATCTATAAGTGCATTTCTCATTTTTTAAACCTCTTTTTAGTGGCAATGACCGCAATCACAGTCGTGATGGTGATGATGTTCGTGTTCATCCTCTTCATAATATCCCACAAAGGTGTTGTAGTCAGTTTCTGTCACTGTGCCTGTAAGAAAGTCTTTTATTTGGATTTTTCCGTCTGCAAATACTCTTATAATACTTTCTATACCCCTACTTTTTGAAAAAGCCTCACACTCTTCAATTGTTCCGCCACTAAGGTGTGACGTTGCAAGACATCCGGAAAGTCGCATAGTATATGCTATTTCATATGCTATTCCATCTGCACCATCTTCCGGATATATAATTGTTTCAGGAACATTTGTACCCACGGCACTGTCTTCCATAACCTTTCCACAAAGAGACAAATCAAAGCTGCAATAAACCTCGCAGTTAGATACTCCGCCCTCAAATATTTTTGTATCTCCGCTTATGCCGGCAAATGAAAATTCACCCTCTGTAAATTGGCAGTACTCATCAAGACTATATAAATAAAGTAGTTCCTTAACAGCTTCAGAGCATGATATTTTAAGAGAAAAGTCAGGAAACTCTACAGCTTCTGCAGCTTCAATTGACATAGCTACAATCTCAGCCATAGCCCTGTCATTTATACAGTTGCAAAGCAATACCTTACACGACAGTCCATTATCAATGGCAAGTCTTGCTATTCCCTCAGCTGTTTTATCCTTACCACCCACCTCTACGGCATCGCTATAACCAAAGGATGCAAATACATTCCACATAATTGACATAATATCTTTTTCCCTTGAACAAATCTTATACTCCATTTTATATTCTTCCTCTCATATTTTATTTACAGGATTAACATGAACCATACAATGTTTTACCTGTTCTATTTCATTTTCGATTGTGTAATGAACTTTCTCTGCAATCTTATGAGCATCTGCAAGAGATTGCCTGCCGTCTGCTGCAATTTCAACATCCACATAAATTTTACTGCCAAATATCCGGGTTTTTAAATCATCAAGATTTTCTACACCTTCTATAGCTCTTATTAAATTAGCAATTTTCATTTCTGTTTCATCGTCACATGATTTGTCTATCATTCGGTCAGTAGCATCCCTGAAAATATCTAGTGCAGATTTTGCGATGAAAATACAAATCACAAAACCTGCTACAGGATCGAGCACCTTAAAACCAAGCATTGCTCCAAAAACACCTATAAAGCTTCCAACAGAAGAAAGTGCATCACTCCTATGATGCCAGGCATCTGCCATTAAGGCAGGGGAATTTTCATTTTTTGCAACAGCTTTGGTCATATGATACATTATTTCTTTTACAACAATTGAAACAACCGCCGCCCAAAGAGCAAGAGTTCCCGGCATATCCAAACCCTCATAATTACCGGATATAATTTTCAAAAAGGAATTGTAACCTATTCCCACTCCGGTAGCCAACAAAACTACAGACAGTATTATGGCAGCAACCGATTCCACACGCTCGTGACCATACCTGTGCTCAACATCAGACGTTCTTGCAGATAGCTTTAGTCCGATAAGCACAACAAAAGTACTAAGTACATCCGATGCAGAATGAACTGCGTCAGAAACAAGCGCACCGGAATTTGCCACAAGCCCTGCTATAAGCTTAAAACCGGAAAGCAACAAATTTACAATTATTGTAAAAACTGAAAACTTGACAGCTATACCCTTAGGTATTTGGTAGCCCATATAATCAACCTCTTTCCAAAAGCATTTTTAAATATAGTATGCTCAAGGAAGATTACATGTTATTCCAATATTTTATAATGTTTCATTTAAAAAATCAATACTTTAAAGCCCTTTCGTCATTATTATTATAAAAATCTTTAAAATTACTTTTTGCTTGTATAAAAATAAGTCAGTAAAATGAAAATTAATTTATTTTACCGAAAATTATTGACTTTAAAGTGCAGATGTGATATAATTGCAAGGCAGTTTAAACGGGATGTGGCTCAGTTTGGTAGAGTACTACGTTCGGGACAATACGATAGTCAATTCATTGGCAAATTACCGAACCCCCGAAAACCTCGCAAACAAGCCAAATCTTTGCGAGAGAAAAATTCAAAATAACCGTCAAAAGAAATTTTGACCACATGTTATCCCACAGACACAAGATGCAGAAAAAAACTAAATATTTTATTTCGGGAATTAGCGCAGCTTGGTAGCGCGTACCGTTCGGGACGGTAAGGCCGCAGGTTCAAATCCTGTATTCCCGACCAAAAAATATAAATACACAATGTTGTGTATTTATATTTTTAATCATTATCGGCAAGAAATAAAGCAAAATAGTATTAATTTTCGCCGTATATTTGCCTTTATCGGCATATAATAAAGGTTGGTGAGTATATGAGCTATTTATCAGTATCTCAAGTAGCAAAAAATTGGAATATGTCTGAGCGTACAGTTAGGAATTATTGTGCTCAAAACAAAATTCCGGGAGCATTCTTAATGGGTAAGACCTGGAATATTCCCGAAAACGCTGTAAAACCTGACAGGATAAATAAGAAAAGCGATGAAGCAAAAAATCTTCTTGAAAGGCTTATAGCAGAGAAAAGAACTTCACTGCCTGGCGGAATTTATCACAAAATACAAATAGAGCTTACCTATAATTCAAATCACATTGAGGGAAGTAAGTTAACCCATGACCAAACAAGATATATTTTTGAAACCAACACTATTGGCACGGAAAACAAATCTGTAAATGTTGACGATATTATTGAAACTGCAAACCATTTTAAGTGCATAGATATGATAATTGATAATGCTACTCATAAGCTTACAGAAAAATTTATTAAGCAATTGCATTTTACATTAAAGTCCGGTACATCCGATTCAAGAAAAGATTGGTTTAATGTAGGTGAATACAAAAAACTTCCCAACGATGTTGGCGGAAAAGAAACAATAGCACCCGAAGCAGTTGCCCAAAAAATTAAAGCTTTGCTAAAATCGTATAATGTAAAGAACGATCATTGCTTAGAGGAAATAATAGAATTTCATTATCAATTCGAATCAATTCATGCTTTTCAAGATGGAAATGGCAGAGTCGGCAGACTAATAATGTTTAAGGAATGTTTGAAAAATAATATTGTTCCTTTTATCATCGATGAGAAGCTTAAAATGTTCTATTACAGAGGATTGGATAAATGGCGCACAGAAAAAGGCTATC
>JAZRHH010000034.1:0-114894 GCA_045644665.1 Clostridia bacterium
ACCCATAATATCCATCTTGTTAACGTAGATCATACGGGGTACGTTGTAGTCATTAGCCTGACGCCAAACGGTTTCAGACTGGGGTTCAACACCACCCTTTGCGCACATTACGGTTACAGAACCGTCAAGTACACGAAGTGAACGCTGAACCTCAACTGTGAAGTCCACGTGACCCGGTGTGTCGATAATGTTAATTCTCTTACCGTTCCATTGTCAAGTTGTAGCAGCAGATGTGTTTGTGATACCACGCTCTTGCTCCTGAGCCATCCAGTCCATGGTTGCACCACCGTCATGTGTTTCACCCATTTTATGGTTACGACCTGTATAGAAAAGAATTCTTTCGGTCGTTGTAGTTTTTCCCGCATCTATATGCGCCATGATACCAATATTTCTGGTATTTTCAAGTGAAAAAGCTCTACCCATGTGGTTTCCTCCTTTCAAATGCTAATCAATTTAAGATAGTTTGCCTTTGCAAACCTTATTACCAACGATAGTGAGCAAATGCCTTGTTTGCTTCTGCCATCTTGTGTGTATCTTCTCTCTTCTTGCAAGCTCCGCCGGCACCGTTGAGTGCATCGCAGATTTCGTTTGCAAGTCTTTCTTTCATTGTCTTTTCGTTACGTTCACGTGAGTAACGTGTAAGCCAACGAAGTCCGAGAGTTTGTCTTCTATCAGGACGAACTTCCATAGGAACCTGATAAGTAGCACCGCCGACACGTCTTGCCTTTACTTCGTGAACAGGCATGATGTTTTCAAGAGCTTCGTTGAAAGCTTCAAGTGCTTCTTTACCTGTCTTTTCAGCAACGATTTCAAATGCATCGTATACGATTTTCTGTGCTACACCCTTTTTACCATCGAGCATGATGTTGTTTATAAGCTTTGTAACAACAATGCTGTTGTAGATAGGATCGGGCAGAACCTCTCTTTTCGCAATGTAACCTTTTCTTGGCACAGTACTTCCCTCCTTCATAATTATTAATGAATATCACCGGTACTCAAAGCAGCCCTTTGCTGCTCCGTTTTGTGCTTACGAATATAGAACAAAGTATAATTCGATATGCACACTTGTGATACTGCTGCATAAAAACTATGCTGCATTATTTCTTAGCTTCCTTCGGCTTCTTAGCACCGTACTTAGATCTTGACTGCAAGCGGTTAGCAACGCCCTGAGCATCAAGAGCACCACGGATAATGTGATATCTTGTACCAGGAAGGTCACGTACCCTTCCGCCTCTGATAAGAACAACGCTGTGTTCCTGAAGATTGTGGCCGATACCTGGAATGTAAGCTGTTACTTCTATACCGTTTGTAAGACGAACTCTGGCAATTTTACGAAGAGCAGAGTTAGGCTTCTTAGGAGTAGATGTTCTAACCGCTGTACAAACGCCTCTCTTTTGTGGAGAGCTCTTGTCGGACATCTTCTTCTGCAATGAGTTAAGACTCTTTTGCAATGCAGGAGCAGTAGACTTCTTTACTGATGTTTGTCTGCCTTTTCTGACTAATTGGTTAAATGTTGGCATACCGTATTACACCTCCTCAATTTTAATTTTATATTATTACGCAAAAAAACTTTGCGGAATAAACTAGCACTCACAAGCACAGGATGCACCCACATCAATGCCGCACTCCTGTCCCAGTTGTTTCATGGTATCTACATATACGGGTGTAATTCCCGCATCGGCACAAAGGTGTTCTATACTTGCCTTTAGAAAGTCGTCGCAGTCCTGTGCAAGAAAAACCTTTTTTGCCCTTTTTTCTGATATTGCCTTTTTGACCTGTTTCAAACCGACCATAAGAGACGATTGTCCCGATAGTAAAGTCATTACCTGTCAACCTCCACGTCTGTGTAAAACTAAGCAAAATAATACCGATTAAACGATAACCTTTAGTATTATACCCTTTAAAGTTTTTTTTGTCAAGGAAAATATGACGTTTTTATCGCCTTTTCTATCTTTTTTGTATTATAGAACAACAAAGCTCCCTCATTTTGTCCTGCCGTCAGCAAAATATACAAAAGAAGTGGCTATTATATAGGTAGAGCACGTGTTTAGAGATATGCAGAAAGTGACAAAATTATTAAATTTTGATAAAACTATTGAAAATGACAGTGGAGTATAGTAGAATATAGGTAATTGTAATACAAAAGGAAATAAAAAATATGGAAATTATTTTAGCAACAAAAAATCAGGGAAAAGTACGGGAAATGGCGGATATTCTGGGAAAATTCGGCATAACCGTTATATCCCAGAAGGACGCAGGAATAGACGTGGAAGTGGAGGAAACAGGCAGCACCTTTGAGGAAAATGCAGAGATAAAGGCAAGAGCCGTTTCCATGCTTTGTTCATCTCCTGTTCTGGCAGATGATTCGGGACTTTGCATAGAAGCCCTTGGCGGAAAGCCGGGAATATACTCTGCCCGCTACGGCGGTGAAAAACTTCCATATCCGGAGAAAATAAAAAGCATACTCATGGAAATTGAAGATGCAAAGACCCGTGATGCATATTTTGAATGTGCCATGGTCCTTGTATTTCCTGACGGAAAGAAAATATCTGCAACCGGCAGAGTCTGCGGCAGTATCCTGAAAGAGCCACAGGGGACGGGAGGCTTTGGATATGACAGCATATTCTACAGTCCTGAAATAGAAAAATCCTTCGGCGAAGCAACCGAGGAAGAAAAAAATATGATAAGTCACAGAGGACGTGCCCTTGAGGAGCTTTGTGATATACTTGTAAAAAAAGGAGTAGTGAAATAAAATGGATTTATTTATGGAGCATATTGTTAAACACAAAAGACAAACAAAGGATTACGTAGCCATTGCACTGTCAGTTCTTTTGGGTATGGTTCTTTTATTCTTTTCACCGATTATACTAACTATACAGTTTCTTGCATCACTTTGGCTTCTTGTGGTAGCAGGTATATTTTTTCTTGTATTCTTTTTAATAAAGCGTACAGATATAGAATTTGAATACATTCTTACAAACAAAGAATTTGATATTGACAGGATAACAGCAAAGAGCAGAAGAAAAAGAATTTTCACAATAGATTTTTCCGTAGTTGATATATGTGCTCCTGTTTCCACTCACAAAAGCGAGTTTGCAAGACAGGCATATAAAACCCTGGACTGTACCGGCATGGGTGAGGGAGAAATTTATTTTGTTGATATAACTTCCGAAACAGGCGTAACCCGCGTTTTGATTGAGCCACCGGTAGAATTTATAGAAAATGTAAAAAGATATAACCCATCAAAAATATTTACAGCTTAATTATAGGTGATTTAATGTATAGAGTATGTACAGCGCAGCAGATGCGTGATGCAGACAAGGTTTCTATAGAAAGAGCAGGAATACCGGGCATTGTCCTTATGGAAAATGCGGCTCGTGGCTGTGTTGACGAGCTACTGCGGGATTTTCCTGATATAAACAAAAAGAGCGTTGCGTGCTTTTGCGGCAAAGGAAACAACGGCGGTGACGGACTTGCAATTGCAAGACTTCTTTCACGCCGTGGCTGCAGGGTAACTGTATTTCTTACTCATGGCGATAGCTTTAAGGGTGACGCTCTTATAAACAGAGAAATAATAAATTACATGAACTGTAAAATCTGCCACGTTCCTGAAAATATCTCTGATGTGGTACACAGCTTTGATATAATAGTTGATGCAATTTTTGGAACAGGAATGTACGGAGATGTGGATGACGAAACATTTTCTCTTATCTCAGCTATAAATGAATCGGGGAAATATGTTCTGAGTGTTGACATTCCAAGCGGAATATCGGCAGATACAGGTGAAATATGCGGAGCCTGCATAAACGCTGCAAAGACAGTAACCTTTGGGGCGTATAAGACAGGCTTTCTTTTATTTCCGGGATGTGATTATACAGGAGAGGTTGTTGTGTGTGACATATGCACACCGGACTTTGTACTTGATGATATTAATAAGTTTGTAACGGACAGAGATTTTGTAGAAAAAAATCTTCCAAAGCGTACCAAAAACTCACAAAAAGGGGACTACGGAAAGGTACTCATAATCGGCGGAAGAGTTGGAATGACAGGAGCGCCTGTCATGGCGGCAGAAGCGGCACTTCGTATGGGTGCAGGACTTGTAACCGTTGGCGTGTGCAAAAGCCTTAACAGCATCTTAGAGGAAAAGCTGACAGAAGCAATGACATACCCTCTGGCTGATGCGGACGGGCACCTTTCAAGAGATGCAGCAAGTCAGATAAAGAGGCTTATGGAGCGTGCAGACGCAGTTTTGTTTGGACCGGGAGCAGGCACCTCGGAAGATGTGTATGAGCTTCTTAAGGTGGTTATGGAAAACTGCAGCGTACCGCTTATAATTGATGCAGACGGACTAAACGTCCTATCAAATCATACAGAGCTTATGGAAAAATGTAGCTGTAGCCTTATTTTTACGCCTCATGAGATGGAAATGAGCAGGCTTTTAAAGACTGAACTTTCGGAGGTTACGGAAAACAGGATTGGAATCTCTTACAGATATGCACAGGATAATGGGGTAACATTAATTTTAAAAGGACATCATACAATTGTAACAGCCGAGGACGGAACGCAATATATTAATATTACAGGCAACCCCGGCCTTGCCACGGGCGGAAGTGGAGATGTGCTTGCAGGAATGGTTGCGGCTCTTGCCGCAAGAGGACTAAAAGCAGATGTTGCCGCAGCGGTGGCTGTATATCTTCATGGAAAAAGCGGCGATATTGCAGCGAAAAATTTAGGAGAAGACAGTTTAATTGCAACAGATATTATAAAATATTTACCCGATGCAATTATACATAACAGGTAATATTTACTTGTAGAAAATAAAAAGTATTTATGCTATAATAACAGAGGTTAGTTTATGAGAACATGGGCAGAAATAAACATAGATGCACTTATTTCCAATTTCAGAGAAATAAGACGCGTTACAGATAAAAATTCTAAAATCATGGCAATCGTTAAAGCTGATGCATACGGACATGGTTTTTTGGAGGTTGCTAAAGCCCTTGTAAAAGAGGGTGCAGATGCTTTTGGTGTTGCTCTCATTGAGGAGGCAATGCAGCTTAGAAACAGCGGTTTTGAACAGCCAATACTGGTACTTGGCTCCATTCCTGAAGAAGATTATCAGGAGGCAATAGAAAATAATATTTCCCTCACGGTATTTTCCATGGAAACTGCCATGAAACTTTCCGGCATAGCACAAAAGTGCGGAAAAATTGCCAAAATTCATATAAAGCTTGATACGGGAATGTCACGTCTTGGCTATGTAATAGGCGATGAAAACGAAAGTGTCGTAGAAGAAGTACTTGAAATTTCAAAGCTTCCCGGTGTAAAAATTGAGGGAGTATTTTCTCATTTTTCAACCTCTGATGAAGAAGATAAAAGCTACACACTTATGCAGCTTGAAAGGTTTAAGAGTGTATGCGATACTCTTAAGAAAAAAGGACTTTTGGATATTATATGCCATATTGCAAACAGCGGAGCAATTATAATGTATCCGGACTCTCACATGGATATGGTGCGTCCGGGAGTTATCCTATACGGACTTTATCCGTCAAATGATGTAGATAAAACGAAGCTTCCTTTAACACCCGTTATGACATTAAAAACAAAAATAACCCACATAAAAACCCTGGGAAAAGGACGTGGAATCAGCTACGGAAAAGAGTACATAACCGATGGACCAACAAAGGTTGCAACAGTTCCAATCGGTTATGCTGACGGATACGTTAGGTCGACAGCGAAAGAAGGAATGATGCTGGTTTCAGGGCAAAAAGTAAGAATTTTGGGAAGAATTTGCATGGATCAATGTATGATTGATGTGACAGATGTCAATAATATCAATGTAGGTGATGAAGTAATTGTCTTCTCTGACAAAGAAATCCTTGCAGATGATGTTGCAAAATGGACTAGCACAATCAATTATGAGGTAGTTTGCCTCGTGTCGAAACGTATCCCCAGAGTATATATAAAAAACGGGGAGGCGGTAGGAAAGCTTAACTTTTTAAAAAGCTAAAAAATTGTATTAACGCCATGAAAATATCATTTTTTTGAAACAGGGGGCCTGATTGCTTTGTCAAAGGAAAAAGAAGAACAGCTTAAACAAGGCTACACGGAAATGGCAGAGCTAAATCAGATACTTGCAGAAGAAGGCATTGTATCGGATAACGAAGCTTTGACCGGCTCGGAGGAAAAACTGATGGAGAGTGAGTAGTGGTGATTGTAAAAAGAGGAGATATCTATTATGCTGACCTAAGCCCTGTGGTAGGCTCGGAACAAGGCGGCATAAGACCTGTTCTGATAATTCAGAACGATGTCGGCAACAAGTACAGTCCAACGGTTATTGCGGCAGCTATAACAAGCCGCATTAACAAGGCAAAAATGCCGACACATATCGAACTTTCGGCACAGGATTACGGACTTAGTAAAGACTCCGTTATTCTTACCGAACAGATAAGAACTCTTGACAAGAAACGACTCAGAGAAAAAATCGGCAGGCTTGATGATAAGCTCATGCTTAAGGTAGATGAGGCACTTTATATAAGCTTCGGACTTCACCAGTAAAAGGAGTGGGAATATCCTTATGAGAAAAAGTTCAAAAGACTCGTATTGTACATACAATACGAGTCTTTTTATAGGGAATGTTTAAAAATGCACAGATCGTTCAATGGCATTTATTAATCATTTATAAGTTTAAGCCTGTAAGCTATTGTGGAAATCCGCAGACTGCGGATTTCTTTTTACTTTATGCCATTGAACTATGAACTCAACAAACCTCTCGGCGTATAAACATACGCCTTCGGGCAAGGTATTATGCGTCTTACTCCGCATAATACTTTGTTTCGTCCATTCTGCACTATTTTTAATTCATTCCCTTGGTTTGAGAGACGCCTTTATGAGAGCAGCAAATAAATTTACAATTTATATTAAATTTTTTTTAATAATTTTTCACATTGTTGATTTTTACTCTATTTCATGGTATAGTAAGATAGAAAAGGTGGGTTTAAATTGGACAAAATAAAAGAAAAACTATTAAAAAAATATCCATACAGCTATGAGCTTCATGCACATTCTTCTCCTGTAAGTACGTGCTCTGATTTTCCATATGACAAGTTTACAGACACCTTTATAGAGGACGGCTTTGACGGGGTTGTTCTTACTAACCACTTAACGCCCAAGCAGCTTGATTTATATGGGTCTTGTGAGGCAGCTGCAGAGTTTTATCTTGAGGACTACAGGAAGATAAAAGAATATGCAGGAGACAGACTGTCAGTCAGTCTTGGAGTTGAGATAAAATTCAGGGAAAATGGTAATGAATACCTTGTCTACGGGATTTGTGAGGACGACATTCCAAGGATTTATTCATATATTGATAAGGGGATAGATGTGTTTTATAAGGAGTTTAAAAATGACTCCAATGTTATAATTCAGGCACATCCTTTAAGACCAAATAATGAACATGCAAACCCTGACAGCCTTGACGGAATAGAGGTTTATAACTTTCATCCTCACCACAATGCACAAATTTCTGCTGTGGCAGAGTATGCAAAAAAACAAAATAAACTTATAACAGGCGGAATAGATTTTCATCACGAATATCAAAGAAAGCTGTCTGTGCTCCGGTGCAAAAAAGTACCAAAGGATTCCTATGAAGCGGCAGAGCTTATAAAATCAGGTGATTTTATATTCCTTTTAAACGGAGCAATAGTATTACCATAAAAAAGAGGTGATTGTATATGCCGGATATAGCCGTAATCGGCGGCGGTGCATCAGGGCTTATGGCAGCAATAACTGCCGCAAGGCTGGGGTGCAACGTAGTGGTGTATGAAAAAAATGACAGAATTGCAAAAAAGCTTCTTGCCACAGGCAACGGCAGATGCAATCTTACAAATAAAAATATTACATTAGACAGATACCACGGTGAAGTGCCGGAGTTTCCAAAAACAGTGCTTGAAAAATTTACAAAAGATAATACTTTGGAAATGTTTCATGAAATGGGACTATTGTGCCGTGACGAAGGGGATAAAATTTTCCCATACTCATTAAGGGCATCGTCTGTTATAGATATACTTCGTTTAGAGCTGGACAGGCTGGGAGTGGAAATTGAATGTTCCTTTGATGTAAAGGAAATAATTCCAAGAAAGTCAGTTTATGAAATTGTATCATGGGACGGACGTCACGAATTTGCAACCGCAGTAATTTTTGCCTGTGGCGGCAAGGCTGCACCTAGCCTTGGCGGCGGCAGCAGCGGCTACGAAATCTTAAAAAAACTTGGGTATAAGGTTACTCCATTAAAACCTTCAATTGTACAAATAAAAACCGAAACAGATGCAATCTCCGGTTTGAAGGGCGTAAAGGCCATGGCAAGTGTATCTCTTGGCAAAAAAATCGAGTACGGAGAGCTCTTGTTTACAGAGTATGGTATTTCGGGTCCTCCTGCATTTTCACTTTCTTCATACTACGGTGAAGAAGCTGTGGAAATAGACTTTTTCCCGGAAATTGATAAAAAGGATTTGTTTTTGTTACTTAAGCAAAAAGCGGATTTGGGACTTACGGGCCAAGAGCTTTTTACAGGGATTATTCATAAGAATATCGCCCTTGCAATAATAAAAAAATCAGGTGTTGATACAAAAAATGTAACAGCATCTTCAATAAGTGCAATATGTGAAATAAGTAAGAAATTCACCCTTAAAACAGAGGGCACTATGTCCTGGAATAACGCACAGGTTACACGTGGCGGAATTTCAACGATAGAGGTAAAGGAAGATACTCTTGAATCAAAAAAGCATGAGGGACTTTATATAACAGGTGAGGTCCTTGATGTTGACGGAGACTGCGGCGGATTTAATCTTCAGTGGGCATGGAGCTCGGGGTATGTTGCAGGCGAGGCGGCAGCTATTAAGATATTGAAAGGATAAATAAAAAATGAAAAAAAGAAGTGTACCAAGACAAATTATGGGAATGTTAAAAACACATTTGTTTGCAAGTATTATAATAACTGTACTTTTTGTAATAATATTAAACGGAGTAGGTAATTCTCCTGTTTTTGCAAATATTATTTCATACGTAATTGCGGCTTATTATGCTTTAAATATTTATTGTGAAGCACATTCATATGCAACCGATGACCTAAGGTCATATTCGCCACTAAAGGGCTATGCGGCAAAAGGGTTTGTTTTGTCAGTTGGAATTGCAGCGGCAATAATACTCGCATGGATATTCTACAGAGTATCATGGGTAGTTGCTCCTATTACTGACAGATTTATTCCTTCTACGGTTATTGCAAATATTTTATACATAGTTTTTACAGGACCTTTCATGTACTTTGTTAATGTTCAGGGCGGCGAGGCTAACATTATAGGTCAACTTGCAGCACTTTTTGTACCTGTACTTTGCTCTGCGTGGGGTTACTGGGACGGATACAGAAAAAAGGATATTGCAGGATTTTTAAGCAAGTTCATGTATGAGAAAAAGAAAAAGTAAAAAGGAAGTGCGAGTCTTTGCAAGAGGAAATATTACGGCTTGAAGGAATAGAAAAAAGCTTTGGCGGTGTAAAAGCATTAGACGGCATTTCGCTGTCCGTAAAAAAAGGAGAGTTTGTAAGTCTCCTTGGACCTTCCGGCTGCGGAAAAACAACGCTTCTTCGAATTATTGCAGGTCTTACGCCTCAAAATGCAGGTACAGTAATTCTTAACGGAAAAGATATTACAAGCCTGCCGCCGGAAAAAAGAGACGTTAATACCATTTTCCAATCCTATGCCCTTTTCCCCCATATGACAGTAGAGGAAAATATTGGCTACGGCTTAAAAATACAAGGAGCGAAAAAAAGCGAAATAAAAGAAAAAGTATCTGAAATGCTAAGTCTTGTAAGTCTTGAAGGATGTGAAAAAAAATACCCTTCGCAGCTTTCCGGCGGTCAAAAGCAGAGAGTAGCAATTGCAAGAGGCCTTATAAAAAAGCCGGAGATTTTACTCCTTGACGAGCCATTGGGCGCTCTTGATTTGCAGCTTAGACGCCATCTTACAGAGGAAATAAAACGGATACATGAGGAAACAAAAACCACATTTATTTATATAACTCACGACCGTGACGAAGCAATGAATATGTCCGACCGCATGATTATTATGAACAAGGGCAAATTTGTTCAGGAGGGCACTCCAAGGGAGATTTATAAAAGTCCGAAAACACGGTTTGTTGCGGACTTTATAGGACTTTCAAATATATTTGAGGCGGATGGTTTAGGAAACAAAAAAATCTCTTTTTGCGATAGAGTATATAACGTCCCCTTTGAAACAAAAGAAAAAGTATCACTTTGCCTTCGTACCGAGGACGTAACAGTAAGCGTAGCGCCAGCAGAAAATTCATTGGCGGCAAAAGTAACAGGGAAAAGCTACGTTGGAGGAATAGCAGTAATTTCATGCACTCTCCCTGACGACAGCACCCTTTCAGGTACAAAGCAGGATAAAAACCTTGATATTAATATAGGTGACAGCGTATTTGTAACACCTGATATAAGCAGTGCCACACCTTTGGAGGATTAATATATGAAAAAGTATTTTACCCCGGGCGGAATACCAATGTATATTTTTACTCTTGCTTTTGTTGTGCTGCCCCTTTTGTTCCTTGCAGCACTCAGCTTTATGACAAAGACAGGACCTTTGGAGTTTGAGCCGGTGTTCACTCTCCAAAACTATAAAGGCGCATTTAGTGGAACATATCTTGAAACCTTTCTTGTTTCCCTTAAAATTTCTTTTATAACTACTGTTATAACCGTAATTATAGGCTATCCCTTTGCTTATTTTATGTCGAGGACAGAGAGTTCAAAAGTAAAAGGAATAATTCTTCTTCTTGTAATTTTACCATTCTGGACAAATGCACTTGTGAGAATTTACGGATTTATAATACTTTTCAGAGGTAATGGTATATTACACTCCTTGCTTAATTTAATGGGAGCAGGGGAGGGATACGGATTTTTGTATACAGAAGCCGCTGTTATAACGGGAATGGTTTACGGACTTCTTCCATTTATGATACTAACGGCGTACTCTGCCTGTGAAAAGCTTTCTCCGGAAATTTTAGAGGCGGCAAGGGACCTTGGCGCAGGCAGAATAAAAACTTTTTTTACAGTGGCTCTTCCTGTAACCTCGGAGGGACTGATATCGGGAATTACCCTTGTTTTTATTCCCTCCATGGGTTTGTTTTTTATATCCGACCTTCTTGGCGGCGGAAATGTTACAATTGTGGGTAATCTTATAAAAGACCAGATAACAACCGCCCATAACTACCCTTTTGCAGCAGCTATTGGGGTTATTATGCTCATCATTATGTTTTTATGTACGGAAATAACAAGACTTCTTATAAATAAAATATTAAAAAAACCTTTATAAAGAAAGGAGAAATTATGCGGCAATCTGTGTTTGCAAAGGTTTATATGGCACTTGTTCTTGTACTTATGTATGTGCCTATGCTTCTTGTGATAATATATTCCTTTAACAGCTCAAAGCTAAGCACCCTGTGGGGCGGCTTTTCTTTTGAGTGGTACACAAAGCTTTTTCAAAATGCTCAGATGGCAGAGGCACTTAAAAACAGCCTTATAATTGCGCTACTTGCGTCTTTAATTTCTGGATTTGTTGGAACAGCGGCGGCTGTTGGGATTTTCAAAAGCAAGGCTGTGTTTGACAGAGTGTCCGGAAAACTTGCGAGCATTCCTCTTATGATGCCGGAGATAATAACAGGACTTGTATTCCTTCTTTTATTTTCTTATCTTGGAGTAAGGCTCGGTGTGGGCAGCATAGTGGTTGCACATTCTTCTTTTTGTATACCTTATGTTTACATGACGGTTTCAGGGAGTCTTGACGGACTTGATATAACCACAAAAGAGGCTGCACGGGACCTTGGTGCAGGAAAAGTGAGAACGTTTTTTGAGATAATTCTTCCACAGCTTTTGCCGGGGAGTATAAGCGGTATGCTTCTTTCCTTTGCAATGTCAATGGACGATGTTATCATAAGCTTTTTTGTTACAGGCCCCGCAACAAACACCTTGCCTGTAAAAATATATTCCCAGATGAGAAAGGGAGTAACACCGGAAATAAACGCTCTTTGTTCGCTTATGCTCTTTGTTACACTTATTCTTATAATAGGCGCAAGGCTTGTAAGGAATAAAAAAACAGGCAGCCACTGGGCTGCCTGAAGTTAATTGGTCTTTACTTTACAATAAATTTGTCTACAAGTGCAAGAAATTCGTCGCAGTTGTCATCATAAACCTCTACCTTAATAGGTTTTGAAAGGTCAAGGCTGAAGATTCCCATAATTGATTTTGCATCAACTACGTATCTGCCTGATGTTAAATCTACATCAAAATCGAATCTGCTTACGATATTTACAAAATCCTTTACATCGTTTATTGAACTAAGTACCATATCAAATGTTTTCATAGGGTTACCTCCTTGAATTGCGTAAATTGTTACAGGGAACGCCCTGCACATATATAATACAACTTTTAAAAATTAAAGTCAAGACAATTGATTTTTAAAAAGAAATTTTATGAAATATTACTACAAAGTGGCATAAAAACAAGTATAGTTTTTACAAGCAGAAGGGAAAAGAAACATGAAAACTGTTGCATTTTATACCTTGGGTTGCAAGGTAAATCAATATGAAACAGAAGCAATAGCAGAGCTTTTTGAAAAAGGCGGCTATACTACTATAGATTTTAATGAAAAAGCAGATGTATATGTAATAAACACCTGCAGCGTAACTGCAATGAGCGATAGAAAATCAAGACAGATTATCCGTCGTGCAAAAAAACAGAATAGTGACAGTATAGTGGTTGTAACAGGCTGTTACGCCCAGGTTTCACCGGAAAGTGTTTTGGAAATTGAGGGTGTGAACCTTGTAATGGGAACAAACCAAAAAAACAAAATTGTAGCGGAAGTGGAAAAGCTGTCCGAAAAATCAAAAAGTCTTTGTGTAAAGGACATTTCACGCACCCATGATTTTGAAGAAATGACCGTTACAGGCTACAGCTCAATGACCCGTGCCTATATAAAAATACAGGAGGGCTGCAACCAGTTTTGTTCTTATTGTATTATTCCTTATGCAAGAGGCCCTATACGCAGCCGAAACCCTGAGGATGTAATTAAAGAAGCAAAAGCTCTGGCAAAAAAAGGCTTTACGGAAATTATACTTGTAGGTATTCATATAGCCTCTTACGGGCTTGATATAAAAACCACATCCCTTGCTGATATAATACTTGAGGTTAATAAAATCGATGGAATAAAAAGAATAAGACTAAGCTCAATCGAGCCAATGACCTTAAATCCGGAATTTATCAAAAAAATAAGTCCTGCAACCAAGCTCTGTCCCCATTTTCATCTGTCGCTTCAGTCAGGCTCCGAGGAAACATTAAAGCGCATGAACAGACGCTATACACCGAAGGAGTACAAAGAAATTGTAAATTCCATAAGAGAGAATTTTTACGGAGCTGCAATTACAACAGATGTTATGGTAGGCTTCCCCGGAGAAACTGACGAGGAATTTAAGGAAAGTGCAAAATTTGTAGAGGAAATAAGCTTTGCAGACATTCATATATTCAAGTACTCACCCCGTCCTGGCACACCTGCGGCAACATATGACTCTCAGGTATCGCCGGAGATAAAGGAAGAAAGAAGTAAAATCTTAGAAGAGATAAGGAAAGAAGCTGCAAAAAATTATTTAGAAGGCTTTGTTGGAACTGTAGCCGAGGTTTTGTTTGAGCAGCCGTCACAAACACATAAAGGCTGGTTTGAGGGTAAGACCACAAACTACATGACTGTACTTGTTAAAACAGATGAGGACCTTTCCTTTAAATACAGAACGGTAAAGCTAAAAGAGCTTGGAAATGAAGTAATTTACGGAGAGATACTATAATTACGGGAGATTTAAATGGCTTACTATAAAAGATTAAGAGATTTAAGAGAAGATAATAATTATACCCAAAAGCAAATTGCCGAGGTTTTATTTACTACTCAGCCACAATACTATCGTTATGAAAAAGGTCTACGTGATTTGCCATGCGAGCATCTTGTAATTCTTGCAAAGTTTTATAATGTTTCTGCTGATTATATTTTGGGACTAACAGATAAAGAAAAGTAAAAAAATAAGGTGAACGAATTTCGTTCACCTTTTTTCTTCTTAGCCGAGTTTTGCAAGCTTAAGAGCAAGTTGAGACTTCTTTCTTGCAGCTTTGTTTGCATGAAGGAGACCCTTGTTTGCGCACTGGTCAATCTTCTTAACTGCATTGTTAAACAATACCTTTGCATCTTCTGCATTTCCTGCTTCTGCTGCAGCTTCAAACTTCTTTATAGCTGTTTTAAGAGCTGTTTTGTGCTGTAAGTTGATAAGAGTTTTCTTTTCAATTACCTTAACACGCTTTTTAGCTGACTTAATGTTTGGCATTAATATCCACCTCCAACAAATATAATTATAATACCGGACAATTATATCACACTTTTTTTAAAAAAGCAAGAGGTTAAATAGGTTTATTTAAATTTTTTGTGTTTTCACATATAATTTAAGTTTTAAAAGGGATTTTTAGTATATTTTTTCTAATTAATCAAAAAAATAAGGGCATTGCAGTTAAGTCTGCAATGCCCTTATATGAGGGGATGCGGCATATTCCGCAGCCGTTAAAGGGAAGGTATAATGTAAATTTGAAATTTACATTTGTAGTATGTGCCATAAAAAAATATTTATGCAAAATTTTTTGTTAAACAGATGATTTCTTAACAATTAAGATTTCGATTAATGTTTTAAGATTATACATTCTGTTAATATTATTTTTAAAATGATAAACTTAAATAAAGGTAGGTGTTAATGTTTTGAACTATGAATTATTAGGAAGAAAAATAAGACAACAAAGGAAAGAGAAAAAATATACATTGGAGCAGTTGGCAGAAAAACTTGATGTTTCAACCACTTTTATAGGACAAATAGAAAGAGCGAAAGGAAAACCCTCTCTTGAAACATTGGTGAAGATTGCAAATGTTCTTGAAATATCAACAGACAGTTTGCTCTTTGGAGATTTAAATAACAAGTCAGGAAACGATTATTTTATAAAAAAAGTTGCAGAATTAACAGAAACGTTTACATCTCATGAAAAAGAATTATTATTAAAGAATATAGAAATAATCAATGAGTATAGAAAATAAGGTTATTTAAATTAAAATAAAGCTAAATTTATGGAGTACAAAAGATAATGTTTTCGTATACAGGCACAGCGGCAACAATGTTTTGCATTGGTACGGCGTTGGCTTTTATAATACAATGTGATATTTCTGTAGTATTGTTGGGAGCAATGATTTTTATTGTTGCCCCCATTTTGTTTTGCCTTATAACAAAGCTTGCATCAGGCAAATCCGTATGGGTGGTTGCTGTTGCAGGTGTGTTTTTACTTTTAGGCTTTGTTCGGACAAGCTATCAAACCTCCTATGACATAAGACCTATAAATGAATTTACAAATAAGGAGATAGAGCTTAGAGGAGTGGTTGCTTCCTTGCCTACAGAGGAGAATGAAAAGTGGCGCTTTGTAATGGATGTAAAATCCGCAGACGGAAAAAGTGTTTCGGAAAGGGTCAGGATAACCACAGAAAAGCCGGGTATAAAGGTAAATGATTCTATCGTAACCTATGGCAAGTTAAAGACAATTTCCAAAAAGGCAAATACTACAAGCTTCAACAGCAGAACTTATTATATGAGACGTGGAATTTACTTTTCTCAGTTTGCGGAAGAAGTTTCGGAAAGCGATATCTTATATAAAATGTCGTATAAGGACAAATTAACCTCTTTTATAAATACCACTGTCACCTCATATATTGAAAGGTTTCCATCTGATGCACAGCCCCTGCTTAAGGGTATGATTTTAAATAATAAAACAGAAATTCCCGATAGTGTGGCAGATAATATGCTAAAATCAGGACTTTACAGGTACATATACAGTCCTTATATTCATATAAGTATAATTATGCTTCTTATTTCCACGCTACTGAGTAAGCATGGCAAGGCAATTCCCTTTGTAATTGTGGTGCTTATTTTATATCTTGGTATGAATACAAATGTAGCAGTTGCATGGAAGATAGCACTTTTTTACATAATATCCTATATAATTATGTACCGGTGTCACAGGAGCAATCCAAGGACTGCCTTGTATCTTACTGTTTTAATAACAGGATTTATAAATCCCGTAACGTTAACTGATTCTGCCTTTATTATATCAGTTACATGTACTGTTTTAATGAGAGCATTTTCCCAGGAACTGAAATGGAGGCTGTTTTCTTACATAAGGAATCACCGTATTTCACAGGGAATAGCAACATATGTTATAATCACTTTGGGAATATATCCGCTCTGCTCATATTTTGGATATAATATGACGCCATGGTCTTTTCTTGTGGGCACTCTGCTTATTCCGGCAGTGTCTTTGGTTTACATATTATTCTATACGGGATTTACAATTTTTGCAGTAACAGGCAAGGCTCTGTCCTTTGGAATACCTTTGATTATAAAGGGCTTTGTTTATCTTGCAGAGAATGTGTCAAAGCTGCCTTTTGCAAGTCTGTCCCTTGGAAACTGCGGCATTTTGTTCCTGGTCACATTTTATATTTTGCTATATGCACTTTACAGGAGAATTCAGGGAAATAAATTTCTCCCTGCAGAAGTTGTAGCGGCTGTTCTGGGTGGTGTTTTCCTTATAACCACCCTTTATGGAATTAATGACGCAGAGCTGACCTTTGTAAATGTTGGACAGGGTGACTGTGCAGTTATAAAGCTACCTTTTGGAAAAGCAGTAATGATTGACGGTGGAGGCGGTCCTGTTTATTCCGACTATGATGTGGGCAGTGCAGAGGTTGTACCATTTCTTACAGCCAATGGTATAACAGACCTTGAAAGTGTAGTAATTTCTCATTATGACAAAGACCACACAGACGGAATTTTGTCTGTGTCGGAAACAATAGACATAGACAGGATTTACATGCCCGACTATGAGCCGGATAATGATTATCGCAAAATGATAGAGGATATAGCAGAGGAAAAGGGTATAGAAATAAGCCTTGTTACAAACCCCGGAGAGATTGAGCTTCCGGGTAAGCTGAGGGGAGAGGTAGTTCATTTTGAAAGGTCAGACTACGGGAACGACAACTCCCTTGTTCTAAAGGTAACCTACGGCGAAACGGATATCCTTTTTACAGGAGATATTTCTGTTTATGTAGAGTATAAGCTGCCGGAGGTGCCTGTAGAAATTTTAAAGGTTCCACACCACGGCTCAAAGACCTCAAGCAGCTCGGACCTTATTAAGAAAACAGGTGCAGATTATAATGTAATATGCGTTGGAGAAAATAACCCCTACAAGCATCCTGTGGATATTGTTCTGGAAAGGTACAATAAAGGTGATGGCAAGGTTCTGAGAACAGACCTTGAGGGTGATATTCATTTTGTAATCGGCAAGGACAAAATAAAAAGGGTATGGAGCCGCAGCAACATAAACATTGACAAATAATACTAAAACTATTATAATTTAAATGAAAGGAATGGTGAAATATGAAAAAAAGTATATTAAAACTAATGTGCATGGCAGCACTTGCCACAGCATTTGTATCCGGAGGAGTATTTGCAGAGGAAAATCTTTGCGATCCGTTTAATAACGATTTATTTACTGTTGAAAAGGAAATTACATACGAAGAAGGCAATCTTCCTCCTACAATGGAAATGTATACAGTAGAATACAATGAGGATTATTCTCAGAAAAAAATTATAAAGGTATACTACAACGAAAACGGAGAAAAAATCTACGAGGATATAACAGATTTTTTAGGGGAAGAAGAATTTGAAAATAAACGTGAGGAAATCTTAAAAGAACCGGAGTTTAATGACGGACTAAAGCTTGTAAGCGGCGACGACGGAATGAGCTTCAGCTATGTGGACATTAACAATAACGAGGTAGCCTTTGGTTTCAGAGGACAAGGTGCGTCATTTAGCTACAACCTTGGTATTTTAAGAGATGCATACGGCGGAATGAACATGGATACAGGAGAATATGATAACTTTACAACAACACTTTCAAAGGTTATGACAGATAACACAACCTATACCTTTGAAGCGGCATTTACCGATTTTAATGATATGGGCTATGCAATGATGGAAAAGGATAATAAGTTCTATATTATAAAGCTAAAAAAAGGCGACATTATCACAGTTATGTATAATGGCGAGAAAATAAATTTTGACCAGATACCTGTTATAGAAAATGGAAGAACCCTTGTTCCGCTTCGTGCTATATTTGAAAAAATAGGAGCAACTGTTGATTGGAACGGGGATACCCAAACAGTAACAGCCACCAAGGACGATACATCAGTTTCACTTACAATCAATAACACTGTTGCAATAAAGAACGGTGAAGAAATTTCTCTTGACGTGCCTGCAAAAATCATCGGCGGAAGAACACTTGTGCCTGTAAGATTTGTTTCAGATTGCTTTGGAGTAGCAGTTGAGTGGGACGGAACCATGCAAAGAGTTACATTAACAAAATAATAAAATAGCACAGCTTGGCTGTGCTATTTTCTATTAATTGCTTATTTTTGTTTGCACGTCTTTGATTGCGCTTCTTTCAAACTTAATGAAAGATCTTTCTGCAGGATTGCCTGTGCTTCCTGTTTCAATTATTACGAACTCGTCCTTAATTCTTGAAACCTTGCCGGCAATACCGCCGATTGTAACAACCTTGTCGCCAACTGCCATCTTTGAAATCTTTTCACGAAGTGCCTTTTCCTTTTTCTTTTGTGGTCTTATAAGAATGAGGTACATAAAAAGTATCATTAATAGAAATGGCAAAAGTGATGCAACCATGCCGCCAGCTCCTACCTGACCTGCTGCCTGTGGCGCTGCAGCTGTACCTTCTGCAAATACTGTTGTAAATAACATAGCGTATCTCCTTTTGAATAATATTTTGATAATGACATTATACTATGAAAGTATTTAAAATTCAAGTATTTTTTGTACTTTTTACATGTTTTCAAAAAAATTGTAATAAATTTCTTGTTTTATACTTGAAAATGCCAAAAAAAAGTATTATAATAAACTGTGGATGCAAATATTATTTGCATATAAACAACAAAAACAGAGGAGAGTAAATAAACATGAGTAATTTTATTGACGGTCTCAAGGAAAGAGCAAAGCAAAACATAAAAACTATTGTTCTTGCAGAGGGCGAGGACAAGAGAACTGTTGAAGCTGCAGCTCTTGTAAAAAAAGACGGATATGCAAAGGTTATACTTCTTGGAAATGTTGACAAGATAGAGGCTATTGCAAAGGAATGTAACTATGACATTGAGGGTGTACAGATAATTGACCCTGAAACATCAGACAAGACAGCAGAGTATGCAAATGAGTTCTATGAGCTCAGAAAATCAAAGGGTGTAACACCTGAACAGGCTGCCGAAACAGTTAAGAATACTCTTTACTATGGATGTATGATGGTTAAGCTTGGTGATGCAGACGGTATGGTTGCCGGTGCTGTAAACTCATCTGCAAATGTTATCAGACCGTCACTCCAGATACTCAAAACAGCACCTGGGACAAAGCTCGTTTCTGCATTCTTTATCATGGTTGTTCCAAACTGCGAATATGGTGAAAACGGAACATTCATCTTTGCAGACAGCGGTCTTAACGAAAATCCTGATGCAGACCAGGTATCAGAAATTGCAATCTCATCTGCAAAGAGCTTTAAGGCTCTTATTGGTACAGAGCCAAAAATTGCAATGCTTTCATACTCAACCTACGGAAGCGCAAAAAATCCTCTTGTAGATAAAATGGTAGAAGCAACAAGACTTGCAAAAGAAAAGAGACCTGACCTTGCCATTGACGGTGAAATGCAATTTGACGCAGCAGTAGTAAAATCTGTTGCAGAGCAAAAAGCACCCGGCTCAAAGGTTGCAGGACAGGCAAACGTTCTTGTATTCCCTGACCTTAATGCAGGTAACATTGGTTATAAGCTTGTTCAGCGTCTTGCGAAGGCAGAAGCATACGGACCAATCCTCCAGGGTATTTCAAAGCCTGTAAACGACCTTTCAAGAGGCTGCGTTGCAGAGGATATTGCAGGAGTTGTTGCTATAACAGCAATTCAAGCACAAGATAATTGATTTTGAAGGGAGAATTAACATGAAGGTTTTAGTTATTAATGCCGGAAGTTCATCACTCAAATATCAGCTTATTGATATGGATACCGAAACACTTCTTGCAAAGGGACTTTGCGAGAGAATAGGTCTTGATGGTGCAAACCTCCAGCATACAAACATAGCACAAGACAAAAAGGTAAAAATAGAAAGCAAAATGGAAAACCATGCAGATGCAATCAAGCTTGTTGTTGACGCTCTTGTAGATGCAAATCATGGCGTTATCAAAGATATGTCAGAAATTGGCGCAGTTGGTCACAGAGTTGTGCATGGTGCAGAGCATTTTGCAGACTCATTTATAATTGATGGTAAGGTTAAGGAAGCCCTTGAGATGTGTACACCTCTTGCTCCGCTTCACAACCCACCAAACATTACAGGTATCGAAGCTTGTGAAAAAATTATGCCGGGCGTAAAGCAGGTTGCTGTTTTTGATACAGCTTTCCACCAGACAATGCCTGCAAAAGCATATATGTACGGTCTTCCTTACAAGTTCTACGAAGAGCATAAGGTAAGAAAGTACGGCTTCCACGGCACAAGCCACAAGTACGTAGCTGCAGAAGCTGCTAAAATGCTTGGCAAGGCTCCTGAAGATGTAAAGATTATTACATGTCACCTTGGCAACGGCTCATCAATCACAGCTGTTGACGGCGGCAAATCTGTTGATACAACAATGGGCTTTACTCCTCTTGACGGTACAATCATGGGAACAAGAACAGGTACAATGGACCCTGCTGTTATCACATATATGATGGACATGGGACTTGATTCAAAGCAGATTAACACAATAGTTAACAAAGAATCAGGCGTATACGGTGTATCAGGCGTTTCAAGTGACTTTAGAGACCTTTCTGCTGCAGCAGACAACGGCAACGACAGAGCACAACTTGCACTTGATATGTTCACATACGGAGTTAAAAAGTACATTGGTTCATATGCTGCTGCAATGGGCGGTGTAGATGCAATTGTATTTACAGCCGGCGTTGGCGAAAACGACAGCTATACACGCGAGCAGTCAGTTGAGGGTCTTGAGTTTATGGGAGTTAAGATTGACAAGGAAAAGAACAAGGTAAGAGGACAGAAGATGGATATTTCTGCTCCCGACGCTACAGTTAAAACTCTTGTTATCCCAACAAACGAAGAGCTTATGATTGCGATAGATACTAAGAGATTAGTTGAAGGCTAAGAGGGAATGTTTAAAAATGCACAGACCGTTCAATGGCTTTGTATTTACAATTAAAAAACTTTCAATAAAAGTAAGAACCCGCAACAACTTGCGGGTTCTTGTTTATTTTATGCTATTGAAAGCAGTGACGTTATCCAAATCAAAGATTTGGAACGCTGTTGCATAGGTGTCGTCTGCCAAATCGGAGATTTGGACTCCACCGCATACGAACTCATCGAACCACTCGGCGTACCCGTGTACGCCTTCGGGAAAATAAAATGCGAAATAATTTCGCATTTTATTTCGTTTCGTCCGTTCTGCACTATTTTTATTCCATTCCTGATTTGTGTCGGGAATTTTTTAATATTTATCTTGCATATTTATGGTATTTATTATATAATAACTATGTATGAAATGAGGTGTTAAAGATTATTACAGAAAAGCTAAGACGAAGCATTCCTGAAATTATGAAAAAAAAGTCAGTTGTGATATATTATGCAGCAATGGTAGCTGCTCTTATTGTTATGTGCATTTTTGTAACCTCGGCAGTTTCAAAAAATCTTTATAATAATGAAGAAGCTGACCTTTTTGCAAAGGCAAACATAATAGCCGGAACGCTTGGCGACCGTGAGTATGACGAGGAATATACAGACAGTCTTATTTCCATGAGCCTTGCCGGCACAAAAACACGTGGAATACTCCTTGACGGAACAGGGAAAGCTGTTTTTGATACAAATACCTCTGCCCAAACAGACGGGATAATTTTTACAAGCTCCATAATCACCAAGGCCTTGTCCGGAGCGCAGGAGTCTAAAAAAGATGTAAGCACAGGCGGTATAAAAACCCTGTCTGCAGCCGTACCAATATATAACGCCGAGGCAATTTCAGGTGCAATCTTTCTTTCAAAGGATATGAGTGACACAGACAGAGTTGTAAGAGCAGTAAGTGCCGGAATTATAATTTTTTCTTTTGTTATACTGGTGCTTATGATTCTTCTCAGCATTAAAATAGAGCGTATGGTCACATCGCCTGTTAATGATTTTGTTGTAGCTGCACAGGAAATTTCAAAGGGTAACTTTGAAAGTAAAATTCCCGTACGTGGGAATTCGGAAATGGATCAGCTGGCAAATGCCATGAACTACATGTGTTCCGAGCTTGAACTTCTGGAAACAAAAAGAAGAAAGTTCGTATCCGATGCATCACATGAGCTAAAAACACCAATGGCAACAATAAAGCTTATATGTGACAGTATCACTGCAACGGAAAATCCGGACGCAGAAATGGTAACGGAATTTTTGTCCGACCTTAGTGACGAGGTTGACCGTCTTACAAGAATTATAGAAAAGCTTCTTCTTCTCACAAAGCTTGACTCAAAGGAATCTCAGCTTACAATGGAGCTTGTTGACTTTGGAATGATGTTGGAGCGTATTAAGAACAAGCTAACACCAATAGCCGCAAGTAAAAACATAATAATAACAACAGATATACAGGCGGATATGCTGCCTGTTACAATGGACCATGACCGGATTTGGGAGTCTCTTTACAATATAACGGACAATGCAATAAAATACTCAAAAATCGGCTCTGCTGTCAAAATTGTTGCAAGTTCGGACGAGAAAAATCTTACCGTAAAAATTATTGACTCAGGAAAGGGAATTCCTGATGAGTTCAAGGAAAGGGTATTTGAAAGATTTTACCGTCTTGATGACTCCCGTGCAAGAGATACAGGCGGCACAGGCCTTGGACTTGCAATTGCAAGAGAAGCGGTTCTCCTTCATAAGGGTGAGCTTTTTGTAGAGGACAACCCCGAGGGCGGAAGCTGCTTTGTTATGGTTCTTCCCCTTAAGTCTGATATTCAGACTGTGCAAGGCGGAGGTGACGAAAGTTGAGAAAAACTATTATCGGCGCATGTATAAGCCTCGGACTTTTAATATGCGCAGTAGTGGTATTTATCCTCATGTATACAGGAAAAAGCAAGTTGCCATGTGTTGTCTATTATTTAAATACAAGCCAGACACAGCTTGTGGCTGAAACAGTAAATGTTTCGTATGCGGACCCCACACATATACCACAGAATATTATAAATAAACTAAAGAGTTCAGGGCTTGGCAAGAAAAGTCCAATTCCAAAGTCCTGCACAGTTAACACCGTCAGCTTTGACGATGCAGAGAGTATAACTGTTGACTTGTCAAAGGAGTTTGTAGATACTGATACAGAGCTTAATGTACTTCGTGCATATGCAATAATAAAATCCATTTGCAGTACATCTGCCTCCCTTGGAATAAGCAGAGTAAGAGTAACAGTTGACGGGAAATATATAAAGGCTCCAAATGGCATGGCAATCGGCTATCTTTCCGACTCATCAATAAATATAATGAATTCGGAAGAAGCTATAACATATGAGTGTGACTTGTACTTTTTAGATAAAGAGTCAGATAATCTTAAGCCGGAAAGACGTAAAATAGACGCAGCCAACGGAACAATTGAGTTTAATACAATAAATGCAATGATAGACGGTCCTGAAACAGAGGGTCTTAAAAATATATTCCCAAAGGGAACAAGGCTCCTGTCTGCACAGACTCTGGAGGGCGTGTGCTATATAAGCTTTGCAGAGCTTCCACCGTCAGCTTCGGAAACTCTTATAAATTCTGCACTTACTCACACACTGTCTGCCTTTGACGGAATAGACTCCGTAAAAATTTTAATTAAAGGCAGATACGAAAAAAAATAATCGCTACAGAGGTGAATACTTTATGGCTCTTGACGCACTTTGCGTAGGGTGTCTGACACAGGAAATAAACGCTCTTATTGCAGGCGGCAGAATAGACAGGATACATCAGCCGGAAAAGGACGAAATAACACTTGGTATTCGTACCTTTGGCGGCAACTACAGCCTTGTTTTATCTGCAGGCTCGGCAAATCCAAGAGTACATTTTACAGATAAGAAAAAGAAAAATCCAATTTCTGCACCTCTTTTTTGTATGCTTCTCAGGAAGCATCTTAGCGGCGCAAAAATAAAAAGTGTGCGTCAGGTGGGATTTGAAAGAATTATTGTAATTGATGCAGAGGGCTATGATGAGCTTGGCGACCTTACCACAAAGCATCTTATTATAGAAATAATGGGCAGACACTCCAATATAATTCTTACAAATGATGATATGAAAATCATAGACTCCGTAAAGCATGTTGATATAACAATAAGCTCCGTAAGACAGGTGCTTCCGGGGGTTAAATACGAACTTCCTCCGGCTCAGGACAAGCTGCCCTTGTCAGAGTATGAGGGTCAGGAGCTAAGCCTCTCGGTTGGTATGCTTTCAAAGGCACTTATCAGTGCAATTTCCGGCATAAGTCCACTAACTGCCCGTGAAATAATTTATAACGCCTACGGTGTGGCAGATATGCACACGGGGGAGGTGTCCGATACAGGAAAGCTCTACAGAGAAATTACAGCCTTTCGTGAAAAGCTTGAAAAAGGAGAATTTTCCCCTTGCATAATCAAGGACACATCAGCAAAGAAAATTGTAGATTTCAGCTGCGTGGACATAAGACAGTATGAGGGTCTTATGGAAATAGAGAAGTACGATAGTATGAACAGCCTTCTTGATAGCTTTTATTCAGAAAGGGACGCTCTTGAGAGGATGAAGCAAAAAACAGCGGACATAACAAAGCTTCTTCATACACTACTTGAGCGTGCATATAAAAAGCGCCTTATACTTGAGGGAACAATAAACGATGCCAAAAACAAGGATACCTATAAAATGTACGGGGACCTTTTAACAGCAAACGTTTACGCCATTGAAAAGGGTGCAAAATTTGCAGAGGTAGAAAACTTTTATGATCCGGACTATAAAAAGATAAAGATAAATCTTGACGATAGTCTTACAGCTGCAGAAAATGCACAGAGATATTATAAAAAATATAATAAGGCAAAGACCGCAGAAACAGAAGCGGCAGCGCAGCAGCAGGAAAACGATTATAAAATAGAGTATTTAGAGAGCACTCTTGCCTCTTTAGATAATTGCACCTGTGAGGAGGACGTAAACGCAATCCGTGTGGAGCTTTCAGGTGAGGGATACCTTAAAAGAATTTCCGGAGGCAAAAACAAAAAGACGGGCAAGTCAATGCCCATGCATTTTATATCTGCTGACGGATTTCATATATACGTTGGAAAAAACAATACTCAAAATGACGAGCTTACCTTAAAATTTGCAAACTCACAGGACCTTTGGTTCCATACAAAGCAAATTCACGGTTCTCATGTTATTATTAAGCTTGGAATTGACAAGGACGTGCCGGAGGGTACTATACTTCAGGCGGCACAGCTTGCGGCATACTACTCAAAGGCAAGAGAGTCAAATCAGGTGCCTGTGGACTATACAGCCGTGAAAAATGTAAAAAAACCAAAGGGCGCAAAGCCGGGCATGGTAATATACGATTTTTATAATACTTTGTATGTAACACCCAAAAACTTTGCCGAAGGAAAGGAATAGGTAATGAACAAAATAACCAGCTTTACAATCGACCACACAAATCTCATGCCGGGGCTTTATGTGTCACGAATTGACGGAGATATTGTCACATATGACCTGAGAATGAGAAAACCAAATACAGACGAGCTTTTATCAAATTCCTGTATGCATTCTTTTGAGCATATGCTTGCCACCTACATGAGAAACAGCGAAATAAAGGACAGCATCATATATGTGGGTCCAATGGGATGTCAAACAGGATTTTATGTGCTTGTAAGAATGAATGACAACGAAAGATTTTTAAAGGAGCTAAAAGAGGCTCTTGAGAAAATAATAAACCACGAGGGTGAAATGTTTGGAAATAGTGCTGTAGAGTGCGGAAACTATAAAAACCTTAGCACAGACGAGGCAAAAAAGGAAGCGGAAATTTATCTTAACATATTAAACTCACAGGAAATTAATTTTAAATACTAAAAGGAGAATGGAAGATGAAGGTTGCAATAGACGGACCTGCAGGAGCAGGTAAAAGCACAATTTCAAAAAAGGCGGCAAAGGACTTAGGCTTTGTTTATATAGACACAGGTGCAATGTACAGAACTGTAGGACTTTGTGCGCTAAATAATGGAATTGACATTAAAAATGAGCCTGAAAAGGTTGTTGCCATGATGGACACCATGGTAATTGATATGGAATGTACCGAGGGTGGACAGCTCATGTTTTTAAATGGTGAGGACGTAACCTCAAAAATAAGAACAGAGGAAGTTTCCATGGCGGCGTCTATGGTAGCCGTAATTGGTGAGGTAAGAGAAAAGCTGGTCTTTATGCAGCGTGAATTTGCAGGTAGCCGAAACGTTATAATGGACGGACGTGATATTGGAACTCATGTGCTCCCCGACGCAGAATGTAAAATTTTCCTTACCGCTTCAACTTTTGCAAGAGGAAAAAGAAGATATCTTGAGCTTAAGGAAAAAGGCATAGAATGTGACCTTGATGAAGTTTGCCGAGATATAGAAAAGCGTGACATAAACGACAGTACAAGGGCACATTCACCACTAAAACAAGCAGAGGACGCTGTACTTCTTGACACTACAGACCTTACTCTGGAGGAATCAATAAACGAGTGCATGAATATTATTAAAAAACGTATTGGAGAAAACCAGCAATGAAAACACTTAAATTTTTAATAAGAATTATTTACAGAATTTTGTTTAAAATAGAAATAGAGGGGCTTGAAAATATTCCTGAAAATGAGGGCGTTATAATTGCCCCAAACCACACAAGCAACTTTGACCCTCCACTTGTGGTTGGATTTCTACCACACAGCCTTAGAATGATGGGTAAGGCGGAGCTTTTTAAAAATAAGCTTTTTGCATGGGTGCTCACAAAGGTGGGTGCGTTCCCTGTAAACCGCGGAGAGGCAGACATAACTGCCATAAAAACTGCTATGAGATTTTTAAAGGCAAACTACCCTCTCCTTGTATTCCCCCACGGAACAAGAATAAAGCGTGGCGAAGATGCACCGCTAAAAGAGGGTGTAATTTTAATTGCACTAAAAGCAAAAAAGAATATAGTCCCTGCATACATAAGCGGAAGCTTTTCATTCCGGAGCAAGATAACACTTTCCTTTGGACCGGTGTTTGACCTTTCGGAGTACTATGCCGCAAAGCTCTCCCCTAAAGAAGTAAAGAATCTGGCAGGCGAGCTTTGGGAAAAAATGAAGTCTTTAAGCAAGGAGAATCTATGAACAAAAATTATGAAAAGCTGCTAAGCTCCCTTGGGGAGTGGGATGCAGCTCTTGTTTCATCAAAGGCAAATATATTTTATTACAGCGGTTTCACATCAGAGGACGCCATTTTATACATATCACATAAAAGACGTCTTCTTTTAACGGACTCAAGATATACCCTGCAGGCAAAGGAGCAGGCGCCGGACTTTGAGGTTATAATTGAAAAGGGAATTGAGGAAATTTCCAAAACAGGGGAAAAGGTCATTTTTATAGAAGAGGACTATATTTCTGCCGGAAGAAAAGGAAAACTTGCAGATAAGCTCGAGGATAAAGACCTTGTTTTTGGAGGAGAAATAATTTCTGCTCCAAGACGAATAAAAACCGATGCAGAGATTAAAAAAATACATGAGGCTGAAAGACTTGGCGACCATGCATTTTCCCATATCTTAAAGTATATTAAGCCGGGTGTAACAGAAAAAGAGGTGGCTCTGGAGCTTGAATATTTTATGAAAAAAGCAGGAGCATCTTCTATGGCATTTGACACAATTTGTGCATCAGGTGTGCGCTCTGCAATGCCCCATGGCTGCGCCTCTGACAAAATCATTTCTTCCGGAGAACTTTTAACTTTAGATTTTGGCTGCGTTCTTGAGGGATACTGCTCTGATATGACACGTACTGTTGTTGTGGGAAGCGCAAATGACAGGCAAAAAGAGATTTATAATATAGTCTTAAAGGCTCAGGCAGAGGCACTTAGCAAAATAAGCTGCGGCATGGAGTGTAGAGAGGCAGACAAAATTGCAAGAGATATTATAGACGGATTTGGCTACGGCAAAAACTTTGGACACAGCCTTGGACACAGCCTTGGCCTTGAAGTCCACGAGGGTCCAAACCTTTCTTCAAGGTCAGAGGATATATTGGAAATCGGCAATGTATTTTCTGTAGAGCCGGGAATATATATAGAGGGTTTTGGCGGAGTACGTATCGAGGATATATGTGCAATAACCCCTGAGGGCACGCTCAACCTTACAGGCTCACCAAAGGAGCTTATTGAAATTTGAACAAAGTTTTAACACTACCCTCCATTTATTGACATAGTAAAAAAATGGGTATATACTATATATATAATTGAGCAAAGGACTTTGTATTATGCAAGGTCTGTTTTGCTTTAAAAAAGGAGACATAAAGTATGATAAAACGTCTTGCGGGTAGCATCAGAGAATATAAACTGCCCACTATTCTTACATTTATTTTTATTGTGGGAGAGGTTATAATCGAGGTTTTTATACCCTTTATAACAGCAAGTCTTGTGAATAATATAAAAGCAGGTATACAAATGACCGAAATTGTAAAAACAGGAGGATTTCTTGTTTTAATGGCATTTGTATCACTTGCCTGTGGCGCAATTGCAGCACGTGCCTGTGCAAAAGCTTCTGCAGGCTTTGCTAAAAATCTGCGCCATGACATTTTCAGGAAAGTGCAGACCTTTGCTTTTGAAAATATTGACAAGTTTTCATCATCATCTCTTGTGACACGTATGACTACTGACATAAATAATATTCAGATGTCCTACATGATGCTCATAAGAACAGCAATAAGGTCACCACTTATGCTTTTGTTCTCTATAATAATGGCATATATAATGGGCGGCGCTCTTGCAAGTACCTTTGTGGTTGTAGTACCGGTTCTTGCATTTGGACTTTTTCTTGTAGCACGCAAGGCAATGCCGGCATTTAGAAGAGTGTTTAAAAAGTACGACAGACTAAACGAGTCAATAGAAGAAAATGTACGAGGAATACGAGTAGTAAAAGGCTTTTCAAGAGAAGAATATGAAAAGGAAAAGTTTGCATCTGCTGCAGACAATATAAGAAAAGATTTTACAAAAGCAGAAAGGCTTGTTGCATTAAACACGCCTATAATGCAATTCTGCGTTAACTTTAATATGATTTTTGTGCTTCTTGTTGGCTCTAAAATGGTAATATCGGGCGGAGGACAAAATATTGATATTGGACAGATTTCCGCTATGCTTACCTATGGTATGCAGATACTTATGTCACTTATGATGCTTTCTATGATTTACGTTATGCTTACCATGTCTGCAGAGTCAATGAAAAGAATTGACGAGGTGCTTCGTGAAACCTCTGCTATTTCGGAGAATGAAAATTCCAAAACAGAAGTAAAAGACGGAACTATAGAATTTGAAAATGTAAGCTTTAAATATTCCAAAAACGCCAAAAGATATGCCCTTTCGGATATTAATCTCAAAATAGACTCCGGAATGACCGTTGGTATCATTGGCGGTACAGGCTCAAGTAAATCCACCCTTGTACAGCTTATCCCAAGACTTTATGATGTAACGGAAGGGACAGTTAAGGTTGGTGGAGTGGACGTAAGAGAGTATGGAATAAAGCCACTTCGTGATGCCGTTTCCATGGTGCTCCAGAAAAATCTTTTGTTCTCCGGTACAATCAAGGATAATCTTCGCTGGGGAAATAATGAAGCAACGGACGAGGAAATGATAGAAGCCTGCCGTCTTTCACAGGCAGACGAGTTTATAAAAACTTTCCCTGATGGCTACGATACAATGATAGAGCAAGGCGGTTCAAACGTATCAGGCGGTCAGAAGCAAAGAATTGCTATTGCAAGAGCACTTCTTAAAAAACCAAAAATTCTTATACTTGACGACTCAACAAGCGCTGTTGATACAAAAACTGATTCACTTATTCGTCAGGGCTTTAAAAAGTATATTCCCGAAACTACAAAGCTTATAATTGCCCAGCGTATTTCTTCTGTTCAGGATGCAGATATGATAATCGTAATGGAAAACGGCTCCATAGCCGATATTGGCACACATAGCCAGCTTTTGACAAACTCTGATATATACAAGGAAATTTATGAGCAGCAAACAAGCGGAGGTGACAGCAATGAATAAAAGGCCCATGGGTCCCAGACCAAAGCTAAAAAAAGGTGTGCTTTCAAGAACACTAAAAATGCTTTTTGAAGCATACCCCGTACTTTTGCCTGTAACGGTAGTGTGTATTTTGTTTTCTGCCGTTGTCTCTGCAATTCCGGCAGTATTTATACAAAACATTCTCTCGCTTATAGAAAAGTGGTATATAAGCCGTGACTGGTCAGCTGCAAGTGCAGAAATTATACCAAAGGTATTAATACTTCTTGGTATGTATTTGGTTTCAATTATTTCTGCAACGGCGTATACGCAGCTTATGGCATATATAACACAAGGTTTCCTGAGTAAGCTGAGATGCAAAATGTTTGACATTATGCAAAGCCTGCCTGTAAAATATTTTGATACCAACAAGCACGGAGACATAATGAGCCATTATACAAATGACATTGATACACTCCGTCAGCTCATTTCACAGTCGTTTCCACATCTTTTGCAGGCAGTGGCCATAGTAACCTGTGTATTTGGTATAATGGTTTACTACAGTGTACCAATGACCTGTGTTATAGTTCTTGGTGTTGTGGCAATTTTCTTTATAACAAAAAAGGTAGGCGGCGGCTCTGCAAAATACTTTATGAGACAACAAAAGTCACTGGGCAGGGCAGAGGGATACATTCAGGAAATAATGAACGGACAAAAGGTTGTAAAGGTTTTTTGCCATGAAGATGAGTGTAACCGTGATTTTGATGAAATAAACAATCAACTTTTTGAAGACAGCTGCAAGGCCCACGGCTATGCAAACAGCCTTGGCCCTATTACAATGAATGTAGGAAATATCCTGTATGTTATAGTTGCCATGGTTGGCGGACTTTTCATAGTATCAGGTATGAAAAACCTTAGTATATCAGGTCTTGCATTCAGTATAAGCCTTGTTGTACCTTTCCTGAACATGACAAAGCAGTTTACAGGTAACATAAACCAGGTTTCTCAGCAAATAAACTCTGTTGTAATGGCAATGGCAGGAGCAGACAGAATTTTCAATCTTATGGACCAGGCAGCAGAAGCAGACAGCGGCTATGTAACACTTGTAAATGCAGAAAAGGACGAAAATGGCAATATAAAAGAAACAACAAAGAGAACAGGATTCTGGGCATGGAAGCACCCTCACAGCGACGGAACACTTACCTATACAGAGGTTAAAGGCCACGTAGAGCTAACAGAGGTGGACTTTGAATATGAAGAAGGAAAGCCTGTTCTAAAGAATGTTACAGTTTATGCCGAGCCTGGACAAAAGGTTGCCTTTGTTGGAGCAACAGGAGCCGGAAAAACAACAATCACAAACCTTATAAACCGCTTCTATGATATAGCAGACGGTAAAATAAGATATGACGGAATAAATATAAACAAAATAAAAAAATCAGACCTTAGACGTTCTCTTGGTATAGTTCTGCAGGATACAAACCTCTTTACCGGAACAGTAATGGACAACATCCGCTACGGACGTCTTGATGCAAGTAACGAAGAATGTATTGCCGCTGCAGAAAGTGTTGGCGCTCATGACTTTATAACAAGACTTCCTGAGGGCTACGACACACTACTTTCAAACAACGGCTCAAACCTTTCCCAAGGTCAGCGTCAGCTGATTGCAATTGCAAGAGCCGCCGTTGCGGACCCGCCTGTTATGATTTTGGACGAGGCAACCTCGTCAATAGATACCCGTACCGAGGCAATTGTACAACGTGGTATGGATAATCTTATGAAAGGCAGAACAGTATTTGTTATTGCACATCGTCTATCAACAGTTAAAAATTCAGACGTTATTATGGTGCTTGATAAGGGTGAAATTATAGAACGTGGAAGCCACGAAATGCTTATCGAACAAAAAGGAGTTTACTATCAACTGTATACAGGAATGTTTGAATTGGATTAAAAAAATGCCGTTGCATTATGCAACGGCATTTTTAGTACTATTTTATTCATGTGCCAGTATAAACTTAGCATTTGTAAGCTCAATTTCGCTCAGGTTAGCATAATCATTTCCATAGTTGTAGTTTGCATCTTTCTTATACCATGACTTTGATTCAAAGTAGTTTTGAATATCAGCTCTCTTAAATGCTCTGCCGTGACGGGCAAAAATTTCGTTTCTCGCAAGTTCAAGCTGTGCCTTTGAAAGTCCCTGAAGGTCTGTTTCTGTAAGAAGTCTTGCAGATGAGTCTGCTATGATATATTCGCCCTTTGAAACTGCGTCTATATCGAGCATTACATAAACAGGTAGTCCGTAATATACATCATCTGATGCAACAGCGTCAATTGAATATATTCCCGGAACACCTGACGCAAAAGCATCAGCACTTGCGTAGGCAAAATAAGTTTCATTACCAATTACAAACTTTGCAACGGACTCTCCTGTAACAGGTGCAGTTTCAACTGATAAAACCTGGACTGTCTGTGAGTTCATGGACTTTCCTTGTTCTACAGGAGTCTGAACAACAGTTGCTGCCGGGAAAGTCTCTTTTGCAGCAGGCCTAGCAGTTGGCTTTGCTGCCGGAGCAGTGCTTGCCGGTTTCTTTGGCAGAGCAGGCTTTTTGGTAATAACAGGCATAGGAGTTTTTTCTGCAATAACAGGAGCTTTTTCTGTAGGTATAGGAGTAGTTACTGCAACTGCAGGTGTTTCTCCTACAATCACAGGTGTTTCTATAAGAGGCAGGTCCGTTATAGCAGGATCCGGGAAAAGTGTTTCTTCCGGATTAATTATAGGCTCTAAGGTCTGTGTAGGAAGTACTGATGGAGTTATAACTACAATATTGTCCGGATCATCTTCTATATTATTTTTAACCTTGTACACTCCGTAAACTGCAGCTGCAGCAACAGCAATAATGGCAATACAAATTCCAATAATCTTTTTTCTGCGCTGTTTTACTTTCTTTTTCATTCTGCGCTGTTGTATCTCTTCAAGCCGTGCATTTTTATCAAGTGCAGGAGCAAATTCATCTTCTGTGTCGAGTAATTCTCCGCAGTTTATACATACGGAAGCATTATCATCATTTAATGCATTACATTTAGGGCAGTTCATTACACTCAATCCTTTCGACGCAATATTTACAATGAAGCTTTAAAATTACATAAAACTCCATGATATACGGATATTATATACGACACTAAATATTATGTCAACTACAGTAATGTTAAGTTATATTATCATTTATCTTACTTATGTTTTTCATATCTTGTGGTAAAAGCCCCCCGGAAGCTTTTTAATTTTGCCCTCAAGCTCCAGCATAAAGCATCTTGAATTACACTCTGAGGCTGTTATTCCAAGAAAATTTGCAAGGGTGTCTGTGTCCAAATCCTTGTTATGTAAAAGAGAAAGCACAGGGTCCCCTTCCTCGTTGTCAGCAGCCTCCGACATGGTGGAAACAGCCTTTATTTTATATGTTTTCAAAATATCTTCAGGTACAAAGGCAGGGATAGCACCTTTTTTTAAAAGTGCGTTTGTGCCGCCGCTTAAAAGCTTGTCTATTTGGCCCGGAATGGTAAACACAGGCTTTTTAAGTGATTTAGCGCATTTTGCGGTTATCATGGCACCACTTTTTTCAGGAGCCTCTGTTACAAGCACCGAGTCGCTAAGACCGGCAATTATTTTGTTGCGGCAGGGGAAATATTGAGGCTTTGGCTGTGTGCCCGGAGGGTACTCGGAAATAAATACCCCTTTTTCCAGAACCCTTTCATAAAGGTCCTTGTTTGTTGGGGGATATATATAGTCTACTCCGCCGCCGAGAACACATATTACAGGTGCATCCTCCGAAAGTGTTGCTTTTACTGCCTCTGTGTCAACACCCATAGCAAAGCCTGTAACAACTGTTATATTATTTTTAGCAAAGCTCTTGCAAAATCTCTCTGTAACTTCCTGTCCGTACTCTGTCATACGCCTTGTTCCCACAACGCCTATAGTGCTGCGGCTTTTAAGACTTTCCATATTGCCGATTGCATATAAAATATATGGCGGAACCTTCATTTTCTTTAGCTTTTTGGGATACTCTTTTGAAGTGGGCGTAAGAATATTTATATTTTTAGTCCTGCATTCATCATATATTTTTTGAGCTTCTGAAAGGTCTTTATTGGTAAGGCATGAAACAGCCTTTTCTGTCAAAAATGTATCCTGGGAATAGTCAGACACCTTGTACACATTTTCAAAGGTCTCGTACTTTTCAAGCAGCTTTTTTGCCTGAATGTCCGTAGCAGCATTTTTAAGCCACAGTTTGTAGTATATGCTTCTCATTTTCACGCCCTCCTCTTTCTTAAAGTATACACTATAATTATCCCTGTTTTCAATACCATATTATTTTATAACTTTTAAGAAAAAATACTTATGCCTTTTGTGCAAAACATAAAAAAAGCGCCAAAAACGTTAAATTCGATAAAAAATTAACATTTACCTCTTGTATATTTTTCCGTTTTGTTGTAAAATAAGGAAGATGGAGTATGTGCTCCGTATTAATAATGTTTTTTAGGAGGAATTAATCATGGCAGTTAAAGTTGCGATTAATGGTTTTGGACGTATCGGACGTCTTGCTTTCAGACAAATGTTCGGTGCAGAAGGTTACGAAGTAGTAGCTATCAACGATTTGACAAGCCCAAAGATGCTTGCTCATTTGTTAAAGTATGACTCATCACAAGGCAGATATGCTCTTGCTGATAAGGTAACAGCTAGTGAAGATTCAATCACAGTTGACGGTCAGGAAATCAAAATTTATGCATTCCCTGATGCAAACAACTGTCCTTGGGGCGAGCTTGGCGTAGACGTTGTTCTCGAGTGCTCAGGCTTCTACTGCTCAAAGGATAAGGCACAGGCTCACATCAATGCCGGTGCAAGAAAGGTTGTTATTTCTGCTCCTGCAGGAAATGACCTCCCAACAGTTGTTTACAATGTAAACCACGACACACTCAAAGCAGAAGATACAATCATCTCAGCTGCTTCATGTACAACAAACTGTCTTGCTCCTATGGCAGACGCTTTAAATAAGTACGCACAAATTCAATCAGGTATCATGTGCACAATCCACGCTTACACAGGCGACCAAATGACACTTGACGGCCCACAAAGAAAGGGTGACCTCAGAAGATCAAGAGCAGCAGCAGTAAATATCGTTCCTAACTCAACAGGTGCTGCAAAGGCTATCGGTCTTGTTATCCCAGAACTTAACGGCAAGCTCATCGGTGCTGCACAAAGAGTTCCAACACCAACAGGCTCAACAACAATACTTACAGCTGTTGTTAAGGGTGAAAACGTAACAAAGGAAGGCATCAATGCTGCAATGAAGGCTGCATCAAACGAGTCTTTCGGTTACAATGAAGACGAAATCGTTTCATCAGATATCGTTGGAATGAACTTTGGTTCACTCTTCGATGCAACTCAAACAATGGTTGCAGAAATCGGCAACGGCCTCTACGAAGTTCAGGTTGTTTCATGGTATGACAACGAGAACTCATACACAAGCCAGATGGTTCGTACAATTAAGTACTTCTCTGACCTTGCGTAAGTTTTAAAAGCTCATAAAGGATTTTTACAAGTATCTACTTGTAAAAATCCTTTTTTGGTGGTATAATTATCATATGAATGTCTCAATCAGTGTTTGAGATATTTGCAGGAGAATACAAAAATGATAAAAACAAAAAAGGGAGAGAAAAAAATGTATCGTGTTTTGATAGGTAGTATGTTCCATGAAACAAACTCCTTTTGGCCCATACATACCGGCGTGGAAGAATTTAAAAAAAGAGATTTGCTGTTTGGAGATGATATGACTAAAAAATTCCGCAATACCCATACACCTCTAGGAGCATTTATCGAAGTATTGGAAAGGGAAGGTGTTGAGATTGTAACGACTGTCGCTGCCAACGCAGAGCCATCAGGAACAGTTACAAAGGAAGCCTTTGAGCTTATCAAAGATACTATAATAGATGCCTGTAATGATGGTGAAAAGATAGATGGTATACTTTTATCATTGCACGGTGCAATGGAAACAGAGGTAGTAGAAGACGGAGAAGGCTGTCTTTTAGAAGAAATCAGAAAAGTTGTAGGTTTTGACATTCCTGTAGTGGCAACGTTAGATTTACATACAAATCTCACACAGCGTATGGTCGATAATGCTAACGCATTTTTCCCGTACAGAGAGTATCCGCACAGCGATATGTATGACCGTGGTATCGAGGCGGCAAACACGATGATGCGTATTCTAAATTATGGTGTAAAGCCCGTTATGAGCTGGAAACAAATCCCTATTCTCGCTTCTTTAATTGCTACAACCTCTGAAAAATATCAGAAAATTTCTTCTATTGTTAATAAATGTAATGAAAAAGACGGCGTTTTAAGTGCTGCTTTACTCCACGGCTTTTTTATGGCAGATACCAGCGACACAATGACGTCAGCTTTAGTTGTGACAGAAGGCTCCTTTGATTTAGCAAAAGAAGTTGCAGAGGAAATTGCAAATGCTGCCTGGGAAAACCGTGATGCACTTGGAAAGCTTGATGCTCTGGAATGTAATGATGCGCTGGAGGAGGCACAAAACACAGAAGGAACGGTAGTTTTGGCAGATATATGTGATAACCCCGGTGCAGGCTCATCCTGTGACGGTACACGTCTTTTGCGTGCATTACTTGAAAACAATGTGCAAAAGGTTGCATTTGCATTGATATTTGACCCTGAGACGGTAAATCAGTGCCACGAAGCAGGAGTAGGGTCTAATATCTTTGTAAACCTTGGAGGAAAGCTCAATCCTGAACTTTTAGGAGAGCCAATATGTCGTGAGGCTTATGTGAAATCACTTTCAGATGGTGTTTATTACAACCGTGGTCCAATGCATGGCGGTATGAAGGTTGATTTAAAGAAATCGGCAGTTATACAAATAGATGGTATAACAATCATAGTTTCGTCTATTGCTACACAGGCTTATGACACAGCGATATTTGAAAGTCATGGACTTACCATGTCAGATTTTAAAATACTGGTGGTAAAATCATCGGTTCACTACAGAGCAGCCTTTGGTCCCCATGCAAGTAAGCTAATACCTGTTAAATGTCGTGGTGCGCTGGAGCTTGATGCAAGTCGTCTTTCCTATAAAAGAAAAAAGACTGCATTATACCCGTTGGATAAATTTTAAATTTAAATGATAGGAGGGATATTATGGCAGTAAAAAAGGCAGAAAGCAAGTCACAAATGGCGGAGCTGAAAAAACAGCTTAGCGAAAACAAGCTCCAAAAGTTGTATCTTTTTTTCGGAGAGGAAACCTTTTTAATAGATGTAAATATTGACAGAATATCCGCTCTTGTACCCGACATGGGCTTTGAAGACTTTAACCATATTGTTCTTGACGGCACATCTGCACCTCTCTTTGAAATAGCGGAAGCAATTGAAGCCTTTCCCATGATGGCAGACAAAAAGCTCGTTATTATAAAAAACTCAGGAGCATTCAAGGGAAAAGCCTCTGCAGAACTTAAGGACTTTTATATAAGTAAAATAGAAAATATACAGGAAGATACTGTTGTAGTTTTCAGGGAAACAGAGGTAGACAAAAGAAGCAGCGTTTATAAGGCGGCACAAAAAGCAGGCTGGGTAGGCGAATTTGCAAAGCTTGATGATATGGATCTTGTTACCTGGATAATGCGTGAGGCAAAGCTGCGGGACAGGAAAATATCAAGAGATGACGCGGCGTTTCTTATAAGCCTTACAGACAGAGGTTTGCAAACTCTCAAAAATGAGCTTGACAAGTTGTCTGCTTATACCACAGAAGAAATAACAAAAGCTGCAATAGACCGTCTTACTTCAAGGTCTCTTGAGGCAAGAGTTTTTGACCTTTGTGACGCCATGATGGAAAAGAATGCAGGAAAATCCCTTGTTTTGATTCGTGACCTTAAAACAAACAAAGAATCCCCCTACGGAATTTTATATATCCTATTTTCCACATTCAGCAAAATATTAAAGACGCAGGTCTTAAACGAACGCCACGAGCCATACGAAGTGTATGCAGGAGAACTTGGTGTACCTGCTTTTTCAGTAAAGAAATATACAGTCGCGGCAAAGAAATTTACCAAACATGAAATTTCAGAGTTTCTTATAAAGGCTGTGGAAACAGACCTTTCCATAAAACATGGAAATATAGAGCAGTGGCAGGCAATTGAAAGACTCGTGCTCTATGGAGCAGAAAGGAAAAGTTAATGGGCAAGTTTGACGGAATACTAATTGCCTCGGATTTGGATGGCACACTCCTTTATGACATGAAGGTGTCAAATGAAAACAGACAGGCAATTAATTACTTTATTGATGGCGGCGGCAAATTTACAATTGCAACAGGCAGAGCACCGGAATTTGTAAAAAGACTTGACATTCCAACAAACGCGCCCCTTATCCTTGTAAACGGAACGGTGGTATATGCGGAAGAGAAAATAATAAAAAGCTATACATTCCCACCGGAAATGATTAGGGTTGTTCCTGAAGTTATGAAAATTTTTAAGGTAGTAAGGGTAAGCGTTTTCTCGCCTGCGGAGAACTTTATTCCCGAACCTAAGCCTGAATATTTTATAAATCATACAAAACCTATCAACAAAATAGTGTTTGTTTTTGAAGATGCAGAAACAGCCATTAATGCAAGAGAATATTTAAAGGAAAAATACTCGCCGGAATATGTATTTGAACGCAGTTGGCCCGAGGGGGTTGAAATGCGAAGCGCCCATGGTGGAAAGGGAGCGTGTCTTTCATTTATTAAGGAATATACAGGTGTAAAAACAGTTATTGGTGCAGGTGACTGGGAAAACGACAGGTCACTTCTTGAGAGTGCAGACATAAGCTATGCACCCACTAATGCCCATCCTGAAATTTTAAAGCTTGCAGATAAGGTTTTGGTACACCACAAGGACCATTTAATTAAACATATAGTTGAGGATATTGAGAAAGGACTTGATGTATAGTGCTATCACACATTAATACAGTAGGTCTTGCAGGGATTGACGGATATATTGTAAATGTTCAGGCAGATATATCAAACGGAATGCCCGGCGTGGACATAATAGGACTTCCGGATGCGGCGGTTAAGGAGTCAAAGGAAAGGGCAAAAACTGCCATAAAAAACTCCGGCTGCAAATTTCCCTCAAAGCACATTACAATAAATCTTGCTCCTGCCTCTACCAAAAAAGAGGGAGCAGGCTACGATTTTCCAATAAGCGTTGCACTACTGTCTGCAAGCGAGCAAATAGACCTTACAGGCTGGGAGGACAGCGTGTTTATAGGCGAGCTTTCCCTTGACGGCAAGGTAACATCTGTACCGGGGGTTCTGCCTATGGTTATATCTGCCTTTGAAGCAGGTATAAAAAAGATGTTTGTTCCAAAGGATAATGCAGACGAGGCAGCAGTTATAAGCGGAGCAGAAATTTATCCTGTTGAGAGCCTTGAAGCTCTTATCAAGCATATGAGCGGTGAAAAATATATTGACCCTTATGTGACAGATGCACAAGATTATTTTAATACAGATACGGATGCACTTTTCGACTTTGCAGAGGTAAAGGGACAGGAAAACGTAAAAAGAGCACTTGAAATAGCAGCAGCCGGCAACCATAATGTGCTTCTTATAGGAAGCCCCGGAACAGGTAAAACAATGCTTGCTCAAAGAATGACCGGCATACTTCCTGACATGACCTTTGATGAGGCTCTTGAAGTTACAAAGGTACATTCTATTGCCGGCATACTCCCACAGGGTATGCCCCTTGTAAAAACAAGACCTTTCAGAAATCCCCACCATACAATATCATCGTCAGGACTTTCAGGCGGCGGCAGTATTCCAAGACCGGGCGAGCTTTCTCTGTCCCATAACGGAATACTTTTCTTAGACGAGCTACCGGAATTTAAAAGAGACGTCCTTGAAGTGCTTCGTCAACCCTTAGAGGATAGACGGGTTACAATCTCAAGAGTAAATGCAACCCTTACATATCCGTGTAACATAATGCTTATAGCTTCAATGAATCCATGCAAGTGTGGATATTTTGGGGATCCGTCCCATAACTGCACTTGTACACCGGCACAGGTCCTTGCTTACAGGAATAGAATTTCAGGACCACTCCTTGACAGGATAGATATTCAGGTGGAGGTTTCACCTGTTGACTATAAGAGCCTGAGCTCTGAAAGACAAGGAGAAAAAAGCTCGGAAATTAAAAAGAGAGTAAATGAAACCCGCAAAATTCAGCTTGAAAGATATAAGGATTATGAGGGTATTTATTCCAATTCTCAGCTTACAGCGGGTATGATACAAAAGTTTTGTACTCTTGACGAAGAGGCGGACAAGGTGTTAAAGAGTGCCTTTGATAACCTTGGATTTACTGCGAGAGCACATTCCAGAATTTTAAAGGTGGCACGTACAATTGCCGACCTTGACGGCTCGGAGCAGATAAGGAAAGAGCATATTGCAGAAGCCATTCAGTATAGAAGTTTAGATAGAAAGTACTTTGGATAGTTTAAAGGAGGTGCATAAGATGTTCAACATAAAAGAGGAACTTAAAAACTTACCAACAAACCCCGGTGTATATCTTATGCACTCTCAAAACAAAGATATAATCTATGTTGGAAAAGCTAAGAACTTAAAAAACAGAGTTTCTCAGTATTTCCGCAGCACATCGGGACACACCCCAAAGGTACGGGCAATGGTGTCCCGTATTTCATATTTTGAGTATATTATTACGGATACAGAGCTTGAAGCTCTTGTTCTCGAATGTAACCTTATAAAAAAGCATCGTCCCAAATACAATATACTTTTAAAGGATGATAAGCACTATCCATTCCTAAAAATTTCAATGCAGGAGGACTATCCAAAAATCTCCGTAGTAAGGAAGACAGAAAAAGACGGAGCAAGATATTTTGGACCATACTTGGGCGTAAATACAATAAACAACACTCTTGAGCTTATACAAAAAATATTTACTCCTCCAACTTGCAATCGCACTTTTCCTGCAGACATCGGCAAAGGAAGACCTTGCCTTAACTACCATATAAAAAACTGCTTTGCTCCATGCAGAGGAAATGTATCGCAAAAGGAATACAAAGAAATTTTTGAAGGGGTTTGCAAATTTTTGGAGGGCGACCATAAAAAGCTAAGAGCGTCAATGGAACAGGAAATGCAGGAGGCTTCAAAAACCCTTGAATTTGAAAAGGCAGCGCTTATAAGAGATAGAATAAGGTCTCTGGACCGTCTTGATGAAAGACAAAAGATATTTAACGCAGATAAAGGAAACGATTTTGATATAGTAGCAGTTGCCGCAGAGGGCGATATTGCCTTTGCAGAGGTGTTTTTTGTGCGGGGCGGCAAGGTTACAGGCAGGCAGGCTCATGAAATTGATAATGCAGAGGAAGCGGATACAAAGGAACTTTTAGGAAACTTTATAACCCAGTTTTATATGGAAGACAGGCAAATTCCGCCGGAAATAATACTGGAAAGTGAAATTGAGGACATGGAGCTTCTTACGGAGATACTAAAAGAGAAGCGCGGCGGTAGATTTGCACTCACTGTCCCAAAACGAGGAGAAAAGGTACGACTTACAGAGCTTGTAAAGAAAAATGCAAAGCTTGAAATTGATAATTTTAAGGTGCGCACCTTCAGGGAAAGAAAGCATACAATTTTAAGCGATCTTAAGGATACTCTCGCACTTCCAACAGAGCCAAAACGCATTGAGTGCTATGATATTTCAAACATATCGGGAGCAGACAGCGTTGGCGTAATGGTAGTATTTAAAGACGGAAAAAAAGCACCCTCATTATATCGCAACTTTAAAATAAAAACCGTTGAGGGCGCAGACGATTATGCTTCAACCCAGGAGGTCTTATACAGAAGACTAAGAAGAGCCATAGAGGAAGAAGAAAAAATTCAAAATGGCGAAATGGTCTTTGCAGATGCAAAATTTTTGCCACTACCGGACATAATTTTTGCAGACGGCGGAAAGGGCCATATGCGCATAATAAAGGAAACAGTAGAGAGTATGGACCTGGAAATCCCTGTGTTCGGTCTTGTCAAGGACGATAGACACCGTACCCGAGGCGTTTTAACGGAGGAGGGCGAAATAAACCTGCTTCCAACAAGTCCCGTGTTTAATTTCCTCACAGCAGTTCAGGACGAGGTACACAGAGCAGCAATTACCTACTTTAGGAAGCTACACTCAAAAAAAAGCTTCCATTCTCAGCTTGATGATATTGAGGGGATTGGCAAAAAACGCAGGGATGCACTACTTGAGCATTTTGGAACAATTACAAAAATAAAAAATGCATCTTTGGATGACCTTAAAAAAGTGGTTGATAAAAAGACGGCAGAAAATATAATTTCCTACTTTAAAGAGAATTAAAGAAAAGAAATTACAAATAATACTATAAAAAAGGACCGTGTTATGAAAAAGAATTTCTTTACAACCATGCCCGATAAAATGGGAGCATTCTTAAAGGCAAGCAAATGCTTTGCAGAGCTTGGAATAAATATAACCCGCACAAGCTATAACAAGGCGGTGGACGTACACAGCCTGTTTATAGAGGCAGAGGGCGATGAAAAAAGTCTTTTTCTTGCAGAAGAAAGACTTAAGGAAATCGGCTTTTTAAAAGACGAAAGTTTTGTCCCAAACCTTACAATAATGGAATTTAAGCTTCATGACAAACCCGGGGAGGTTGTCAGGATACTGGAGCTTATTCTCTTTTTTGGCTTTAATATTTCATATATAAGTTCAAGAGAAAATGGTGGAGAGTATCAAAAGTTTCGCATTGGATTTATTGCAGAAAAAGAAGAAGAGCTTAGAAATTTCAAGGAAAAAGCACAGGAAATATGCCCTGTAAAATTGATAGATTACGACAAAACCGAGTTAACCTATGATAATACTATATTTTATAAATCTTTTGCAGACGGACTGGCAAATTTGGCGGGTCTCGGAAAAGATGCAAGGCGTAAGCTTGCAATAAATACCAATATGGCAATGCAGACCCTTGACGAAAGAGGAGAGCCGGCATTTACAACCTTTGACTGTATACGTAGGTTTTGCGAACATATTTTCAGATTTAAGGGTGCGGAGTTTAATCCCCGTATCACGTGGCATACCCTGACAGATAAAACAGACCTCATAATAATCGAGCCGCCCTGCGGAAGTAACACAATGGTTTTCAGAAGCGGCGGAAAATATTTGTATATAGATACGGGATATGCATGTTACAGAGAGGAAATGGAAAAAATTCTGAAACGTCTGTTTCCTGATTTTGATGTAGCGCCCCGTGACGTCCTGCTGACTCATGCAGATGTAGACCACTGCGGACTTTTAAATATATTTGACAAAATTTATTTAAGTCGCAAAAGCTTCGAAAGTCTTAAGGCAGAGTATGAAAACGGCTATGGTTTAAGGGAAAAGCATCAGGTTCACAGACCATATGTGAGAATTTGTAAGCTCCTTACGGGCTACGAGCCGCCAAATCCTCAAAAAATGGAGATAATAAGTGACAGACCGGAGACGGAAGGTGAACCTTTAATAAAAACAGGAGAATTTTCCTTTGGGGACATGGATTTTACAGTTTATGAGGGTGCGGGAGGACATCTTCCGGGTGAGATTGTAATTGCAGATCCAGAGCATAAAATTTGCTTTACGGGAGATGTGTTTATAAACCTTTCCGATATGACGCCGCCACAGAAGAAATATAACAGCTACGCCCCTATTCTTATGACAACTGTTGACTCGGACCCGACCCTTGCCGCAAAAGAGAGAAAGCTTATAAAAAAGGAGTTTTCCGGCTACAAAGTTTTTGGCTCTCACGGCGGAGTGTGTGATATGTAACAAAAAATATATTGCTTTTTAGTGCAGATTGTGAACAAAAAGTAAAATTTCAAAAAATAGTGGTAAATTAAGTAAATATGTGTTATAATTAGTAGGAATGTTAAAAATTTGAGGAGATATACAAAATGAGTTTATTTGACAAGCTTTTTGGAACATATTCGGAGAGAGAACTTAAAAGAATATATCCGATTGCAGACAGTGTAATGGCCCTGGATGAACAGTACGCAGCTCTTACAGACAGTGAGCTCAAGGGTAAAACAGATGAGTTCAGAAAAAGAATAGCAGAAGGTGAGAGCCTGGACAGCATTTTGCCGGAAGCATTTGCTACTGTAAGAGAGGCTTCATGGCGTGTTCTTGGAATGAAGCATTTCAGAGTTCAGGTAATAGGCGGCATAATTCTTCATCAGGGAAGAATTGCAGAAATGAAAACAGGTGAGGGTAAAACCTTGGTTTCCACACTTCCTGCATACCTTAATGCACTTTCAGGTAAGGGTGTACATATTGTCACCGTTAACGACTACCTTGCAAAGCGTGACAGTGAGTGGATGGGCAAGGTTTACAGATACTTAGGTCTTACAGTGGGTCTTATAATCCATGACCTTGATAACGAGCAAAGACGTGAGGCATATGCCTGTGACATAACCTACGGAACAAATAACGAGCTTGGCTTTGACTATCTTCGTGACAACATGGTTGTACACAAGGAAGAAATGGTACAAAGAGGTCATAACTACGCCGTTGTGGACGAGGTTGACTCAATTCTCATAGACGAGGCAAGAACACCATTAATCATCTCAGGTTTGGGTCAAAGTGCAAATGAGCTTTATGCCCATGCAGATAGTTTCGTAAAGCGTCTTAAAAAGCTTGTTGTAACAGAGCATGATGATAAGCAGCATGACGAAAATGTTGAAGCAGATTATATCGTAGACGAAAAAGCAAGGACTGCAACCCTTACAGACAAGGGTATAAAAAAGGCAGAACAAGCCTTTGGAATAGACAACCTATCCGACCCGGATAACATGAAGCTCCAGCACCATATAAATCAGGCACTTCAGGCAAACGGCTGTATGCACAGAGATAAGCAGTACGTTGTTGTAGACGGTCAGGTACAAATAGTTGACGAGTTCACAGGCCGTATAATGCCGGGAAGACGCTACTCGGACGGACTTCATCAGGCAATTGAGGCAAAAGAGGGAGTTAAGGTAGAAAATGAAAGCAGAACTCTTGCCACAATAACATTCCAGAACTATTTCAGACTTTATAATAAATTATCCGGTATGACCGGTACAGCTCTTACAGAGGAAGAGGAATTTCAGGAAATTTACAGACTTGACTGTGTTGAAGTTCCTACAAACAAGCCTGTTGCAAGAGAAGACTATCATGACAGCGTGTATAAGACCGAGGCAGGCAAGTACAAGGCAGTTATAAAGCAAATTAAGGAATGTAATGCAAAGGGTCAGCCGGTGCTTGTAGGTACTGTAAACGTAGAAAAATCAGAACAGCTTTCAAAGCTTTTGAAGCGTGAGGGTATACCACACGAGGTCCTTAACGCAAAGTTCCACGCAAAGGAAGCCGAAATTGTTGCACAGGCAGGTAAAAAGGGTGCCGTTACAATTGCTACAAATATGGCAGGTAGAGGTACAGACATCATGCTCGGTGGTAACGCAGAGTATATGGCAAAGCACGAGCTTATAAAGCAAGGCATTACAGATGAGCTTTTAAGCGAAGCTACAGGCTTTGGCGAAACAGATAATCAGGAAATCCTTGATGCAAGAGCAAAATTCCGTGAAAACTATGAAAAGTTTAAAGCTCAAATTGCTCCCGAGCAAGAGGAAGTAAAAAAAGCCGGCGGACTTTTCATAATCGGTACAGAAAGACACGAATCACGCCGTATAGACAATCAGCTCCGAGGCCGTGCAGGACGTCAGGGAGACCCGGGCGCTTCAAGATTTTTCCTTTCTCTTGATGATGACCTTATGAGAATATTCGGCTCCGAGCGTGTTAAAGCAATGGTAGACAGAATGGGACTTGAAGAGGATGAGCCAATCGAGGCAAAAATGCTCTCCGGTGCAATAGAAAATGCACAGAAAAATCTTGAAAGCCGTAACTTTGACTCAAGAAAGCACGTTCTCCAGTACGATGAGGTAATGAATACCCAGCGTAAAATCATTTACAATCAGCGTCAAATGGTACTTGACGGTGAGGATATCCATGGTACAATCATTGATATGATAGATAGCGTTATAGATGGTGCCCTTGACGATTATATCGGAATTTCGGATATTCCGGAGCAGTGGAACATTCGTGCAATCACAGAGTTTGCAAACAATACTTTAAGAGCAGAGGGCAAGTTCTCTATAAGTGATTCAGAGCTTGATACTATCACACGTAGCGAGGTCAAGGAAAGACTTTCTGCTGTCGCTCTTGACGCTATGAAATCTCAGCAGGAAATATTTGGCGAAAATATGCCTGAGCTTGAGCGTATGATAATGCTCCGTGTTGTAGATAGTCTTTGGATGGACCACCTTGATGAAATGGAGCACGTAAAACGAGAAATCGGTATCCGTGCTTATGGTCAGCATGACCCTGTTGTAGAATACAGAAACATAGCAAGTGAGCTTTATGACGGCATGATAGACTCAATCAAGCGTGACACCGTAAGATATATCCTGTGTGCTGTTCCAAAAATCAAAATACAGCGCGAGCAAGTAGCAAAGCCCCTTGATACAGGCGGTGACGGTTCACTCAAAAAGCAGCCTGTCCGCGCTAAAAAGGACGTAGGAAGAAATGACCCATGTCCTTGCGGAAGCGGAAGAAAGTTTAAGCATTGCTGTGGTAAATAAGTCGGTTTAATAAAATTGCCCCCTGCACTACTTTTTGCAGAGGGCAATTCAAATAAAATAACAAGGAAGTGATATAGTGTTAGAGTATGATGAATACAAAGTCCAGCTAAACGGACTTGCACAAAATATAAACGAATTGAGGGATTCACTTTGACATCGCAGGTGCCAAAGAGGAAATAGAAAAGCTTGAAGCAATGAGTGCCCAAAGTGACTTCTGGGACGATATGGAAAATAGCCAGAAGGTGCTTCAAAAAACAAAACAGCTCAAAGACAAGGTAGAACGCTTTGAAAATTTGAGCGGTTCAAGAGAGGATACGCTTCTCCTTATCGAAATGGCAAACGAAGAAAATGACGAGTCAATGCTTCCGGAAATTAAAGAAGCTGTTGAGGACATTCTAAAGACCTTAGAGGAAATGACTCTTCAAACACTTCTTTCCGGAAACTATGACAGATGTAATGCAATCATGGACTTTCATGCAGGTGCCGGCGGCACAGAGGCGCAGGACTGGTGCGAAATGCTTATGCGTATGTATCAGATGTGGGCGCAGAAAAACGGCTACGGCTTTGAGATAATAGACTCACTTCCCGGCGATGATGCAGGTATGAAGAGTGCAACTGTTATGATTACAGGGCTCAATGCTTACGGATACTTGAAAGCAGAAAAGGGAGTTCACAGACTTGTCAGAATTTCTCCTTTTGATGCTTCTGGCAGACGTCATACATCTTTTGCATCAATTGAGGTAATGCCTGAAATTGATGACGAAATTGAAATTAACATAAAGCAGGACGACCTCAGAGTTGACACCTACCACGCAAGTGGTGCGGGCGGTCAGCACGTAAACAAAACTGCTTCTGCTGTCAGAATTACACATATTCCGACAGGTGTTGTTGTAGCCTGTCAGACACAGCGTTCACAGCACCAGAACAGAGATTATGCAATGAAAATGCTCAAGGCAAAGCTTGCAGAAATCGCAGAGCAGCAGCAAAAAGAAAAGATAGAGGACATAAAAGGCGTTCAAAAGGAAATTGCATGGGGCAGCCAGATTCGTTCATATGTATTCCACCCATATAACCTTGTAAAAGACCATAGAACAGGCTTTGAAATGGGTAATATCGGAGCTGTTATGGACGGAGATATCAGTGGCTTTATTAATGCATATCTTAAAGCTGCAAGCCTTGGAACATTAGAAACAAAATAAAGGAGCATAATAAACCTTGAGAACATTTAATAAATGTAATATTCTAATACCGGAAAATGTTGACTTTTCAAAGTGGAGCGTAGTAGCCTGCGACCAGTACACCTCTGAGCAGGATTACTGGGACAGCGTAAAGGAAAACGTAGGCGATGCACCCTCTACACTTAATATAATTTATCCGGAAATATATCTCCAAAGACCTGATAAGGACGAGAGAATAAAAAATATCCATAAAAATATGGAGGACTATCAAAAGTCCGGAATTTTTAAGGAATATAAAAACTCTCTCATATATGTAGAAAGAACTCAAAGAGACGGGCGTACAAGATACGGACTCGTTGGCACAGTTGATTTGGAGCAATACGACTTTTCAAAAGGCAGCACTTCACTTATCCGTGCAACGGAAGGGACGGTCCTTGACAGAATTCCGCCAAGAGTAAGCATAAGACTGGAGGCAAGTCTTGAGCTTCCTCATATTCTTATGCTCATTGATGATAGAAAGGCGGCTGTTATCGAGCCGTTAAAGACCCAAAAGAACAGCTTCCAAAAGCTTTATGACTTTGATTTGCAAATGAATTCGGGCCACCTTACAGGCTATCTTGTAAGTGATGATGCAGCAGAAATAGCGCTGTCAGCAATAGAAGACCTTGAGGACAAGAGGGAATTTTCTGCAAAGTATAACACAGACGCTCCTGTGCTCCAGTTTGCAGTAGGCGATGGAAACCACTCCCTTGCAACAGCAAAAACCTGCTGGGAGGAAATAAAAAAAGGACTTTCTCCTGAGGAGGCAGAAAACCATCCGGCGCGCTTTGCTCTCGTTGAGCTTATGAATGTTCACGACAAGACACTCGAGTTTGAGCCAATCCACAGAGTTGTTTTTGATATTGACCCTGAAAAGCTGATGGCTGCGCTTAAGTGTTTTTATGAGTGCACAGAAGAAGCAAACGAAGCACTTCAAAAAATCATTTGGTGCTACGGAGATAAAAAAGGCGAGCTTTACATAAAAAATCCGTCTTCAAAACTGGCTGTCGGAACGCTTGGAACTTTCCTTGACAAGTACGTCTTGGAAAATGGCGGGGAAATAGACTATATCCACGGCGCAGACGTGGTAGAAAAGCTTGCATCGGAAGAAAACAGAATTGGCTTTATACTTCCAAACATGGAAAAGAACGAGCTTTTTGAAACCGTAATCGCAGATGGTGCACTTCCAAGAAAGACATTTTCTATGGGAGAAGCGCACGATAAAAAGTTCTATATGGAATGTAAAAAAATAAAATAAAATTGTTATGCACCTCCTGAAGTAATATACTTCAGGAGGTGCAACTGTTTTTCATAAACTCCTTTGGAGATACGCCCATTATTTTTTTAAAATTACGATAGAAGGTTGAAAAATCGTTATATCCACAGAGTCCGTAAACGGCGGTTATTTTATAACCGTTTTTTATGTATTCTGTGGCTTTTTTTATTCGGCAAATGTTCAGATAGCTGTTAAATGAATGACCTGTAAGCTCATAAAAAAGCTTACAGAAGCTATTTTTTGACATAGCTGAACGCTTGGATATTTCGTCTAGGGTAATTCTGTCTGTAAAATTATTTTCAATGTATTCAATACAATGTAAAACAAATTGTTTGCTATTGTCAAAAAAATCAGGTAATGTATTCTTTTCAAAATAGTTGCGTGCAATTACGGCAACAAGTAAAATGGTACAGGAGTGAATTATCTCATTAAAAGCAAAGCTTTTAGAGTTAAATTCATTTAGCATCCTTTCCATTATACTTTCAATATAAAATATATCCTCTGATCCTACCGATACTTTTGGCAAAATGTTCTTGTTTGTAAGCAAACTGCGAAGAAATAGCGCCACAAGCTTGTTATTCTGATTTGTTTTATCTAAAAAATCTGGCATAAAAGAAAAGGAATAAAATATGGTGTTTGGCTCGGGAGAAATATAATGTACAACTCCCGGTGGTATGATGAACATATCGCCCTGACACAATATTGAAGATTTATTTTCTATAAAATGTGTAAGACTGCCTTTGACAATATAGTAAATTTGAAAATACTCGTGTGTGTGAGGTTTTTTTGCCTCGTATGTTTTTTCTACCTTTTGAATATGAAAGTTTTCCGCTGCATTGTTATAATAGGAAAGTACAAATTTTTTAATATCCATTTTGCTCTCACCTCAAGATCATTTTATCACAATTATTTACAAAATGCAATATATATAATACAAAATGCAATAAATATACAATATTGGTATGGTAAAATTAAAATAAAAAAGGAGTGTCAATATGAAAATTGTTGCGTTAAACGGACTTTTAGGCTATGGCTACAGCGAAGAAGCTTTAGATGTTGCATTTTCTGAAAAGGTAGACTATCTTGGTGTTGATGCAGGTTCAACTGATCCGGGTCCGTATTACCTTGGAAGCGGAAAATCCTTTACCGACAGAGGAGCAGTAAAGAGAGATTTAGCACTCGCTCTTCCAAAAGCTCTTGAACACAAAGCACCTTTTATTATAGGCACAGCAGGCGGTGCAGGAAGCAGAGAGCACGTAGCGTGGCTTAAGGAAATTTTACTTGAAATTGCGAGGGAACAAAAGTTGAGCTTTAAGCTTGGTATAGTTTTAAGCGATGTTTCAACGGAATATGTCCTTGATAAATTAAAAAGCGGTAAACTAGTTGATATGAGCGATGAAATGCCGGCGGATGAACATTCCATAACTGAAAGTACAAGAATTGTGAGTCAGATTGGTGTTGCGCCTATTATAAAATTACTTGAGGAAAAATGCGATGTTATCCTCTGCGGACGTGCGTGTGATACGGCAATTTACGCATCACCGTGTATTTATGAGGGCTACAGCGAGGGCCTCGCATTTCATATGGCAAAGATTATGGAATGTGGTGCAATGTGTTCAGAGCCTGTTGCGGCGGCAGATGTTATGCAAGGGTATATGTATGATGATTATTTTGAGCTTCGTCCGGCAAATCCTATCCGCAGATGTACAGTTGACAGAGTAGCGGCGCATACTCTTTATGAGCAGTCAAACCCATATTTGATATTTGAGCCTGACGGTGTTTGTGACCTTACAAATTCAAAGTTTGAACAGGTCGACGAGCGTACAGTAAGAGTTACAGGCTCGAGTTTCAGGGAAGCGGAAGAAAAGACCTTAAAGCTTGAAGGGGTTAAATGTTCAGGCTACAGAACAATATGTCCTGCAACAATTTACGATTCTGAAACCATTAAAAACATTGATTTGATAATAAAGACAGTAACGGAATTTGTAAAAGAAAATACAAAAAATACACTTCCCCAAGATTGCTATACGATTCACTTTAAATTAAGCGGCGGAGCTGAAAGCTCTCTTGGTATAATTATGGATATAGTGGGCAAGACACAGGAGATTGCAGATACAGTGTGCGCACTTGCCAGAAGCCGTATGCTTCATTGTGATTATGAAGGCAGAAAATCTTCGGCGGGCAATCTTGCATTCCCGTTTTCGCCGTCAGATATTCACGTTGGACCGGTTTATGAATTTTCAGTATTCCATCTGGCAAAGGTGGATTCGCTGCTTGAAACAGCAAAAATATCTGTTGAGGAGGTTTGAGTATGAAAAAACTTATAGATTACACAAAAATATTAAGAAGCAAAAATGCCGGACCTCTTTTTATTACCTTTGACCTGATTTTTAATTCTAAAGAGGATATGGAATATATAGAAAAAAGGCTTAAAAAAGAGGATATTGCAAAAGCATATGATACCGATATTTCAAAAATCGATATTATTCCGTATGGCGTGGTAAATTCAATTAAAATAACTTTTCCAAGAAAAAACATAAGCGGGAGTCTTGAAGATAGTGATATTTACGGCTGTCAGCAACATGTGCCGCTTGCAAATATTGAAATTTAAAGAAGGTGAAACTAGATGATTAAAACTGAAATTTATGAACAGGCTCTTTTTGAAACTATTAAGCGAGGTGCAACTGAAATTTCGCCTGATGTTAAAGAGGCCTTTGAAAGAGCAATAAACAAAGAAAGTAACCCAGACGCAAAAAAAGGACTTTTAGCTACTCTTGACAGTATGGAAATGTCAAAGAAAAGAGAAAATCCCCTTTGTGTTGATACGGGTTGGCCAATCTTTTATTTCAAGGTTGGAAACAACTGCGAATTAGAAGGTGGCTTTGTAGAACTTGAAAATGCAGCCCGCAGAGCGGTTGCAAAGGCTACAGAGCTTGGGTATCTCAGAGCAACAATGAAGCACCCTTTAACAGGCTTTGACCCGGGCAACAATATAGGAATGAATATTCCTGATTTTACATATCAGTTTGTGGACGGTGATTCCATTGAAATGTCCTATGCAGCCAAGGGTGGCGGAAGTGAGTGCTTTGGCGGAACAAGACATAGAATTGTTGCTTTTGCAGATGGTATAAAAGGAATTGAAAAGTTTGTTATAGATAGCTTTGTAGCTTCTGCACGTGCAGGCGCTGTTTGCCCACCGTCAGTTTTGGGTATCGGTATCGGCGGCACCGCAAACGTAGCAGCAAATCTTGCAAAAGAGGCGGCGTGCCTTAGAACGGTTGGCTCTAAACATCCCGACCCAATGTTTGCCAAAATTGAAGAGGATTTATATAAAGCACTAAACAGCCTTGGTATAGGAATACTTGGTGCCGGTGGTGATACTTCGGTGCTGGCAGTAAATGTAGAGTATGCCTACACTCACATTGCCGGAATAGCCTGTGCTACAAGTACAAACTGTATGGTAGCACGCCGTGCATCATCAAGAATTGATGCAGACGGCACGGTTACAAAAATGACAAGTCCCAACTGGTTTGGTGACAGATAGGAGGAGAGCTTTATGGCAGAGTATCATTTAAAAAGTCCTCTTACAGATGAAGATGTAACAAAACTTAAAATAGGGGACACAGTTTATATCAGCGGCGAATGTTTCACTTGTCGTTCAAGACTGCAAAAATATATTTTTGATGAAAAAAATGTTTTACCCTTTGACACAAAGGATAGAAATATTTTAATTCATAACGGGCCCATTGTGATTAAAGAAAACGGGAAATGGAAGCTTGTTTCCTTTATGCCAACATCAAGTATACGTTTTGAAAAGTGGGGAGCAAAAAGCGTTGATGAGTGGAACCTTAAAATGATTGTTGGAAAAACAACTATGGGCAAGGAAACTGCTGAAATGATGAAGAAGAAAAAGTGTGTTCACGTTTCTCCACGTAGCGTAAGCCCAAATCTATGGATTGATTCAATTGATGTTCAAGACGTGTATCTTTATGATGAGCTTGGCAGAATTGAGGCGGCGTGGATGTTTAATCTTCACGACTTAGGACCATTTATAGTGGACATCGACTGTGAGGGTAACAACTATTTTGATAAGCTGGATGGGGAAATTGAAGAAAGAAAACAAGCAGCATTAAAAGAACTTGGTATAGACCGGTCTTTTGAATTTACAAAATTATATTAAGCAAAAAAAGGTGGATTTGCTTAACGCAACTCCACCTTTTTCGTATTTACTTTATAACAGTTTTTAGATATTCATTAAATTCATCTTTTAAATCATCACGTCTGAGGGCATACTCCACAGTTGCCTCCAAAAATCCCATTTTGTTGCCTACGTCATATCTCTTGCCCTCAAAGTCATAGGCAAAAATATCCTGTGACTCTCCTAGTAAGAATAGGGCATCTGTAAGCTGTATTTCGCCCCCTGCGCCTCTTGGAGTACGGTCAATACAATCAAATATTTCAGGGGTAATAATATATCTACCAAGGATTGCTACATCTGTTGGTGCATTCTCGGGCTTTGGCTTTTCCACAAGGCTGTTTACCTTGTATGTTCTGTCGCCTATCTTTTCGCCGTCTATGATTCCATACTTTGAAACCTGGCTGTGGTCAACTGTTTGTACGCCAAGTATTGTGCCGCCAAGCTCCTCATACTTTTCTACCATTTGCTTAAGGCATGGCTTTTTATCGTTATAAACCACGTCGTCGCCAAGCATTACGGCAAATGGCTCACCTGCTGCAAATTTTCTTGCATATGAAACCGCGTGACCAAGACCCTTTTGCTCCTTTTGGCGTATAAAGTGTACGTCCACAAGTTTTGATACCCTTTGTACTGCTGCAAGCATTTCCTTTTTCTGCTCTCTTTCAAGAACTGTTTCAAGCTCAAATGAATAGTCAAAGTGGTTCATTATGGCTTCCTTGCCACGTCCCGTAATAATAAGAATGTCTGTTATCCCTGAGTCTATTGCCTCCTCCACTATGTATTGGATAGTTGGAGTGTCAACAATGGGAAGCATTTCCTTTGGTACAGCCTTTGTAAAAGGCAGAAACCTTGTTCCAAAGCCTGCTGCCGGAATAATTGCCTTTGTAATTTTTTTCATAAAAAAACTCTCCTTTTTTGAGAGTAAAGGACAAGCCCCTACTGCTCTTCCGTTAATATTTTTTAAATTCCCCTCTTGTTATTATAACAAAATTATAGTATAATATCAATAGTTAATTTAAGAATGTAAACAACATTTAAAGGAAGTGTTTATTTATGAAGGCTTTGATACTGTCTGTTAAAGCAGGATATGGCCACCATTCTACAGGTCTTGCCATGAAGGACTGCTTTGAATCCCATGGCATAGAATGTGAAATGCTGGACACACTTGAATATATAAACCGTTTTTTAGGCGAAGGAGTGCAGGACGGATATCTTCTTGCAACAAAATATATGGCAGAGGCATATGGCAAAGTATATTCGTCTCTTGATAAGAAGGAAGAGCCAAGCAAAAATTATTCTCCGGAGACAATTATTTCAAAGTTCCTTTCTAAAAAGCTTGAAAAGTATATGATAGAATACGCTCCTGACTTTGTAGTGGGTACACATTCCTACGCGGCGGTGCTTATTTCTATACTAAAGAAAAGAGGCGTGCTTACATGCCCTGCCTTTGGAGTGGTAACTGACTTTACAGTTCATCCGTTCTGGGAGTCCACAGACCTTGACTACTACGTACTCCCTGACGCTCTTTTAACTTCATCGGCGGTCAGAAAGGGAATAGCGGTAGAAAAAATACTTCCCTACGGCATACCAATCCGTGAAAAGTTTTCACAATCAAAGGATAGAGCTTCTGCAAAAAAGCTTCTTGGACTTTCCCATGAGCCTGTGGTTTTGGTTATGATGGGGTCTATGGGCTTTGGTGATATGACAGAGGTTATAAGCGCTTGTGATAATTTTAGCGGAAACTTCCAGATAGTTGTAATTTGCGGCAGTAACGAAAAAGCAAAATCCGTAATAGACCAAGTAGCATGGAAAAAACGTGTAAGATGCCTTGGTTTTACAGAAAATGTTGACGAGTACATGGATGCGGCAGACCTTATTATTACAAAGCCGGGTGGGCTCACAACCTCCGAGGCAATGGCAAAGGGACTTCCTCTTATTCTTATGAACCCCATTCCGGGACAGGAAGAGCGTAACATGGAATTTCTTGTAAATTCAGGCAGTGCAATGATGATTACAAAAACCTTTACAGTGGAAAATGCCCTGTATCAGTTTTTTGAAAGCCCATGGCGGAGAAAGACTATGGAGGAGGCTGTTGCAAACGTAGGTAAGCCTGACTCCACAGGCAGACTATACGATTTTATTAATAAAACAATTTGCAAAAAAGAAGGAGCAGTTTATGAAAATATTTAATTCTGTCAGCGAGCTTATAGGGGGAACTCCTCTTTTAAGGCTCTCGGCATTTGGCAAAGATAAAAAAATCCTTGCAAAGCTTGAATATTTTAACCCTGCAGGAAGCATAAAGGACAGAGCAGCTCTGTCTATGATAAACGATGCAGAGGAAAAGGGACTTTTAAAAGAAGGCTCCGTTATTATAGAGCCAACAAGCGGAAACACGGGCATAGGTCTGTGTGCCGTTGCAGCTTCCAGAGGATATAAGGTAATTCTTACAATGCCTGAAACAATGAGCGAGGAACGTAGAAAACTCCTTAAGGCATATGGAGCAGAAATTGTGCTCACAGAGGGCAGCCTTGGAATGACAGGAGCAATACAAAAAGCGGAGGAGCTTCAAAGGGAAACTCCCAACTCTATTATAATGGGACAGTTCATAAACCCTGCAAACCCAAAGGCACATATGGAAACAACAGGTCCTGAAATATGGAATGATACAGAGGGAAAGGTTGATATTTTAGTTTGCGGCATTGGTACAGGGGGCACAATAACAGGCACAGGAGCATATCTTAGAACTAAAAACCCTAACATAAAGGTGGTAGGGGTAGAGCCTGCCGGCTCACCATTTTTAACAAAAGGTGAAACGGGCAAACACGGACTACAGGGAATTGGTGCAGGCTTTGCACCGGAAATCCTTGACACAGGCATTTATGATGAGATAATTGCCGTTGAAGATGAGGACGCTTTTGAAACAAGCCGCACCCTTGCAAAAAAAGAGGGAATACTCGTTGGTATAACCTCCGGAGCGGCAGTTTATGCAGCCCTGCAGCTGACAAACAGACCTGAAAATAAAGACAAAACTATTGTAGCAATTCTTCCCGATACGGGAGAAAGGTATTTGTCAACAGAACTATTTAATTAAAAAAAGCTATGTGCATACTTGATGCACATAGCTTTTCTATTACAATGGATTTATAACTGACAGCGCTGTTTTATCTTTAGAGTACAAATTCCTAAATCTGTTCATAACATCCTCATAAGTAACAGAAGAATATACTTTTTCATAGTCTGTGTACATTGCATCCGCCATATAAAGATTTAAAAAGGCGTGGGAAAAGTCTTCTATGTCGTTATAGCTCTTGATATAATCGCCCCAGATAACCTTTTTTGTTCTCTCAACCAAATCTTTAGAAAGTCCCTTGTCCATAAGGGTTTTTATATAGTCCATAACCCTTTCATAAACAGCGTCCGGGTCTGCAGACTCACCCTCTACCATTACGTGAGCATAGTCCGGCTGGGCGGTATAGTCAGAAGAAAAACTGTCGTTTATAAGTCCCTCTTCAAATAAACTTTCAAAAAGCTCGCTACCCTTTGCAAAGAGGATTTTGTTTATAATTGAAACCTCAACATATTTTTTAAGAAGTCTGTCTCCTGCATAGCCGTTGTCTGTATCCTTAAAGCCTATCATAAAAAGTGGCATTGCAACGCTTAAAGACTGCTCAACTTTTGGTTTTGCAACAGTATCCGGCTCGTCAGGATATATTCTTTTTATTTCTTCTTTAAAAGGCTTTGAGTTTTTAATTTCTTTTTCAATACACTTTTCTATTTCCTCCGGGTCAAAATCTCCCGTTACAAAAATCATCATGTTTGAAAGGTTATAAAAAGTGTTGTAGCACTTATAAAGAAGCTCATCGGTAATATGGCTTATGCTCTCTACTGTTCCTGCAATATCCTTCTTAACAGGGTGGTTGTGATAAAGTGCACCAAGGAGATTGAAAAATACTCTCCATGGACCGTTATCGTCATACATCTTAATCTCCTGACCTATAATTCCCTGCTCCTTTTCTACGCTCTCCTTTGTAAAGTAAGGAGTCTGAACATAGTCAAGAAGTATAGACAGGTTTTCTTCAAAGTGGCTTGTGGCACTGAAAAGATAAGCGGTTGCATTAAATGATGTAAAAGCGTTTGCATTTGCGCCAAGCTTCGAAAACTTGTCAAAAATATTGCTTCCGTCCGGCATATCAAACATTTTATGCTCAAGGTAGTGTGCTATTCCGTCAGGAACCTCTGTTGGAGAAGAGTCTCCCGGTATCTGGAAATGGCTGTCAACAGAGCCGTACTTAGTGCCGAAAATTGCGTATCCGCTTGAAAAATCCTTTCTTGGCATAATGTAAATGTCAAGACCGCTTTCGTGCTTTTTATAGTAAAGTGTCTCGCCTGTTACAGCGCTTTTTACTTTGTTCATAGCTTCTCTCCTTTCAGGAAGTAAACTGTGTCAAGACGGATGTTTTGAGCTGCTGCTACTGCGTCCTCGAGTTTTACTGCCTTTATTTTTTCTATACATTTTTCCAGTGAATTTCCTGTTTTCAAAATCCCCTCGGACAGCTTAAAGCTCTGCATTGCAAACTGGTCGTCAAAGCATGAGGTCAGGGAGTTTATAATAGCATTAATACTTGACACATACTCAAGCTCTGAAATCTCACCTTTTTTTACACATTCCAGCTGATTTAATATCTCGTCATATGCCTTTTGGTAGTTTTCAAACTCAATTCCTGCGTTTACTATCATTATAGATTTGTATCTGTCAATAGATGAAGAAGCGTAGTAGCAAAGGCTAAGCTTTTCTCGTACATTGTTAAATAGCTTAGAATGTGCACCGCCGCCAAAAATACTATTTGCAACCATAAGAGCAAAATATTCGTCACCTACAGGCTCAACCCCTGTGGTAAATCCCATAGACAGTTTGCCTTGTGTTACATCTAGCTTTTCCTCTACGTAATTTACCTCTGTGTCCTTTTTCAAAATTCCGTCAAGTGCTACTTCGCCGCCTTGGAATTCCATGTCCGGAAGATTATTCTTTATAACCTTCTCGGCAAGTTCCATATCGCACTCACCGGAAACATAAATTTCAATTTTGGAGCTTTGCAGGAGGTCCTTGTAATATTTATAAAGTGATGTGCTGTCAATATTCTTAACATCTTCCACACTGCCGTAGGATGGAGTTGCAAAGTCTGTACCCTTGCACATTTCCTGGATGCATCTCATGGAAGCATAAGAGCGCTTGTCGTTTTTAAGGCTTTCTATACGCTCTATAAGGTTTTTCTTTTCCTGCTCCACATATGTCTTTTTAAAGCCATCGTCCTCTGTAACAGGGTCAAACACAATGCTCATAAGTAGCTCTGTCATTTTCTCAAAAAGAGGCTCCTTGTCAAGTGTGTACTTATCTGTAATTGCCTCCACACTAAAGTAAATAACATGGTCCTCGCCCTTTTTAAAGGAGCCACCTCTTAAATCTGCGCCGTACAGGTTATCAAGATATTCTTCTATTTCAATCCTTGTTTTTGCTTTAGCGCAGCCTCTTTTTAAAATCTTGGGTAGTATTGCATTAAGACTTGCTTCTTCTTTTTTTAGCTGTCTGTGGATAAAAATTCCAACAGTTGAAGTTTTGAGCTTTGTCATAGGTATATAATCAAGACTTATTCCATTGTTAATAGAGGTCAAATATATCATTCCTTTCCGTATTTTGCATAATACATCTATTTTACATCAAAAGAGTTTTTCTGTCAACCCACATATTCCTCTATTTCCCTTAATGACATACCTTTTTGAAGAGCCATATTTATGCCGCCGGAAATGGTTTTTGCGCATTTTTTTATAATAGTATCAATGTCACGGGGGGTAACAACAAGAGGCTCGTTTTTTGTGTTCGAATTATCTCTTGTAAAGGTCATGGCGTCAACCACCGTTGGAACGCCCATTGCAATTACGGGTACGCCAAGCTCCTTTTTTGAAATTCCGCTTCTGTTATTTCCAACGCCGGCACCGGGCTGAATTCCTGCATCGGAAATCTGGAGCGTTATACCAATCCTTGAAATATCCGCCGCCGCAAGTGCATCAATTACAATTACAAGGTCAGGCTTCAGCCTTTCCACAATACTTTTTACAACCTCCGCTGTTTCCATTCCTGTTGTGCCCATAACCCCCGGTGCAATTGCGCAAACAGAACTTACATTGTCCCCAAAAAGCTCCGGTGCGTGTTTTTTCATGTGGTGTGTTACCATAATTTCCGATACAGTTTTTGTCCCAAGGCTGTCAGGGGTAATGTTTTCATTGCCAAGTCCCACAACAAGAGTTAGCGTGCTGCTTTTTATATCGCACAGCTTTCCAATTTCCTCTGCAACTGTGTGACATGCACTTTCATAAGCCTCGGTAGAATATTTTATGTCAGGTACCTCAATGGTAATGTATTTACCTATAGCTTTTCCAAGAGCCTTTTCGCCTTTTTCATTTAAAACCTCAACGGTTGTTACCTTTAAATCCTCTTTTATCTCTGTATCTGCTTTTACACCGTCAATTTCCTTTGCCTCGCCCTTTGTAAGCTCTCTTGCTTCGTCTGCAAGGTCTGTTCTGAAATACATAAATATCCGCCTTTCATACTTTTTTATTAATGTTTCCTTAAATTAAGGTTTAAATACTTGCAAAACCTAAAATTTAGTGATATACTAAGTTTAATAAATTTTGAAAGGAACAAAAAATATGGAAAGAGAAAAATTTTCATCACGGCTTGGATTTTTACTTATCTCTGCCGGATGTGCAATAGGACTTGGAAATGTGTGGAGATTTCCTTATATAACAGGTAAATACGGCGGCGGAGCTTTTGTGCTTATGTATTTTGCATTTCTTATTCTTTTTGGACTTCCCATTTTGGCAATGGAACTTGCGGTGGGTAGAGGAAGCCAAAAAAGTGTTGCAAAATCCTTTGACGAGCTTGAACCAAAAGGTGCCAAGTTTCACCTTATGAAATATCCTGCAATGGCGGGAAATTATCTGCTTATGATGTTTTATACATGTATTGCAGGCTGGCTTCTTATTTACTGCTGGAAAATGATTGCCGGTGAGTTTGCAGCAGGCGTAACAGCCGCCCAGATAGAGAGTGCATTTGCTACTCTTACACAGTCACCTGTCCAGATGATTGTTGCCATGGTAATAATTGTTGTAGGTTGTATGGCAGTTTGCGGCATGGGACTTAAAAACGGAGTTGAAAGAATAACAAAGTTTATGATGCTCTGTCTTCTTATTATCATGATTGTTCTTGCAATTAACTCCTTTACAATGTCCGGAATTAAAGAAGGACTTAGCTTTTACTTAAAGCCCGATTTTTCAAAGCTTACAGGAAACGGACTTCAAAATGCTATATTTGACGCAATGGGACAGGCATTTTTTACACTTAGTATCGGTATGGGCTCAATAGCAATTTTTGGAAGCTATATAGGAAAGGAACACGCTCTTACAGGCGAGGGTATAAGAATAGCTGTTCTTGACACATCTGTTGCCTTTGTGGCAGGTCTTATAATATTCCCTGCGTGCTTTACTTATAACGTAGAGCCAAGCAGCGGACCAAACCTTATTTTTGTAACACTTCCAAACGTGTTTGCAAACATGGCAGGTGGCAGAATATGGGGAAGTTTGTTCTTTATATTCCTTTTATTTGCAGCAATTTCAACCGTTATCGCTGTATTTGAAAATATCATTTCCTGCTGGATGGACCTCGGTTCTACAAGAAAGAAGGCTGTTATTATAAACACAGCTCTTATTATAATTCTTGCACTTCCTTGTATCCTTGGCTTTAATGTATGGTCAGGCTTTATGCCATTTGGTGAGGGAAGTAATATTATGGACCTTGAGGACTTTATTGTAAGTAACAATATTCTGCCTCTCGGAGCTCTTGTTTATGTAATATTCTGTACAAGCAGATATGGCTGGGGCTTTAAAAACTTCCTCAGTGAGGTAAACTGTGGCTCTGGAATAAAATTCCCGGCTGTTTGCAGAATTTATGTATCATACATTTTGCCGCTTATAATACTCGCAGTGTTTATACAAGGATATGTAGCAAAATTCTTCTGATAAAAAAAGGCTTTGAAGCCTTTTTTTATTTCAAAATTATGGACAAAAGTAATACTATGTGATATAATACATTATGGATTGTTGTATTTTGATGAAAAAAGTTAATGTTATTATAAAAAAGAGGTGTTATTTGTGACAGCAAAAATTAAAAAAATCAAATATTCCGGCAATAACATTTTATATACTCTTATAGCAACCACACTTTTGTGTCTTGTTTTTATACTATCAATTGGATATGTGTATCTAAGGGCAGAAAAGGAAGGCTTTGAAAATTTACATATGGAGACCAGTCAGATAAAAGAGGATATTAAGCTTCAAATAAAGTCGGACCAGGAAAACCTTATAACTCTTGCAGGTGTTGCCGCAGAGCTTTATGAAAGCGGACAGAGCTATGATCTTATATTCCAGTCCTTTGAGCCTATTGGTCTTATAAGAAGTGTGGGTATACTTTTGCCTGATAATACTTTTGTATCAAAGCGTGGCGTTCTTGATTTTAATGGTAAGCTATCCTTTGAGGAAGAGGTAAAAAAAGGTATGTATGTAAGCGGAAGAGTAAAGGATGTAACAAATCCTTCCCTTGAAATAATCCGCAGCAGTGTGCCAATTGTAATCGGGGAAGAGACGATAGGTATTATGTACGGTTCAATAATGCTTGATTCATTCCTTGACAGGTATCATACCATGACAGATGACCTTGACGCACAGCTTTACGTGTACGAAAAAGGTAACGGTAATTTTCTTATTGATACACTCCATGACAAGCTGGGAAATATAGAAGACCTTAAAAACAAAAGCTACAAAAAAGGTTTTTCCTATAAGCAAATGATGAGCGAGGAAAGAGGATACTCAGCGTTTATGTCACAGGTATGGGGAGAGTATTTGTATGTTCACTATGCACCTCTTGATGTAAGCGACTGGCAAATTATCCTTGCAAGACGTGAGCAACAGGTGTTTGCAAATGTGAGATATATTACCATGATATTAGTTATAGCCTTTATTATGATGGTGGTCATAATTGGTTTATATCTGCTACTCATTTTCAGAAATGACAGAAAAATAAGCTTAATCAATAACGCAAGTTCCAAATTAAGAAAGTTGCTGCTTGAAATAAATCAGCAAAATACAAGTATCAACGATGCACTTAGGAACATTACGTTTTTTGCAAAAGCCAGGTCAACATTTTTTGTTGACACAGACGGGGAAGACTATAACTTTATATCAGCTCCCTTTGAGGGAACAGCTCTTTCAGCTGACGAAAGAAAATATTTGATTTCCGAACTTCTAAAATATGCTGCAACCATACACGTAGCAGGCGGAACAACTGTAGGAGTTATGACGGTAAAAGCTGGTATCCACCTGGAAGAGGCAAATCCGGAGTTTAATAAATTTTTAATAAAGCACAACATGGAAACTGTATCTTTTGCAGCAGTTGTAAATAAGAATAATCACATAAGTATTCTTGGCTCCACAAATGCTGAAAAAGAAAAAGAAGTAAGAATACTTCTTGAAGATGTGGCAGTTTGCTTCTCCATTGCAATTTATAACAAAAAACATCTCAGCCGTACAGAGCGTGCTGCGGCAACAGATTCTCTTACAGGACTTTATAACAGAGTAACATATAAAAAAGATGTTATTATGTTTGATGAAGAAAAACCGGAAAACTTTGCATGCGTGTACATAGATGTAAACGAGCTTCATATGCACAACAACAAGTACGGTCACGCGGCAGGCGACGAAATGCTTATTTATATCGCAAATACAATGAAAGAGGTATTTTTCAGACACCATATGTATCGTATGGGCGGAGATGAATTCCTTGTATTTGCAAAAGGTGTAAATCAGGAGCAAATTAAAAAGTCAATAGATTTGCTTATTCAAGGCCTTAAGCCTGTAAATTATCATGTTGCAATTGGAATGTCCTACAGGGCACAAAATGTAAACACAGACGAAGTGGTACGTGAAGCAGAAATAAGAATGTACGAGGCAAAGGCAAAGTACTATCAGAGCAAAGAGGTAAAGTACGTTTCTACAACGGAAGCGGCAGAGTATAAGAGCATTAGTACGGGAATAAAAGAAATTGACACACTTTTGTCTGTAATGCAGGAACACTATAATGGCATATATCGTGTAAAACTAAGTACTGATGAGGTGCGCCGAATACTCATGCCTGCATATCTTGGGTATAATGAAAACGAAAAATATTTCGAAAAACTTTATACAAAATATGTAAACGAATCTGTAGATTCAGATTTTCATAGGGCAATGCTCAGTTTCATGAACTATGAGTCATTAAAAAGGCAACTGACAAAGGGCAGAGTTCCTCAGATTACATATAAGAAAACTAATGGTGAAACTGTTGTACTAAAGGTATATTCTCTTGACCGTGAAACAGAAATTGACAATACCCTTTGGGTTTTTGCTAAGGAATAATGAGTGTGAAAATAGTTATGAACAGTGTTTTTAAAAAAGACCTATACAGGTATTACGGAGAAGAGGGAGAACCCTTTTTAAAAAGAGTATTCAGACCTCTGGAACTAAAATTTATATGTCTGTTTAGAAAAGCAAACAGCTGTAAATTCCCTCCTCTAAAGCTTTTTTATATGCTAAGGCTTATGTATTTGTCAAACAGGACCCAAATTCAAATTCCTGCCAGGACAAGCATAGGTGAAGGTCTGTACATAGGTCATCTTGGACGTATTATAATTCACCCTGATGCAAAACTAGGTAAAAACATAAACATTGGCACAGGTGTAACAATAGGAATGGAAAACCGGGGAAAAAGAAAAGGCGTTCCTCAAATTTCGGATAACTGCTGGATTGGAACAAATGCTGTTATTGTAGGAAATATTAAAATTGGCAGTGATTGTCTTATTGCGCCTCTTGCCTACGTTAATTTTGATGTTCCCGACCATAGTGTTGTTATTGGAAATCCCGGGAAAATAATTCCAAAAGAAAATGCCACTGCGGAGTATGTTGATAACCGTATATAACTAAAAGAAGATAAACTCTGCCAACAAAGCAGGTATCTTAAAAATATGGAGGTAGCGGGTTTGTCTAAAAAAGATTCAAGAATTAAAAATAACCTGATATCATCATTTGTATATCAGTTTGTGCTTATATCCCTGAGCTTCCTTTTGCCAAGATTATATCTTGAGAACTTTGGTTCAGAGGTCAATGGTGTTCTTTCCACCATAAAACAGATTTTTACATACATGTGTCTTCTGGAAGCAGGCGTAGGTCTTGCAACAACTCAGGCGCTGTATAAAAGAATTGGCGAAAAGGATTATAGCAGCGCAAGCTCGGTTCTTTCGGCAACTAATGCTTATTATATTAAAACCGGAATCATATACCTTGTACTTGTTCTTATTATAGCTGCGGTCTATGGATATGTAATACCAACATCCATAAACAGTAATGTATTGTTTTTTATCGTTATACTAAATGCCATACCGGCACTGTTCAGCTATTTTGTTCAGGCAAAATACAGGATACTTATGGAGGTTGACGGGAGAAAGTATGTAATAAACAATTCGGAAACAATTCTTCAACTTGCATCAAATGCGGGTAAAATACTTGTTTTGCTCTTGACAGACAGTCTTATTCTTATTCAGCTTGTTTATTGTATAATAGCCCTTGTTCAGCTTGTATTTTTATATTTTTATGCAAGACGCAGATATAAATGGCTTGATTTAAAAGCCAAACCGGATTATGATGCCATATCCCAGAAAAACTCGGTTCTGGTGCATCAGCTCTCGGGCATGGTGTTTAATAATACTGATGTACTGCTCATTTCTGTCCTTTGTGATTTTAAGGCGGTAAGTGTTTATGCTATATATAATATATTCTTTTCACAGGTGCAGAATTTTATAACAAGCGTGGTTTCTTCTTTTACATTTGCCTTGGGTCAGATGTTTCATACAGACAGAGAAAGGTTTGACAAATTATTTAATGTATACGAAACCTTTTACATAATGGTGAGCTTTATAATCTATACCCTTATGGCAGTATTTTTACTTCCGCTTATACAAATATATACAAGCGGCATAAAGGATGCCCAGTACACAAATGTATTTCTGGTGCTGCTTTTTGTAATAATGAATTTGGTTGCTAACGGCAAAATACCTGCCAATAGTATTATAGAGTATTCCGGTGGATTTGAAAAAACCCGCAGCTACGCAATATGGGAAATGGTTATAAACATCACGGTTTCTGTTATAGCAATTATTTATATGGGAATATGCGGTGCTATACTTGGAACAATTGCGGCACTGGTGTATCGCGGCATAATGACAATTCGCTATTCAAATAAGAAAGTTCAGAAAAGAAATCAGATGTGTACATATAAAATCCTTATTTCAAATGGTTTGGTATTCCTTGGAATAATGGCAATATTTTTTGTTGACACCTTTAGTAACATGGCATTTTTACAGCTTTTATTAAATGGAATTATTCACTCCATATGGATAGTAGGGTTATACGTACTTGTTAATTTTGTATTTAATAAATCTGCTTTTAAAACACTTTTGCAAATTTACAGGGGGAAGAAAAAATAATGAGTATTCCAAAGGTGATTTATTATTGTTGGTTTGGAAAGGGTAAAATGCCAAAACTGGCAGAAAAATGTATAAAAAGCTGGAAAAAATACTGTCCTGATTACGAAATAGTTTGTGTAAATGAAGAAAATTTTGATATAACTCAAAACAAATATGCAGCCGAGGCGTATGAGGCAGGCAAATGGGCATTTGTAAGCGATTATGCAAGGCTTAAGGTACTTTATGACCATGGCGGAATTTATTTTGATACAGATGTTGAGCTTTTAAAACCTCTTGACCCTCTTATAGAACAAGGTGGGTTTATGGGATTTGATGATAACGGAATTATATCAACAGGTCTTGGATTTGCCTGTGAAAAGGGAAATGAGCTTGTAGGTAGTATTTTAAAGGACTATGAAAACATACCTTTTTTACTTCCTGACGGAACATTGGACCTCACTCCCTGTCCTGACAGAAACACCAAGGTATTAGTAAAGCTTGGCATGGATCTCCATAATAAAGACCAGGTGTTTATGGGAATAAGGATGCTCCCTGAAGATTATCTTTGCCCCATAAAATATTATTCCGGCAAAAAAGTAATAACGGAGAACACTTATTCCATACATCACTTTTGCGCCTCATGGACGTCTGCAACAAGCAAACGAACCACGTTTATTAAGCGTATAATCGGTGTGAAGCTTTATGAGAAGTTATACGGAAAATTTTTACATAAATTTAAATGGCTGGAGTGGTAAAAATGCCTGAAAAAGTATTAAAAAAATTGGGTACTCATATTTTGCCTCAGTGGAAGGTTTGTTTTATTTCGGCTTTGATTGTGGGAATTGTTGCTCATTTATATAAAATAACAAACTGGCTTCCCAATTGGGATTCCCTTGTATTCAGGTATGATTCCCAAAATATGATTTCCCTTGGAAGATGGTTCTTGCCTGTTGTGTGTTCTTTCAGCTCATTTTATGATTTGCCATTTTTAAATGGTATTATAGCAATTGTATTTCATGGTTTGAGTGCCGTGTGTATTTGCAAAATACTTAATGTGCAAAAGAAAATTACTGCTATCTTAATAGGCGCAGTAATTGTTTCGTTCCCAACAGTTACTTCGGTTATGATGTACAACTATGTGGCAGACGGCTATAGCATTGCATTTTTCCTTTCTACTCTTGGGGCGATGTATATGACGGAGGAAAAACCAAAGTATATCCTTTCTGCGATACTTATTGCTTTGTCAACAGGTATTTATCAGGCGTATATAACCGTTACCATAATGCTGATTTTACTTAAGCTGATAGATGATATGATTTATCGGAGCGTGGATTTCAAAAGGGTTTTTAAAAAAAGTGTGTGGATGCTTTTGACAGGGATTTTGGGGGTAGCGTTATATAGCCTTGCTTTAAAAATACTTTTGAGTATTTTTTCTACAGAACTAATTAATTATCAGGGAATTAATGCGTCAGCGTCAATGTCAGCCATTGATTTACCCGGTTCCCTTTATGTAATAAAGGAAACTTTTCTGAACTGTTTCTTTGATTTGTCGAAGGGTGTAAACGTATACGTTGTTTTAAATGTGCTTGTTGCAGTGTTTACCCTTTCCCTTTACATTAAATACATAATAAAAAATGGTATTTATAACAAACCTGCTAATATTTTTTGCCTTGCTATTTTGGGTGTTATGCTCGTAGTGGGAGCAGGTGCCCTTGCTTTGATAAATGCGGGTATTGACTATCATAATCTTATGCTTATGGGATACTCTGTATTTTATCTGTTTTTCATAATTCTATATGAAAGAGGAACAGATACGGCCAAGTGGCATACTTGCATCAAATGCTGGACTATACTGCTGATAGCTATGGCAATAATTTCAAATCAAATAGTTATATCAAATGTAAGCTATCATAAGGCACAAATGGCATACGAAAAATCCTATGGGGTTTTGATGCGTATAGCAGACCGGATAGAACAGACACCCGGAGCAAAAGATTGTGAAAAAATTCTTGTGCTTGGAGCTCTTGATAACAGCAGTGATTATAGCGTTAATTTAACGCCGGATATTACCGGAATAACAGACGGGTATATAATTCGTGCAGATGACGAAACAGTAGGACAAAGCGTATTATCCAGTGCCCTTTCAGACTACTGTGAGAAAAGTTATGAGTTTATAAGCGGGCAGGATAAGAAAAATCTTTCCCAAAGAGAAGATATAAAAGCTATGGAAATGTGGCCGTCAAAAACAAGTGTGGCAGTCATAGATGATATAGTGGTTATTAAGCTTGGTACAGAAGGTGAAAATTAAGTGATATATTTTTGTGCTGACGATTATGGACTAAATGATACATCATCAATGCACATACAGCAGTGCATAGATGAGGGTAACTTAAATAAGGTCAGTGTGTTTCCGAACTTTGAAAAATTCAGTTTAGAAAAGATACAAAACATAAGAATTTCCCTCCACCTTAACCTTGTAGAAGGCAGGTGTATGGCAGATGCTAAAGAAATAGATTTGATAGCAGACCAAAAGGGAAACTTTAAACATACCTTTGGGGGACTTTTTAAGCTTAATTTACTCTGCAGAAAAAAGTTTGAAGCTCAGGTTTATAAAGAAATCAAGGCTCAGGTTTTATTCTTTAAAAACATTCTGCCGGAGAACGCTCCTTTTTGTATCGACAGCCATCAGCATACACATATGATACCTGCTATATTTAATGCGCTGCTCAAGGTTTTGAGTGAGGAAAAAATAAAGGTAGATTATATGCGTATCCCTGCAGAGCCGGTTTTGCCATTTATAAAAACCCCATCTCTTTATATGACATACAGCGTAGTAAATATTATTAAGCAATGGCTTCTAAAGCTTTTGTGGGTGATTAACAAAAAGCATACAAGTGTACCTACAGCACTGTTTTTTGGAATTCTTTTTTCAGGGAAGATGGATGAAAAGAGAGTAAGTAAAATCATTCCAAAGTACATTAAATTAGCAGAAAAACGGGGTATGGATATAGAAGTTTTATTCCACCCCGGTTACCTGGATAAGAAAATAGATTTCAAAAGTAAAAATATAGTATTTGAAAAATTTTACCTGTCGGAGAACAGGAAAAGGGAATTTTATGACCTAAAAAAAATATCAGAAAGAAGTGTACTGTAATGCCTTATATTGAACAGGACAAGGTCGATGCCAGAACAAGGGAAAAACTTGAAGCAATTATAGAAAAATCGTATGGGTCCTACTGGAAAAAGAAAAGACTTTTCGATATATTTTTTGCTAGTCTTATTTTACTATTTTTTCTTCCCCTGATGTTTATAATTGCAATTGTCATTGTAATTGACGACCCCAGCGCCGGACCTTTTTACAAGCAGATAAGAGTAGGCCGTCATGGAAAAGAATTTTATATGTATAAGTTCAGAACAATGCGTGCCAATGCAGATAAAATGATAGAAGAACTTGCAAAGCAGAACGAAATGGACGGTCCGGTGTTTAAAATGAAAGAGGACCCCCGTATAACAAGAGTTGGTAAGTTTCTAAGAAAGGTTTCTCTTGACGAGCTTATGCAATTTTTTAACGTTCTCAAGGGAGATATGACCTTGGTAGGTCCAAGACCGCCGCTTCCAAGAGAGGTACAGTATTATACTGATTATCAAAGACTAAGACTTCTTGTTACCCCCGGTATTACATGCACCTGGCAGATTTCAAAAAACAGAAATGACATACCATTTGAACAGTGGGTAGAAATGGATATTGAATACATACAAACAAGAACATACCTGAATGATATAAAAATTATGCTTAAAACTCCCATAGTTATGCTTACAGCTACGGGACGATAATCAAATTTGGAGTGAAGAAAATGAAAGTTGCTATGATTGGGCATAAGGTTATTCCCTCAAGACGAGGCGGAATAGAAAACGTTCTTACAACACTATGTCCTATGCTGGTTGAAATGGGACTGGATGTTACTTGTTACAACCGCTCATCAGATAAAGTAGAAAATGAATATGTTGGCACAGTAGAGAACAAAATGTACAAGGGTGTAAAATTAAAAAATGCATGGACTCTTAACGTCCGTGGCTTTGCTGCAATGATAGCATCATTTACAGCTGCAATAGCTGCTTCATTTAAAGATTATGATGTGGTTCATTTTCATGCAGAGGGACCTTGTGCAGCGCTTTGGATTCCAAAACTGTTTGGTAAAAAATGCGTTGCTACAGTTCATGGACTTGACTGGCAAAGAGAAAAGTGGGGCAAGGGCTTTGCATCAAAATATATAAAATTTGGCGAGAAAATTCTTGCAAAGTATGCAGATGAGGTTATAGTGCTAAGTCAGGCAGCTTATGATTATTTTAAGGAAACATATAATCGTGAAACTGTAATTATTAATAATGGGATAAGCCGTCCGGAAAGAAAAGAAGCAGAAATTATTACAAAGAAGTACGGACTAAAAAAAGACGAATATATATCTGTTGTATCAAGACTGACTGCAGAAAAAGGTATTCATTATCTTATTGATGCGTACAGCAAAATCACAACAGATAAAAAGCTTGTTATTGCAGGAGATACCAGCGATACTGACGATTATGTTAAAATGCTCAAAGATAAGGCGTCAGGAAATCCAAATATCATTTTTACAGGATTTATTTCCGGTGACGTTTTAAAGGAAATATATTCAAACTCCTATATAAATGTCCTGCCTTCGGACCTTGAAGGCATGTCCCTGTGTCTTTTAGAGTCACTTGCATATAAGAACGCACTTCTTTGTTCGGATATTCCTGAAAACACTGCAGTGGCAGAAGACAGGGCAGTTTACTTTAAAAAAGGGAATGTTGGGGATTTGGCGGAAAAACTTAAACTACTGTGTGATGACAGCGAGTATGTAGATAAACTCAGAGACGGTGTAGACGAATTTATTTTAAATAAATATAGTTGGCAGGATGTTGCAGAAGCAACCTGCAGACTCTACAAAAAATAAAAGAAAAGGTTTTAGTAATATGGATAATATAAAAAATCTTGAACAGACACAAAACTTCCAGGAAAAAATAAAAGAGCTTTTTAAAGAATTTGCAACAGATGAGCAATATGATATCTGGGCAGATACATTTGAAATTGAGCTTGAGGGCGAAAAACAAGTCATAGTTGCATATCATGGAACTGAAAATATTAAAGTTTTCAAAAAAGAGTGCAGTGAAATTCTTTTCTCCTGTATTAATTCTATAATGGGCGAAGGGCGGAAAATTAAAATAGCCAAAAAGAGTAGCTACGTGACCTTAAGCCCTAATACAAAAAAGAATATCAAGGCTTTGAAATTCTTTGTCATCGGTATGATTTTCGTGTGCATTGCAACGGCTATTATAGTTATTATGTGCAATTATATCGGCAACAGAAATTTCAGGGAAACTTTTTACAGCACAAGCAGTCTTAAGGTGGACAGCCCTCTGCGTGTTATTCAAATTTCAGATTTGCACCGCACGTCCTATGGTAAAAATAACAAAAAGCTTCTGGAGCGTGTTGAAGCATTAGAGCCTGATATAATAATCTGCACCGGCGACATTGTAGATTCTGCGGAGAAAGATGTTGACTATGCAATTGATTTGGGCAAGGCACTTTCAAAAATTGCCCCTTCATATTATGTATACGGAAACAACGAGGTGGAAACCATTTATGATTTTCATCTTAACGAAAAGGAACTGGACCGGAAATTTGGGTTCAATAAAGACAGCCGTGATGAAACAGCCCTTTTGAAAATCCATGATTCCTTTGAAGATAAGCTCGAAAACGCAGGTATAAAGGTTCTTAAAAATGAAAAGGACACCATAAAGGTTGGGACTATGACAATTGATGTATACGGAGTACTAACCTCCAACCCGTCTTCATTCTGGTCTTATTCTGAAAAAGCCTTTTTGGGGTACATCTATGAAAATACAGATAACCTTAAAATCACAGCAGTACATGAGCCTTTTATTTTCCAGGAGTTTGAGCCTGAATTTTGGGGAGATTTGATGGTTTGCGGACATACTCATGGAGGAGTTGCCCGTATCCCTGTACTTGGGCCTCTTTTCACACACGAGGGCGGATTATTCCCTGAACGGGGCGGCGATTTTGTTTATGGAAGATATAGTGCTGCGGGTAAGCCTTTAATTGTAAGTTCAGGACTTGAAAATTCAAACATTTTTCGTATAAATAATCAGCCTGAACTGGTTGTTATCGATATTAATAAATTTTAATTTTGGGAGGGATATGTAAAATGTTTACTGATATACTTCAAAAATTAATTATTTTAATTGTTGGTTTGTTGTTTGTGGCATCAGCAGCAATAATATGTCTTCGTTTAAAAAATGTAAAACGGTCAGAAAGTACACAGATTTTTAAAACGGCAGAATATTTTAATGCATGGATTATTCTGGTTTGCTTTGTTACTACTATGATTTATGGAATTTTTAATCATTTTGAACTTAAAAAGTCAGTTCATGCAATTGTTGCTTTAAATTATTCGGAAGCATCTCAGGCACAAAATTCAAATGGCACAAGATACAATATGGCAGAAATCATAAGCGATGAAGTGGTTGAAAGAGCCATTAAAAAGGGTGCACTAAAAAATGTTACCGTAAAACAGCTTAGGGACTGCCTGGTAGTTTACCCTTGTGTTCAAGGCGGTGTAGGAGATGAAACAGAGTACCATATTTCTACAGAGTTTGCAGTGGAATACCATGCATCAAAGGACACAGACCATCTTGATTCTGAAAACGTTATTAAGCTAATTACCGCAGCGTATAAAGAATATTACATAGAAAAATACACAGACAATTTTAAGCTGGACACCGAAAAGCCTGATTTTCAAAAAATGGAATATATGGATATAGTAGCGTATTTTGACAAAGAAGCAGAGGCTATACTCAACTACTTGTACGGTATGGCCGAGAAAAATCCCAGCTTTGTCACAGAAAGCGGAAGTACCTTTAATTCCATTGCAGGCAAGGTGCATCAGTTTAAGGAAACTCAAATAAATGAGAATTTAAAATCCCTTGTTTTGCAAAATGGTATTGTAAGAGACAAGAGCGGTTATGTGGACAGATTATCATATCAGAATAAGAACGTAGATTTTGACCGTCAAAAAAACAGTGCATCTTATACTATATGCAATCAGGCAATTGATATGTACAGCAAGGAAATGACACGAGTGGTACTTGTTCCTACCTGGGACCAGGAGGGCAAATACTATATGGGCAGAACAAAGGTTGGCGTTGATGAACTGTCGGTTATGGCTACAAGCTTCAGCGATTATGTTGCATCTAACGAAAAGGAAATAATGGATAATAACCTTGTACTTGACAAAATATCTTCAAAAAATCCGGATACCCAAGTTCTTATGTCCGCAGACGTATTGGTAGATTCTATTTATGACAGCATCAAAGGATTTGAAAAAGAAGCTGTGAGCGCAGGCAGAGAGTATTCAAGCCGAAGAATGAATCAGTGTATCGCAGTAAGCATTTACGGAATTTCAATTATGAGTGAGCTTAAAACACTTTTACTCTTTGCGGCTTTTGCATATATATCGCTTATATTGTACAGCATTTCAAAGAAATTTCCTAAAAAGGCATAAACTATAGGAGGGAGAATAATAATGAAGAGTTTTCAAATTTTAAGATATCTAAAAAAAATTCTGCCGTTTATAATAGTTTTTTGTCTTTTAGCAACCTATGCTATATATTTTAAACTATCAACATCAAATAGTTATATAGCTTCTGAGGTTATCCATTATAATGATGAACAAGCAGAAAAAGGTCTTGCACCAACAGGAGATAAGCTGGACGTAAATGAAATCAAATCATCTGCTGTAATGTCAAAGGTTGTTGACAAAATGGGACTTACAGGTATTTATTCCGTTGATAGTCTTATTTCAAGAATAAATATAACTCCCATTGAGGATAAGGACAAGGTAGCACAAAAAGATGCAAAGCTTGAAGAAGGCGAAGAATACATATATGAACCAAGCACGTTTATTGTTTCTTTTGCGGCAACAAGCGGCGAAGGTCCTGATTTTGCAAGGACAATACTTGATGAAACGCTAGACGTTTACTTTGAACGTTTTAGCCAGAAGTATGTAAATGTGGCCCCTGCAAATAACACTATCGAGAATCTTAATAAGAATGATTATGATTTTATTGAAATGATGGAGCTGATTGACACCAGCATCGAAAACACCGTCAATACCTTGTACCAGAGAATAGAACAGAACAATTATTACCGGTCAACAGAGACGGGTGTATCCTTCAGTGAGCTTACTAATGACTTTAATTATTTAAGACAGGTCAAGGTTTCAGCCCTTTTCTCAAAGATATATAAGTATCAAATTACAAAAAACAAATCGGTGCTTATTTCTGACTATACAACAAGAATAGACAATAACGATATTTCAAATGCAAAGGACGAAAGCATTGTTGAAGATGTTGTTAATGTAATTGATGCTTATGTGAAAAAAATGAGAGAATCGGGAAATACCAACATTACATATGAGTATATTCTTGACAATCTTCATGAGAGAAATCTGCAGGACTATGTTGGTGACCAGACTGTAACCTATGATGAGCTTATCTATAGCTGGAGAGAGCGCAAGGAAAGCAAAGAACACGCAATTATTGATTCTGCATATTGCAAATATATATTAGATACCTTTACAAATTGTACAGGTAAATGTAACGGCGCATGTCAATCCTCTGACTTGACGTGTACAGAGCTTTCGGGCGCTGAATATGCTGCCGTTAAAGAGGAAGTTGAAAAGGAAATCAACGTACTTCTTGATGAACTTACTGCTCTTTACGACACTACAATGAAAACTAATGACGAATACAACAAATACCTTGGCGCAAGTTATATTTCAGTATTGTCGTCAGCTTCTATAAGAGAAAGTGTTAATGTGCCGCTATATACAGGTGTTGCATTCTTCTTCCTTATAATTCTTTGCTGTGGAGGAGCAATAATTCTTGGAAGAGCAGTTGATATAATAAATTACATTTTCTATACAGACCATCTTACAGGCTTTAATAACAGAGCATATCTTGATAAATACCTGAAGTCCAAAGACAAAAAACTCCTTGATGACGGTGTTGTGTATTGTCTGATTGATATATCTAATCTGATTAGCATTAACGAAGAATATACAAGGGCTGTAGGCGACGAAATTATTAAGATGTTCACCAGCCTCATAAAAGAAACCTTTGGCAAATCAAACACCGAGTATATCTATAACGGTAACGGCAGCTTCGTTATGCTTACAGAGAATTCTGATTATATTACTGTAGAAGATATAATGAGACTTTTCAGGTTACGACTTGACGAAAGAGAAGAATACAGAGAAGTTTCAATAGAGTACAAGATTGGTATTTCTGAAACATTTAAAGAAAACAAAACGGCAAGAAAGTTGCTTTCGGAAGCAATCCAAAACAAAAAAAGCTATACCTCAGACTTAAAAGAACAAACAAGTTTATAAAGAAAGGAGGGCAAATGGCGTGGAAAATAAAATCCTCGAAAGAGCCAAAGTATTTTATTTTATGGCTGTAGCCGTAATGATGTATTATTTCCTTAATGAATACATTGATTTAGGTCTCCATGTTACATACCGCCATGCTTTTGCCCTTGTTCTTGCGGCTTCTGCTATACTTTTGTTTTTATATAAACCAAATATTGCAAGAGGCTTTACTGCTTTTTGGGAAGCGTGCATTTACAGTATTCCCCTTGGAGTTACAACGGTAGTTTCGCTGTTTATATGGTTTATGGAAACAGTAGATATCGGCGTAATTTCAAGAGGTCTTTCAAGCTCCTTTATATATGCAAATATGCTTTCATTTGCCCTTGCTGCAGGAGCAATGCTTTATATTTTCGGGAAAAATGGTATATGGTATAACCTTGTAGCTATTTTAATTGCAAATATTCTAATGATAGCAACAGTTATCGCCCAAAACGGACTTGGAAACTATCTTTCAGAATTTATAACCCTTGTAACCACCTTTGCAGGTGTAACAGGAGATGTTATTGTCCAGGCAGAAATTCATGAACTTGCATTCTGTCTTGGTGCATACCTGATTTATATGTTTTATAAACCAAGGAAAAATATAATATATTTTATATTACTCATCTTAAGTATTTTCTGCTTTTTATCCGCGTTTAAGAGAATTGCCATTATTGCCATTACAGTAGCACTGGCTTTTGGATATCTTTTAAAGTTTATTGCGCGGTACAATAAAAAAACGGCAGGCAACCTTGCCACAATACTTACAATTACCGTTATTATACTGCTCATATGCTATATTGCCCTTATAAAAATGGATGCCTTTGAACTTCTGGAAAGTGCAGGAATAAACACAAGCGGACGTGTTGAAATTTATAATGCAGTAGATGATTTTTACGAGTTTAGTCCGGGATTTTTAGGTAACGGAATAGGCTTTCTTACATATCAGCTAAATACGTTTATGAATGTTGGAGTTGCATCTGTTCACAATGATTTTCTTCAGCACTTTATAGATTTGGGTTTTTGGGGTTATATTATATGGCTTGTATCAATTACCTTAGTGAGAGTGTTGTATTTTGGCAAAAAAGGAAATGTTGAAAATGCTATAATTACATTTATGCTAACCCTTTATCTTATAATTGTTTCTACAACAGACAATACCATGAACTATCCGCTCTTAACGGGTGTTCTGGCATTGCTGATGATAGGGAATGGGTTTGAGGAAAATGTACGCAGCAGAGAATTTAAAATGTTCGGCTACATCTCCCGGGCAAACAAAGAAGAAAGTGATTCATTATTATGAAGATTTTAATGGTAAATAAATTCCTGTACCCCCGGGGCGGGAGCGAAAGCTATATGCTTTATCTTGGTGAATATCTTAAAAAGCTTGGACATGAGCTTCAGTACTTTGGTATGTATGATAAAAATAATACAGTAGGAAACTCCGCAGGTTTATATACGCAAAATATGGATTTCCACTCAGGAAAGCTCGGAAGATTTTTATATCCTTTTAAGATAATTTATTCTTTTGAAGCCAAAAAGAAAATCATGCAGGTAATAGATAATTTTAAGCCGGATATTGTTCATATGAACAACATAAACTTCCAGCTCACACCTTCTATAATTTACGGTATCAAAAGAAAAGGAATACCTGTTGTTCAGACGGTGCATGACTATCAGATGATCTGTCCAAATCATCTTCTTTATAACTTTGATAAAAATACACCTTGCGAAAAGTGTGTTTCCGGCTCTCATATTAATTGCATCAAAAATAAATGTATTCACGGCTCGGTAGTTAAGAGCATTATAGGTGTTATAGAGGCAAAATTTTATTCCCTCCTTAAGACCTACAAAAAGGTTGATTTGTATGTTTGCCCAAGTAACTTTCTTGAAAATAAGCTCCTGTCAGCAAAAGGATTTTACAAAGGTAAAACCCTTACAATACATAACTTTATAAACAAAGAAATGTTTTTAGGATTTGACCGTAAAAAAGATTCCTACATTGTGTATGTAGGAAGACTTTCTAAAGAAAAAGGTGTTGAACATATTGCGGAAGTAGCAAAACTTCTTCCTGAATATACTTTTGTAGTGGCAGGAAGCGGCCCTGACGAAGATATGCTAAAAGGAATTCCAAACATAAAACTTGCCGGATTTCTTACAGGCGATAAGCTTACAGAGCTTATGGGCAATGCAAAAGTTCTTCTGCTGCCGTCTGTGTGCTATGAAAACTGCCCCCTTTCCATACTGGAAGCACACTGTATGGGAGTACCTGTGGTTACAATGAATAGCGGAGGTATGGCAGAGCTTGTAAAGGATGGAGTTACAGGTACACTTGTAAAGGAGCCTACTCCACAGGCAATTGCACTTAAGTTAAAAGAAACCATTGAAAATGAGGATTACTATGGTAGGCTTACAGAAAATTGTAAAAAGGAAAAAGACAATATTTTAAGTGTTGAAACATACTGTGATATCTTATTAAAAGAATACGAAAAAATAGCCAAGAGGTGAAAAAAGTGCCACAGCCCAAAGTAAGCATTATCGTTCCTGTATATAATGCGGAGAAATATCTTGAAAGATGTATAAACTCTCTTAAAAACCAGTCTCTTGAAGACATTGAAATAATACTTGTAGATGATGCTTCATCTGATTTATCGCCTCAAATATGTGATAAAGCCTTCCGTGAGGATCCTCGTATAAAAGTTATTCATAAAGTTAACGAGGGCGCGGGAAAGGCACGAAATGCCGCACTCCAAATTGCAACAGGTAAATATATCGGTTTTGTAGACTCTGACGATTTTATAGAGAAGGATATGTTTAAAACCCTTTTCGAAAAAGCAGAAAAATACAATTCCGAACTGGTAATGTCAGGAGTTTTGTTTGTAGACGGAAATATGTTCAGTAAAGAAGGGGAGCGTACACTCAAGACATATTTTGATAAGGATACTCATTTTGAAACTGAAGAAGATTTAAAAAAGCTTAGAATGGGTATTGTGGGAGCATTGCCTGATGATGCAGATGACAGTAAATACGGAATGAGCATCTGGAAAAACCTGTTCAGACGGGATATAATAGAGAAAAAAAGTATTGTTTTTGAATCGGAACGGGAAATGCTTTCAGAGGACGCACTGTTTATGATAGATTACATATCCTCCATAAAAAAGGCAACAGGAATAAAGGAAGCCTTTTATAATTATTGCAGGAACGAGGATTCAATTTCAAAATCATACAAAAAGGACAGATTTGAAAAAAGTCTTGTCTTTGTAAGTGAGGTTGAAAAAAGATTTAAAAAGGATATTGAACCCAAAGAATATCAGGTTTATGTTTATAGATTTTGGCAGGCAATGTGTAGAGTGTTATGCTCACAGGAGATAATGTATAGTAATACTGACTTAAATAAAAGACTCAAAAACGTGTGCACTCACAGTCTCACAGTCAAAGCGCTGAAATCATACCCTATATGTAAGCTGCCACTTAAACAAAGGGTGTTTGCATATTGTATGAAGTACAGATTGTACTTTCTCTTAAAAGTACTTGTTGGATTAAGAAGCAAATAGGTGATAAGACATGTTTTTTTCTGTAATTGTACCTGTGTATAAGGTTGAAAAATATTTACCCGGTTGCATAGAAAGTATTTTAGGGCAGACCTTTCCCGATTTTGAGCTTATTTTGGTTGATGACGGCTCGCCGGATGGTTGTCCCCAGATTTGTGACAGCTACAAAGAAAAGGATAACCGTATAAAAGTAGTGCATAAAACAAACGGCGGACTTGCCAGTGCAAGAAGGGCAGGAATAATAGTAGCTGAAGGCGACTATGTGTTAAATGTTGATTCAGATGACCTTATTGAAAAGGACACCCTGGAGAGCGCACATAAAATAATAACAGATACAAATTGTGAAATGGTATCCTTCTCATATAAATGGGTTAAGAACGGTCAAACAGTTGATATTACAAATGACGGTCTTGATGAGGGACTTTATGATAAAAGCAGCATTGAAAAGTACATTTACCCCAGGCTCCTAATGGACAAAAACATGAATCACGTTTCCTATTACCTGTCTGGCAAGGTGGTAAAAAGAGAATTTTTAACACCTCATCAGCTTGCCGTCAGCGAAAAAATATCACTGGGAGAAGATTTTTGCTGCGTTGTTCCTTGTTATCTTCATGCAAACAGCGTATACATAAGCAAGAAGCAAGCGTATTTATACACAGTAAGAGAGGATTCCCTTTCAAAAGGGTTTAACACAAGGCAAATTTATCTTGTAGAAGATGTGATAAATGAACTAATAAAAAACAACGTGGATAAGGTGGCAGACTTTAATAATCAGCTTTGCCGCTATTCCTGCTTTATGTGCTTTGCAATACTTGCATCGGCCGCAGAGGGCAATCACTTTAAAAGCATAAATGAGATTAAGAAAAATATCTTAAACTCCATTCATGATAAAAAAATTCAGTGTGCAGAGTTTGAAAATATTTCAATTAAAAGCAAAATATCTGTATTTCTTATGAAAAAGAGATGTTACAGGATAGCATTTTATTTTCTTAATCTTTGTAAAATTATTAAAAGTGTACTAAAGAGGAGATAGTTTTTATGAAGCCTGATATATCGGTAATTATGAGTGTTTATAACGGCGAAACATACCTGGCAGAGGCAATAGAAAGTGTTATAAATCAAACATTCCAAAACTGGGAGCTTATTATTATTAACGATTGCTCCACTGACACCACAGCTGAAATACTTGCAGATTTTTCACTTAGAGATAAAAGAATAAAGGTGTATACCAATGAAGTAAACCTAAAACTCCCCTCATCGCTAAACAAGGCTATTTCTCTTAGCTGCGGCAAATACATAGCAAGAATGGATGCAGATGATATCTGCCTTCCTGACAGGCTTGAAAAGCAATATAAGTTTATGGAAGAGCGCAGTGATGTGGCACTGTCATCATGCAGATTTTTAACAGTTAAAAATGGTGTATACGCATCAGGGGGTGCAGGAGGACGATGTGATTTTGGGGCGCTTAAAGCAATGCTGCTTGTGGCAAATCCAATACTACATCCCGGTGTTATTGCCAAGTCGGAAATAATGAAAAAGCTTAATTATGATACTACCCTTACCTGTACCGAGGACCTTGAGCTTTGGACAAGAATGGTAATGAGTAATCAGAAAATTGAGATTTTACCGGAATGCCTTTTGATATATCGCCTTCACGATAAACAAATAACAAGCACTACTCTTGAAAGGCAGCATACTGAGGTGCTTAAAATAGAGCAAAAATACTATGGCTCTATGCTTAAAGAAATGGACAAAGGGATGGCAGAATTTTATATCAGCGGCATTTATTTTAAGGAAAATGCTGATATTGATAAATTCCTTGAATATACAAAATGGCTAAGAAGTTTAACATCTAAAAACTTCAAAAAGAACATGGTAAATTACGCACTTTTTGAAATTTTGGCAGAGTATAAAAGATGTGGCATATCAAAGGCAGATGTTATAAAAGCAATGCTCGCCTTTAATCCATGCTTTTTGGCTAAAGAATTAATACGAAGGAAAATAGCTGCAAAGAAAGACATTAAAAAATGTATGAATGTTGCAGATCGTATAGGTCTTAAGCAGACATCGGGAACAAAGGAGTTTCCAATTTTTGAAAAATAAGTAGCAGGAGCATGAAAAATGCAAATTTTTGAATACCCTTATGTGATTATAACTATCCTTGCAATATTTTTCATTGTAATGGGACTGGTTGGACTACACTTTACAATGAAGTCTGTAAAAGCGGCAAAGGAAGCACCGGAGAAAGGCTTTTGTGGTATAGGAAAAATAGAAAGCGATTTTGAGAAAGCGGTAGCCGTAAGAAAAAACTGTTGTCTTGTTTATATTTCACTATCTCTCGACAGTATGAAAAGGCTTCATTCGGAAGCAAAAGCCATGAGAATGTATGAACAGGTCAAAAGAATTTTATTAAAGCATTTTGGCTACGGTGCCGGTGGAGAAATTTCTCTCTACGGAAAGGATAATTTTCTGGCACTTAATAGTCTGGATGAAATTGAAATTACACGTTGCATAGACAAATGCTATGAGGAAATCAATGAAACCTTTATAGCTCATGGGGCAGTTAATGCCATACGTATAAAATTCGGATACCACCTTACAAGCTCAACAGAAGTAACCTTTAAAAATGCACTTATCAGGGCAAAACAGGCCTTGGGTATGGCAGAGGATAAGAATGTTTTATACGCTAGATGGGATAACATAAACGGAAAAGAGTTTGAAAGAAAAATCAAAATAGAAAAAAGCATACAAGACGAAATTGACAATAATAGATTTTTTCTTGAATATCAACCTATAATAGATGCTAAAACAAACAAAATTATGGGTGCAGAGGTGCTTTCAAGGCTTAATTCCCTTACGGAGGGGATTGTAACCCCACACCATTTTCTTTCTGCAGTAAATAATGTGGGATTAAACGAAAAATTTGATTATTATATCCTTGAAAAAAATTGCAAATGGATTTCAAGTGATAAAGCCGGCCGCACTAAGTATGTATATACAATTAATTTCTCACGACATACCCTTTGTGACCAAAAGGGCGCCGAAAATATAATAAACATTATAGAAAAATATGGGATTGATTATTCCTGTATTGCTGTTGAAATCCTTGAGGATAAAAGCTTAAATGAAGATGAAAAATCTATAATGATAAGAAACCTGAAGCTATTAAAAGAAAAAGGAATTTTAATTCTTTTAGATGACTTCGGAAAAGGATATACCAGCTTTGGTGATTTGTCGGATTTTGATATAAGCATTGTAAAAATTGATAAGGCAATCACGCAAAATGCCACTAATCAAACAGGATTTTTAATCCTAAAAAATATTATCAGAACTGCGCACGACTTAGGATTTAAAACCTTGTGTGAGGGTATAGAAACACAGCAGCACAAGAAAACAGTAGTAGATGCCGGCTGTGATATGCTTCAAGGGTATTATTTTTATAGGCCAATGCCCGTTACACAATTTGAAACATTATTTGATAAATAATAAGGTGATTTTTATGTTATCCGTAATTATTCCAGCATACAATGAAGAGAAGTGCATCAAATCTGCACATGCAACAATACATTCCCTGCTTACAGAAAACAATATTGATGGTGAGTTTATTTTTGTAGACGATGGCTCATCAGACCAAACATACAAAATAATAAATGAACTTTCTTTAGAAGAAGAAAATATAGTAGGGCTTCATTTTTCGAGAAATTTTGGGAAAGAATCTGCTATATCTGCAGGACTTGCAGCAGCAAGCGGAAGCTGCGCCGTAGTAATTGACTGTGACCTTCAACATCCGCCGGAAAAGATAATTGAAATGTATCGCTTGTGGGAACAGGGGTATGAAATTGTTGAAGGAATTAAAAAAGCCCGGGGCCAGGAAAAAAAGATGTACAGTATTGGTGCAAAATTCTTTTATTCAGTCATAAGCCGTATGGCAGGGTTTGATATGGCAAACTCATCAGACTTTAAGCTTTTGGACAGAAAAGTAATTGATGTACTTAATAAAATGCCCGAAAGAGGGTTTTTTAGAGCAATTTCTTATTGGGTAGGATATAACAAAGCAACAGTTGAATATGACGTAAGAGAGCGTGTGGAGGGCCAATCCAAGTGGTCAGCAACCGGGCTTGTAAAATATGCACTTTCAAATATTTCGTCATACTCTACCGCACCAATGCAAACTGTAACAGTTCTTGGCTTTGTGATGCTTATAATATCAGTAATTTTTGGCGTCTGGGCACTTATCGACAAAATAATCGGCAGAGCTCTTGAAGGTATGACAACAGTTATAATTATAACTATTTTTATAGGAAGTATAATTATGATAAGCCTGGGCATTATAGGTTACTACATTGCCCGTATTTATGAAGAAATAAAAGGAAGACCAAAATACATAATATCATCCACAATAAAGAGTATAAAGAAGGTAAGGTAATTTTTGCACAGGAAATGAATTTGTATAAGGAGTAGTACAAAATGGAAAGTAAAATGACAGAAAGCATTTTAGAAGGCCTTCAAAATAATGAATTTAAGATGTATCTGCAGTTTATAGTTGACAGCAAAACCAAAAAAATTGTTTCAGCGGAAGCACTTTCAAGGTGGCATAGCCCTGAAAAAGGCATTGTAGGACCTGTAAATTATATTGGACATATGGAATCTGAGGGACTAATCAGTAAGCATGATTTTTATATGTTTGAGCTTGCTTGCCGTCAGCTTGAAAAATGGAGCAACACAGAGTACAAAGACATTTCAATTTCCTGCAATTTTACAAGAATAACCCTTTCGGAAGAAGACTGTTTTGATAAACTTAAAAAGATTTCGAGTAATTATAATTTTGATAAATCAAAGCTTGCAATCGAAATTTCCGAGGATGCTGTTGAAAGGGACAGAGAGATTGCGAAAAGAAACGTAAGGCAGAGCAAAGACCTTGGTTTTACATTTTATCTTGATGATTTTGGATGCGGCTATGCATCACTTATAAACCTGTGTGATTATCCGGTAGATGTGGTAAAAATTGACCGGCAGATTCTCCTTAAAACAGATACCAAACGGGGAAGAGACCTCTTCCATGGCATAGTAAACCTATCCCACGACCTTGACCTTGAGGTTGTGTGTGAGGGCGTTGAAACAGCGGAGCAAAACTCGCTTGTTTCAAATTCGGGATGCAACTATATACAGGGCTGGTATTATTCAAAGCCTATGCCTCTTGAAGAATGTGATAATTTCGTAAGGGAATATGTGGCGGTATAAAAGATTTCGCCTTACAAACAAAAATAGTGCAAATATACTACTTGCACAATAAAATAAAAATCACAAAAAGTTGGTAGCGACAGAGAATCGTCGTGAGGGCGTTTACAACCGAACAGATGATCCGAGCGTGACTTTTTGTGAAAAAGGAAGAGCAGCGACATGAGCAGACTCTGGTTTTGAAAAAAAACAGAGCAAGCAATATAAAGCTTGCTCTGAAGTGGTGCGGCTGAAAGGACTTGAACCTTCACGTCGGGGACACTAGATCCTAAGTCTAGCGCGTCTGCCAATTCCGCCACAGCCGCATGTGAATTAGTATCACAACATTTAGTATTATATCACAAATTTTCTTGTTTGTCAACCAGAAAATAAAAAAGTTTTAACAAGTATATAAAAAAAGTGTGTTGCATATGCAACACACTTTTAAAATTCAAGTCTATTAGCCAATCTTAGCACCGTTGAGCTTAATGCCAGGGCCCATTGTAGAAGCTACAACAACGCTTCTGAGGTATTGACCCTTTGCTGCAGCAGGCTTCGCTTTAATGATAGCATTCATGAGAGCGTTAAAATTCTCTGTAAGCTTTTCAGCTCCGAATGAAGCCTTACCGATTGGGCAGTGAATGATGTTTGTCTTGTCAAGACGGTACTCAATTTTACCAGCTTTGATTTCGTTAACAGCCTTTGTTACATCCATTGTAACTGTACCAGCCTTTGGTGAAGGCATAAGACCCTTAGGACCAAGAACCTTACCGAGACGACCTACAACGCCCATCATGTCAGGTGTTGCAACTACAACATCGAAATCAAACCAGTTTTCACTTTGAATCTTTGTAACCATATCCATTTCGCCAACATAGTCTGCACCTGCAGCAGTAGCTTCGTCTGCTTTAGGTCCTTTAGCGAATACAAGCACCTTAGCTGTTTTACCTGTTCCGTGTGGTAAAACGATAGCGCCTCTAACCTGCTGGTCAGCGTGTCTTGAGTCAACACCGAGTTTTACATGAACTTCGATTGTTTCGTCAAACTTTGCTTTAGCAGTCTTTGTTACAAGGTCAAGTGCTTCGTTAACCTCGTATAATTTTGTTTTATCGACAAGCTTTGTGCTGTCCTGATATTTCTTTCCTCTGAACATTTCATTATCCTCCTTTGTGGTCAAACAAGGCAATTTTTGCCTCTCCCACCTAATTTCAGCAGTTTAAATTATTCTTCTACTAATACACCCATGCTGCGTGCAGTACCTGCAACCATGCTCATAGCAGCTTCTAAGCTACCTGCATTAAGGTCAGGCATCTTCTGCTCTGCAATAGCTTGAAGGTCAGCTTTCTTTAAAGTAGCAACCTTTGTCTTGTTAGGAACACCTGAACCGCTTTGGATATTACATGCCTTCTTAATAAGAACAGCAGCTGGTGGTGTCTTTGTGATGAATGAGAATGAACGGTCTGCATAAACTGTGATAACAACAGGGATAATAAGACCTGCATCCTTAGCTGTCTTTTCGTTGAATTCCTTAGTAAACTGTACAATGTTTACACCGTGTTGACCGAGTGCCGGACCAACAGGGGGAGCCGGTGTTGCTTTGCCGGCAGGAATTTGTAATTTGATATAACCTGCAACTTTTTGAGCCATAAATGGCACCTCCTTAAAAATACGTGTGGTAATTACGGGCTTTGTGCCCTCCCACTGAAAAACCAGAGGGAAATATATAAACGGACCATCCGTTTATAACATAAATTAATTAGTCGATGCGAGTAACTTGGTTTGCATCGATTTCCAGAGAAACCTCTCTGTCAAACATGTTGATTTTGGCTGAAACTTTTCTTGTTTCTGTGTCAACCTTTTCAACAATACCGGAAAATCCTTCCATTGGACCGGATTTAACCGAAATTCTGTCACCTGCGGACAAGTTAATATCGGCTTGGCGTACTTTTTCAACGCCCATTTTACGAACCTCTTCATCAGTTAACGCAACCGGTTTGGATCCGGGACCGACAAATCCGGTAACACCTCTTGTGTTTCTTACAATATACCAGCTTTCGTCCGTCATAACCATTTTAATTACAACATAACCCGGGAAAAGCTTATGCTTTACGGTTTTTGTTGTTTCATTGGTTGTTTCTTCAACGTCTTCAACAGGAACATCAACGCTGTGAATTAAGTGCTGAAGACCACGATTTTCAACGGTTTTTTCGATATTTGCTTTTACCTTATTTTCGTATCCGGAATATGTGTGAGCCACATACCATTTAGCGTCCGCTGCCATAAAGTTCTCCTCCTTTTCCTACTATTATAACTAATTTGTTATAACACGGAAGAGCTGAGAAAATCCTAAGTCTAAAACTGCCAGGATAATGGCAACAACCGCGATGAATACCAAAATAACTGCTGTGTTACGAATCAATTGTGACTTTGAGGGCCATGTTGCCTTTGCGAGCTCTGACTTTGTTTCTGTAAAGAAGCCGGAGATTCTCTTTGCAAGACTTTTCTTGTTTGTCTTGTTTTCAGACATAATAACACATCCTATCTTTTATTTTGTTTCCTTGTGGAGAGTATGCTTTTTGCAGAATCTGCAGTATTTGTTCATCTCCAGTCTATCCGGATCATTTTTCTTGTTCTTCATTGTATCATAGTTTCTTTGCTTACATTCAGAACATGCAAGTGTGATTTTTACTCTCATTAGTTTTACACCTCCAAAAACTTGCTATCATTTATTTTAACTCTTTTTTTACACATAAAAAAAAGAGCCTTAACGCAAAAATTATTATACCACCCGTTAAGGCCCTTGTCAAGCATTTTTCAACATTTTTTTATTATAGATGAATAATAGACTAAAAAGAGGCAACCTTTCCGTGCAAATGTACCACAAAACCACCAAACCCGCCAAATTTCTTCAAAGTAAACGAGGTTTATTGCGGATAATTAAGCACATTTAGAGCCTTTTTGTTTGACTAATAATTTATTTTGTGATAAAATAAATTTATTGATATAATTCCGGTCTTTTCTTTATAGCAGATGCAAGGGGAAGACCAAGTGCAAACACGCTTAGCGCTTCACCTATAAACACGGTCAGGGCAAAATACCAGTATGTGCCCGGTACACCATATGAATAAATTATAATAAAGGGTACGATGATAGTGTTTGAAAGTACAGGCATAAGACAGGCGAGAAATGTATTTTTCTTAAAAACTCTTGTGAGCACAGCGCCTATGAGAGTCGCGATGCTTCCGAAAATTATGTTGGAAATTACACCGTCTGTGAGAAGGTTTGAAATAAGACATCCTGCAAAAAGTCCGGGAATTGCCGCAGGGGTAAACATTGGAAGTACAGTAAGTGCTTCGGAAATTCTAAGCTGAATTGCACCGTTTGCAAGACCCAGTGCATTTGATAAAAGGGTCAGTACTGTGTAGAGTGCGGCAATGAGCGCACCGCGTGTAAGATTTGAACTTTTTTTCATAATAAAAAAACTCCTTTAGTTTTGTTTTAGGTGAGGAAGGTCTCGAACTCACCACAAGGTATTATATAACAAGAGATGAAATATGTCAATTATCCGGAGGTAAAATATGAAATTTTCATTTGTAAGACATACAATTTTTCCTATACTTGCAGCGTTTATATGGGGAACAGCCTTTGCATTTCAGAGTATGTGCACAGACTACATACCTCCAATGACATTTAATGCCCTTCGTGGACTTATTGCGAGCATAACACTTTTTATTATTTATATGATATATAAGAAGATACAAAGCCGCACAGGTACTCCAGAGAAGATTAATAAGGAAAAACTTATATGGGGCTCACTTTCCTGCGGAGTGTTCCTTTCTCTTGCAACAAATATGCAGCAGTTTGGAATGGAAGGAACAAGTGCCGGAAAAGCAGGGTTCATAACAGCTCTTTATATTGTTATTGTTCCAATTCTTGGACTATTTTTAAAGAAAAGGTGTGGTCTTAAGGTTTGGATAAGTGTTGCAATTGCAACAGCAGGACTTTATTTTCTTTGTATGACAGAAAAGCTTACAATTTCTCCAAGTGATTTTTATGTGCTTATATGTGCCATATTTTTCTCAATACATATACTTGTAATTGACGCCTTTACAACGGATGTTCCGGGTATACTTTTATCACTTGGACAGTTTATTGTTGTAACCATAATATCCTCACTTGGAATGCTGATTTTTGAAGACCCAACAGTGTGGGGAATAACAAAATGCATTTTGCCTACTTTGTATGTAGGTGTATTTTCAAGCGGAGTTGCCTATACTTTGCAAATAATTTCAATGAAGGGTGCAAATCCTACAACAGTATCGCTGCTACTTAGTTTAGAGTCAGTTTTTTCTGTACTCGGTGGAGCAGTTATATTAAACGAAGTTCTTTCAGGCAGAGAGTATGTTGGCTGTGCGTTAATGTTTGCGGCAGTTATTCTATCTCAACTACCTGAAAAAATTAAGGAGAAAATATGATTATTTATACAATATCCGATCTGCATTTGCCACTTGGTATTGATAAGCCGATGGACATATTTGGTCGCAGATGGGAAAACTATGTAGAAAAAACAGAATATAACTGGAAAAACACAGTCAAGGAAGATGACTTAGTTATCCTTGGGGGCGATTTTTCCTGGGCAACATATCTTGAGGAGTCGGAAAAGGACTTTGAGTTTTTGAATGACCTTCCGGGGCAAAAAATACTCCTTAAGGGAAATCACGACTACTGGTGGACAACCCATTCAAAGCTCAAGAAGTTTATGGAAGAAAAGAAATTTTCCACCGTATCTTTTTTGCACAATAATTCCTACCTTGCAGGGAATATAGGAATTTGCGGAACTCGCGGCTGGTCTCTTGACAGTATAACATCAGCAGAGGATAAAAAAATCTATGAAAGAGAACTTTTAAGGCTTAAGCTTTCTATTGATGATGCAAAGGGAAAGGGTGCAGAAAGGATTTTTGTGTTTACCCATTTTCCGCCCGTAACAGAGCAGCTTAAATCCACCGCTTTTCATAGGATTCTGGCTGAGGAAAAGGTGGAAAGGTGTGTTTATGGGCATCTTCATGGAATATCTCATAAAAATGCTTTTGAGGGCATAATAGACGGGGTTGAATATACACTTGCATCAGGTGATTATACAGGATTTGAACTTATTAAACTGGAGGAAATCTGAATATGAGTAAAGGTTCGTATCTACACGAGTATCTTACAAATCTTCCTGATTTTATATTTGATTATATAGAAATATACTATACGGGAGAGAGCATAAACACCCAAATCGGATACTGTATAGATCTTAGAATTTTCCTTGAATATCTGCAAAAATTTCGCTTTAAGAGTGTGGAAAAACTTGAAGACTTTACCTGCGAGCACATGGGAGAGGTAAAGGCACAGGACATAATACGATTTAAGGCATACCTTAAGGAATATGAAAGCACATATATTTCTCCTGACGGTAAGAAAGTAACACGCACAAGGCGGAATTCATCATTTGGTATTAACAGAAAGCTTTCGTCTGTTAGAGGACTTTTTTCATATCTTTATAAAACAGACCAGATAAGTGAAAATGTAACTGACAAAATTGATATGAACAAGCTTCATCAGCAAATAAAAAAGCCGCTGTCCACCCAGGAAACAATGCGTCTTTTAGATATTTTATATAACGGAGAAAGATTTTTTACCGGCAGATATCTGACAGAATATTTGCGTACAAAGCAAAGGGATATTGCAATTTTTATTTCATATCTTGGTACAGGCGTCCGTGTAAGTGAGCTTGTAAATTTGAATATTCAGGATATATGCTTTGACACATCCTCCTTTATAGTGACACGAAAAGGTGGAGATGAGCAGGAGATTTTTATGCCCGTCCAGGTGGAAAATGAGCTTTTTAATTACATAGAAGAAAGAAAAAGCCTTGATAGTATAAAGGATACAAACGCCCTTTTTATAAGCAGACAGGGGAAGAGAATGACTGTATCTTCTGTAGAAAAAATGATAAAGAAGTATTGTACAGCAGCCGGAATTATTGATCCGGACAAGTCACGACCTCACGCACTCAGACGAACATTTGCCTGCAGACTTCTGGAGGACGGAGTGGACATAAAAATGGTTGCGGAGCTTATGGGCCACAAAAACATAGAAGTAACCCACAAGTTCTATGCCCAGTATAACTCTGCGGCAAAACGCGATGTTATGCGAAATATTGATGTTACAGGTGATATAAAGTAGCAGAATGAGAGAGAGTATATGATAGAATCAGAAAGAGAAAAATTACTCCCGGTATATGTAATCCGTGCCGGATTTAAGGAAAGACAGTTTCATATAACAAGGAATGACGAGTTTGCCGCGTACCAGATTTCTGTTTGCACAGGTGGTAGCGGGAAGTTTCTTTGTGGTGGCAGAGAGCACGAAATTGTAGAGGGTGATATTTTTATATTCTCCCCAAGAGTGCCTCACGAATACTATCCAACTTCAAACAAATGGCAAATGTATTTTATTGTGTTTGGAGGAGAGGGCGCGGATAATGTTGCAGACTTTTTAAGGTTTGAAAAATCAGAGGTACGGTCTTGTACGGATTTGCCTACTAAAATTAAAATAAATGACATTTGTTCAGATATTTTTAAGTCCGATGATTCTTATGAAAGGAGTCTTCTCTTGTATAAGCTCCTTGGGCATATTCCGTCACTTTCCAAAAAAACATATGATACAGAAAGCGTGGAAAAGCAGAAAATTGGAATTAAAATACGCCCTGTTGTTGCGTATATAGAAAAGAATTATAAATTGCCTGTTTCACTTGATGAAATGGCAGAGCTTATTGATGTTTCAAAAAGCTATTTGTGCCGTGTTTTTAAACAGGCGTATGGCATAACCCCTGTTACATTTCTGCTTAACTTCCGCATAAGCAAGGCAAAGCAGCTCCTTATTTCTACGGATATGAAAATAAGACTTCTTGCTGCAGAGTGTGGCTTTAATGATACAAGCTATTTTTGCATGATGTTCAAAAAGTCCGAGGGCATGACGCCGGAGGAGTTCAGGACACTACATAAGGACTAAAAAAGATGTTGCATAAGCAACATCTTTTTTAGTGTTTGATTAAAATAGTATAATCAAGAACTGTGACAAGAACACTACGGCAATAAGTGCAATAGGATATGTAGCTGCATAAGCCGCTGCAACGTCCTCTGTTTTTGCAACACCGATAAGTGTTCCAAGTGCCGGAGTACTTGTCATACCGCCTGTTATTGAGCCAAGGTTATTTAAAAGGCTCAGCTTAAGCACATATTTTGCAAATAGGTAACCGATAATAAGCGGAACAATTGTCATTATAACACCATATACAAAGTACATTGGGTCAAAGTTAGCAACAAAGTCTGCACCGCCCGGGATACCTGCACCAACAAGGAAAAGTACAAGTCCAAGCTCTCTGAAAAGCTTAAGAGTTGACTGTTCAGGCATCATATCAAGCTTACCTATTCTTCCAAAATGTCCAAGAACAAGTGATACGAGTAGGCATCCACCTGTGTTTGTAAGTGAGAAGCAAGTTCCGGAAAGTCCCTCAGATGAAAGAGGAATCATTATCTTTCCAAAGAATATACCAAGAACTGCAGCAAGTGAAAATGCAGCAAATCCGTGTCCGTCAAGCTTTAAAAGCTTTGATTTTAAGCTTTTCTTTTCGCTCTCATCATTCTTTGAAGCAATGAGTGCACGCTCATGGTCCATATCAGCTTTTACAAGCTTTGGAATAATCTGTACAAAAAGCACAACTCCGATTACTCCAAATAGATATGCAATTCCGTGTCCTACAGAAACAAGGCTTGTATACTCCGGAGCAACAGTTGCCTTTGCAGCTGAGAACGCAGGAGTTGATGTAAGTGAGCCGGAAAGAAGTCCAACAATCATAGCTGTAAAGCCTTCTGAGGTTTCAATTGTAGAGCCGTATCCGATTACCTTGCCAAGATATATACATCCAACAGCTGCAATTCCGCCGGCAAGTATAATTATAAAACCAAGAAGTACATAGGACTTAAAGTTCTTTTTCATGTTTCCAAAGAACTTTGGTCCTGCAATAAAACCAACGGAAGTTACAAAAAGTATAAGTCCAAGGGTTTCTATAATTGTAAGTGCCTGGTCTGCGTAATGAACAGATTCTGTCTGACCTTTGAGAATAAGCTGTCCATCCATTGATGTAAAGAACAAAGCACCAAATACCAGCGCAATAACAAATACGCCTGCATCGCCAAGGGAAATACCCTTAATTGTTATTCTGCCGAGTGCATAGCCTACAAACAAAATTGCAAACACGCAGAACATAAAGAAAGTAATACCTGTAATTGGAATAACTCCGCCAAATAAATTCATTATTTAATAACCTCTTTTCTAAAATTATCTGTTTGTGTAATCAGGAAGAAGCTTAGGTGATACTACATCAGTATCAAGCTTTGCGTCCTTGATTTCTTTTTCGAAGCTGTTTACATGGTCAAGTGTAAGCTTGCCAACCTTTGTTTCTTTAGCCTTTGAAGCTGCGCTCTTACCTGCGCTTCTGCCAAACACGATAATATCAAGAAGTGAGTTACCCATAAGTCTGTTCTTGCCGTGAATTCCGCCAACAGCCTCGCCTGCAACAAAAAGGTTTTCAATCTTTGTTGTCATACAGTCAGCTGTTATGTCAAGACCGCCGTTCTGATAGTGAAGTGTAGGATAAATAAGGATAGGCTCCTTGCGGATGTCTATTCCGTACTGACCGAACATTCACATCATTGCAGGAATTCTCTTTTCGATTGTCCCCTCGCCGCCGATTTTTTCAATCATTGGAGTATCGAGCCATACTGCCATACCGCTGCCTGTGTCAACACCGTTGCCTCTGTCGGAGCACTCGCGGATAACTGATGCTGCTGTAACGTCACGTGTTTCGAGAGGATGCATAAATACTTCACCGTTTACATTAACAAGCTTTGCACCAAGTGAACGAACCTTTTCAGTAACGAGAGCACCAAAAATCTGTTCAGGGAATGCAGCACCTGTTGGGTGGTACTGAAGTGTTTCTGCATAAAGAAGCTTAGCGCCTGCTCTGTAACCGAGAACAAGACCGTCAGCTGTAGCACCGTAGTGGTTTGAAGTAGGGAAGCCCTGATAGTGCATACGACCTGCGCCGCCTGTAGCAATAACAACAGTTTTTGCTCTTGCAACAAGGATTTCCTTTGTTTCCATGTTCATAAGAACTGCGCCTGCAGCCTTACCATTTTCGTCAAGTATAAGCTCAATTGCAGCTGTGAAGTCAACAACAGGAATACCTCTGTTTATAACTTCGTCACGAAGTGTACGCATGATTTCTGCACCGGAGTAGTCCTTTGCAGCGTGCATACGCTTTCTTGATGTGCCGCCGCCGTGAGTTGTAATCATTACGCCGTTTTCGTCCTTGTCAAACTCAACACCAAGCTCGTTGGGCCACAAAATAGCTTCAGGAGCGTCACAAACGAGCTTTGGAAGAAGCTCACGCTTTGCAGCAAAGTGTCCGCCGCCAAACGCGTCAACAAAGTGGATTGCAGGTGAGTCATTTTCCTTGTCTGCAGCCTGAATTCCGCCCTCTGCCATCATTGTGTTTGCATCGCCTATACGGAGCTTTGTAACTATCATTACGTCTGCCCCTGCTTCGTGTGCTTCAATTGCAGCAGATGAACCTGCACCGCCGCCGCCGATAACAAGCACGTCAACGTCATAGTCAGGAGCATCAAGCTTTATGTCCGCAGGGTTTATACGGCTGTGTGCCTGCAGGATTTCTGCAAGCTCACGTGGTACCATTTCGCCCTTGTTAGGACCAATTTTAAGCTCTTCAAATTCGCCCTCTTTATAGTCAGGATGGTACGCCTTTAAAAGAGTTTCTTTTTGCTCTGCTGTCATACGCTCTGGCTCGAGGCTGATATTTGCATCTCTGTTTGCTTCAACAGCTTTTAGTGATTTTGTAAAGTTTTCTGAATACATTATGGCATACCTCCTTATTTCTCAATTTCTCTTGTGTTATAAAGCTCTTTAAGCTCGTCTACAGGCTTATCCATAAGAGCCTCTATAAGCTCAGTAAATGTGCCGTCCTTAATCTCCTGTACTCTGTTTTCAAGATGAGCAGATTTTGGAGCAAGGTACTTTCCGTTAAGACGTCTTGCAAGCATTGCTACCTGTGGGTGTGAAATGCCTGCAGGACAGCGTGATGAACAAACGCCGCACATTACGCAGTCAAATGACTCTTCAGCACACTTTTCATACTCGCCTCTTTGAGCATAAGCGATGTATTGCATAACATTAAGCTCTTGTGTACAGCTCTTTGTACATGCATTACAGCCGATACAAGAATAAATTTCAGGATAAAGCTGCATCATAATCTGCTCTGTAGGTCCAATCTTTTCTATGTCATAAACCTGCTTAACAAGAGGGAAGAAAGGTAGAGTTGCGATATACATATCATTCTCAACCTTTGTCTGACATGCAAGACAAGCCTTAAGCTCTGTTTGTCCTTTTATTCTGTAAATTGTAGCACATGCGCCGCAAAATCCGTTACGGCAGCCGCAGCCGCGTACAAGCTGATATCCGGCATATTCCATAGCACGCATAATTGTAAGATTGTCAGGCACTTCGTACTTTTTGCCAAACAAAAATATATTTACCATATTTTCCATATCCCAATTTCCTCCATGTATTAATATTCGTCCGGAAGCTCTTCAAGCTGGTCGCAGCGGAACACAGGACCGTCTTTACAAACATACTTTGAGCCAATGTTGCATCTGCCGCACTTACCAACGCCGCATTTCATACGAAGCTCCATAGTAGTGTAAACCTGGGTCTTATCATAACCCATTTCCACAAGACCTGCAAGTGTAAACTTAATCATAATAGGGGGTCCGCAAATTACAGCTGTCTTGGTTGTATCAAAGCCAAGCTCCTTTACGTAGTTCGGAACAAAGCCGACGTGACCGTCCCAGCCCTCCTGCGGATTGTCTATTGTAAGATGAACATCCACGCCGGAGTCGCCTACCCACTCGCTTATAATCTCGTCATAGTCAACAAGGTCGTCCTTGCTTCTTGAGCCGTAAACTATATCAATCTTTCCGTACTTATCTCTGTAGTGTCTGCAGTAGTTAATTACTGAGCGCAAGGGGGCAAGACCGATACCGCCGGCAATAAACAAAAGGTCTTTGCCTGCAAACTCTGTATCAACAGGGAAAGGATTTCCGTAAGGACCTCTTATTGTAATCTGTTGTCCAACCTCTGCCTGATGAAGCCACTCTGTAACACATCCGCACTTCTTTATGGAAAATTCCATAAACTCTGTGTTTGTAGGAGATGATGTTATAGAAAACATTGCCTCGCCTACGCCCGGAATAGAAAGCATTGCACATTGACCCGGCTTGTGGTCAAATGCTTTTTTACCGTCAGGTGTAACAACTCTGAAGGTTTTTACATCAGGAGTGTCAATTCTTATGTCTGTTATAACTCCAACCTTTGGAATTAAAACCTCTGTATTACTCATCTATCTTTCCTCCTAACGTTTTCATAACCTTAACAATATTCATGGAAATAGGACACTTTGCAAGACATCTTCCGCAGCCTACACAGCTGAATAGTCCATCGTTGTTCTCAGGATAGTATACAAGCTTGTGCATAAAACGCTGACGGAAACGCTCTTTTTGTGAGTTTCTTGAATTTCCGTGTGCCATTTTTGTAAAGTCGGAATACATACAGGAGTCCCAGCATCTGTATCTTATTACGCCCTTGCCCGTGTTATAGTCTTTTATGTCATAGCACTGGCAGGTAGGACATACAAAAGTACATGTGCCGCATCCAAGACAAGCCTCTGAAAGCTCATCCCATGCAGGATGGTTAAAATATTCCTCTGTTTTGCCGCCGCCGAACTTGTCTTTTGAAAGACCTGCAAGTGGCAGCTTTTTCATAATTTCCTGTGTCTTTTTAATTTGTGCATCTACCTCTGAAGAATCTGCATCCTCTGTAAGTGAGGAAATATGATCAAGAAGCTTTGCACCTTTTTCTGTGTTGCTTCTGAAGAAAATTTCCTTATCTGTTTTCCAACAGGTTATATCTCCCTCAGGGTTTGCAGCGTCAATATCAAATGTGCCGCAGAAGCAAGTTTCGGATGGTCTTGTACAAGCCATTGAAACAATTACTCCTCTCTCGCGTCTTGATGCATAGTAGCTGTCGCAAGGCTCTGACAAAAATACTCTGTCTAAAACCTCAAAGCTCTTTACATCGCATGCGCGAACGCCAAAAACAACAAAATCTTCTTTTTCGTCCCTTATGTCAATAACTTCAATTTCCTTGCCGCATGTTTTAAACTCAACAAGGTTCTCACTCTGTGGGAAGAAGAAGTCTTTAGGACTTTTGTTTGTGTTAAGGGAATTTGACATTTCTACGCCTTGTTCCCATTTTTTGTACTCTGCACCGTTTTTACTGTCTACAGGGAGGTATATAGCGGCGTTTTGAGAAATCTGTTCAAATACCTTGTTAAGGCTATCTAAAGAACACTTACGCATTAGCTTCCTCTCCTTTCAAAACAGCCTCGGTAGGCTCAATATCGTCAAGCGTGTAATCAATCAGCGGTCCGCGGCTGCCTGCCTCTGCCCCTGCCTGATATTCGCCGTAAAATTCGTTTATATCCTTTATAAACTTTCTGTTTAAAAGATGAAGCGGAATGTTTTGCGGACAAACTCTTGAGCATTCTCCGCAGTCTGTACATCTGCCTGCAACGTGGAATGCACGTATTATATGGAACATCTTTTCTTCAAAGCTGTCGGAGATAGCCTTGTTTTCCACAGGTGAGTTCGGATTTTCAAACACACACTTCTCGCAGGTACATGCAGGACATATATCACGGCACGCATTACATCTTATGCACTTTGAAAGTTCATTCTGCCAGAAAGCAAATCTTTCGTCCTCTGTCATTTTTTCAAGTTCTGCTACCTGGTCAAAGCGGTTTGAGTCCAAAACTTCTCCGTCTTCCCCAAGGAGCTCGTCATATGCAACGCACTTTTTGCTCTTACATGCAATACATCTTTCTGCAAGAGTTTTGCTCTTTTCTATTTCCACATCGCCGTCATAAAGAGTTTTTGCCACAATTTTGTCGTCCTCGAATGAGAAGCCCAAAATTCCGTCTCCGGCAATTTCCTTTACCTTGCTTATGTCTGCCATACCGTCACAGGCAATACCTACGGCATAAACCTTTTCTCTGTCAAATCTGTTTTCTGTAAGAAGCTGATTAAAACTGTAAGCGTCACACGGCTTTAAGAAAACGAGGATTTTACCCTCTGACTTCTTTGTTTCTTTAACAAGGTACTTTGAAAAGTTTGCGCCGCAGAAATCGTTGTAAACGAAGTCTTTTTTAATCTCATCTGCGCTTTCAAATACAGCGGGAGTAATGTCATATGCAAACTCGCCTGTTTTCCAGCCAAGAACACGGTTTACTGTACCTGCTTCAAGAAGCTCCAAAGCTTTATTTATGAGAATTTCACTATTTATCTTTTGCATCGTAAATCCTCCAATCTCTTGTTTTCACCAAGCTTTGCAACAGCTTCTGTAAATTCATTCATTGTAGCGGCAAACTTCGCACCCTCTGCTGCAGATACCCATTCAACACGGGTTCTTTCCTTTTCAATACCAAGGAAGTTAAGCATAGAGAACAAAAGTGCCATTCTTCTTCTTGTAAAATAGTTACCTGATGTGTAGTGGCAGTCGCCGGGATGGCATCCGCAAAGGATTACACCGTCTGCACCTCTCTGGAATGCACGAAGAATAAACATTGGGTTTACTCTGCATGAACATGGTACCTTTATAATCTTAACATTGTCGGGGTAGTTAAGACGGTTTGTACCTGCAAGGTCTGCGCCTGCATAGGAACACCAGTTACAGCAAAAAGCCACTATTAACGGTTTATATTCGCCATTTATTTGCATATTGCATCTACCTCCGCAATTATTTGTTTATTTAAGAAGCCCTTAAGGTCCATAGCACCTGACGGACAAGTAACTGTACATGCGCCGCAGCCCTGACAAACTGCTTCGTTTACGCTTGCAACGCGGCGGATAGCAGTTGTTCTGTCCGGCATGCGGAATTCCTTATCGGAATATGTGATAGCGCCGTAAGGACAAACCTTTTCACATGATGAACAGCCGTTACACATAAGCTCGTCCGGATGAGCAACACATGGGTTACCTGTAAGCTTGTCTTTAGCAAGAAGACCAATAACCTTAGCTGCTGCAGCACTTGCCTGTGAAACAGTTTCAGGAATATCCTTTGGTCCCTGACATGCACCTGAAAGGAACACGCCGGCTGTTGGACTTTCTACAGGACGGAGCTTTGGATGTGCTTCTGTAAAGAAGTCGTTTGTATCCATGCTGGCTGTGAGCATTGTTGCAAGAGGTCTTGCAGACTTGTCAGGCTCGATAGCCGCAGCAAGAACTACAAGGTCAGCATCTATAGTAAGCTGCTTGTTTGCAAGCATGTCAGAGCCTCTTACCATAAGCTTGTCGCCCTCAGGCATTATTTTACCTACCATACCCTTTATATAATGTACGTCATACTCTTCAACAGCACGTCTGTAAAATTCATCAAAAGCTTTACCCGGTGTTCTTACGTCTATATAGAATACATAAACCTCTGTATCCGGATACTTGTCACGAGTAAGCATTGCATGCTTAGCTGTGTACATACAACAGATTTTTGAGCAGTATTCCTTGCCCTTTTCTGCGCATGATGAGCATCTTGAGCCTACACACTGTACAAAAACAATTTTGTGTGGGTGCTTTCCGTCAGACGGACGAAGAAGCTTGCCGGCTGTAGGACCTGCTGCGTTTGTAAGTCTTTCAAATTCAAGTGATGTTATAACATCCTTTGATTGACTATATGCATACTCATCAAACTTATCCATAGAAATTGGATTAAAGCCTGTTGCAGCAACAATTGCACCGTACTTTTCTTCGATAATTTCGTCCTTTTGCTTATAGTCAATAGCTCCGGCAGTACATACCTTTTCACAAAGACCGCACTTGCCTTTAAGAAGCATGTTACAAGAGTTTGGATCAATTGTTGCAACCTTTGGAACTGCTTGTGCAAAAGGAATATATATGGCACTTCTGTTGTCCATACCAAGGTTAAACTCGTTTGGAACCTTTTTCATAGGACACTTTTCTGTACAAATGCCGCAGCCTGTACAAATGTCTTCCTTAACAAAACGTGCCTTTCTTCTTATTTTAACATCAAAATTTCCTACAAAGCCTGTAACTTCTTGTACCTCGCTGTATGAGAAAATTCTGATTTTGTCGTTCTGAGCAACGTCAACCATTTTTGGAGTTAAGATACAAGCCGCACAGTCAAGTGTCGGGAATGTCTTGTCTATCTGTGCCATCTTACCGCCAATTGTTGGTTTTGTTTCTACTATATCAACAGGGAAGCCTGCCTCTGCAATGTCAAGAGCAGTCTGAATTCCTGCAATACCTCCGCCGATAACAAGAGCTCTTTTTGTAACAGGGCTCTCTCCCGGTGTAAGAGGTGCGTTAAGGTTTACCTTTGCAATTGCAGCTTTGCCCAGGATAATAGCTTTTTCTGTTCCCTCTGCCATATCCTTGTGTATCCATGAGCATTGCTCACGAATATTTGCAATCTCAACCATGTAAGGATTAAGACCTGCAGCTTGTGCAGTCTTTCTGAAAGTTGCCTCATGCATTCTTGGAGAGCATGAGCAGATTACAACACCTGTAAGGTTATGTTCCTTAACAGCTTCTTTTATAAGATCCTGTCCTGATTGGGAACACATATATTGATAGTTTGTAGAAAAGACAACGCCCGGCTCGTTTTTAAGAGCCTCGGCAACTGCCTGTACATCTACGGTACCTGCTATGTTTGTTCCGCACCAGCACACGAATACGCCAATTCTTTGCATTTTGCCTTTTCCTCCTTATTTTGTATATTTTCTAAATGCGCTTACTATTGCCTGTTGTGGCATTTCTTCGTCTAAAATTTCCGGAATCTGTTCCGGCTTCAAGTGGTTTGCACCCTGCTTTCTTACAGCTGCAAGTCTTACAGCCTCAACAAGCTTTGCAGGCTCAACACCTCTTGGACAGCGGTCTACACATGCAAAGCATGTAAGACACTTGTAAATGCTCTTTGAGCTTAAAAGCGGCTCAATATCTCCGCTTTCCACCATGTAAACAAACTGGTGTGGATGATATTCCATTTCGTCATAAGCAGGACATGTGCCGGAGCATTTTCCGCAGCGCATACACTTCTTTGGATTTACTCCGCTTATGCGAACTATTTCTTTTTGAAGATTTTCGTTTTTTGTGCTCACTTCAAATCCTCCTTTATTCCAAATGCTTCTGCCATAAGCTCTGTTATATAAACAACAGGCACAGGAGAGCCGTTTTTCTCAAGATTATACTTACAAAGTGGACACGCAGTAACAATAAGGTCTGCACCTGCGTTTTGAGCGCTCTTTGCAACCTTGCTGCTCTTTTCTTTTGCAGAAGATGGGTCCTCAAGTGCAATATATCCGCCGCAGCATTCGTTACGCATTGGGTACATTGCAGGAGTGGCGCCAAGTGCCTTTATAAGATTTTCCATAATGCTAGGATTTTCGCTGTCGTCCATTTGCATTACAGAGCCGGGACGGAGCAAAAGACATCCGTAATATGCGGCAATCTTTTTGTCTTTAAGTGGTGCTACAACCTTTTCTGCTACCTTGTCAAAGCCTACCACGTCACGAAGAAGCTCTAAATAGTGGAGCACCTTTGTCTCGCCCATGTATGCTTCGTCCAGTGCCATGTAGTTGTTTGCGCGCACGGCAAATTCTTCGTCTGTAGCAATTTGGGTGTTTGTCTGCTTTATAACATTATGACAAGCAGAGCAAACAGATACCAGGGGTTGATTTTTTGTTTTTGCTTCGTTTAAGGCTCTTAAGGAAGAAAGCTTTGTTGCAATTTCGTCACGGGAGGTGGTAAACACGCCGCCGCAGCATTGCCAGTTTTCTATTTCCTCAAGCTCAATGCCTAAAACTTCAGCACATTTCCTTGCATAAAAGTCTAAGTCTTTAGCTTTAGTCTTTAATGTACAACCGGGAAAATAGGATACCTTCATTTATATTTCCTCCAATCATACCATCTGTTCAGGATGGAATACTTCGTCAAATTTCTCGCTTGTAAGGAATCCAAGCTCTACGCATGCTTCCTTAAGAGAGATATTATCTTTAAATGCTTTTTTTGCAGTCTTTGCTGCGTTCTCATATCCGATATACGGATTGAGAGCAGTAACAAGCATAAGAGAATTATGCAGGTTGTGGTGCATCTTTTCCTTGTTTGCTTTAATTCCAACAGCGCAGTTTTTGTTAAATGACAAAATTGCCTCTGCAAGAAGTCTTGCAGACTGGAGGAAGTTGTATATGCAAACAGGCATAAACACATTAAGCTCAAAATTACCCTGTGATGCTGCAAAGCTAACTGCCGCATCGTTACCCATAACCTGAACTGCTACCATTGTAACAGCTTCGCACTGGGTTGGGTTAACCTTGCCCGGCATAATTGATGAGCCTGGCTCGTTTTCAGGAATAAATATTTCTCCAAGACCGTCTCTCGGACCGCTTGCAAGCCAGCGTACATCGTTTGCAATTTTCATCATGTCGCAGGCAAGTGCCTTTATAGCGCCGTGTGCAAAAACAAGCTCGTCCTTTGATGTAAGGGAGTGGAACTTATTTTCTGCTGTAACAAACTTTTTGCCTGTTATGTTGCTAACCTTTTCAGCTACAACCTTTCCAAATTCCTTTGGAGCGTTAAGACCTGTTCCAACAGCTGTTCCGCCAAGTGCAAGTTCACGAAGTGGCTCAAGGGAACGCTTTATAAGCTCTACATCGCGCTCAAGTGAGCTTCTCCAGCCGCTTATTTCCTGGCTGAATGTAATTGGAGTTGCATCTTGCAGATGTGTTCTTCCGCTTTTTACAATGCCTTCGTTTTCTTTTTCAAGTCTTTTAAATGTATCAATTAAAACCTCTGCAGCAGGAATAAGCTTATCCTCAAGCATCAGTACTGCCGCAATATGCATTGCAGTGGGGAATGTGTCGTTTGATGACTGGCTCTGGTTTACATCATCGTTTGGATGTAAAATCTTAGCCCCTGCAATCTGGTTACCGCGATTTGCAATAACCTCGTTTGCGTTCATGTTTGACTGTGTGCCTGAGCCTGTCTGCCAAACAACAAGTGGGAAGTTGTCATTAAGCTCGCCGCTTATAACCTCGTCACACGCCTTGCTTATGGCATCAAGCTTTTCCTTAGTCATCTTTTCAGGTCTGAGCTGGGCGTTAGCCTCTGCTGCAGCCTTTTTTAAAATACCAAATGCGTGAGTAATTTCACGTGGCATTGTTTCTATGTCTACACCAATTTCAAAGTTCTCATGGCTTCTTTGAGTCTGTGCGCCCCAGAGCTTATCTGCAGGCACCTTAACCTCGCCCATTGAGTCGTGTTCAATGCGAAATTCCATTTTTACTGTCCCTTTCCTCATATCTTAGTTTGTCTGATTATTTCCTTAAGCTGATTTGCACTGCTTTGAAGGAGACTGATTTCCATATCATTAAGAGGGAGCATTACTTTACTTTGAATACCCTTGTTACCTACAGTGTGGAGAATACTTAAGCATACATCATCAATGCCATACTCTCCGTGCATCATGGATGAAACAGTCATTGTTGTGTCCATGCTGCCAAGGAGGCACTTGCAAAGGTGGCAAACAGAAGCAGATACAGCGTAGAATGTAGCACCCTTTCGCTCAATTACTCTTCCGCCTGATTTACGAACATACTCTTCAACTTCTGCGCGGTCAAGTATAGGAGCAATTCCGTCCTTGCCTCTGAAAGAGTTTGCACATTCGTCTATAGGAATGTTTGAAATGTTAGCAAGTGACCATGGGATAAATGAAGAATCACCATGTTCGCCAAGTACATATGCGTGAACGTTGTTCTGGCTTATTGAGTAGTACTCAGAAAGACGTGCACGAAGACGAGCTGTATCAAGGATTGTACCTGAACCGATAATACGGTTTTCAGGAATATCGGAGCATTTGCAGAATACATAGGTAAGTACGTCAACAGGATTACTTACAAGCACATAAACTGCGTCAGGTGCATATCTTGTAATATTTGGGATAATACTTTTTAGTACATCAATATTAACCTGTGCAAGTTCAAGACGTGATTGACCTGCTTTTCTTGGAAGACCTGATGTTATAACAACAATGTCAGAGCCTGCTGCATCTGAATAGTCGCCTGCATATATAGAGCAGGGGTTAAGGAAAGGTATGCCCTGTCTTATGTCAAGAGCCTCACCAAGAGCCTTTGAATTATTAATGTCAATCATAACAATTTCTGATGCAAGACCCGATATGGTAAGTGCATACGCAATTGTTGAACCAACGCTACCGCTTCCGATAATAGTAATTTTGTTCATAATGTTCCTCCTGAATTTGTTATTTTTTTAACAAAGATTGTTAACCTATATCAAATTTTTTACCACAAAAAATTATATCATAAAAGAAAGCCAATATCAAGGATTTATTCACATTTGGAAAAGTTTTGTTACGTTTAAACATATTTTGCGCCTTAGTATAAAAAAAACAAGGAATTTTGATATATTTTGACACTACAAAAAAATCAGTTGACAATTTTATTTTTTTGTAGTATTTTAAATATTAGAAGTTTTTGGCGGAATAGAATTCCGCATATAGCATATATTGTTATCGGAATTAATACCGAAAGGAGATAAACATTCTGACATGGCAAACAAGAAGCTTTTAATAGTGGAGTCACCATCAAAGGCGGCTACAATAAAAAAATATCTGGGCAGTGACTACAAGGTACTTGCATCTGTAGGACATATTATTGACCTTCCCAAAAGTCAGCTTGGAGTTGATACAGAAAATGACTTTGAGCCTAAATATATTACTATAAGAGGAAAGGGACCAATCCTTTCCGAGCTCAAAAAAGAAGCCTCCAAGGCGGACAAGGTTTTTCTTGCAACCGACCCTGACCGTGAGGGAGAGGCAATAAGCTGGCATTTGGCAAAGGCACTTGACATTGACGAAAAATCTGCTTGCCGGGTAACCTTTAATGAAATAACAAAGTCTGTTGTAAAGGCATCAATAAAGGAAGCCCGTCCAATAAACATGGACCTTGTAAACGCTCAGCAGGCAAGACGTGTCCTTGACAGAATTGTTGGCTATAAAATAAGCCCTATCCTGTGGGAGAAAATAAAAAAAGGACTAAGTGCAGGCAGAGTTCAGTCAGCAGCGCTTAAAATGATTTGCGACCGTGAGGAAGAAATTATAAACTTTGTTCCGGAGGAATACTGGACAGTGGAAGCTGAAAGCTCCTTTGGAAAAGGAAAGTTTGTTTCAAGATACTATGGCGAGAGCGGAAAGGAAACAAAGCTTTCCGATAAAGAAGCTGCTCTTTTGGTGGCAAAGGATCTGGAAAATGGAGAGCTTATTGTAAAGAGCATTAAGGTTTCAGCTGTAAAGAAGAACCCTGCACCTCCATTTACTACAAGTACCCTCCAACAGGAAGCTTCAAGAAAGCTGAACTTTAGTACATCAAAAACAATGCAGGTTGCTCAGCAACTTTATGAAGGTATTAATATAGGAGGAAAGTCAGGCTCTGTCGGTCTTATAACCTACATGAGAACAGACTCACTTCGTATATCAGCAGAAGCACAGGCAGAAGCTGTACATTATATAAAGGAAGAGTTTGGAGAAAGTTTTGCACTTCCAAAGCAATTTAAAACAAAAAAGAGCGCACAGGACGCCCACGAGGCAATAAGACCTACAAGCGTCAGCTTTGTGCCATCAGAAATCAAATCAAAGCTTACAGCTGATCAGTACAAGCTTTATAAGCTTATCTTTGAAAGATTTGTTGCAAGTCAGATGTCTGCTGCAACCTATGAGCAAACACAGGCTGTAATGGAAAATGGTACTCATACCTACCATGCAAGTGGTACAAAGCTTACATTTAAGGGTTATACAGCCATATATGTTGAGGGTACAGACGAAAAGGAAGAAAAGGCGGATAAGCTGCCCCTTCTTGATAAAGGAGATAAAATTACTGTTTTGGATATTAATTCCAAGCAACACTTTACCCAGCCTCCTGCAAGATTTACAGAGGCGTCACTTGTAAAGGAAATGGAAGAAAATGGTATAGGACGTCCGTCCACATACGCTCCGACACTTACAACAATAATAACAAGAGGCTATGTAACACGTGCCCGCAAAAGGCTTACACCAACGGAGCTTGGCGAGGTTACAAACGACCTTTTGCGCTCAAATTTCAAAGATATTGTAGACATTGGCTTTACTGCGGAAATGGAAGAAAAGCTTGACATGGTAGGAGAGGGAAATCTGGAGTGGAAAAAGATTTTAAGAGACTTTTATCCATCATTTGAAAAAACTCTTGCAATGGCTGAAAAGAATGTAGAAAAAATAAAAATCAAGGACGAGGAATCGGACGTAATATGTGACAGATGCGGCAGAACAATGGTTTATAAACTTGGCAAGTTCGGACGCTTCCTTGCTTGTCCCGGTTTTCCTGAATGTAGCAATACTATGACAATTAAAGAGGGTACAGGAGTTGCCTGTCCAAAATGCGGAGCAGAAATTGTAAAGCGCAGATCCAGAAAGGGCAAGGAGTACTTTGCCTGTGAAAACCTTGCAAAATGCGGATTTATGGCATGGGACAAACCGGTAGCGGACGAAAAGTGCCCGGACTGCGGCGGCATACTTCTTAAGAAAACAGGAAAACGAGGCAGAGTTTATTGTATAAATGATACTTGTGGCTATAAGAGAATGTTAAAGGGGACATCAAATAAATGAACGTAAAGGTAATAGGTGCAGGACTTGCCGGCTGTGAGGCGGCGCTGCAACTTGCAAAAGAGGGAATAGACGTCACTTTGGTTGAAATGAAACCAAAGAAAATGTCTCCTGCCCACAAAAGCGAGAACTTTGCAGAGCTTGTATGCTCCAACTCCCTTAAGGCAGACAGGATAGAAAATGCCTGCGGATTATTAAAGGAAGAAATGCGTCTTTTCGGCTCTGTTATGATGGAGGCGGCAGATGTAACACGTGTTCCTGCAGGTGGGGCACTGGCTGTTGACAGAGACTTGTTCTCGGAGTATATAACAGAAAAAATAAAATCAAATCCTCATATAAACATAGTACACGAGGAAGCTACAGAAATTGATACTGACGAGTATACAATTGTTGCTACAGGGCCTCTTACATCGGGAGCTTTGTTTGAAAGTATTTTTAAAATTACAGGCTCTTCCGGACTTTCCTTTTATGATGCGGCGGCGCCTGTTGTAACAAAGGAAAGCATAGACTTTTCAAAGGTTTTTTACGCTGCAAGGTACAATAAAGGCACAGCGGACTATATAAACTGTCCAATGACAAGGGACGAATATTATGCCTTTTATAATGAGCTTATAACGGCAGAGTGTGCACAGCTTCATGAATTTGAGAATATGACGGTTTTTGAGGGCTGTATGCCTGTAGAGGTTATGGCAAAAAGGGGAGAGCAAACTCTCACATTCGGACCATTAAAGCCTGTTGGACTTGTAAACCCAAAAACAGGTAAGGACGACAGCTTTGCTGTAGTACAGCTTCGTCAGGATAACCGCGAGGGTACACTATATAATATAGTAGGATTTCAGACAAATTTGAAATTCCCTGAACAAAAAAGGGTATTTAGTATGATACCCGGACTTGAAAATGCAGAGTTTGTAAGGTACGGAGTAATGCACAGAAATACATTTCTCCAGTCCCCTGATATTTTAAATAGTCTGTACCAATGCAAGAAGTTTCCAAAACTCTTCTTTGCAGGTCAGATTACAGGTGTTGAGGGCTATGTAGAGTCTGCATCTTCAGGCATTATGGCAGGATACAATATGGCAAGGCTTTTAAAAGGCAAAGAGCCTCTTATGCCGGACAGCCGCACATGTATTGGCGCACTTCCTTTATATATAACCTCGGCGGTTTCAAGGCTTCAGCCAATGAACGCAAACTTTGGCATAATTGACGGTCTTGAAAAACGCGTAAAAAACAAGCAGGAGAGGTATAATATGATAGCAACCCGTGCACTTGAAACTCTTGAGAAAAATATGCAAATAGGTAAATAAACACATATTATTTATACCTCAATTTATTTAAAATTACTATTTTTAAAAATTGTATTGATTTTTTGTAATATGTATGTTACAATAAAACAGTATGAAAAATACACACGTATCTCTATTTGCAGGGGGTTGCCCAAAGGGTTCCTTGCAGAGTGCCAGGAGATGCGGAGGATTTAAAAAAACAGGAGGAATTTAAAATGGCAAACGTAATTTCAATGAAGCAGCTCCTCGAAGCAGGAGTTCACTTCGGACACCAGACAAGAAGATGGAACCCTAAAATGGCAGAATACATCTTCACAGAAAGAAACGGTATCTACATCATCGACCTTCAAAAGACTGTTAAGAAGGTAGAAGAAGCATACTACTTCGTAAGAGATATTGCAGAGCAGGGCGGAGAAGTTCTTTTCGTAGGAACAAAGAAGCAGGCTCAGGACTCAATCAAGGAAGAAGCAGAAAGAGTTGGCATGTACTATGTAAATGCTAGATGGCTCGGCGGTATGCTCACAAACTTCAAGACAATCCAGAAGAGAATCGATAGACTTGCTCAAATAAATAAGATGGAAGAGGAAGGCACATTCGAGCTTCTTCCAAAGAAAGAGGTTATTAAGCTCAAGGCTCAAAGAGACAAGCTTGAAAAATACCTCGGCGGTATCAAGGACATGAAGCAAATTCCTGCTTGTATGTTCGTTGTTGACCCAAGAAAAGAAAAGATAGCTATCGCAGAAGCTAAGAAGCTTGGTATTCCTGTAGTTGCAATCGTTGACACAAACTGTGACCCGGATGAAGTTGATTATGTAATTCCTGGTAACGACGATGCAATCCGTGCCGTAAAGCTTATCGCATCAACAATCTCAAACGCTATTATCGAAGGCAGACAAGGCGAGGACGCTCTTGCTGCAGCAAAGGCTGAGATGGAAGAAGCAGAAGCAGTAGAGGCAGAAACAGTAGAAGAATAATTTTACGGGAGGAAACCTAATATGGCATTTACAGCACAAGATGTAAAAGAATTAAGAGAAATCACAGGCTGTGGCATGATGGACTGTAAGAAAGCTCTTACAGAAACAGATGGCGACAAGGATAAGGCAATTGAATTCCTTAGAGAAAAGGGACTTGCAACAGCTGCTAAGAAGTCAGGCAGAATTGCTGCAGAAGGTATTGTTAAGGCATATATCTCAGACGACAAAAAGGTTGGCGTACTTGTAGAAGTAAACTCAGAAACAGACTTTGTTGCAAAGAATGATGAGTTCCTTAGCTTCGTATCAAAGGTAGCTGAAATCATCGCAGAAAAGAACCCTGCAGATGTTGAAGCTCTTAAGGAAGTAAGCTTTGACGGCGCACAAACAGTTGGCGAAACTCTTACTGCTTTGATTGCAAAGATTGGTGAGAACATGAACATCAGAAGATTCCAAAGAGTTGAGGGTAATGTTTGCTCATATATCCACGGCGGCGGCAGAATCGGTGTTCTTGTAGAGGCTGAAGGCAGCCTTGCAGACGAAGCAGCTTACGAAGCTGCAAGAGACGTTGCAATGCAAGTTGCAGCTATCAACCCACTTTACCTTTCAAAGGATACTGTTCCGGCAGCAGACGTTGAAAAGGAAAAGAACATTATCATAGCACAAATCAAGGAAGATCCTAAGAACGCTAATAAGCCAGACAATATCATCGAAAAGATGGTTGGCGGAAAAATTAATAAGTTCTATGAGCAGAACTGCTTGCTCCAACAAGAATTCGTTAAGGATGGCGATTTCAAGGTTGAAGCATACCTCAGCTCCAAGGGTGTTAAGCTTGTAAATTACACAAGATTTGAAAAGGGCGAGGGCATTGAAAAGAGAGAGGATAACTTCGCAGAAGAAGTTGCAAACATGATTAAATAATCCGGCTCTTGTGTAAATAAAACAGGGAACACATAAATGAAAGTTTTTTGTGTTCCCTTTTTTAGAACCTGACCAGACCAATATAGGAGATTTTTGTTATGGATACAAAGTTTAAAAGAGTACTTATAAAAATAAGCGGTGAAGCACTTGCAGGAGATAAGGGTGTAGGCTTTGATGACGCCACCTTAAAATCAGTATCACAAAGTGTCAAGGACGTGTACGACCTTGGAGTAGAAATTTGTGTTGTTGTAGGCGGCGGAAATATCTGGCGTGGCCGCAGCGGCGAGAACATGGACAGAACAAGAGCAGACCATATGGGTATGCTTGCAACTGCAATTAATGCACTTGCACTTTGTTCTGCTTTTGAAAATGCAGGAATTCCAACACGTGTGCAAACAAGTATTGATATGCACCAGATTGCAGAGCCGTACATAAGGGGAAGAGCTGTTAGACACTTAGAAAAGGGCAGAGTTGTAATATTCGGTTGCGGAACAGGAAATCCGTTTATGTCAACAGACACAGCAGCAGCACTTCGAGCTGTTGAAATGGAAGCAGATGTTATCTTGCTTGCAAAGAATGTTGACGCAGTTTATGACAGCGACCCTAACAAAAATCCGAATGCAAAGAAATTTGATAAATTATCATATACAGATATTTTGAGCATGAATCTTGGTGTTATGGACTCAACTGCTGCGTCCATGTGCCGTGATAATAACATGCCTGTACTCGTTTTTGGAATAGATAAGCCAGGTAATATTATGAAGGCTGTCAAGGGTGAAAAAATCGGCACCTTTGTTTCAAACGATTGTATAAAAGAATAATAGACTAAACAGTTTAAACATAAAAAAACCTAAAAGAAAGGAAAGTGAAAACTATGGGAAACTATCCACAAATCGAAGAAAAAATGCAAAAGAGAATTGCAGGCTATGAGGGCGAGCTCAAAACAATCAGAGCAGGACGCGCAAATGCTTCTGTTCTTGATAAAATTGCAATAGACTACTATGGCTCAAAAACACCGGTTGCGCAAATCGGCTCAATTTCATCACCTGACCCAAGAAGCCTTGTTATTCAGCCATGGGACGCTACAGCTTTAAAGGAAATTGAAAAGGCAATCCTTGCATCAGACCTTGGTATTGCACCTCAGAATGACGGTAAGGTAATAAGACTTTCTTTCCCACCTCTCACAGAAGAGAGAAGAAAGGAACTTAACAAGCTTGTTAAGAAGTACACAGAAGAGGTTAAGGTTCAAATCCGTAATGCAAGACGTGACGGAATTGAAGACGTTAAGGCTCAAAAGAAGAACGGCGAAATTACAGAGGATGATGTAAAGGCTGCTGAAAAGGATATTCAGAAGCTTACAGATAAATATATTGCCTTGGTAGATACCATTGCCGCTGACAAGGAAAAGGAAATAATGGAAATCTGATTTCCGAAAGATTTTAAGGCTGCCGGGGAGTAATTTCCGGCAGCTATATTTTTGAGAGGTCAATATATGTTTTTTAAAAGGAAACAAAAAAATCTTACGATAGATTATAACAATCTTCCAAAGCACATAGGTGTAATAATGGACGGAAACGGACGATGGGCAACAAAGCGTGGTCTTCCGCGTTCTGCAGGTCACTCTGCGGGAGCAGACACCCTGAAAAAAATTGTTACCGAATGTAATAAAATGGGTGTAAAGTACATAACAGTATATGCCTTTTCAACAGAGAACTGGTCAAGACCAAAGGCAGAGGTTGACTTTTTAATGAACCTCCTCCTTGACTATCTTAAAAATGCAGAAAAAACTCTTGCAGGAGAGAATGTTGTAATTCGTGCAATCGGCTCAAGAGCAGAGCTTACAGAGGAAATTCGTCAGCAAATTGTGAAAACAGAAGAGTTTACAAAAAACAATGACGGCATTGTAATGAATATTGCTCTTAACTACGGCGGCAGAGAAGAAATAGTAAGCGCTGTAAAAAATGTGTGCGCCGATGTCCAAAAGGGAGATATAAACCCACAGGAAATTACAGAAAAAGTATTTTCAGACTATCTCTATACAGCCGGTCAGCCGGATATAGACTTGCTTATCCGTACAAGCGGAGAGCAAAGACTAAGTAACTTTCTTCTTTGGCAAAACAGCTATTCGGAAATGTGGTTTACTCATAAGCTGTGGCCGGACTTTTCAATAGAAGACTTGCATCAGGCGATTATTGATTTCCAGGGTAGAGGCAGACGCTTCGGCGGCGTAAAATCAAAAAACTAAAGAGAGGTAAAGATTATGGCAAAAAGAATGTTGACGGCACTAATCGGTCTTATATTTTTCTTTGCAATTTTGTTTTCCAACTACATAATATTTTCAGGCGCAATTTGTATATGCGTGTTTGGTATGCTCTTTGAACTTTACAGGTCTGTAAAGCTTGGCAAAACACTGGACACTACAGGCTATATAGGTGCTGCTGTGATGCTTGCCTCCATAATATTCGGCAAGGTGTCAAAGGAGCTTGCAATTGTTGCTTTTATAGGCATTTACCTGACAGTTATGGTAGCGCTTCATTCCAAGGTTACATATAAAGATGTATGCGCTCACGGTTTTCTTACGCTGTTTATTTCAATGTGTTTTGGAACAATGATTCGTTTGTATAACGACTTTGGCAACTATGCAGCGCTTCTTGTATTCATATGTGCGTGGATGACAGATTCAGGAGCTTACTTTGTTGGCTGCGGGTTGGGAAAACATAAGCTGATTCCGCATGTCAGTCCCAAAAAGACAGTGGAGGGTGCAATAGGCGGAGTAATTACAGCGGTTGTATCCTGCCTTGTATATATGGTTGTTTTGCAAAAGCTGTCACTCTTTGAGTTTGACAAAACCTTCGGCTACGGGGGTATAGCAGTGGTTGCGCTGTTTGCCTCTGTGTTCTCACAAATCGGTGATTTGGTTGCATCTTGCATAAAGCGTGATTGTAATATAAAGGACTTTGGAACACTGCTTCCGGGACATGGTGGAATACTTGACAGATTTGATAGTGTAATATATATTACTCCGGTTATTTATTATCTGTTAGTTATAGTAAGTAAGTAATGGGAAACAGTATATAGAAAAAAAGAGTGTTGTTTAAAACAACACTCTTTTTGATTTATATTATTCAGCCATCTTTGCAAGCTTTTCGTACTTAGCTTCTGCGTTAGCAACAGCCTTTTCGAACAATTCCTTAGCACGTTCTGGGTTTGAACGAGCAAGTGAGTTGTAACGAACTTCGCCCATGAGGAATTCCTCATAGCTTTCTGTTGGCTTCTTAGAGTCGAGCTGGAATGGGTTCTTGCCCTCGAGCTCAAGTCTTGGGTCGTAACGGAAGAGGTGCCAGTAGCCAGCTTGTACAGCCTTCTTTTCTTCTGTCTGAGCAATGCTCATGCCGCCCTTAATACCGTGGTTGATACATGGAGCGTATGCGATGATAAGTGAAGGACCGTTATAGCTTTCAGCTTCGTGGAATGCCTTCAAGCACTGATTGTAGTCAGCACCCTGTGCAACCTGTGCAACGTATACATAGCCGTAGCTCATTGCAATAGCAGCGAGGTCCTTTTTCTTAACCTCTTTACCTGCAGCTGCGAACTGTGCAATTGCACCTGTTGGAGTTGACTTTGAAGACTGACCGCCTGTGTTTGAGTAAACTTCTGTATCAAATACGAGTACGTTTACATCTTCGCCTGCTGCAAGCACATGGTCAACACCGCCGAAGCCGATGTCGTATGCCCAGCCGTCGCCACCGAATACCCAAACAGACTTCTTAGCAAGGTAATCCTTGTCTGCAAGAACGTCTTTTGCTTCCTGTGAGTTAATTGCTGCAACTGCCTTAATAAGCTCGTCTGCTGCAACCTTGTTGCACTTGCCGCAATCCTTTGTTTCAATAAACTTATCAAATGCAGGCTTTACAGATGCATTTGCTTCTGCAACAGCTTCTGCTTTCTTAATTGCTGATTCTCTTAATGTGTTCTGTGCAAGGAACATACCGTAACCAAATTCTGCATTGTCTTCAAAGAGTGAGTTAGCCCAAGCAGGACCAAAACCGTCTTTGTTAGCGCAGTATGGTGTTGAAGGAGCAGAACCACCCCAGATTGATGAACAACCTGTTGCGTTTGCAATATACATTCTGTCACCAAAGAGCTGTGTTACAAGCTTAGCGTATGGTGTTTCGCCACAGCCTGCACAAGCGCCTGAGAACTCAAGATAAGGCTTCTTGAACTGTGAACCCTTAACTGTTGTGTCTTTGAACTTTTCAAGAACTTCTGCCTTTGGCTCAAGTGTTGTGCCGTAATTGAAGCCCTTCTGGTCGTCATAGTGTGCGTCAAGGCTTTCCATTACAAGCGCCTTTTCGCCCTTGAAGCCAGGACATACGTTAGCACATGAGCCACAACCTGTACAGTCAAGAACTGATACAGCGATTCCGTAGTAAAGACCGTCCATTTGCTTCATGTTCACGTACTTCATGCCCTCAGGAGCGTTCTTCATTTCTTCCTCTGTCATAACAGCAGGACGGATAACAGCGTGAGGACAAACATATGAACAGATACCACACTGGATACAGTTTTCAGGAATCCAGTTAGGAACGTCAACGGCAATTCCTCTCTTTTCGAATGCTGATGAGCCAAGAGGTACCTGACCTGTTACATACTTTTCAAATGATGAAACAGGAAGCTGCATACCCTTGAATGAGTTAACAGGAACAAGAATGTTGTTTACATAGTCGATAAGGTCGCCGTTGCCTTCGTAAGAAATTGCAAGGTCTTCGTCCTTTGCATTTTTCCAGCTTTCAGGAACTTCTACTTTAACAACCTGCTGTGCACCTGCGTCGATAGCGTCGTGGTTCATCTTAACAATTGCATCACCCTTCTTTGAGTATGATGCTGTTGCAGCTCCTTTCATATACTTGATTGCATCATCTGATGGGATAATGTCTGCAAGCTTAAAGAAAGCTGACTGAAGTACAGTGTTAATTCTTGTGCCAAGACCGATTTCCTTACCAATCTTAACACCGTCAATTGTATAGAACTGAATGTTGTTTTCAGCAATATATCTCTTAACTTGTCCCGGAAGATGAGCTTCAAGCTCCTCAGCGTTCCATCCGCAGTTAAGGAGGAATAC
>JAZRHH010000035.1:0-29630 GCA_045644665.1 Clostridia bacterium
TTGCTTGTTGCAGATGATGCAACAAAAAATTTATCCTCAAGACCTTCCTCTTTTATCATAGCTTTCATAACAAATTCACTCATTGTGCTTCTGCATATGTTTCCAAGACATACAAACATTATTCTTATCATAAAAGTTACCTCACTTTTCAAGCTCTATATTTCCTACTTTTAAAATTTTACCGTTTGTTTTTATAATTATCACTGAAAATTCTATTTCGTTAAATTTGTTCCCTGATTTTTTGCAAAGCTCCACTGTTTTTTCGCTTCCCATTACAAAAAAACCGGTAGAGAGCGCATCTGCAAGGGCACCCTTTTCGCATATTACAGTTACGGATTTTATATCGCTCTCTGCAGGGCGTCCTGTTTTGGGATTTATGATGTGGCTATATCTTTTTCCATCACTTTCAAAATACCTTTCGTAGCCGCCGGAGGTTACAACCGCCTTATTTTCCACGCTTACATAACCTATATAACCTTCACCGTCAGGATTTTGTATTCCCACTCTCCACTTTTCTCCGTTTGGTCTTGTGCCAATCGCATGGACATTACCGCCAAGGGACAAAATGGCAGAATTTACACCTCGGGAAATAAGCTTTTTCTGCACCATATCTCCTGCATAGCCTTTGCCCACAGCACCAAAATCATACCTTGTCTTATCCGATATTTTATCGTAGCCAACATTTTTTAGTGCATCTGTTATAGCAGCCTCATCCGGAACTGTGTAGTTCTTATCCCTAAATCCCCAAAGTTCCATAAGCGGTGCCACGGTAATGTCAAAAGCACCCTCTGTAAAGCGGCTTACCTCATTTGAAAATTCTATAAGCTTTATAATTTCGGCATCGCTTACATCAATGCTGTCATACCTCAAAAGATTATCAAGCCTTTTAATTTCCGTCTCCGCAGCCTGAGCATCTTCCCCGCTGCCCGTAAGGGATATACTCACAAATGTATCCATAGCAAAAAAGTCTGTCTTAGTGGTTTTTAAAGAACAACTGCATATAAGAAAAAGTAATAAAGGAAGTACTATTTTTTTCATTTACTACCCTCCCAAAATAAACTTTTTACATTTTTGTTTTCTATAGAGAACTTTGCTACAAGACCTGTAAACAAGCCTGCACCGCAGCCAAGGACTGTAAGGACAGGAAAATATGCAAAAACGCTCAGGCTTCTTAGCATAAAAGCTGCAGCAAAAATCTGCCCTGTGTTGTGACCCACTGCACCAAGCACACTTACCGCCGGAACTGACTTTATATCTTTAAAAAGCAGCATAACAAAGTAAGATAATACCCCTCCGCAAAGAGAGTAAAAAAGCACGGTTACATTTGCACATACTATGCTGGAAATAACAATCCTTAGAATAAGCACTGCAAACGCTTTTTTCTTATCCCAAAGCCGCAGCATTATTAAAGTGACAACGTTTGAAATTCCAATTTTAAATCCGGGTACAATCACCGGCAAGGAAATTTGATTTTCTATTACAAACATTATCAATGATATAGAAAGAAATAATGCACCAAGGGTAATGTCCCGTATTTTCAAACCTTGTCACCTCCGTTTTAATTTTGCATGGTAATTAAAAATTATTCATAGTTATTTAAAGACGCTACCAATTATAAGCTGATAGCGTCTTTATTATATCACTTATTTATCTAAACTCTTCATAGTAGGAAATAGCAACACATCACGGATTGCTGCAGAGTCTGTAAGGAGCATACACATACGGTCGATACCGAAGCCGATGCCTCCTGTTGGCGGCATACCAATTTCAAGTGCGTTCATAAAGTCTTCGTCAGTTGTGTTTGCTTCTTCATCACCCTGGGCAAGGAGCTCTTCCTGTGCCTTGAAACGTTCTCTTTGGTCAATTGGGTCGTTGAGCTCGGAATATGCGTTTGCCATTTCCCAGCCGTTCATAAAGAACTCAAATCTTTCAACATAATCCGGATTTTCAGGCTTTTTCTTTGTAAGAGGTGAAATTTCTACCGGGTGGTCCATTACAAATGTTGGCTGAATAAGATGGTCCTCAACAAACTCCTCAAAGAAAAGATTTAGAATATCACCTTTTTTATGGCGGTCTTCAAATTCTATATGCTTTTCCTTAGCAGCCGTTCTTGCCTGTTCCAAGGTTGTTATCTCATTAAAGTCTACGCCTGAGTATTTTTTAACTGCGTCAACCATGGTAATTCTCTCAAACGGCTTTCCTAAATCCATTTCGATACCATTGTAAACTATCTTTGTTGTGCCAAGGACTTCCTGTGCAACGTGGCGGTAAAGATTTTCTGTAAGGTCCATCATACCATGATAATCTGTATACGCCTGATAAAGCTCCATAAGAGTAAATTCAGGATTGTGACGGGTGTCAAGTCCTTCGTTTCTGAACACTCTTCCGATTTCGTATACTCTTTCAAGGCCTCCAACGATAAGTCTCTTAAGATATAGCTCAAGAGAAATACGAAGCTTAAAGTCCTCGTCAAGAGCGTTAAAGTGAGTTTCAAAAGGACGAGCTGCAGCGCCGCCTGCATTTGCAACAAGCATTGGTGTTTCAACCTCAAGGAAATCTCTTTCATTTAAATAGCTGCGTATTGCTGATATGATTTTAGAACGCTTTATAAATGTATCCTTAACCTCGCTGTTCATAATAAGGTCTGTATATCTTTGACGGTAGCGAAGGTCTGTGTCCACAAGACCATGGAACTTTTCAGGAAGTGGCTGAAGTGACTTTGAAAGAAGTGTAAGAGATGTTGCTCTTACAGAAATTTCTCCTGTCTGAGTTGTAAAAACCTCTCCCTCTGCGCCAAGAATATCCCCAATATCAAGCTTTTTAAAGCGATTATATTCTTCCTCTCCAAGCACGTCCTTTTTAACAAAAAGCTGAATTTGTCCTGAAATATCTGAAAGATGAACAAATCCTACCTTACCCATTCCGCGCTTTGACATTATACGACCTGCAACGGTTACTGTTTGTCCGTCAAGTGCAGAAATTTTTGCAATTATCTTTTCAGTTTCATCTGATCCTCTTTTTGTAATTTCTCTTTCTTCCTCTGTGTAATTATCCTTTATATCTGAAGCTTTATGAGTTACATCAAATTTTGTAATATGGAAAGGATCTCTTCCCTGTTCCTGCAACTCTTTAAGCTTATCACGTCTTACCTGTAAAAGTTCAGAAAGTTCTCTTTGCTCGTTATCCATTTATACTCCTCCAAATTCTAACATTATTACTTACCAATTATATAACAAAAAATTAAATTTTACAAGTTTTTTCTTTAATTTTTATAAAAATTATGCTTTGTCTTAGAAAATTCATAATTTATTTATAAAAAAATATTGATTTTTCTTTTAAATAGTGGTATATTTATATGGATAAATTAAGAAAGGGGATTTGGGAATGTCTAAGAATAAAAATTTGAAGCCCAGAAGAAGCAAGGCTGATACTATAGTAAACATAATTATTACAGTGGTTGTAGTTGCAGTGCTTGCACTTGCTATATACGCAATTGCTGATAAATTTAAGCCTGATATTTACACATTATCAGATGCTGCAACAGAGCAAGGCATGACTGTGGAAGACTTTTCTGCAGAATATGGCATTGAAGGTGCAGAGGCTGACGCTGATATGAATGATGTTGTAAACAATATGAGTCTTGAAAACTATGCAAAACTTAGCGGCACTACCTTTGACGAAATGGTAGCCCAGGGTGGATTGCCCGAAGGTGTTACAGCGGAAATGACCGTTGCACAGGTTCAGGAAATGGTGGCATCCATGGCACTTGAAAGCGAAGAGCAGACTAATGGCGAAGAGGCTGAATAAAATTTTTGGAGGATTTTTAAAATGAACGAAGAAAAAGAATTGTTAGAAAATGAAATTCAGGAAGCATCTCCTGAGGTAACAGAAGAAGTTGTTGAAGAAATAACAGAAAACGAAATTATTGAAGAAGACACAGCTGCTGTATTAGAGGAAGCTTTGGAAGAAGTTGAAGCAGTAGTTGAAAAATCAGAAATTTCAAAATCAGTAGTTGCAGTAATTAGTGCAGCAATAACATTTGCTGTGTGTGTTATAATAGTTGGCGTACTTTACTTTACAACATACAACACATACAACGCAAACAAAGATGGATATTTATCCACCATTGCAGAAATTGCAGAACTTAACGAAATGACACTTAATGAATTTAAGACAGAATGGGGACTCCCTTCAAACATGCCGGGTAACACAACAGAGGTTGTTGCTCAATCATATATTCCAACATCAAAATTCCTTGAAATGTCATACGGTATGACATTTGAACAATTTGCACAAGTTGTAGGCATCACAGAAGAGGATGGTATTGACGGTGACACTCCTTGGGCTAAAACACAAAAGATTATGATAGCAAAATCAGAAGCCGAAGCGCAGAAAGCGTCTGAGGGCGAAGCTACAGAAGGTGAAGCTGCAGAAGGTGAAGCTGCAGAGGGCGAGGCTGCAGAAGGCGAACAGGCACCTGCTGAAAATGCAGAGGGTGAAGCTACTGAACAAGAACCGGTGCATCCTGATGATGCTGCAGAATAATTAAAATATAATGGGGTGTTGCTTAGCAACACCCTTAAATTTAAGTGGAGGAAAAACATGTTTTGTAAGAATTATTCCTTTAAGTACAGCGACCTTGATAGCACAGGCAATATAAAACTAAGCACAGTAATGGATTTACTTCAGGATGTATCAATTTATCATTCGGCAAGCGTTGGATACACCCTCCCTAAAATGAAAGAAATATCTATTGCTATGCTTCTACGAGGATGGAGAGTAAAATTTTCTGAGCCTGTATCTTTTGACACCGCTGCAGAGGTTAAAACCGGAATTGTAAAAACTCAGCGATGTGATGTTATCAGAAAATATGAGATATGGCAAAATGACAGGTGTAAAGCCGTAGGCAGTGCACATTGGTTTTCCTTTGATTTTTCCAAAGGGCGAATTGTACGAATTCCAGAAGAAATAATAAAGGCATACGACAGCGTTAATGAAGAAGACAATAATCTCCAAATTTTAAACCTGCGTCCCGATAGTCAGGCAATACTTTCCGGAGAAACAACTATCACAAGAAGACACCTTGATACAAACAATCATGTAAATAATGTAAAATCAATTGAAATTGCACTTGACTATCTTCCCGATGGATTTAATGTTTCAGAGCTGTCTGTAATATATCAAAAAGAAATGCACTTAGGGGACAAGGTTTTCATATACACAAAAACTACAAACGACGGATTGGCAGTAGAATTGAGAAATCAAAAAGATGAGCCTTGTGTACTTCTGTTGATTTTATAAATTTTTGACAGTTTTTAACAAATAAAAATAGACAAATTTATTACACCTTTCGACACCGTTTTGTAACAATTGACACAAAAACCCCTATAAAACGATAATTATATTTCATAAAATTACGTAAAACGTAATTTGAGAGCCGAAGAGGCTCTTTTTTTTCGTTAAATGTTACAAAGTTTTTAAGAAAATTAAAATTGTTGTAACAAAATTATTGATTAAAATTTTTTTGTATGATATAATCTCATATGTCAGCTATTCATTGACAGAAAATGGAGGTAATTATGAGAAAATCAAAATTATGCCTTGCGATTATGCTACTTATCACCATGATAAGTTCCATGTCAGCATCAGCATCTAATATTGATGTAAATCTTGATAACATTGTCAGCAATAATATCCTACATATTGATTTTGATACAGTTGCACCAATGACAATCGGAAATTCTACTGTTATACCGCTGAGAAAATTTTGTGAAAGCGCGGGACTACAAGTAGGCTGGACCGATGCAACAAAAACAGCTCACGTCAATTTAAAAGCAAATAATGATTCTTCCCTTCCTATAGAAAGGTATGCATACAGATTGCTTGAAAATGCAGATACAAAAGGACTTCCGCTTATTCCTGACAGCATAACAGTTTCAATGACTGTACTGGATGAAAACATAAGGGTAAAATATAATTACAAAGATTATGACGGAGATATAATTTCCCTTGGAACAAATATAAAAACTGCAGTTCCTGCAACAATTGTTTCGGGTGGCTCCATTGTAGCACCCATACGCAGCCTTATGGAAGCATTTGGATTGTGGGTAGAGTGGAATGATTACACAATTACTGTTTCCATTCCGCCTTTTGATTGTCCTCCGTACGGACTAATATTTGTTCATTCTGAGTCATTTATTATTGAACCAACTCAAAATGACATATGGTACGGAAGCCTTGACAAGCCGGCACAGACCATTGTGGTAGAACAGGGCTCCCCTGTTCCTGAAAACGCAGTATATCTTGGTAATTTTAAAATAACACATTACTGTGCATGTTCTAAATGCTGCGGTAGCTACGGAAATGCTACTGCCTGGGCAGGAAAAATAGTGCCTGGGACAACCATAGCAGTTGACCCGAAGGTTATACCAAAGCTTTCAAACGTATACATTGACGGATACGGCTACAGGAGAGCAGAGGATTGCGGCGGTGCAATTAAAGGAAACAAGATTGACGTTGCAGTTTCAAATCACTCAGAAGCATTAAACCTGGGTGTTACATACAAAGACGTATGGTTATTAAAATAATAAAAAAGCTGTTGATTCAAAAAATCAACAGCTTTTATTTTATTTATTTATTAAAGTTCTGATTATGGATTTCATTTCATCCTTTTTGTTGTCCATATCACGACAAAGCTTAAACTGTGTTCTTGCTCTATCTAAGTTATGCTCAGGTCTCGAGGTCTTGAAATACACATCTCCGTTTAAGTAATCTGCCAAAAATCTGATACCACATTCATATGTAAGAATTTTTGCAGAAAGAGGAAGAAGTTCTATTTCCCTTTCTGTCATAACAGGCAGCATTTCCTCAAGGTAACCCTTTGAAAATTCTTTATAAGCTGCCATATCAAACCAAATAAGCGACAAGTCCTTCTCGTCCTCTGCACCCGTTGTGGCACCGGCTCTTAAAGCATCACCATAGTCATACAAAAGTGAGCCGGGCATTACAGTATCAAGGTCAATTACACAAAGTCCCTTATCTGTTTTTGCATCAAACAAAATGTTATTGATTTTTGTATCGTTATGTGTTACACGAACAGGAATTGAGCCATCTGCAATCCCGTTTGTGATTTCATCAACTATATACTCCTGAGAAAGTGCATATTCTACTTCCTCTTTTACTTCGTTGAGTCTTCCTGACTTGTTTTCTTCAATTGCTTTAAGAAGCTGATTAAATCTGCTTCTTGTATTATGAAATTCCGGAATTGTTTCAAAAAGGTCTTCTGCCGGAAAGTCATTTAGCATATTCTGGAACTTACCAAAGGACTTAGCTGCATAATAAAGCTGCTTTGGATCAGTTGCAATGCTGTAGCAGTTTGTATCACCAATGAACTTATAAACTCTGTAACAGTCTCCGTTATCGTCTGTGTAGTATGATTTTCCGTCAAGGGTAGGAATAACTGTAAGTGTTTCTCTGTCCGGATCGCCGCCTTCTGCTTCAATCTTTGCCCTTACATGCTCTGTTACCTTTGTTATGTTCTCCATAAGCTCCTTTGGATGCACAAAAATTTTAGTGTTAATTCTCTGGAGGATATATTGCTTTGATTTTGTAAGATATGTATGATTTATATGTCCGTCACCGTATGGATTTATTTCATTGTTGATGACAAACTTTTCCATTATTCTGTTTAAATCAGATACCATTATATAGCCCCTTATCTACCATATTTTTTAGTGCTTCTGACACAGGTGCCGCATCTTCTTTGTATGTAACGCCGTACCACTTTTCAGAGGTAGGAATTACAATTGCTTTTTCTCCTTTATTCTTAATGAGTCTGTCAACCACAACAGGAAGTAAAAATTCTTCCTTAAGAGGGTTTGACAAATTCTTAAGAAACTCATTAAAGTCTGACTCAAGTGTTTCAAAAATCTTTGGTGTAAAGCCCCACATATTCATGGAAACTATTGTACCCTCAGAAAAACCGGAATTTTTATCAAGCGCCAGGTGTTCTGTAACGCTCTTAAGACATCCGCCCTCTATCTCACATACACCACGGCTTACTGTGCCATTTTCTGTAAGGGTGTTATAAAGCTTATAGCCTACCATACAGATATTATCATTTTTAACAAGAGAATCGTGCATAAGCTTGTACGCTTCCTTGCCATAGTAGTCGTCTGCATTTATAACAGCGAAAGGAGTATTAATTTCATCCTTTGCACAAAGAATTGCATGACCTGTTCCCCATGGCTTTTCTCGATCCTTTAATGAAGAAAACTCTTCGGGAATTTTGTCTGTTTCCTGAAAAACATAAGAAACATCTATCATCTTTTCTATTCTTTTTCCGATGACCTCACGAAATTCTTTTTCAATTGCTTTTTTTATAATAAATACGGCTTTGTTAAAGCCTGCTTCTTTTGCGTCATATAAAGAAAAATCAAGTATTATTTCACCATTTGGTCCAAGGGGTGCAATTTGCTTAAGTCCTCCAAAACGGCTTCCCATGCCTGCTGCCATTACAACTAATGTTGTATCCATAGTAAAAAACATCCTTTCATATGATATATACCCGATAATTATATCACCATTAGTTAAATTTGTCAAATATAATTATTGACTTTAAAAACACAATGTGCTAATATATTATCATATACAAATTAAAAAGTATATACAAGTTTGTATAAAAAATCTATGATTTTGTATAAAAAAGGAGGAGTATTATGTATCCCGCTTATCCACTTGGAAAGATTTTTTCAATTAATACTCTGTATACAGCTTTTAGTGAAAGCCACAAAACAACATTTGATTTTGACGGCGAAAGGCATGATTTCTGGGAAATACTGATTGTAACCGAAGGGCAGGTAACTGTTACTGCGGGAAGTGATGTATTTCTTTTAAAAAAGGGACAAGCTGTTCTTCACGAGCCAATGGAATTTCACAGACTTGTAAGCACAGACAACACTCCCTTTTCAATTATTGTATTTTCCTTTACTGCAGAAAATATGCCCTCTTACAGCTCAAAAATTTTTGAACTGTCGGATATAAAAAGTGCTGCTAAAACTCTGGACAGCATAACGAATGCATACGAAACCAAAGAAAAATGTGTTACCAACATAAAGCACCCTGAAAATATAAATTACCAACTTGCAGTGAAAGACCTTGAAACATTTATTTTAAATACTCTTTCCACGCAAAAAGATATAAGAAAATATGTTAAATCACGCTCCGCTGTAAATTATACAAACATAATAACTATTATGGAAGAAAATATTCATAAAAACCTGTCTGTTTCGGATATTGCAAGGCTTTGCAGCACGAGCGAAATTAACCTAAAAAAAACCTTTTCCATGTACGCCGGTATGGGAGTAATGGCATACTTTAACAGTATGAAAATAAACGCTGCAATAAATCTTTTAAAAGGCGGCATGTCCGTTAAGGAAACGGCTATGAATCTTGGATTTTTAAACCAGAACTATTTTAGTACTGTATTTAAAAGAATAACCGGCCATTCACCGTCCGATTATAAGTGGTCAAATCATTGACAACAGAGAGGTTTTAATGTATAATATTTTTGATGATTTTTTGCAGGAGGGACTGAGGGATTTTTATGCTACTTATATTTCAAACCGGATATGAATGCAAGGAAAAGCTCAGGCTATTCTGCAATTTATTTTTCGCGGAAGATGAGGATGTAACAGTTAGCAGCGGCTTTGAAAAAAGCAAAGAAACCATAAACGTTTATACTACCATATCCTATAATGGAAAGGTATATGACGATGATTACTATTACAAACTTCCGGACGGCGAAAGCCCCAAAATGACAAGAAAAATTTGCGACAGCGCTGTAACAAAAAGCTTTTGCCATGCTGCTATGAAAATTAAAAGGATTAATCTGCCCTGGGGCGTAATGAGCGGAATACGCCCTGCAAAAAACGTCCGGGAATTTTTGGAGAGCGGAATAGGGAAAGAGGAGCTTCCGAGCCTTTTAAAAAACTTATACGAAGTAGATGACAGCAAAATACGTCTTGCCATGGAGGTTGCCGAAAACGAGCGTGAAATTCTTAAAAGGGCACAGGATAATTCTGTAAGCATATATGTAGGTATTCCCTTTTGCCCCACAAGATGTCTTTATTGCTCATTTGTTTCCACAGATGTACGCTTTAGCGGCAAATACATGGAAAAATATGTGGAGCTTTTACTTGAGGAAATTGACAAGATAAAAGAAATACTTGAAAAGTCAAATAAAAAGGTGCAAAATATTTATATCGGAGGCGGAACACCTACTACACTGTCTGAAGAGCTGCTTAGCCGCCTTCTTAAAAAGCTTTCTATACTTTTTCCGGAAAATGGTCTTGACGAATTTACTCTTGAAGCAGGGAGACCTGACACAATTACACGCGATAAGCTAATGTGTGCAATGGAAAATGGCGTTACAAGAATAAGCATCAACCCCCAGACAATGAACGAAAAAACCCTTAAAAGAGTGGGACGTGCGCACACACCGGAAATGGTGACAGATTGCTATGCCATGGCAAGAGAAGCAGGCTTTGAGAATATTAATATGGACCTTATTGCAGGACTTCCGGGAGAGAGCCTTGAGGACTTTAAATACAGTCTGGACTCCGTAATTGGTTTGAACCCGGAGAATATAACTGTCCATTCCATGTGTATAAAAAGGTCTGCAGACTTTAGATTTTCCGGAGAAGAGCTGCTTCAGTCAAAGGTTATGAATGATATGCTTTCATATACCCAGGACAGAATGAAAGAAACAGGCAGAGTGCCATATTACATGTACAGACAAAAAAACATTTCGGGAAATCTTGAAAATGTAGGCTACTCAAAAGACGGATATATGAGCTTTTATAATATAAACATAATGGAAGAAACCCAGTCAATTATCGCAGCCGGCTGCGGTGGAAGCACAAAAATTGTTGAAAATAGGAAAATAACAAGAATTTTTAATTTCAAAGACCCAAAAACTTATATTGACAGATTTGATGAAATTCTTAGAAAAAAAGATGATATTTTAAAAATCATGAATGGAAGTGAATAAATAATGTCACAAAGTATAACAGACAAAATATTTGCAGAATACGAAAATATTCGTTCAAAGGAAAGTCTTATGAGAAAAAAACGTATACAAAAGGCTCATGAGATTTGCCCCGAACTTGAAGAAATACGCACTAAAGCAGCAGAAACAGGCTACCGTATGGCAATGGAACTTGCAAAAAATCCTGACAAAGAAGAGCAGATAAGAAAAGAGCTTTTTGAAGAAAATGAAAAGCTTCAAAAAAGGCGTGAGATTCTGCTTAAAGAGCATAACATTCCTGAGGATTATGACAAGATACACTATGAATGCCCTATATGCATGGATACGGGATATGTAGAAAACCAAAAATGCAGGTGCTACAAGGCAAAGCTTACAAAGTACTCCTATGAGCGCTCTAATCTTTCGGGACATATGCAGGAAATGTCCTTTGACAAATTTGACTTTAAGTATTTTCCTGATGTTCCTGAAAAGGACGGTATTTCACCTCTTGACCGAATTAAGAAAATACACAGTGAAGCTAAACAGATGTGTGAAAGCTTTGAAGAATATAAAAGGAGCTTTTTATATTTTGGTGATACAGGCTCCGGCAAAACATTTCTTTCCGGCTGTATAGCAAACTCACTTATAGAAAAGGGATACTCTGTTTTATACATAACAGCGGGAAAGCTCTTTGAGCTTATGGAAAATAAAAAGTATGGAAGACAAAGAGATGTAACTGACGATGAGCTTATAGAAACAGCCTATAGCTGCGACATGCTCATTCTTGACGACCTTGGGGCAGAATTTCCATCAAAGCTCCGTCAGGCTTTTGCTTACGATATATTAAACGAAAGAATTCTTGCAGGCAAAAAAATGATTATAAATACAAACCTGAATCTTGACGACCTTTCAAGAGAGTATTCTCAAAGGTTTGTTTCAAGACTTTTTGAGCATTTTTACGCCATGCGTTTTGTTGTAAAAGATATAAGAAAGCAAAAAATGTATGAATGATAAAAAAGAAAAAACCGTATGCTTTACAGGCCACAGAAATGTCATTCACAAGCACCTTTCGAGGAAGCTTGACGAAATTGTGGAAACTCTTATAAATGACGGCTTTTTGTACTTTGGAACAGGTGGAGCAAGAGGCTTTGACAAGCTTGCAGCAGAAAGCATAATACGGGCAAAGGAAAGGCATCCGGACATCAAGCTTATTATAGTTCTTCCATCAAAGGACAGCTGGGATAAATGGAACAAGTATGACAGAGAGGAATACATGCATCTGGCAGCAAACGCTGATAAGGTAACTTCTCTTAGCGACCGTTACTATACGGGATGTATGCATGTGAGAAACAAGCATCTTGTGGACAGAAGCTCTGTATGCGTAAGCTACAGATATTCGTCTAGTGGCGGAACTGCTTTTACAGAAAACTACGCAAGAAAAAAGGGACTTACAATTGTAAGTGTTATATAACGAGGCTAATATTTTGGATTTATTTGACTTTTTTGACAGAGAAAAATATGCACATTGCATAATATGTAAAAAGCTAAAGGAAAAAGAAAGCTTTGGTGTTATCAAAGGCAATATCGGAATTTGCGGCATGTGCCATGAGCATCTTCCCGTTGTATCTGTTGGTACGGCTTTTGAGAGAAGAGGCAATAAAATAAGATTTTCCTCGTCTGTATTTTACTATGCTCCGCCAATTAAAGAGCTTATTATTGAATACAAGTTCAAACGGTGCACTGCCTATGCAGACATATTTGTGGAATATATGAATACTTATCTTGACACACTCCTTGGGGAAAATGAAACCTACGATATGGTAATTCCTGTTCCTTTGTCAGAGAAACGGTTTAAGGAGAGAGGATATAATCAGGCAGAGCTTTTATCGGAGAAAATTGCGGAGCACTTTGGGTTTGAACATAACAACACTGCTCTTATGAGAACAAAAACCACAAGCAGACAATCAAAACTCCCCGTCTGGAAAAGAGCAAAGAATACAGAAAATGCATTTTGTGCAGATGAATGTCAGGTAGAGAAAAAGTCAATACTGCTTATTGACGATGTATTTACCACAGGCAGCACCGCCGGAGCTTGTGCAAAAGTTCTTTTTGATGCGGGCGCTTCAAGCATTTCTGTCCTTACAGTTGCAAGAAAATGGCAGGTCAGCAAAAGCCGGGAATACTATAATTTATTTACACACTGATATGGGAGATGAGAAAATGAAACAGTATGAAGTCACAGGAATGACCTGCGCGGCATGCTCTGCCAGGGTAGAAAAAGCCGTGTCCGCTCTTTCAGGCGTTAATTCATGCTCTGTAAATTTACTTACAAACTCCATGCAGGTAGAAGGCACCGCCTCTGACGCTGAAATAATAAAAGCTGTAGAGGATGCAGGCTACGGAATAAATTACAAAAAAGATAAACCAAAAAATGACATTTTAAAGGACAGGGAAACGCCTATTATAAAAAGGCGTCTTATATATTCTATTGGGTTCCTGATTATACTTATGTACTTCTCAATGGGGCATATGATTGGAATTCCGATGATAAATTACTTTCATAAAAACCCTCTTGCAAACGGTCTTTTACAATTGCTTCTTTCAAGTGTGATTTTAGTAATAAATAAAAAGTTTTTTATAAGTGGATTTAAGGCACTTGTGCAAAAGGCTCCAAACATGGATACCCTGGTAGCTCTTGGCTCAGGAGCATCATTTATATACAGCGTTTATGCACTATTTGAGATGACTAATGCTTATGTTGCAGGGAATATAGCTCTTGCACAAACATTTTTGCATGAGCTGTACTTTGAGTCTGCAGCCATGATACTGACACTTATTACTGTCGGGAAAATGCTTGAGGCAAGGTCTAAGGGGAAAACAACAAATGCGCTTAGAAGTCTTTTAGATTTAAAGCCAAAGGTTGCTACCATTATAGTAAACCACAAAGAAAATGTTGTTCCGGCAGATGAGCTAAAACCGGGAGATACTTTTATTGTAAAGCAAGGAGAAAGCTTTCCTACAGACGGGATTATAATTGAAGGCAGCTGCACTATAGACGAATCCATGCTCACAGGCGAAAGCATACCAGTTTATAAATCTACAGGCGACAGTATATCGGGGGCTACAATAAACAAATCAGGCTATGTAATATGCTCCGTCACTAAAACAAATGAAGAAACAGCCCTTGCACAAATAATTAAAATGGTAGAAGATGCGTCAGCATCAAAAGCACCAATTGCAAAAATTGCGGACAAGGTTTCCGGAGTATTTGTTCCTGTTGTTATGGCAATAGCCATTATAACTATTCTGGTATGGTATTTTGCAGGACAAACCTTTGGATTTTCTCTGGCAAGAGGCATTTCTGTTCTTGTAATTAGCTGCCCTTGTGCACTTGGACTTGCTACACCTGTGGCAATTATGGTAGGCAGCGGTATGGGCGCTAAGAACGGAATATTGTTTAAAACCGCAGCAGCCTTGGAAGAAACCGGAAAAATAAAAATTGTTGCACTTGACAAAACAGGTACAATCACAACCGGGACACCAAAGGTAACAGATATAGTAACTTTTAATGACATAGACAAAGACGAGCTTTTAACTCTTGCAGCATCGCTGGAAGCAAAAAGTGAACATCCTCTTGCTTCCGCTATTGTTGAAGAAGGAAACAAAAGAGGCTGCAAAATTTTAAAAAGTACCGAATTTGAGGCTGTTGCAGGCAGCGGCATCCGCGCTTTTATAGACGGAAAAAGCGTTCATGGCGGAAACATTAAATTTATAGAAGAAGTATGCAGCGTACCGGAGGATATAAAGGCTATTGCCTCTTCCCTTTCCTCAAAGGGCAAAACACCTTTGTTTTTTGCCTTAAACAGCCATCCGGCAGGTATTATAGCAGTGGCAGATACAATCCGTGACGACAGTGCAGAAGCAATTAAAGAGCTTCAGGGCATGGGCATTAAGGTTGTTATGATAACAGGGGACAACGAGCAAACTGCCCATGCTATAAAAGAGCAGGTAAACATTGATGACTTTTATGCCGAAATCATGCCTGACGGCAAGGACAGCATAATAAAGGATCTGAAAAAACAAGGTAAAACCGCCATGGTAGGTGACGGAATAAACGACGCTCCTGCACTTACAAGTGCAGATGTTGGAATTGCAATAGGTGCCGGAACAGATGTGGCAATTGATGCGGCAGATATTGTTCTTATGAAAAACAGTCTGCCTGATGTGGCAGCAGCCATAAGACTAAGCCGCCGAACTCTTAAAAACATTCGTGAAAATTTATTCTGGGCGTTTATTTATAACATAATCGGGATACCACTTGCGGCAGGTGTATTTATTCCTATGTTTAATATTAAATTAAATCCCATGTTTGGGGCAGCAGCTATGAGTCTTTCAAGCTTTTGTGTTGTAACTAATGCACTGCGTCTTAACTTTTTTAAATCAAAATATAAGGAGAATAAAAAAATGGAAAAGTTTATGAAAATTGAAGGTATGATGTGCCAGCACTGTCAGGCAAGAGTAAAAAAATGTTTAGAAGAGCTTGACGGCGTTACAGAGGCTATTGTAAGTCACGAAACCGACAGCGCAAGAGTTTTCTTATCTAAAGAAATACCTGATGAAATATTAAAAAAGACAGTAGAAGATCAGGGATACAAAGTACTATAAAATTTTTGTTTGATTTGACAGTAGACAAAAAAACAGTTTTTTTATATAATTAAGTAAATTAATTTATCTACAAAGGGATTCTAAATATGAAAAAGATAATAAGCACACTTCTTGCCTTTGCAATATGCTCTGCGCCTCTTGCAGCACTTGCAAAGACAGAGGCTAAAAATACAGACGGATATACTGTAATAAGCGGCGAAGGTAAACTTTCAAACTACACAAACCTTGAACCGTCACCCTTTACAAATGACAGCACTAACATTTCATATGTTGCAATAACCTCGGGAATTACAAACATAGGAAACAATACTTTTAAAGATTGTGATTATTTAAGGGATGTTCTTCTTCCCTCGTCGGTAACAACAATCGGAAGCCAAAGCTTTGCCGGATGCGACAGTCTTACAAAGGTTATTATTCCATACGGGGTAACACATATAATGAGCTATGCTTTTATAGACTGCAAAAATCTGCAGGAAGTTTACATTCCTGATTCTGTTACAATAATTGGCGAGAGTGCTTTTTACGGCTGTGATAACCTAACAATTTATGCAGGAGAAAACCTGGCTGTAAAATCATATTGCCAAAACGATAACATAAGATATGTAAAAACAGACAAGGTACAAAACGTGGTATCAGATGTTCTTCAGGATATAAAAATTATAATTAATGGTGCAGAGTTTTCATACAAATATCCTGTTGTTATGAAAAACAGCTCCACTATGATACCTCTTAGAAACATCTTTGAAGCTGTAGGTTGCAGCGTTTGGTGGGACGACAGCACAAAGACCGCCTATGCTTCCAAAGGCGATGTTACACTTGGTCTTAAAACCGGCTCTGACATCATTTCCGTAAACGAGCAAGAAAAAACCCTTGCAACACCTACGAGCCTTATTTGCGACAATACTATGGTCCATATAAGAGCAGTAGAGCATCTTGGAATAAATGTAGAGTGGAACGGGGACACAAGAACAATTAATATTTCTTACTAAAAAAGTGGTTGCATAAGCAACCACTTTTTTTATAAGCTTAATAGTGCAGCACCAATTACCCCTGCATCATTACCAAGTACAGCCGTACATAGTGTAGTTTTTGGAAGGTCTGTTTCCTTTGCATATCGCTCAACTGAAACGTGCTTCATTATCATATCTATAAGAGGCTGTCCCTCTTTTGATACGCCTCCGCCAATAACAATCATCTCCGGCTGGAATATATTAATTATGTTTGTAATGCCGGCCGAAAAATTTTCTACAAACTTTTCAACTACTGCCTTTCCTACAGGGCAGCCGCTACGCATTGCATCAAATGAGGTTTTACCTCCTGCATCTTCAGGGTTTCCGCCTGCAAGACTGGCTAAGATACTGTCAGGGTTTTCTGCAATGGCTTTTTTTGTTTGCTTTACAAGGGCTGTTGCAGAGCCATATACCTCCCAGCAACCCTTTCTTCCGCAATTACACCTTTCACCATTTACATCAATTACCATATGACCAACTTCACCGCCGCAGCTGTTGAAACCGTTATATATTTTTTTGTTTATAATAATTCCGCCGCCAATTCCGGTGCCAATTGTTATCATAACCGAGTTATCAGCATCCTTTGTTGCCCCGGCATATGCCTCTCCAAGAGCCGCACAGTCCGCATCGTTTCCAAGGAATACCGGGACATTAATTTTTTTCTGTATCATTTTGGCAATGGGCGTGTTGTGGAAATTTATATTCTCACAGTGGAGTATAAGTCCTGTAGCTGTATCACTGCAGCCCGGAACACCTATTCCCACAGACTCTACATCATCTACAGTAATATTGTTTTTTTTCATAATTTGCTCACAAAGGGCAATTATATCATTTACAATTTCTGTATCCGGTCTTGATGAATTTGCCGGAGTAGATACCTTATCAACAAGCTCAAATTTATCATTTACAATGCCGGCAACAAGGTTTGTTCCGCCTATATCTATACCTATTCTCATTTTCTACCTCTTTTTATTTTAGAATGGGAAAAACTTCTCTTTAAGCTCATCTGTAAGAGGCTCACCATATTCAGAAATCTCAAACGCTTCTGCATATCTTACCTTGCTTCCCTTTTCCTCTCCATACTTTTCAATAAGCTCTTTTCTAAAACGTGCTGCTGTTTTTGCATATCTTACAGCATATCCATGTGTATGTGCCATTACTTCTTCATCTGTAGTATCAGCCGTAATGTTCATACCCTTAAGCCATTCAAAACGCTCTTCCTTGCCTTCCGGAACCTGATCAAGAATACCCTTTGTATACGGAAGCCATTCATAAACCTGGCATACGTTAAGGTCTGCAATTTTAAGCTTGGTGTCTATTTCGTCATCAACATTTATTATTACATCAGCCTTAAATACAGGGTTTGTAAATTTGTCCTCGTTAAATAAAATAACAGGCATTTTGCGCATTGCAGGAACTTCCGGGCACTCGTGTGGAACAATTAAAACATATGAAGCGTCCTGAACAAGCTGACCTACTGCACGGTGGTCTGCATGATAGTCGTTTGTACGGTGTGTTATAATCATATCAGGACTATATTCGCGGATATATCTTATAAGGCGTTTACGTGTTGCAAGGTCTGCAACTATGTTACAGTCAGGTATATCCCACACATCATATGTAACACCAAGGAGCTCTGCAACTGCTTGCGACTCCTTTGCACGGCATGCTGTTGTTTCCTCCGGAGACATTATATGATGTCCTCCGCAGCCGTTACACATACTGAGTATACGAACATCATAGCCCATTTTAACATACTTGCTTGCAAGTCCCCCGCATCGGAATTCGTTGTCGTCCTGGTGTGCACCAATCATTAAAATTTTCATGTTGTTTCTTTCTTCCTTTCTTGCAAATAAATATAGCAATATGCAATCTTTTTAAGATTGCATATTGATTATTTTTTTATGCTGACAATTTTAAAGGTTGCAATATCATCAAATGCTTTAACCTTAACCTCGTCACCGGCTTTTTTGTTAAGAAGTGCAGCGCCGATTGGTGACTCGTAAGAAAGTCTGTTCTTTTCAAGGTCTGCCTCCATTGAGCCAACAAGAGTATAAGTTAGCTCTTCATCCATGTCAACGTCGTATATTGTTACTGTTGTACCAGGTGTAATAGTATCAGACTTTGTTTTTTTGCTGTCTACCACCTTTGCAAACTTAATCATTTCCTCAAGTCTGCTAATTTCTGCTTCTACCTCTGCCTGCTCATTTTTTGCTTCATCATATTCTGCATTTTCTGAAAGGTCACCAAAAGAACGAGCTTCTTTGATTTTTTCAGAAACTTCTTTTCTTGTTTTTGTTTTTAAAGTTTCAAGCTTTTCCTTTGCTTCTTCAAGTCCTTGTTTGGTAAACTCATAAACTTTTTCTGTATTCATACAAAAATCTCCAATCATATTTACTAACACAGTATTATACACCATATACACTCATAAAATCAATACAATTTTAAAAATTTGTACAGTTTTTTTAAATAAAAACTTATGCCTGAATAAAATCTTCCTGTTTTATAAATAATTAATATTGAAACAACGAAATGGAGATGTAATTATGAAAAATTCAATGCTTTATCCAAAAGTAACTGCTACAAGAAGAATATACGATATGTGCGGAATGTGGAATTTTAAATTTGACCCGGACGGTGTGGGAGATGCAGAAAACTGGCAAAGAGGACTTCCCTTCCCTCTTTCTATGGTTGTACCCTCAAGCTTTAACGATTATTTTACCGAAAAATGGCAAAGAGAATATACAGGTGATTTCTGGTATGAGACGGAGCTTTTTGTACCGGAGGAATGGTCAGGTCATAATCTTGATTTGAGATTTGACGCCGTAACCCACAGAGCAACCGTATATGTAAACGGAACAGAAATTACAAAACACGAGGGTGGATTTTTGCCTTTTACAGCCAGGATAAATGATGTGGCAAAATTTAACGAAAAAAATATTGTTGTTGTAAAAGTAAACAACGAGCTTACACGTGCCACACTCCCTGCCGGAGAAACAAAAAAACTCTCTGACGGAAGAAAGATGAGTAAGCCTTATTTTGACTTTTTTAACTACTCGGGAATTAACAGACCTGTAAGACTTGTTGCAACACCTAAGGAGTCTATTATTGATTTTACGGTCAATCACAAACTCTTGGGAGACAGCTCAATTACAGAATACACTGTGGAAACAACCGGTAACAACAATATAGAAATAGATGTTTTTGACGAAAGCGGCGAGTTTATTGCAAAAGCCAAGGGCAAAACAGGTGAAATTAAAATAGAAAATGTACATCTTTGGAATGTACGCAACTCCTATCTTTACAAGTTTTTTATAAGAATAAAGAACCAAGAAAATGTTATTGATGAATATATAACAGATATTGGAATAAGAACTGTTGAGATTGAGGGTACAAATATTCTTATAAATAAAAAGCCTGTTTATCTTAAAGGCTATGGAAAGCACGAGGATTCTGTTTTCTACGGACGAGGCTACAATCCAGGAGCGTATAAAAGGGATTTTGAGCTTATGAAGTGGAGCGGCGCAAACTCTTTCAGAACTGCTCATTACCCATACAGCGAGGAACTTATGCAGCTTGCAGACAAAGAGGGATTTCTTGTAATTGATGAAGTTGCGGCAGTTGGTTTTTTTGAAAGCTTAATGAATTTTATGGACGCTTCATCAAAGGCAAGTACCGGATTTTTTACACACGAGGACGTGCATACAAAAACAAAAGAGGTTCACAAGGCTGCTATAAAAGAGCTTATAGACAGAGATAAAAACTATGCCTGTGTTTTTGCCTGGAGTCTTATGAACGAGCCGGAAACAACAAACGAAGCGGCTGTACCTTATTTTAAGGATATATTTGAATATGCGGCTACTCTTGATGTTCAAAAAAGGCCAAAAACCTACGCCATGATTGCTATGTCACTCCCCGACACATGCACATGCTACAACGTGGCAGACTTTATATGCCTTAACAGGTATTACGGCTGGTATATGCAAGGGGGCTTTGAAATATGCGACGCAAAGAAACAGTTCATAGGTGAAATGGACAAATGGAAAGAAAAACGTCTTAATAAACCCTTTGTTTTTTCAGAGTTTGGTGCAGATACCTTTGCCGGACTTCACAAGCTACCAAGCGTTATGTGGAGCGAGGAATATCAGGTGGAATATTTGAAAATGCAATTTGAAGTGTTTGACAGCTATGATTTTGTTAAGGGCGAGCAGATTTGGAATTTTGCAGACTTCCAGACAACAGAGGGTATTATGCGTGCAGACGGAAATAAAAAGGGTATTTTTACAAAGGACAGACAGCCAAAGCTTGCAGCATACCTTCTTAAAGACAGATGGGAGAGAGTAAAAAACAACTACAAGGAAGAGGAGAAAAAGTAAATGGACAGACCATTTGGATTTAAAGACAAATTTGGGTATATGCTTGGAGATTTGGCAAATGATTTCTTCTTCATTTTTGCAAGCTCGTTTTTGATGGTTTTTTATACTAATGTACTTGGAATAGCACCGGGTGTAGTGGGAACCTTGTTTGTAGTTGCAAGAGTCATAGACGCATTTACAGATGTTGGTATGGGAAGAATAGTAGATACCATGAGTTTAAAAAAATCCGGCAGATTCCGACCCTGGATAAAGGCTATGTCAATACCTGTTTGTATTTCAGGCTTCCTGCTTTTTATGCCACAGGTAGCAAGGCTTTCCATGCCATTTCGTATAATATATATTTTTATAACTTATATTTTGTGGGGAAGTATTTTTTATACTTCTATAAACATTCCTTACGGTTCTATGGCATCTGCCATAACAGGAGAGCCGTCAGAGCGAGGGCAGCTCTCTACCTACAGAAGCGTGGGCGCTGCTGTGGCAGGACTTGTTATAAGCGTTGTTGTACCTCTTTTAATATACGAGTATGATGCTGCCGGAAATCAGATTATTCTGCCGGGCAGATTTCAATTAATTGCCCTTGTTTTTGCAATTGCCGCGTTTATTTGCTACAGAGGCTGCTATAGCCTATCTATTGAGAGAATAGAATCAAAGCCACAGGTTAAAGAAAAAAAGTCTATTGCCGAAACGCTTGGAAGTATCTTATCAACAAAAAGTCTTATAAGCATTATTGCTGCAGCTATAATACTTCTACTTTCTATGCTCCTTGTTCAATCCATGAATATATATCTGTTTATGGACTATTTTAAGAGCAAGGCAGCCATGTCTACAGCGGGATTTTTAAACACTTTTATTACACTGGCACTTGCTCCCTTTACAAAATCAATTATTAAAAACATTGGAAAAAAAGAGGCTTCTTCCGCTGCGCTCTTATTTGCAGCTGCAATATACTCCGTTTTGTTCTTTTCAAGGATAACAAACCCTTGGACATTTTGCGTGTTTGTTGCACTTGGCAATATTGGCACAGGAGTATTTAACCTGCTAATTTGGGCGTTTATAACCGACATCATTGACTCACGTGAGGTTCACACAGGAAGCCGTGACGACGGTACAATTTATGCATTTTATTCCTTTGCACGAAAAATTGGTCAGGCTCTTGCCGGAGGAATTGGCGCATGGGCACTACAGATTATAGGATATAAAACAGCTGTTGCAGGAGAAACAGTTGTACAAACGGCAGAGGTTACAAACAAAATTTACTCTGTTGCAACAGCTGTCCCTGCTGTGTGTTATCTTGCAGTTGGACTTATCCTTATATTCTTTTATCCCCTGTCAAAGAAAAAGGTTGAGGAAAATTCAAGGATATTAGCAGAAAAAAGAACAGATAAATAATAAAAGGGCTGTAAAGTGCAAGGACAACTCCTCTTTTACAGCCTTTATTTTTTATAAAAGGTATTGACAAAAATTAGTTTGTTTGCTATAATGTTATGTGTTGTTGCTGACATAGCTCAGTCGGTAGAGTGACGCCTTGGTAAGGCGTAGGTCGGCGGTTCAAATCCGCTTGTCAGCTCCAAAAAAGGACTTGTTTAAACAAGTCCTTTTTTATTACCTTTTATCATACGCCTCACGCACTCCTTTTGCCAGCTGGTCCGCGCAGGATGTGGGTCGAGGGCCGCAGGTATTACCAAGCAGTTTACTTTCTATTTCCTCAACAGTGCTTCCCTCTAAAAGCTTTGAAATTGCTTTCAGGTTCCCGTCACAGCCTCCGTTAAATTTGATGTTGGTTACAACATTCCCCTCCAAATCAAAGCTTATGGAGCGTGAGCAGGTGTGTTTTGTTTTATATTCGTAGTGCATACCGGTATCTCCTATTTCTCACATGAAAAGTCAATTTTTATTGCATCACATTCGGGCTTTAGCTGTGTGAGCTTTATGCCTGCGGCGTTTAACATTCTTTTTGATGCAAGTGTTCCGTCAGTTGTTGCATACTTATCTGAAAGGTAAATTATTTCCTTTATTCCGCACTGAATTATAGCCTTTGCACACTCGTTACATGGGAAAAGCGCAACATAAATTTTTGCACCTGCAAGGTTCTTGCCATGAGCATTTAAAATTGCATTAAGCTCTGCATGGACTACAAAAGGGTATTTTGTTTCACCAAAGTCGCCTTCTCTTCCCCATGGAAAATCGTCATCAGAGCAACCGCTTGGGAAACCGTTGTAGCCTGTTGATAAAATTCTGTTTTCGCTATCCACAATGCACGCTCCAACCTGTGTGCTTGGGTCCTTTGAACGCATAGCAGCCAGAAGTGCTACACCCATAAAATATTCATCCCATGAAATATAATTTTCTCTTTTCATAATAGCTCCTTAATTCCAAATAAATACTTTAATTAATTATATAGTATTTTTCCTCTCAAATCAATATATTTTGTATATTTTTTTATAAATTTCATATAAATGTCTAGACAAACATAAAAAAAAGTGTATAATAAATGGTAGCGAATGGTTTTTATAAATCATACCTAAAATAATCATGGAGAGTGAATAAGAATGAAACTTATCATCAAAGACAACTACAACGAAATGAGTGCATGGGCAGCTCAGCACATTGCTGACGCAATTAACAACCACAAGGAAAACCGTCCTTTTATTCTTGGTCTTCCTACAGGTTCATCACCACTTGGTGTATATAGAAACCTTATTGAAATGAACAAGGCAGGAAAGGTTAGCTTTAAAAACGTTGTAACCTTTAACATGGACGAATATGTTGGTCTTCCAAGAGAGCATGACCAAAGCTATTGGTATTTCATGCATGACAATTTCTTTAACCATATTGATATTCCTGCAGAGAATATAAACATTCTCAACGGTATGGCAGATGACCTTGAAGCAGAATGTCAGCGTTATGAAGACAAAATTGCATCATACGGCGGCATTGACTTATTCCTCGGCGGCAGCGGTGTTGACGGTCATATTGCATTTAATGAGCCATTTACATCACTTACATCACGCACAGGCATCAGAGCTCTTACACAGGATACTCTTATTGCAAACTCAAGATTCTTTGATAACGACCCTAACAAAGTTCCAAAGACAGCACTCTCTGTTGGTGTAGGAACTGTATGTGATTCAAAAAAGGTACTTCTTCTTATTAGTGGTCACAACAAGGCTAGAGCACTGCGTCACTGTGTAGAGAGCGGCGTTGACCATGCATGGACTATCAGCGCACTCCAGCTTCACAAGTGCGGAATTATAGCATGTGATGAAGATGCTTGCGGCGAGCTCAAGGTTGATACATACAAGTACTTTAAGGAAATATACAAGGACGAGAAGTAATTTAAAAAATGAGCTAACTGCAAAAACAGTTAGCTCTAATTATTAGAGAGGCTATTATGAAAACAGAGAAAAATATTTTAATTGCATTTATTTTGAATTTTGCATTTTCAATTTTTGAATTTTTGGGGGGAATATATACAGGCAGCGTTGCAATTATATCCGATGCACTCCATGATATAGGTGATGCAGCAAGCATAGGACTATCCTTTTTCCTGGAAAAAAAGAGCAAAAAGCAGCCTGACGAAAATTATACATACGGGTATATAAGATACTCGGTGCTTGGAAGTATAATTACTACCTTAATTCTTTTACTTGGCTCTTGTATTGTAATTTACAATGCAATTGGAAGAATAATATCTCCAACAGAGATTAAGTATAATGAAATGATTGTGTTTGCAGTCATTGGTGCCGCAGTAAACTTATGCGCTGCATTTTTTACCCGTGAGGGAGATTCACTTAATCAAAAAGCAGTAAACCTACACATGATTGAGGATGTACTTGGCTGGATAGTTGTACTTATTGGTGCGGCTGTTATGAAATTCACAGACTTTTCGATTATTGACCCGATTATGTCTATCGGCGTTGCAATATTTATATTAATAAATTCAGTCAGGAACTTAAAAGAAATAATTGACATATTCCTTGAAAAAACTCCTCATAATGTTGATATTTATGAAATTAAAGAGCATGTTGAGCATATAGACGGTGTTATAGAAGTTCATCATATTCATGTATGGACCATGGACGGCCACAATAACTATGCTACAATGCATGTTGTTACAAACGGTGACTCCCACGAAATAAAGCATAAAATCAAGGAAGAACTACAGGAGCATGGAATATCCCATACAACCCTTGAACTGGAATCAGAAGGTGAATGTTGCCACGAGAAGTCATGTAAGGTTGAAGCCTGTGCCCATGAAGGACATCATCACCATCACCACCATCATCATTAATAAAAACCCGAAAGCAAATGCTTTCGGGTTCTTTTATTAAAAAGTAATTTTTGCAAGTCCTGCCTCTGAAGTTTCCTTATAGGACCTGTGCATATCAATTCCGGTTTCTTTCATAGTACGAATTACCTTATCAAGAGAAATTTTTCTTGTGTCCCACAAAAAACTTGCAAGGTTTACGGCGTTAATAGCACGCATTGCTGCTACAGCATTTCTTTCAATACAAGGGATTTGCACAAGACCGCAAATTGGGTCACAGGTAAGTCCCAGATGATGCTCAATTGCAATTTCCGAAGCATATTCGATTTTATCAATTGAGAGTTCAAACAGCTCACCTAGGGCGGCAGCTGCCATTGCGCAGGCACTTCCAACCTCTGCCTGACATCCACATTCTGCTCCTGATATTGAGGCGTCTGTTTTAATTAAATTGCCAATTACCCCTGCGGTCATGAGCGCACGGACAATTTTCTCATCTGTAAAATCATTTTTTTGCTGCTGATAGTATAAAACTGCGGGCACAATGCCTGCTGCTCCGCAAGTAGGTGCGGTAACAATTTTTTCACCTGATGCGTTTTGTTCTCCAACCGCAAAAGCATATGCACAAACCACCCTGTTTTCCTTTGTTACAGATGTTTCGTCTATATGCTGACTGTTAAAAAGGGATTTTGCTTTCTTTTGAACACCAAGTCCGCCGGGAAGTTCTCCATCATCTGCAAGTCCGTTTTTAATAGCTGTTTTCATAGCCTCCCATATGTTGTACATATAGTTTAAAAATTCTTCGCCTTCATTTTCCAAAACGTATTGCCAAAGTCTGATATTTTTTTCTTCACAGTATTTTGCTATAGCAGAGAATTTATCATACTTATATATTTTTGGTGGACTTTCTACAATATCACCCTCAAAGACAATACTTCCACCGCCTATACTAAAAACTTTAATTCTTTCCAGCTCTGCACCGTCCTTATATGAAACAAGTTCCATAGTGTTGGGGTGCGGAATATGGTCTGTTATATAATTAAATTCTATATCACAGGGGTATGGAAAAAAGGTTTTCTTTATTACCTCATCTGTACAATGGCCTTTTCCAGTTTTGGCAAGAGAGCCGAAAAGTATTGCCTTAAACTTTTCTGCTTCTTTATTTTTTTCCTTAAAAATCATACATGCTTTTTCCGGACCAATTGTATGTGAGCTTGATGGGCCTCTGCCAATTTTATATAGTTCTCGTAGTGACTCCATTCCAAGTACATTATTTTCTTTTTTTATATTATCAACAGGGCTGTCAAAAAAACATTCTACAGGCACGCCAAATATTTTTGCAAGGGATAAAAGGTTCTGACCTGACGGCTTTGAAAGTCCCGATTCCCACTTAGACACCGCCCTGTCGCTGATACCAAGAGCATCGCCAAGAGCTTTTTGGGTTATGTGATTGAGTTTTCGAAGTTCCCTGATTTTTTCAAAATTAAAGCTTCCCATATCCTCTCTCCTCCAGAAAAAGTTTATCATACGTGTATTATAAGAAAAAACTATCCAACTATAAAGGTTTTTGACAAATATTATCAATTTGCCGGCTCAACCTGCGGTTGATATTCACATTATTATTTTATCACACTTTGAATTACATTGCAATACTATAATAAATATCTATCCACAGATAGGATAAACTTAAACTCTGTGTTTTAAGGAGCTTTATGTTTTGCTTGCCATGCTATCTCGCCGTTTACAATTGTGTATTCTGCGGAAGAATTTATTTCCAAAGGATTTCCGGAATAAATGGCAATATCGGCATCTTTTCCTTCTTTTAAACTGCCTAATCGGTCATCTACACGGCAAATACGGGCGGCATCAATAGTGATTGCACGCAGTGCACCCCATTCACTCATTCCTTCCTTGACCGCAAGTCCGGCACAGAGTGGCAAATACTGAATTCTGGATACCGGATGATCTGTGGTTAACGCCACTAAAACTCCCGCGCTTTGCAGTTCGCCCGGGGTTTTGAAGTCCGAAAAACTCACTTCGTCCTTGATTCGCGAGGCAAGAGATGGGCCTACAATGGCGGGATATCCACTTTTTGCAATTGCATCAGCGATTAAATGCCCTTCTGTGCAATGGTCCAACGTAAGCCCTAGTCCGAATTCATCAGCAATGCGTATGGCGGTAAAAATATCGTCCGTACGGTGCACATGGGCTTTTAGCGGTATTTTTCCCTCAAATACATCCCGATAACATTCCATATTAAATGTCCCCTGCTTACCATTTTCAAAATATTGCCTTGCAAGGGTTAATTCTTCCCGAATCAACGATGCAATTCCCATACGAGTGGATGGGATATTTCCGTTGGGACCATAGTTTGTCATGGGATTTTCGCCAAAAGCAAGTTTCATGGCGGAGGGTGCCAGAACAACCATATCGTCGATTCGTCTGCCATACGTTTTTATGAAAGCAAACTGCCCTCCTACCGGATTGGAACTGCCCGGGCCCACCATTGCACCTGTGATGCCCGTAGCCAGTGCATTCTGAAATGCACTATCCCTTGGATTGATTGCATCAATCGCACGAACGCAGGGCGTGATCGGGTTGGTTCCCTCGTTGGTTTCATCCCCTTGGCTTGTCTTCTTTTCTTCCGAAATCCCTATATGGCTGTGAGCATCAATAAAACCCGGATATACGCGCAAACCCGAAGCATCTATAATGCGCATAGATTCTGCAGGCATTATTTTTTTTGAAATTTTAATAATTTTTCCTTTGTCAATTAACAGATCCAAATATTCCTCTTTTGTTGTTTCCATTGTAAAAACCAATCCATTTTGTATTAAAATCATTTTATCTCCTCCGAAATTATTTATGTATAGTTTTTCTGAGAAAGGGAGAAACTATACTTGAAATCTTTTGAAAGGAGATTTTTTATGAATAACAATTATCAAAACAATCAAAACAACCAAAACAACCAAAACAGACAAAACAACCAAAACGACCAAAACAGACAAAACAATCAAAACAACCAAAACGACCAAAACAGACAGAACAATCAAAACAACCAAAACGACCAAAACAATCGAAACAACCAAAGCAACCAGAACAAAAATTAAAATCGCTGACAATCATCGGAGTATTTAAAACCTCCGAACTCTGATCATTCGTAAGTGATTTGGGTTTTGTGGATCGAAAAATGACGCCTTCTGCATTAATTTGCAGGAGGCGTCATTTTATATATTTTAATTTAAATATGAAAAATCAAATGTAAACACGGCTTTTTCGTTTCCAAACTCTTCATTGCTAACCCAGGTTACAGTTTTATCAGTAAGGTTGTAAAGAGCTGACCATACTGTAATTGTATTTTTATCAGATTCACCGTTTGATGCATCCCATTTTCTTCTGCCTACCAATTCCAAAACATCCATAGCAGTTTCAGCAGAAACAACACCATTTATATTACTTCCGTCAGGATTGATTTTGCTTTCGATTGCGTTGTATCTGTCAAAGCCTTTCATATCCTTTTCGTTAGTATAATAATCAGGAGTAACAATGAAGTTTGTTATATACTGAAACTTATTTGCATCTTCCTTTTCACCAAGAATAGCATCATCTGTATTGTAATAAACCTTAAGTTCTCGCTTTGTTCCGTCTGTATCGGTTTCGTCTGTCGCATTAACCCATTCAAGAATTGCAGATTTTCCACTGCTGTCCGCTACCATATAATGGAATGAAGTGTTTGCGCTATCATGAAGGTCGTACTTTTTCACAAGCTCAACTGCCTCATCTACACTTCCCGCATAATCAAGAATCATTCTGAGCATTGTTGTAGATGTAAGGTCAGGCTTATCTGTCATTTGATTTGTTGCAACAACTTCATCTTCCCTGCCCTGATAAGACATATAGATACCACAAGAAACACCCGCTTCATTTATACCATCAAGAGGTGCATAGGTTGAAGCAAGAGAAATAAGTTTCTGCATCGCACTATCAATCGGAGCACCATCTTTTATACCTAAAAACTGCATGTCAACGCTTGAAATTGAAGCATATCTTCCATTGCCCGGATTAGTTCTTACAATCATTCCGGTAGTTGTTGAAAAATCATAGTTTCTTCCAAAATATCTTTTTCCGTTTTCGTCCACAGAAGTAAATGATGAGCAACCAATATCGGGAGCTTCAATATTGATTGGGACAATACCCTTTGTTATATTGTCAACTATAAATTGGATAAGCTCACCGTCATTTGTCACTCCCCCCTGAGCAATAAATTCATCAAAATAGTAATCTCC
>JAZRHH010000036.1:0-10687 GCA_045644665.1 Clostridia bacterium
AATGATGACAAATCCCAACCAAGCATACCCTCAAAGGTTTCTGTGCTGACATATACTGTGCCATTTTCCATAATTACAGAATCTATTTTATGTAGTGCACCATCTGTATCTGCTATATCAGAATTTACCACCAATGTAAGCTTGTTATAACCGGGGAGATATTCGCTTTCTACAGTAACTACGCCGTTGTCATAGCCGACCAACGCAGCATCACCATATCCGTCTTCTACAGTATATCTTAGAGGAATATATAATTTATCCTCTTTAACAATTACATCTTCTGTATAGCAATATATATAATACGGCTCTACAAATTCCTCATACTCATACTCGGGACTGGACATAAACCTATCATTGATGCTTATTGAGTTTTCATCTGTAAGCACAGGGAAAACAGGCTTTGTTGTGCCATATCTTGTAAAGCTTGACTTGCTTTTTATATCAAAGTCCAAAAGTCCTTTTGCCTCGTACTCCCATTCTTCCTCTGTAAAGTATGTATATAGCTTTGAAATATCAACAGATATGTCTGCAACAGTATTTACCTCGGAAACCTTATTATTTGTATTAAAAGAATAGGTATATGTTAATCCCTCAGTGCCAAGAATTTGAATACCATCCAAAGACGGCACCTCCAAATCAATAGGAAGTCCTACAGTAACTTTAATTGCGTCTGCAACATAGGTGATAATTCCATCTAGTATCTTAATAAGTCCGTCATTATCTATTTTTACTATGCATCTTCCGCCTGAAAAAGTTATTTTTGAATGTTCCTTTATAAGCTCTGATGAATATTCCTGCATGGAATCAATAAATGACTTAGTAAATATATACTCAAATATCTCTATTGTATCATCTATTTCGTCCTTGTCCATTTCCTTAAAAACATCAATTACCATATATTTGTTTGACATAGGGTATGAATATGTCAAAATATACTTTGGCTCTTCCCCAAGGTCAAGGTCTATCCACATTCCCATTTGGGACTTTAAATCAATATTAAGATTTTTGTTAAATGTTATTGCCTGCTCACTTGAACCTGTTATTCCAATTTTTGCTTTTTTATAGTCTTCGCTGATATCCGCCTGAACATTTATATAAGATTTTTCAGAGAGAATTGTACTAAGGAATGCTTTAAGGTCAACATAATCGTTAATCTCCTGTGGAAATTCTACCTCCTCCAAAAGTGCAACAATATCCTCACTGCTTTTAAATGTTACAGACAGTTCCGTCTCTTGTGTGTAATTTCTATGCACGTCTCCAAGAAAATCTGTGTTTCTTGCACTTGCGCAAACGCCTGTAAGCATTGTAACCAACCCGATAACTAAAGATATGATTTTTTTCATAATAGAACATCCTTTCTTTTTATCTTTTAGGAAATTACTACTTTTAAGTAGTAATTTCCTAAATTACAAAAAAGTCAACTTATGGAAGTGAGCTGCGCGAACGACAGTCACGATAGTGACTTTTTTATTATAAGCATAATTTGAATATGCCCTTTATCACTTCATAGTCCATATCAATGTAGCTTTTAACCGACCTTTGTTTACCAAAGGTACAAAGCTCAGAGAGCCTATCAATACAGCTTTCGTCAAGGTCGAAATCAGCAAGGCACGTTGGCATATCAATTGACTTAAAATACTCTGACATTTTTTCTATTCCGCAAAGTGCTGCAGCTTCATCTTCTTCCTCTGTACAATCCCAAACTCTGCGGGCAAACTGTGCAAACCTTGGAATATTATATTTGTAAACATATTTAGCCCATGCTGGGAAAAGAACAGCGAGACCTGCGCCGTGAGCTATCCGGTCATACTCCCCGCTGAGTGCATGTTCAAGCTGATGTACGGGAAGTGCATTTTCACGTCCACATCCGGTAAGGTCATTATGAGAAATACTTGATGCCCACATCATATTAGCACGGGCATCATAGTCCTTAGGATTTTCCATAAGGGTTGTACCTGCCGAAATTACAGCTTTTAAAACGCTTTCTGCAATCCTGTCTGTAAGGTCTGTTGGTTCACATGGCATAAAATAGCGTTCCATTGTATGTGCCATAATATCGACCACACCACAGGCTGTCTGATATTTGGATACGGAGTAGGTCAGCTCAGGATTCATAATAGCAAATTTACATCTGTTAAATTCGCTGTTAAATCCCCTTTTCATGTTAAGCTCCATGTTGGTTATAACTGCAGATGAGCTCATTTCACTGCCTGCAGCGGCAATAGTAAGAATACATCCAACAGGTAATGCCGCTTCCACCTTATTTTTACCTGTAGGAAAGTCCCAGGGGTCACAATCTGCACACGCGCCGGCAGCTGTGTATTTTGAAGAGTCAAGGACGCTTCCGCCCCCAACTGCCAGTATCATCTCTACATTATTTTCCTTTGCAACCTTTACTGCCTCTCGAACAAAAGAGAGCTTTGGGTTTGGCTCAACACCGCCCATTTCCACAACATTTATTCCACTCTCTTTAAGGGACGTCATAATATCATCATAAAGCCCTGATTTTTTTATACTTCCCTGCCCGTATTGGAGCATTATATTTTTATATCCGTACTCCTTAATTATATTTCCTATATCCTTATGCTTTTCCTTTCCAAAGAAGACCTTGGTAGGTGCATAGTAGATAAAATCTTTCATAATTTTCCACCTCTGATACTATTATAACTGTGGTATGGGTACTTTGTCAAGTCAAAAAAAGGTTATGGAAGAACCATAACCTTTTTTTAAATTAGATTTATTTGATTTCAGGTAAGCTTGCAGCAGCAACAGATTGTCCTACTCTTCTTGCTTTTTCATCAGGGATATGAAGTTTTACCTTGTTATATACTTCTGGGAATTCCTTTTCAAGAACCTCGTTTGCTTTGGCAAGAAGTATTGTTCCGCCCTTACCACTTGTAACACGTCCCATAATAATAACGTGATTAATATCATAAAACAGAGAATAATATGCTATTGCATAGCCAAAATATGTTCCCATTGTGTCGTAAATGTCTGCTGCACGGCTGTCATCTTTTTCCATTAAGCCTTGAACTACTTTAAGCTTTTCTGCAGGAGAAAGAGTTTCATCAAGTTCAATTCCGGCTCTTGGTGCAAGCTTTATAACTGCGTCCTGTGAAAAATATTTAACTCCACAGCCATAATCGCCGCTCACTTCACAAACCATTGCATCTTTGTTAAAGTCTACAGGTACAAATGCAAGTTCATTAAGCCAGCCTGTTATATTTCCAAATTTGTCGATATATCCTGCCGCTTCGCTTGTTCCCATTGCAATACCAAGAACATTGTTCTCTTCAAGGCTCATTGCACCTGCAAGTGCAGTTACATCGCCGTCATTTGCAACCTGAACAGGCACATCTGCAATTTCCTTAGCAACATCCAAATACATGTTCTTAACATACTTTTCATGGTCTTCAGGAGATACCTTTCCAAAAAGTGATGCAGACATTATCCTGTTGTTCATATAAACACCCGCTGAAGATACACCAATTGCATCTACTCTTGGCATGTAAGAAGCCGCTGTTTTCATTGCGTCTAAAATACCTTGATAGTGGTAGTTAGGGTCGCTTTGAAGTTTAGGGAACCAGACAACTTCTTCTGAATATACAGTTTCGCCGTCAATAACAGCTGAAACCTTTCTATCGCTGCCACCTGCATCAAAACCTATACGACATCCGTCAAGATGACGTCCAATAGCTTTTGATGATTCGTTTTCTTCGGGGGCATCAGCAACATTTTCTACATATATAACCTGAAAAGGAGTTTCATAATAGCAGGTCATCTTTTTATAGTCATATTCTTTTGCTCCGCCCATGGTGTACTCTGCAGCTATTCGGTCGTATATATATTTTGAGCCGGCAATATATAGTTTTTTACCGCCCTTTGCCCAAAGCATAGTTTTGATAATTCTTTCTGCTATAGCATAGTTTTCTTCGTCATGGCCTGTATTTTCTTTATATATATCAAATTTATATACAGCTCTTAGTCCTTCGTGTCGTTCTACACAAATAACAAGCTCTTGCGACTCTGCCTTTGCAACAGCCGCTTTAAAATCATTTATTACCTTTATCATAGGCATAAATTCCGGTTCGAGTTTTGCAATCATTTTAATCCTCCTTTATATAAAACATAGGGAGACTACTCATATCAGAATTGTCCCCCTATAAATAAGTTTTTTAATTTTCATCCATTGCCTTAAGCAAATTCTCTAAAACAGGAACACAATCGCCCACTATTTTATAATCTGCTACTGCAAATATAGGAGCTTTTGGATCAGTATTAATAGCAATGACTGTCTTTGCGCCGCCAATTCCTGCCAAATGCTGAACTGCGCCGGAAATACCACAGCAAATGAGCAAATCAGGAGCTACGCTATAGCCTGTTTGACCAATCTGACTGCTATATTGGCAAAATCCCATATCTACCAACGGACGTGACGCACCTACCTGGCCGCCAAGTTTGTCTGCCAATGCCTGTACAAGCTTCAAGTTTTTCTTTTGACCGATACCACGGCCGGCAGCAACTATTATCTTGCTTTGGCTTATATCTGCGCCACGTGTAATAGCTGTTTCCTTAAGAAGCTTGACAAGTCCTGCCTCTCCGTCAAAATCAATTGTTATAGCATCGCGGTCCTCTACCTCAACAGGTTCCGGAAGTGGTAACACACCGGGACGAACTGTAGCCATTTGAGGACGGCTTGTAGCTGTACGAATGGTAGCCATCATATTACCGCCGAATGCAGGACGGGTTTGGAGAAGCAAGCCTGTTTCTGCATCGATGCTCAGTTCTGTACAGTCTGCTGTCAAACCTGTTTGAAGCGCTGCTGCTACTCTTGGTGCAAATGCACGTCCGAATGGAGTTGCTCCCACCAAAAGAATATCAGGCTCAAACTGCTGTGACAAACTGATTAAACTATCAGCATATGGCTGCTCAAGTTTTTCATCTAAAGCGCTACCAACACTGCATATAACTTCGTGTGCACCGCTCGCATGCAAAAGTTTTACACTATCCTGGGAAATTTCACCCAATACAACAGCGTAAAGAGGACGGTTGCTTTCTTCTGCCAATGTTTTAGCTCTGCCAAGCAATTGCAAGCCAACAGGTAAAAGCTCGTTTCCCTGAACCTCACAAAATACCCAAAGGGCGCCTTTTTTAATCTGTTCCATGGAGTACCTCCCTAAATATCTGAACAAGTTGTTGAGCTTGCTCTAATTCATTACCGTCTATGCTTTGAGCTTCGCCACGTACAGGTGGTGTAAATGTACGAACAACCTGAGTAGGTGAGCCCTTTAGTCCACAACGTGTAATATCTGCTTCTAAATCTTCTGCAGTAAATGTTGGAATATCAGCAGCGCGTCCGCGTAACATTCCCGGAATAGTAGGAAGCTGCGGCAAGTTTTGTCCTTTTGCTACTGTAATCAAAGCAGGTAGCGGCAAATAAAGCTCTTGTTCTACATCATCCCATACACGGCGAACCACTAAGTGATCCTCTGCCATTTCCAGAATTTCACTTACATCGGAAACGTGTGGAATTCCAAGATGCTGAGCAAGTTCCGGACCTATTTGGGCCGTATCACCATCAACTGCCATTTTACCACAAACAATGAGGTCTGCTCCCCCAAGTTTTTCAATACCAAGGGAAATAGCATATGATGTTGCAAGTGTATCTGCACCGGCAAAGGCACGGTCAGAAAGAATTGCACCGTCGTCAGCACCGCGGCTGATAGCATCACGGAGCACCTTTTGTGCCGCCGGAATACCCATTGTGATAGCAGTAACAGTTCCGCCTACACCATTTTTAATATCAAGTGAGGTCTGGAGCGCATATAAGTCAAAAGGATTGGTCACAGCGTTACGACCTGTACGTACGATCGTCTTGGTAAGAGGATCTATGCTAGCCGTTGCAGCGGCAGGTACTTGTTTCATACAAACAATTATTTTCATTACTTTACCTCCTCTTGCGGCGAGAATAAATTGCCTCGTCCCAACATCCATTTTGGGTCGAATGTGGCTTTCAAAGCTGCCATTTCATTAATATGCTCTGTTCCATACATTACCTCTAAGAACGGAGCTTTAAGCTTACCTACGCCATGCTCTGCTGAAACAGCGCCGCCCATACGGGAAACCTCAGCTGCCCACTTAGCAAGGAGTGCTTTACCACGGCTGTATTCGTCCATATCTCTTGGCAATATATTAACGTGAATGTGGTTATCACCGATATGGCCCCATGCAGCATGCTGCAAGCCTTCTTCTTTTAAAGTAGTGTCATAGATTCCAAGAAGCTCTTCAAAGTATTCATCAGGCACAGCTAAATCTCCGCCAACCTTAGTAACTTCAGGATATGTATGCTTTGTACGTTCTACCTGCATATTAACACTTTCAGGAACAGCGTGACGGAAGAAGTGTAACATATCACGGTCACTGTCACTGCAAGCTACCCATGTATTATCCGGGTTGCCGCCTGCTTCTGCTGAGTATCCGCTAAGTGCCTCTAAAAGCTCATATGCCTGATCTTCTGTTTCACAATGAAGCTCTGTATATACAGCACAGCCATAAGAATCCGGCAAGAAAGGAAGTCCTGCAAAAGCAGTACTTTCTGCCTTTTGTCTGCGCAAAATATCAAGTGCGCAAGGGTCAAAATATTCTATAGCAACTATGCCCTCTTTAATTTGCTTTGCAAGTTTTGTGTACTTTGCAGCATGTGTTTCCTGCGGGAAGAAGCAAGTAACGCCCCATGAAAGTGCAGGAACAGGCATAAGTGAGAGTTCTATCTCAGTTAAGACTGCAAGTGTACCGTCACTACCAATAAGAAGATCTATTGCATCCATATCTGCACAGCAATAGTAACCTGAAGCATTTTTACAGTCAGGCATCTTATAAGTAGGTAACTTCACAGTAATGGAATTACCTTGTTCTGTAGGAAGTGTAAGCTCTAATCCCTTTGCAAAGATTTCTCCTCTGCCAAGAGATATGGTCTGACCATCTGCCAAAACACCACGAACTGCCTGGATGTGGTTACGTGTTGGACCGTAATGGTAGCTGCGAGCACCTGATGCATTACATGCCACCATACCACCGATAGTTGCTGTGCTCTCTGTAGGGTCAGGAGTAAACATCTGCACAGGAGCTTGAACAAACGATTTATATACTTCCTGTGATGTTTCATCCCAAGTGCTTGTATCAAAAGCACGTGCAGCAATTGCCTTGTTAAGTTTTTGAAGGATTACGCCGGGTTGTACTGTGATATAAAAATTATCATTCTCCGCGCGCATACCAAGTACTTTGTCCATTCTGGACATATTCAGCACATGACCACCGAAGGGTACAGCTGCAGAAGCAAGACCCGTACGGCTACCCTGAACAGTAACAGAAGTTCCTGTCACAAAAAGCTCTGCCATGATCTGGCATACCTGCTCATGAGTCTCAGGGAACGAAATGCTTTCTGCATGGCCAACCTTTTTAGATTCGTCACGAAGATATTCTTCATCTGCGCTGACAAGTTTACGAATAAGCGTTTGATCCATATTTTCACCTCTGGATTCATAATAATAAGTAAATAAGTTTAACCAAGTACCCACCGACAAAATATTTGTGGTGGGTGCTTTAAACTAGGCTAATATTTTCATAAGATCCGCAGCATTTCCGTTGAATGTGAGGATCATATCTATAATCTTTTCAATTTCGTCATCTGTCCTGCCTGAAGTTTGAATAAGTTCAAAAGCTTTGGCACGGAAATCATCAGTTGACATAGGAAGCTCAGGCTCGCCCAGTGCATAGTCTGCCTGGAATGTAAAGGTTTCCTTACTCTTAAGAGTAACAGTTACCTTTGCCATACGTTTTTTTGGAACCTGTGCTGTCATTGATTCATCTTCCTGAACTGAAACATTTTTTGCAAGCGCAACAATATCAGGATTATTGAGTGTTTCATCACTAAATGATGAAACTCCGATTTTACCGGTAACAAGCGCCATTGCGATACAAAACGGAGTAGACATTCTTCCATCTACAACGCTTGGAGCCTCGGTGTGGTCATGGCCCTTAACGCCCTGTCCGTACATATCTACATGGATATGTTCGATATCGCTCCAGTTAATATTATTGTCTCCTACAGCCCTGATAGCCGCATACACAGCACCATGGGTATGTCTGCAGGAAGCATAAGGCTTATGGTAACATCCGCAAATGTTGTAGTTTGCATCATTTTCCAATGAAAGCACTTCCGGTTTGTATGTTTCACAAGCAGTTTTTAAATAACCAAAAGGTCCTTCAAGAGGATCTAGAGGCCCCTGGAAACCTGCTCTGGCTGCAAATGCCGCAGTAATACCGTCATGTGTTGCACGGCCGATATTATATGGCTTCATAGTGGAAACGTCTCTCATCATTTCAAGAATTCCACCGGAAGCAGAACAAGCTGCCGCAAGTGCAGACTTAAACTGTTCTCTGTCAAAATTAAGCAGTGCTGCTACACCAATGGCTGCACCAATAGTTCCTACAGTACCGGAAGAATGAAATCCCCTTGCACGATGTGCCGGCTGAACGCAATTTCCCATTCGAATAGCAGCTTCATAACCAACTATAATACCGCGCAAAACGTCATCCATGCCAAGGTTTTCTTTTTCTGCCACAGCCAGTACAGCCGGAATTACAGCCGAACCAAGATGAACGGTAGAAAAACGATGACCGTCATCAAAATCATAAGCATGGCCACTTGTTCCGTTAACAAATGCAGCATTCTGAAGTGACGCCTTGCATCCAAAGCCTACTGCTGTTGCCTCGTCTCCGGAAAACATATTAAGATATGCATCCAGATTGTCGTGCAAAAGCTTGGCACCTGCATACATAGTTCCAACTTCATCAAGGAGGCACCTACGTGCCTCCTCCTTTACTTCTGCCGGAATGGGACCTGAATTTAATGTATAAAGTGTATGTACAAAAGTATCAGATAAATTCATACTCTTATCTCCTTAATAGGCAGATTAACCTTTAATCTTCTGAAGTGCATCATAAATGATAGGCCATTGTGCCTCAGGACGCTTGCCCCAAACAACCATGATACAATCTACCAATTCCTTGATACCTTTATCGCTTGTGTCAAGACCTAAGTCTTTCAAAGACATAGGCTGACCGATAGCCTTCATGAAACGCGCAAAATTCTTTGTTTCATACTCGCTACGCTCATAAGCATACATTGATGCCTGACAACCAAGTCCAACGATTTCGCCATGCAACCACTCGCTTGTTTCTTCTGTATACTTAGCCTTACAAGCGTAGTAAAGAGCATGAGCAAAGGTAGCACCCTTGCCATTACCGCTTTGAATCAAAGAATGATTGCTGTAGTTTACAGCTGCTGCAATAGCAGTTGTAGCAACGTTTGCGAAAACGCAAGCATCAAGATCATCTGTAACCTTGTGCTGGATACAGTCACGATATGCCTGCTCGCCACGGTTTAAGATAATTTCGTTAGTTGTACCTGCCATAACCTTAGATGTATACATACCTACAGGTGTATTGTTTACAGTATAAGACTCATCCATAAAGCCTGTCTCGATATACTTGGCAAAAGCATCAGCCATACCTGAAGCAAAGAGTTTTACAGGTGCATCTGCAATAACCTGAGTATCAATAACAACTGCATCAATTTCTGTTGGATGCCAGATTCTGTCTATAGGCTTATGGTCAGGAGTGTACATAACGCTCATTGCTGACCAGCAGTTGAATGTTGCTACAGAAGTAGGTGCGTTCAAAACAGGAAGACCGCTGCACTTACCTGAAGCCTTAGCCATATCTATAACCTTGCCACCGCCGGCACCGATTACTAAATCTACTTTTTGCTCAGGGATTAATGTGTTTTGAAGATAGTCAAGTGTTTCATATGTACAGTCAGAAGTCATGGTGTAGAAATATGGCTCTACTCCTGCCTCTTTAAGGCTTGCTTCCATTTTAGAACCTACAGAATCGAGGGCACTTTTACCACCAACTATCAATGCCTTTTTACTCTTTAGCATAGCGGCTTCTCTACCGACAATTTCAACAGCTCCGGGTGCCTGAACGTATCTGCCGCAGCCGAATTTCATAGGTTTGAATTCATTGCTCATTACTATATTCTCCTTATATTAAAGTTCTACGCTTGCTATACGTGGTTCAAAGCAACAACCGGGACGTATAGCAACTACACGTACACCACTTGCACGCTGAGGTCCAACCTTCATAAATGTAGCAAGAACTGTTGTCTTACCATTAAGGCCGAGAGGACCTACATCTGTTTCGTTAACTTTATCTGTAATGTACTTTTCCATATCATTTTGCTTGCTAAAGTCTCCGTAAACCATTGCTTCCATCATAAGAGCAGTAGCTTCGTACTGAGAACGACCTACACCAACAGCAACAGCGCAAGGTGTACATCCAAGCAATTTAGTAGCATCTTTGGTACGTGTAACAATTTCATCAAGCACAACGTCTATGCTATGCTTGTGGAATATACGGTGTGTGATACCGCGGATAGCAGGACCGCCGCCGAGCATGAGCACGTGAACACGAAGCACGTCTTCTTCTACCTCTTTAATGAGGAAAGGTGCTGTGTCAAGGGCATCACTGTCAGGGCTGATTCCGCCGCTCATATCAATTCTTTCCTTATCGCCACCCATAATAGCCATAGGACGACCTGGGAGAGTGCGAAGTCCTTCACGAA
>JAZRHH010000037.1:0-24854 GCA_045644665.1 Clostridia bacterium
CTGTGGCGTCTTGACTGCTCACCGACCAAAGCGCAAGGCTTTGGTACCCGTCTCGCACCTTTTTGCTAAAAACGATATTTAATCGTTTTCCTAACGCAAAAACCCCCTCGGTGTTCGAATCCCAGTTATTACAATAAAAAAGAACATCCTGACGGATGTTCTCTTTTATTGGAGGAAAGGATGGGATTCGAACCCACGGATGCTTTCACATCACAGCATTTCCAATGCTGCGCCTTCAACCACTCGGCCACCTCTCCAAAGCAAAAGTTATTCTATCATATAGGGCAGTTTTTGTCAAGACTTTTTTTAAAAAGTGGGTATAAACCTTTCGGCAAATATTGACATGCCTTAATTTCTGGTGTATAATGACTTTATATTCAAAAAGGAAGGGTTGTTTACATGAAAAAGTTAATGCTCGGTAATGAAGCAGTAGCAAGAGGAGCATATGAGGCGGGCGTAAGTGTAGTTTCATCTTATCCCGGAACTCCAAGTACTGAAATTACTGAAAATATTGTTAAATATAAAGATATTTATGTGGAATGGGCACCAAACGAAAAGGTTGCAGGTGAGGTTGCAATTGGCGCTTCTATCGGCGGTGCAAGAAGTATGGCTTGTATGAAGCACGTTGGTATGAACGTTATGGCAGACCCACTTTTTACAGTTGCCTACACAGGTGTTAATGGTGGTCTTGTTTTCTGCGTTGCGGACGACCCCGGTATGCACAGCTCACAAAACGAGCAGGATTCACGCCACTATGCAAAAGCATCAAAGGTTCTTATGCTTGAGCCTTCAGACAGTGGTGAGTGCAGAGACTTTACAAAGGCGGCATATGAGCTTAGTGAAAAGTTTGACGTGCCTGTTATTGTAAGACTTTCAACAAGAGTTTCACATTCTCAGTCACTAGTTGAAGAACAAGAGCCTGTTACATACGAGGTTAAACCTTACGAAAAGAATATCGGCAAGTACGTTATGATGCCGGGCAATGCCATAAAGCGTCATGTAATTGTAGAAGAAAGACAAAAGGCAATTGCAGAGTATGCAAACGATTGCATGTTTAATACAGTAGAGGATAACGGCAGCAAAATTGGTGTTATCACATCAGGTATTTCATATATGTACGCAAAGGAAGCACTTGGAGATAAGGTAAACTACCTGAAGCTTGGTATGGTTTATCCACTTCCTGAAAAGCTCATAAAGGACTTTGCAGAGGGTCTTGATAAGGTTTTTGTAATAGAAGAGCTTGACCCGTTCTTTGAAGAGCATTGCAAGTGCATCGGCGTGGATGTAATAGGAAAAGAAGCATTTACTATGCTTGGAGAGTACACCCCTGCTATGATTAAAAAGGCTGTACTTTCAGAAAATCCTCCGGAGTTCACAGAAATTGATGCAATTCCTGTTCGTCCTCCTGTAATGTGTGCAGGCTGTCCTCACAGAGGTGCGTTTTATGTACTTAAGAAGCTTGGCTTAACTGTCAGCGGTGATATTGGTTGCTATACTCTCGGTGCTGTTGCGCCTCTTGCAAGTGTTGATACAACAATTTGTATGGGAGCAAGCGTTTCTGCCGCTCACGGTATGGCAAAGGCAAGAGGCAACGAGTTTGCTAAAAAGCTTGTTTCTGTAATCGGTGATTCAACATTTATGCATTCAGGTATTACAGGACTTGTTGATATTGTTTATAACAAGGGAATTAATACTGTAATTATTCTTGATAACTCAATCACAGGTATGACAGGTCATCAGGACAACCCAACAACAGGTTATACAATAAGAAAAGAAGAAACTGTACAAACAAATCTTATTTCTCTTTGTAATAGTGTTGGAATTAAGAATGTTGTAGTATGCGACCCATTTGATGTGAAAGCGTTTGAAAAGGTTGTTAAGGAAGAAACCCAAAGGGAAGAGCCATCAGTTATTATCTCACAGCGTCCATGCGCACTCCTTAAAACAGTTAAGTACACAGGCAAGTGCAGCATCTCAGAGGATAAGTGTAAGAACTGTAAGATGTGCATGAAGCTTGGATGTCCTGCAATTTCTGTTGTAGACGGTAAAATCAAGATAGATGCAACCCAATGTAACGGCTGCGGACTTTGTACAAACGTATGCCCGTTTGGTGCAATAGAAAAGACAGAGGCTTAAAACGCTCTTTTGCAGAAAGGAATAGATGAATTATGAATATAATGATAGTTGGTGTAGGCGGACAGGGTACTCTCCTTGCAAGCCGTATTCTTGGAAACGTTGCAATGGGCGGAGGCTATGATGTTAAGGTTTCAGAAGTCCATGGAATGAGCCAGAGAGGCGGAAGCGTTGTTACATATGTAAAGTATGCAGATAAGGTATACTCTCCCATTATCGGAAAAGGAGAGGCAGATATTATCCTTGCTTTTGAGCTTTTAGAAGCATACAGAGCACTCCCGTACCTTAAAAAAGGCGGAAAAATGATAGTAAATACTCAAAAGATAAACCCAATGCCTGTAATTACAGGTGCGGCAGAGTATCCAAACGATTTGGAAGAAAAACTTAAAAAAGCATGTGACCTTGTTTCCTTAAAAGCTGCAGAACTTGCACAGGAAGCAGGCAGCATAAAAGCTGTAAACGTAGTTCTTATAGGCGTCCTTGCAAAGCAGGCAGACGTGCCAAAGGAAAGCTGGATAAAGGCACTTAAGGAAACTGTACCCGAGAAGTTTATAGACATGAATTTAAAGGCATTTGAACTTGGATACAACTTATAAGGCTGTCGTCTTAAGCGCATAGCGTTTAAAAAAAGGGCTGTCTCACTAAATAAGTGAGGCAGCTTTGTTGTATGACGAAAAAAATAACACCCATAGGGGTGTTATTTTTTTTTGGAGGAGAGAGTGGGATACAGCCGCTTTCAGCGTCTTGACTGCTCTCCGACCAAAACTCCCTGTGTTTTGGTACCCGTTTCGCACCTTTTTGCTAAAAACGATTATCAATCGTTTTCTTTACGCAAAAACCCTCTCAGGGTTCGAATCCCTCTAATTTAACCAAAAAAAATAACACCCTGATGGGTGTTATTTTTTTGGAGGAGAGAGTGGGATTCGAACCCACGGACGCTCGCACGTCACCGGTTTTCAAGACCGGCTCTTTCAACCGCTCAGACATCTCTCCGTAGTCAACGAAAGAAATTATACCACAGTTTTGGATGCTTGTCAATACCTTTTTAAAAAAAATACAAAAAAATAAAAGGCTCCGTCCTTTTTAGTGGCGTAACCTTTTCATTGTAGCAGTTATACTTATTCATCCTGTGCTTCTAATTCTGAAACACATTCTTGATATTTAGCTATAACGGCGTCCTCCAAAGTTCTTCGCATAGATGAGTTGATCGGATGAGCAATGTCTTTGAACTCATTTTCCGGAGTCTTTCTGCTTGGCATAGCGGTAAATAGTTTTTCCTGACCCTCGATTATTTTAATGTCATGTACTACAAAAGCGTCATCAAAGGTTACAGAAGCAACTGCCTTCATTTTACTATCCGCATTAACCAACTTAACTTTTACGTCTGTAATTTCCAAGGTAATCCTTCTCCCTTCAATATTAAACACACCTTGTTTAAATTATACACTAATTTTATCTAAATTAAATAATGTTGTCAATACATTTGTATATAGTTTCTCACTATTGCACAAAACACCAACTGTTTTTTATGCATATTGTCAATTTTATTTATTTTTATTTTCATTTTTTTTGGTATGGTATATAATTCAATTAGAAAATAAAGGTGATTTAGCCTTATATATGGAGGGCACTTAGAATATATGAACAGATTTGACATTAATGAGCTGAATGCAGGCGATCATATACATTTTATTGGCATTGGCGGAATAAGCATGAGCGGCATCGCTCAGATAATGCTCCAAAACGGATTTAAGGTTACAGGCTCCGACAGATGCGAAAGCAATATTACATCAAAACTTCGTATTCTTGGAGCAGAAATTTACATAGGACACGACTCCCGCAATGTTGAGGGTGCAAATCTTATAGTATATACTGCGGCAGTTCACGGAGATAATCCGGAAATAATTGCAGGAAAGCAAAAAGGTATTCGTCTTATCGACAGAGCAGAATGTCTTGGCGCTATTATGAAAAAGTATAAAAACTGTATAGGGGTTGCAGGCACACACGGAAAAACAACAACCACCTCTATGCTTGCACACGCACTTATTTATGCAGAGCTTGACCCTACTATCAGCATTGGCGGTGAACTTGACCTTATAGACGGAAATATAAGAACAGGCTCAAATGAATATTTTGTAACAGAAGCATGCGAGTACACAAACAGCTTTTTGAAGTTCTTCCCCACTATTTCCCTTATAACAAATATAGAAGAAGACCACCTGGACTTTTTCAAGGATTTAGATGATATAATAGAAAGCTTTAAGAACTTTGCACTTCTCTCCCGGGACACAGGCTGCACCGTTGCCTGGGGCGAGGACGAAAATGTTTTAAAGGCTCTTAAAGGCACAGGCTGCAACGTTATAACCTACGGAATAGGTGACTTTGACTATAGCGCAGAAAACATAATTTATATTGACGGATATCCAAGGTTTGATTGCTTTGAAAAAGGAAAGCTCCTTTGCTCCCTTACACTTAATGTACCGGGAGAGCACAATATAAGAAACGCATTGGCAACCTTGGCCGTTTGCAGAATTCTTGGTGCAGATATAGAAAAATGTGTAGCGGGAATAGAAAGCTTTAAGGGTACTCACAGACGTTTTGAGAAAAAAGGCTCCTGCAACGGAGCAGTGGTAATAGACGACTATGCCCATCATCCAACAGAAATTAAAGCTACTCTGTCTGCTGCATCTTCTATGCCACACAGAAGAATTGTTTGCATCTTTGAGCCACACACATACACCAGAACGAAATCTCTGTGGAATGAGTTTTTAGAAGCTTTTACACTCGCAGACGAGGTTATACTTTCTGACATCTACGCCGCAAGGGAGCTGCCTGACGGAGAAACAACCTCCGAACGTCTTGCAGAGGACATGAAAAAATTGGGTGTTAATGCAAAGTTTATAAAAGGCTTTGACAAAATTGTGGAATATACAAAAAGCACTGTGGGAACAGGAGATATTGTATTTACAATGGGTGCAGGGACTGTTACGGAGCTTGGTCCTTTAATCTGTGGAGGAAATGATTAAAAATAAACAGATAGGCTGAACGAAAATTATCGTTCAGCCTTTTATTATACTTCAACTTTTTGATTTGGGTTTAAAGATGACAGCAACTAAAAAGCCAAATACCAAAGCCGCAGAAATTCCTGCTGCCGTAGCAGTAAGCCCGCCTGTTAAAATACCTATCATGCCGCTCTTGTCTATTGCCTCTTTTACTCCGTTGCACAGGGAGTACCCAAAGCCAAGAAGCGGAACTGTTGCACCGCAGCCTGCAAAATCCACAAGTTTTTCATACCAGCCAAAAAGCTGTAGGAATGCCCCTGCCATTACAAAGGTTACGAGGATTCGGGCAGGGGTAAGTTTTGTTTTGTCAATCAGGATTTGACCTATTACACAAATAAGCCCTCCCACAATAAATGCTTTCAGATAATCCATCATATGCTCCTTTCAATTACTATGGCATGTGCAATCCCCGGTATACTCTCACCCTGCAAAACAACTGTTGGATTCATAAGTGCACCTGTTGCCATTGCTATTATTTTATTATATTTCCCCTTTTGCATTTCCTTTAAAATATGTCCGCACAGCACACTACCCATACAGCCACATCCGCTACCGCCGCTATGAACGTCCTGGCTATCTATATCAAAAATCATTTTTCCGCAGTCGTTATGAACACTCTCAATATCATAGCCTACCTCACCAAGCTTTTCTACAAGAATTTCACTTCCCACAACTCCAAGGTCGCCTGTAAAAATTCCATCATAATCCCTTGGACTTGTACCCGTATCCTCAAAAAGTGTTTCCAGAGTATCAATTGCAGCAGGTGCCATGGCGCTTCCCATATTACTTATATCTGTTATTCCCAGGTCCACAATTTTTCCTATTGTAACATGTGTTATTTTAAGCTCTGACGGCTCACTTGTAATTATGGCGCAGCCACCGCCTGTTACTGTCCACTGGGCAGCCGGAGCACGCTGACCACCGTACTCAAGTGGATAGCGGAATTGTTTTTCTGCCGAGCAAAAATGGCTTGAGGTCATAGCAGCCGCATTTTTTGCAAAGCCGCCGGCTACAAGCATTGACGCAACACTGATACTCTCTGTCATGGTAGAACAGGCTCCATACATTCCTATAAAAGGAATACCATAATCCCTTATTCCGTAGTGAGTTGCCACGCATTGGTTCATAAGGTCACCTGCCAGTACAAAATCTATATCCTCCGGCTTCATTTTTGCTTTGCTAAGGGCCACAGCCATAAGCTGATGTTGTATCTTGCTTTCCGATGCCTCCCACGTTTCTGCTCCGAAGGTATCATCCTTTAAAATCTCGTCAAAGCTTTCTGAAAGTGGTCCTTCTCCCTCCTTTACTCCCACAATTGAAGCTGTTTCCTTTATATAAGGGGGATTTTCAAAGAAAACTGTTCTTTTGCCAACTCTGTTATTCATTTTACAGCACACTCCTTTAATTATATAATCCCGTATTTTATTTAAAAATATGTACAAATTATTAAAACTGTGTCAGATAGGGTTGACTATATATTATATAAGTGATATAATAAATCTACATATTGTGATATATTTGAAAAAGATATAATTTTTGTAATATATACTGATTTTTGGAGGAATAGCCGTGAAAGCTAAAATAAACATTAAAAGATATTTTCAAGTGCTGGGCATTTCCCTGGCAGTCTTGCTTATAGGTCTTCTTGGCGCCCTGGGCTTCGGCTTTTGGGATACAGGAGAAGAAGGTCTGCTTCCTGAGGAAATTGCAACAGTTGATATTTCCGGCGGCAAAATAAATATACTACTAATGGGTGTGGACGAGGGCGGACTTCGTACAGACTGTGTTATGGTAGGCTCCTATGACACAGTTTCAAAGACAGCCAAGCTTTTATCCATCCCCCGTGATACAAGAATGCGTATCGGAGCAAAGTATCAAAAGATAAATGCCGCTCACGCAATAAATTCTGCTTCCGGAGGTATAATGGGTGCACAGGGCACTGTTGAGGCTGTTACAAGACTTACCGGCATACCAATTAACTACTATATAGAGCTTCCTTTTGACGCAGTTGCAGAGTGCATGGATCTTCTTGGTCCGGTAACTTTTGAAATTCCCGACCTTTATAATGACGGCGTGGGAATGGTTTATGACGACCCTGTACAAGACCTTCACATTAACCTCAAACCGGGACTTCAGGAGTTAAACGGTGAGCAGGTTGTACATCTGCTTCGTTACAGAAAAGGAAATCTCAAAAACGGTGTCAGACACGGCTATACACAGGGAGATATTGAAAGAATAGAAATGCAACAACGTTTCTTCCGTGAACTTGTTGACCAGAAACTCAACTCCACATTAATACTTAAGCTGCCTGCAATATTCAAACAGCTTTCCGGCTCTATCAAAACAAACCTTACAGTTAAGGATGTTATAAAATACTCAAAATACCTTACAGATTTTGATGCGGACAACCTCAAAACATTCTCTCTTCCGGGCACATCACAAACAATTGATGGCGGATCATACTGGATATGCAACATAGAAGAGACCCGCACTTTAATCCAAACAGAGTTCGGATACTCTGCCCAGAACATAACAACGGAGAGAACACCGGGTGAAAAACCGTCTTCGACAAATAATAATCCAACTTCAAAACCCAAGTCCACAGCAAAGACTAACAAGGCAACTGTCCAGCCTGACAGCGTAACCGCAAAGCCTGACAAGGCAACTGCTAACCCTAAAAAGACAGAAAAAGCTACGGTATCACAGAAAACAGAAAAGCCTTATGAACCGGAAATAGCCACACCGGCTCCAACAAAGAAACCGGAATCCACAAAAGCACCTGAAAAAGAGAGCATCAGCTCCGAGCCTTCAGAAACAAAAACTCCAACCAAGGAATAAACGGAGGAAATTTAAGTGGTAAAGCTTGCAAAAACAGCCGGCTTTTGTTACGGTGTAAAGCGCGCCGTTGACGAGGTATACGCTGCAGTTGAAAAGGGAGATAAAATATGCACTTTAGGTAAGCTCATTCATAATGAGCAGGTTGTAGAGGACCTGGAGAGCAAGGGAGTTTACTCATACGACAGGATAAGTGATGTGCCCGAAAATACACGGGTTATAATAAGAACTCACGGTGTACCAAAAGCTGTATATAACGAACTTGAAACCCTAAACAAGCCTTATACAGACCTTACCTGTCCATTCGTTGAGAAGATACACAAAATTGTATGGGAGCACTACCAAAAGGGCGAGAAGATTATAATTGTGGGTGATGAAACTCACCCGGAAGTAATAGGCATTAACGGATGGTGCAATAACGAGGCATTTGTGCTTTACGACACAGAAAAAGACATTCCAGCAGAATATGCAAATAACCCTTGCTGTGTTGTTGCACAAACGACAATAAATAAAAAAAAATTTGTACAAATCGTCCATTTTATTAAAAAAACTTGCAAAGATGTGCAATTTTTTGATACAATATGCAATGCAACAACTAAACGTCAGGAGGAGGCAGCTCAGCTCGCTGCTGAAAGTGACGTTATGCTTGTGGTCGGCGGTATGGAAAGTTCAAACACAGCAAAACTATTTGAAATTTCAAAAAACCTTTGCCCTATGACCTTTCACATACAAACACATGAGGATATCCCTCAAAAGATAAATAAAAATAGAAAGATTGGTATTACAGCGGGAGCGTCGACGCCCGGATGTATTATCGAGGAGGTAGTTAGAGCTATGGAAGAAAATCAGAAAATGGAAGAAAATTTTGCAGAGCTGTTTGAACAATACGGAAGCAGAACACTTAACAACGGTGATATTGTTGAGGGTGTTGTTGTTGAAGTAAGAAACAATGAAGTTATTGTTGACCTTGGCGGTTTCAAGTACAACGGTCAGTTGTCACTTGACCAACTTACAGATGACCCAACTGCAAAAACTTCAGATCTGGTTAAGCCCGGTGATGATATCAAAGTATATGTTATCGGTGTAAATGACGGTGAGGGAAAGGTTGTTCTTTCACGCAAGAAGATAGTACAGCAGGAAAGCTGGAATAAGATTAAGGAAGCTTATGAAAATGGAGATGTATTGGACGCAAAAATTATCAAAGCTGTTAAAGGCGGCGTAATTGCACATGCGCTTGATACACAGGTTTTTATTCCTGCAAGACAAGCCTCCGAAAGATTTGTACAAGACCTTCAAACACTCGTTGGCACAGAAGTACAGCTTAAGCTTACAGAGGTTGACGACAGAAGAAAACGTGTTGTAGGTTCAGTAAGAGTACTTCTTGACGCTGCAAGAAAGGAAAAGGAAGAAGCTTTCTGGAGCAGTGCAGAGGTAGGCAAGACATATTCAGGTACAGTTAAGTCACTTACAAGCTTTGGTGCATTTGTTGACCTTGGCGGCGTAGACGGTCTCGTTCACATCAGCGAACTTTCATGGAGCAGAATTAAGCATCCATCAGAGGTTGTTGCTGTTGGTGACGTTGTTGAGGTATATATCAAGGACCTTAAAGCAGAAAACAAAAAGATTTCTCTTGGCTACAAAAAAACTGAGGACAACCCTTGGGAAATTGCAAAGAGCAAATACAATATAGGTGATATCGTATCTGTTAAGATAGTAAGAATGTTAAGCTTTGGTGCATTTGCAGAGCTTATGCCATCAGTTGACGGCCTTATTCACGTTTCACAAATTGCTGAAAACAGAATTGAGAAGCCGGAAGATGTTCTTCAAATCGGTCAGGTTGTTGATGCACAAATCACAGACATCAACTGGGAAACAAAGAAAATCAGCCTTAGCATAAGAGCACTTTTAGAGGCGCTCAGACCTGTTGAGGAAGCTGTTCCAATGCCGGAAAAAGAAGAAAAAGACCCTGACGCTCCTGTTTATTCAACAGAAGCAACAGAGGAAGAAAAGGCCGAGGCAATTGCTGAACTCGTAGAAGAAGACGCAGAATAATAAAATGTAGGGGGTGTTGCACAGTCAACACCCCTTTTTTGTCAAATTGTTCTATTTACTTATAAGTAATTCTATGGTATAATATTTTAGTATATAAAATATACTGTTAAGATTAATGAAAGAGAGGGACTTTTATGAAGGTTTTATTTGCTACATCAGAAGCTGCTCCTTTTATAAAAACAGGCGGTCTTGGTGACGTTGCAGGCTCGCTTCCAAAGGTGCTTTGTGAAAAAGACGTGGATACACGGGTTATTCTGCCCCTTTACAGATGTATGCCGGAGCATTTTAAAAAAGGTCTTGAATATATAGGACACATTTATATAGATATAGCATGGCGAAAACAATACTGCGGCGTTTTTAAACTTAATCATAACGGAGTTATATACTACTTTATTGATAACGAGTTTTACTTTAACGGAGATAAACCCTACGACCATATACATCTCGACGCAGAAAAGTTTATATTTTTCTCAAAAGCTGTTTTGTCCGTGCTTCCAACAATCGGTTTCAGACCTGACATAATACATTGTAACGACTGGCAAACAGCGGCAGTCCCTGTACTTCTTGACACTTTTTATGATAACGAATTTTACAGAGGCATTAAAACAGTTATGACAGTTCATAATCTTCGTTTCCAGGGACGCTGGGGAATTGATGAAATCAAGGACGTAATGGGCATTTCCGACTACTATTTTACAGACGATAAACTGGAATACTACAAGGACGCAAATCTTTTAAAGGGCGGACTTGTTTATGCAAACAAAATTTCAACCGTAAGCGAAACCTATGCAAAGGAAATTATGGGCCCGGAATACGGCGAGGGACTTGACGGCATAATGCGGGCAAGAGAGAAAGACCTGGTTGGAATTGTAAACGGAATTTCCTATGAGGACTGGAACAGCCGCACGGATAAGTTTATCCCGTTTAACTATAATATGCGCAATATTTTTAAGGAAAAGATAAAAAACAAACTTGCACTCCAGGAAGAGCTTGGACTTGAAGTAAACCCTGACCGTATGCTGATTGGTATTGTATCAAGACTTACGGACCAAAAGGGCTTTGACCTTGTTGCACAGGCAATGGACAGACTAATCGAAAGCGGTGCACAGCTTTGTATACTTGGAACAGGTGACGAGCAATACGAAAACCTTTTCCGTCACTATGCATGGCAACATCCTGGAAGCGTTGCAGCGTGCATATACTTCTCAAACGAAATGTCACATAAAGTTTATGCGGCATGCGACACATTTTTGATGCCATCAAGGTTTGAGCCTTGCGGACTTTCCCAGCTCATAAGCCTTAAGTACGGCACAGTGCCAATTGTCAGAGAAACCGGGGGACTAAAGGATACAATTATCGCATATAACGAATACACAGGAGAAGGCAACGGATTTTCGTTTGCAAACTATGACGCAAACGATATGTTAAATGTCATATACTATGCAATGGATATATACTACAACAAAAAACCTCAGTGGCATAAAATTATGCTCGCAGGTATGAAGAGCGATTACTCCTGGGACGTATCCGCAGATAAATATATAAGCATGTACAGAGAGCTTATAGGCTAAATATAAATTTTGAAGGGAATGAAAAATTTGGCTGAAACAAAAAAGCTAACACCATCACAGGAACAGGTAAAAAAAGAAATTGTAGGTAAGATAGAAAGGCATTTTGGTAAAACACTTGATGAGGCAACTCCCAAGATGATTTATACAGCCTGTGCACTTGCTGCAAGAGATAAAATTATGGAAAAGTGGTCAAAGTCCCACAAAACCGTTAAAAGAGACGGTAATAAAAAGCTTTATTACCTTTCATTTGAGTTTCTTATGGGAAGACTTCTTTCCACAAACGTACTAAACCTTATGCAGACAGATGACTTTAAGGCTGCCCTTGAAGACATTGGCTACAATATGGATGACATAGAAGAAATTGAAAACGATGCAGGACTTGGTAACGGTGGTCTTGGCAGACTTGCGGCTTGCTTTATCGACTCACTCACTACTCTTGACCTCCCTGCATACGGCTGTACAATAAGATACGAATACGGTCTTTTCAAGCAAAAAATTGTTGACGGATACCAGACAGAGCTTCCTGACCCATGGCTTGAGGACGGAAACGTATGGGAAATTCCAAGACCGGAGGAAACCGTTGAAGTCAAGTTTGGCGGCAACGTATATACAGACTGGTATGACGGAAAATTCTCTTTCCGCTACGAAAACAGCCATACAATTCTTGCAATGCCATATGACGTACCCCTTGTTGGTTACGATTCAAACATTGTAAACAAATTAAGACTCTGGAGTGCAAAATCTCCTGACGTCATGAACATGAAGGAATTTAACAGCGGTAACTATGTACGCGCCGTTGAGGAAAGACAGCTTGCAGAGGTTATTTCAAAGGTGCTTTATCCCGAGGATAATCACACAGAGGGTAAAGAGCTAAGACTTAAGCAGCAATATTTCCTTGTATCTGCTACACTTCAGTGGATACTCCGTGAGTTTAAGGAAAGAAACGGACGCGACTTTACAAAGCTTCCTGAAAAGGTAGTTCTTCATATAAACGACACACACCCAACTCTTGCAATTCCTGAGCTTATGAGAATTCTCATGGATGACGAGGGACTTGGCTGGGATGAAGCATGGAGCATTGTCACAAAAGTTTTTGCATACACAAACCACACTGTAATGAGCGAAGCCCTTGAAAAATGGCCTGTTGATATGTTCAGACGAATCCTGCCAAGAATTCATATGATTACAGAAGAAATGAACAGACGTCTTATGGACTATCTCCAGACAGTTTATCCAAACGATCCGGGCAAACATAAGTGGATGGCAATAATTGCAGACAATCAGGTATTTATGGCAAATATGTGTCTTGCAACCTGCTTTGCTGTCAACGGCGTGTCAAAGCTTCATACACAAATCCTTGTAAATGATATTTTTGCAGACTACTATAGACTAGACACAGATCGTTTCCACGCAATTACAAACGGTATTACATTTAGACGCTGGATTTCCAACTGTAACAAGGACCTTGCGGACCTTATCACACGCACAATTGGCAAAAAGTGGCTTAAGGACTCTACAGAGCTTAAAAAACTTGCAGAATTTGCTAAGGATAAGAAATTCCAGAAGGAATTTGACGAGATAAAGAAAAATAACAAGATTAAACTTGCCGAGTATATAAAGGTTCATAACAACATTGATGTTGACCCGAACTCTATTTTTGACGTGCAAAGTAAGCGACTTCACGAGTATAAGCGTCAGCTTATGAACATACTCCACATTATGGCGGAGTATAACAGACTAAAGGCAAATCCGGGTCTTGAATATTATCCCAAGACATATATATTTGCCGCAAAAGCAGCTCCCGGCTATGCAAGAGCAAAGCTTATTATAAAGCTTATTAATACTGTTGCAGACGTAATTAACTCAGATGAGTCAATTGGCGGAAAGATAAAGGTTGTATTCCTTGAAAACTACAGCGTATCCGTTGCAGAAAAGCTTATTGTTGCAGCAGATATTTCCGAGCAGATTTCTACAGCAGGCAAGGAAGCATCAGGCACAGGTAACATGAAATTTATGCTCAACGGTGCAATAACAATCGGTACTCTTGACGGAGCTAATGTTGAAATGCTTGAACAGGTAGGCGAGGATAACATTTATATCTTCGGTCTTGAAGCAGACGAGGTTGAAGCAAGAGTACGATTTAACGACAACACAGAGGTACAAACAATTTACGCTAATAATCCGGAGCTTAGACAGGTACTAAACGATATTTTAGACTGCCCGTATACACAAAACAGTCAGATTTTCCGCGATCTTTATCAGACACTTATGTATGGAGATTACGGATATGCTGATAACTACATGGTAGTTCGTGATTTTGAAGCGTATATGGACACACATCAAGCGCTTTCTGCTCTTTATAAGGATAGAGAAAAGTGGCTTGAAAAGGCCATAATGAACACAGCTATGTCAGGCTTCTTCTCAAGTGACAGAACAATTAAGGAATATAACGAAAAAATCTGGAAGCTTACACCAATAAAGGCAAAATAAACTATAAAGGGGATAGAGGAATTTGCAGGTAGAGCACAATTCACAGCTTGAATTTTACAGAAGTCCTTTTGGTGCTGTAGAAACCGGCAAAGAGGTTACGCTCCGGCTTCTTGTAAAGGACGGAGGCATACCTCACAGCATAAAATGTATGTGCAAAACAGATAAAACTGTATGGGAAACTGATATGACATATCAGTTTACAGCCATGGACTCATCTGTATACGGCTGCACTCTTAATATGCCCGAAAGTCCATGCCTTTTGTGGTACTGGTTTGAAATAAAAACAGATGAGGGACTTGTATATTACGGAAATAACGAAAGAGGTCTTGGAGGCTTGGGAGCAGAATATCCCGAGCTTCCTCCCCTTAAGTACCAGATAACTGTTTATGATAAGGGTTATAAAACTCCTGCATGGTTTAAGGAAAAGGTTGCATATCAGATTTTCCCGGACAGATTCTTTAACGGGAATCCTGACGGCAGCTTTTCAGGAAGCAGAGGGGATATTATAAAGCGTTCCTGGGGCGAGGAGCCTTATTGCACCGCCGAAGAGTTTGGCGGCAAATACCTTTGTAACGACTTTTTTGGCGGAAACCTAAAGGGTATTAAGGAAAAGCTTCCTTATCTAAAGGATTTGGGAATAGGCGTAATTTATTTAAACCCTATATTTGAGGCTTTTTCAAACCACCGCTATGATACAGGGGATTATGAAAAAATCGACTCTGTACTTGGCACAGAAGAAGATTTTAAGAGTCTTTGCAAAGAGGCAGAAAAGCTTGGGATAAGCATTATCCTTGACGGCGTATTTAACCATACAGGCAGCAACTCAAAATATTTTAATAAAAACGGCGAGTATGACTCCCTTGGCGCATACCAAAGCGAGAACTCCCCATATTACGATTGGTACAGGTTTGGCAAAACAATGGACGATTATGAGTGCTGGTGGGGTATGGACACACTTCCCCACACAGAAGAGAGCAGCAAATCATATCAAAGCTACATTCAAATGATATTAAAAAAATGGCTTAAGCTTGGTGCAAAAGGTTGGAGGCTTGATGTAGTTGACGAGCTTCCGGGATTTTTTGTTAAAATGATACGCCGTGCCGTAAAGTCTGCAGGAGCAGACAATGTAATAATCGGCGAGGTGTGGGAGGATGCATCAAACAAGGTAAGCTACTCGGAGCAAAGAGAGTACTTTTTAGGTCACGAGCTTGACTCTGTTATGAACTATCCTTTAAAAAGTGCTATAATAGACGGTGTACTTGGTAACAAGGACGCCGAGGGCGTAGCAGAGGTTATTATGAGTCTTAAGGAAAACTACCCAAGGGAAAGCTTTTATTCATGCCTTAATATGCTCTCAAGTCACGACTCGGAGCGGCTTTTAATGGCAGTTTCGGGAATAGATAAACCGCTATCGCGAAAAGCACAGGCAAGTGTAAAGCTCTATGGTGCTGTAAAAGAACTTGCAGAAAAAAGAGCACTTTGCGCTATGGGAATTGGGATGCTGCTTCCGGGTGTTCCATGTATTTACTACGGTGACGAAATTGGTATGGAGGGCTTTGCAGACCCCTCATGCAGACGTACATTTGACTGGAACAAGGTAGAAAACAATTTATATCTTGATAAAATAAAGGAGCTTATCCGCCTTAGAAATTCAAGTCCGGCTTTCTCCATAGGTGAGCTTGAATTTATATATACACTGGGAAATGTCCTTGCCTTTGCAAGATACACAGACACAGAAAAATATATAGTGGTTGCCAACCTGTCGGACACACATGAAAGAATAAGACTTGACGCCGGCAAACTAAATATTTATGAGCTTGTGGATAAGGAAGGCAATCTTTATAATTCTAACGACGGAATATATTATCTAGATATTGGTGGATATGAAGTAAAATACTATAAATCAAAAAAATAAGTTGCCAAATGGCAACTTATTTTTTTAGATTTCTCGTCCGCCGTCTCCTATTTCCGTTACATAGAAAGACGCTTCAATTCCAAACTTATTTTTATAGCTCTCGCCCACAGTTTTGGCATACGTATCAACAGCATCCTCACGGATTATACTTACTGTGCAGCCACCAAAGCCTGCGCCTGTCATTCTTGAGCCTAAAACACCATCTATTTTACTTGCCTCTTCCCTTAAAAAGTCAAGCTCCGGACAGGTTACTTCATAATCATCACGGAGTGAGTCGTGGGAAGCGTACATAAGCTTTCCAAAGCCCTCAATGTCGTTTGCTTTCATTGCGGCTACGCTTTTCTTTACTCTGTCGCACTCATAAACAACATGCTTTATTCTGCGTCTTACAGTTTCGTCCTCTATAAGAGCCTTATGCTCCTCAAACTGCTCGGGAGTTACATCTGCAAGCTGTGTAATTTCGGGCATTGCACCTTTCAGCGCATTTAATCCTTCCTCACACTCGCTTCTTCTCTCGTTATACTTTGAACTGCCAAGAGAATGTTTTACATTTGTATTTGTAAGAACAATCTTACAATCATTAAGCACAAGGGGTACGTGTTCATACTCTAAAGTACCGCAGTTAAGATAAATTGCATGGTCCTTTTTACCCATTGCAGATGCAAACTGGTCCATAATTCCACAGTTTACACCAACAAAGTTATGCTCTGCTCTCTGGCTTACAAGAGCCAGATCTATCATATTAATTTCAGGTGTTTTTCCTGCCTTTTCGTCTGCAAAGGTTTTGAAGCAAAGAGCTGTTGAAACCTCAATTGCAGCAGATGAAGAAAGTCCGCCGCCATGTGGCACTGTATCATCATACAAAAGGTCGGCACCGCACAGGTCGCAGCCATCCTTTATAAGCTCAAGTGCAACACCAAGCTGATAATCGCCCCAGGAAAGCTTACCCTTAAAGTCTTCTAACTTATCAAGGTCCGCCTCCACCAAAATGTCGAGGTCGGTTGCCTTAAGGCGTAGCTTGTTATCATCACGTTTTCTTGCGATAATTGTAGTTTTCATAGTAAGTGCCGCCGGAAGAACAGGTCCTCCGCAGTAGTCTACGTGCTCGCCAATAAGGTTTACACGGCCCGGAGCTGTAAAAGTGCGAAGCTCTCCCCCTTCTCCGAAAATGTCAAAAAACATTTTTTTCATTTCGTTAATTTCCATATTTATTCCCCCTGCGCTTCTATAAACTTTTTATATGCAGCCCTTAGCTCCTCCGCCTTTTCTTCAGGAGAGGTTGGGTTGCAACTTGCCCATGCGCCTGTTTCGCTTGACGCATTGTATTTTATCTTATCCGCGCTGCGCATTGGCGGATAGAATTTTACATGAAAATGAGTATAGTCAGACATATCCTCGCCGTTTACAGGATTTTGATAAAGACACATCATATAAGGGAATGACATGTCAAACAGGCTGTCAAGAGTACCTGTTGTTTTCTTTAGAATATCTGCAAAATCATCCTTCATTTTTTCGTCAAACTCACATACATTCTGTACATGGGATTTTGCGATTATATAAACGCCGTAGGGGTAGTCTGAAAAGAAAGGTAAAATGGTTGCAAAGCTGTCATTTTCTAAGATTACACGCTTGTCTTCCTTAACCTCATTTTCCAGTATATCACATATAAGGCATTTTCCTGTTTCTTCAAAGTGCTTTTTGCCGTTTGAAAGCTCCTCTGCCACTCTCTTTGGAACCAGGCTGTAACCATAAATCTGTCCATGAGGATGAGGCATTGTAACACCAACAGGCTCGCCTTTATTTTCAAACATGAATATGTATTTTATATTCTCGTCCTTTGAAAGTTCTGAAAATCTTTCCTGCCACAAGCTAACGAGCTTTACAATATGCTCCTTTGGAAGCTTTGGCAAGGTTGTAGTATGCTCAGGAGAGTAGAGTATTACCTCGCACTTCCCGTATGAGGGACGAACCTTAAAAAAGTCTGTTGCAACATCGTCCATCTCCGGCGGGTTTTGTGAAAGTGCAGGAAAGTCGTTATCATATTTTAAAACATCGTACTCGGGAACATTTCCAAATGACGGGCAAAAAGGACAGTAGTCCTTGGGCATTTGCGGTCTTGCCTGTCTGTGTGACGCAATCATTATCCAGTCGTTAAGTAAAGGGTTATACCTTAATTCAGCCATAATCTTGTCCTTTCGATAGACACAGCCTCACTATTTTATTCCAAGGGCGGCTTTTGCAAGAGCATCTGCCTCGTCATTAAACTTGTCCCCCGAATGACCTTTAACCTTTGTAAATACCACACTGAGCTTGTCTTTTATGCTATTATAATACTTTGCATATTCAGCCGTGCCTGTTTTATTTGTTTTCCATGCGCCTGTGCACCACTTTTCTACTCCCTCATAATCATACCTGATTTCAAGAGACTTTATATGATTTTTAACACAGTAGTCCATGGCAAAGGCTGCACCTGATATTTCTCCTGCTACATTTCTCATTGTTGCCATATCAGCATTTTCAAAGCTTTTGGAAAATTCAAGCTTTTCATCGCCAACAAACAACACAACGCCAAAAGAATACTTACCCTCGGAAAGTAAAAAACTGCCGTCTGTATAGGCAACTGCCGCACACATAGGTAAATCCTCTTTTTTTTCGCTGCCGAGATAGCAAAGAGCATCATCATAGGTGGCAAAGCCCTTAAACTCCGCACCGCTGAAACCGTCAATTTGTTCTCTGCATTCTTGCCAGGTAGAAAATATACCTGTTTTTCTGCCGCACTTTACAGCATAAAAGTTCTTCTTCATTAAAAAATTTCCTTTCTTAAATCAGGTAAAAAACAAAGAGGTGATGCATAAATTATGCAGCACCCCTTCGGCAATATTTCGTATGCTGCGGGGGAGCAACATACATATTAACAGAGAGCAAATAGATTTTGCTTACTATAAGTATATCATAGCAAAATCTCCTTGTAAACAATAGGATGTTTACAACTCATATAAATATATTGAACTAATTTTTATACTCTCTGTACTTCTTCCCGTTCAGCTTTACCATAATACCGGGGTTTGCATTTTCCAGAACACGCACAATTTTCATAACAGCCTTTTCATCAAAATCGTCAACAGACATAAATACACTGTCATTATCCTTTGTTCCTATATGAAGAATATCCATTCTCTCAAGAGCTCTGTGATTAGAGGAATATCTGGAGTTTTCATAAAGAGCAACAGCCTCAAGAAAAGACTCATCCTCCACAGTACGCTTTATAACGCTTTTTGTTCCAATTACCAAAGAGCTTATTTCCTCTATAGGTATACGAAGCCTTATATTTTTTGCCGGCAAAAGCTCCCCTGCAAATTTGATATTTGACAAGGTCTGATGAGGAAAAAAACAGGTTTCCCAGCAGCGCATAGTCAAGTCCTTGCCATCTGTTGCAATCCATGTAGAATAAAGCTCATTAAGTGTTACAAGTATATAGCTTACACCGAGTACAATTCCAATTATATAGCTTATGACATACCACCAGTTAGACATTATAATATTATAAACAATTAGGGCAAGTGCAATTACACAAAGCACAGCCACAATCCACATTATAATGCTGCTACGCTTTCTTTTTTTCTTACCTACTCCTGCTTTTAAATTCATAATTAATCTCCTGTTCTCCGATTTTATGCTACTCTTTTTGCGCCGGCGTATTCACTTTTATAAAGGTTCTCCCCAAGGCTTGAGATTTTAACAACATCACCCGTACGAGGCGCATGAACAAATCGGTCGTTACCTATGTAAATTCCTACATGGTGTATACTTCCGTTTTTCTGGAAGAATACAAGGTCTCCGGGAATAAGGTTCTCTCTTTCTACAAAAACACCACTTGCTTCAAACTGCTGCTGACTGGTTCTTGCTACATTTCTAATGCCCAGTGAATTGCATACATACTTTACAAGACCCGAGCAGTCAAATCCCGAGGGAGTTGTTCCTCCCCACAGATAAGGAACACCCTGATATGAAAGAGCCATTGTGCAGATAGCATTTCCTATATCCGATGAACCCTCACTCCTGTTTTCCATAAGTGCCCCTGTGGTATAACCTCGCTTGGGTATAAGATCTCTCAATTTCTTATATCGCTTTGTAACAGGCACTTTTCTTTGAATGATTTTTGTTTTATAAACTGTAACAGTTTCTTTTTTTTCTTCGTATTTTACAGGTGCAATTTCCGCTTCTATGGAATTGGTTTCCTTCTTGGTATCAGAAACAGGTACTTTCACAATTTTTTCCTGCGTAACTGCTACGGTTTCTGTATCATAGAAATACAAAAATTTCTTTCCATCACCGTAATAATAATCATATTTTTCACCGGGTTCAAGAACAAATTCCTTTATTACAGGCACAGGATTTTTGATTTGTACACTTACAAACTGACTTTTCATATCCTCGCCGCTGGCATGGCTCACACTTGTGATGCAAAGATGGTATGTTCCCGCCGGAAGACTTTCAAGCACAGCTTCACTTTCACCCAAAAGCATGTGTGAAAGCACAGCCTTGTCGTTATTGTCGTACACATCTACTCTAAAATTTCTATAAGCAGATGAATATGCCTTTATTTCCAGCTCATCATCATATGTTACAAGATTTTGTGAAGGTGATATTATACAAAGAGGTTCTTCTGCAACTGAGTAGGTATATTCAAATGTGTTACTCTCCTCGTCATTTGCGACCACCGTAATATTATACATATTTCCCTTTGTAAGTATATATTCGGGTATTAAAATTGTTTCCGAAGTAAGTGTCATGTATGCAAACACGTCATGTTCTTCTGTTTCTCTGTTGTACACCTTTACAAGTACTCTGTCAGCGCATAGCCCATCAAGAATTATATTTATACCCTCTGAAGCAGGCACTATTTTTTTGATTGCCGGCTTGCCTCCATAGCTTTTACTCTCCTCATTATCTTCTTTTGATGTGCGGATTTTAGGAAAAGATGTGATAATATTTCCGGAATCTATAGCTGTTATAGTCCACAAATCCCCTTCAACCACAGGGCGTATAACCGAGCCAACGCCGAAATTAAAGGATAATATGCCGTTGCCATTATCTTCTTTTAACATATTACGATATGCAAAAAAACAATCGTTGGATTTAACTTCTTCCACAACCGTCTTTTGAGTTATTACAGGCTTTGCATCAACTTCCGGTGTTGTAAAAGTCATAAGAGAATGTTTCGCTCTGTGAGCGTTTACAATGTCATTTAAAAGTTTGCTTTGCATAACACCGTCTACAGGCTCTGTAACAGGGCTTTCGTTGTAATAAACAGCTTCTACAGTACCGTTATTACCTGTAAAGACATTCATATTTTTTGCATTTACGTCTGCCTCAAAGTCTGCAGCATTAGTAAAATACGCACATACAACATCATCGCGTATACCAATTGCCACAAATTCGGTATAAAAATAATTATAAATAAACCATTCAAAACCAAATTCCGATTTCTCTATGCGCGATGGCTCGCCAAAGGTAACATAAACCTCGTCTTTAAGAGAGCCAATAGAAATTGTCTTATCTCCAACGGTAAGGGGGAGCTTTTTCTTAAACATATTTTGTACTCTTTTAATAAGAAGGTCACAAGTTTCCTTTGTCAAAATACGGTTTGGATAAGTAAGCCCTCTTACGCCTATTATTCCATGTTTTATGAAAGAAGCGTATGCTTTTTTATTTTCATCTTTAAGATATCCGTTATCGTAGCAGGTACTCAAAATTTTGTCTGTCTGCTCATTTGTTATTTCAAATCCCTTGTCATACTCTTTGAGCAGATTATAAATAATATGTACTGCATCTTGCTTTAATACTGTATTATTTGCGTCCCAATTATCAAATTCAATATTTTTATCTTCTATATCAAGATTTTTCTTAAGGGTAGTAACCTTTTCAAGAAAGTACTCTTTGCTGCAGGGCTCGCTTGCACCTGCAACTGCTGCATACACTAAAAATGTAAAAATAATAATAAAGAATGCAGCAAACAATTTTTTTGCCATAAATATATTTCTCCTTAAACCTATTCACGATAGATTATATCAAAACTATATATCTTTGTAAAGGAATTTCAGCAATATTTAAAAAAATCTAACATTTAGTTAATAATGGGTTAAAATGTAGAGAATTTATATGCAATTATTCCTCTAATGCAGCGCTTCATTTGTGTAATATGACAAAAAAGGCTATAAGTTTTAAAAAGCCTTGACATACAGGCTTTTATTTGATATAATTTCATTGTTAAAAAACAAGCAGAACGTCCGTTCTCACCGTACGACCCAGAGTTTTACGGTAAATACAAAAGCTTTCTTTTGTTTTGTGTACGGATGTTTTTGCATCCGTTTTTTTGTGCTTATGCAAAATCAGACAGGAGGGAATTGTTATTAGTAAGGATTTGCAAATCAACGAGGAAATTCGTGATAAGGAAGTCAGAGTTGTAGGAGCTGATGGAGGTCAGCTTGGCGTTATGAGTGCGGCAGAGGCTTTAGACCTTGCAGACAGCAAGGGACTTGACCTTGTAAAAATTGCGCCTCAGGCAGAGCCACCGGTTTGTAAGATTATGGACTATGGAAAGTATAAGTTCGAGCTTGCAAAAAAAGATAAGGAAAGTAAAAAGAACCAAAAGGTTATTAATATCAAAGAGGTTCAGCTTTCTCCATCAATAGACACAAATGATTTTAACACGAAATGTAATCACGCAATACGTTTTCTCAAAAACGGTGATAAAGTAAAAGTTACGGTACGTTTCAGAGGCCGTGAGGTTACACATTCAGAGATTGGCGAGACTTTGCTTAACCGTTTTGCTGAGCAAGCAGGTGAGTACGGAAATGTTGACCGTGCACCAAAGCTTGAGGGCAGAAACATGACAATGTTCCTTATGCCAAAGGCATAATACTGCGGCGGATAGCTTGTAGGTTACCGAGGTATCGGTTTAATAAAATTTTTAAGGAGTGAAAAACTATGCCGAAAATAAAAACACACAGAGGTGCAGCAAAAAGATTTTCTCTTACAAAGAATGGCAAGGTAAAGATGAACAAGTCATTCAGAAGACACATTCTTAACAAGAAGTCAACTAAGAGAAAGAGACAGCTCAGAAAGCAAGCGTACTGCTCAGCAGCAAACGCAGCTGTAATCAAGAAGCTCATCCCTTATAAGTAATTAAAAATATCCGGTGTTTTTTTGAGAGGACACAAATTTGAAAGAGAGGTAAATTCACATGGCAAGAGTTAAAGGTGCTTTAAATACACGCAAAAAACATAAAAAGATTTTAAAGCTTGCAAAGGGTTTCAGAGGTGCTGAAAGCAAGCAGTACAGAACAGCTAACCAAGCTGTAATGCGTTCAATGCAGAATGCATACATCGGCAGAAAGCGCAGAAAGCGCGATTTCAGAAGACTTTGGATCGCTCGTATCAGCGCAGCTGCAAAGATGAATGGTATGAACTACTCAACATTCATGAACGGTATCAAAAAGGCAGGCATTGAAATGAACAGAAAGATGCTTTCTGAGATTGCAATCGCTGATCCTGCAGCATTTACAGAACTTGTTAACAAGGCAAAGGCTGCATTATAATTGAAATATAGGGCTGTGACATAGTATTGTTACAGCCTTTTTTTAAACACGAGGTGGATTTAAATGAGTATAAAAGAAAAATTCATAGAAATCTATAACAGAGAAATTACACGCCCCGGAGCAGACAAAATGCTTGAATTTTTGCAAAGTCCCAAGAGCGACTTTTTTACAGCTCCTGCAAGTACAAGGTTTCATGGTGCATACGAGGGTGGGCTTTGTGAGCACAGTATAAACGTATACGAATGTCTTAAGGACTACATGGAAAGACCAAGAGTAAAAGAGCTTTACGGTCTTGAAGTTTCCTCCGAGACAATTGCAATAGTATCTCTTCTCCACGATGTATGCAAAATAAAGTGCTACAAAAAAGGCAAGCGTAACGTCAAGGACGAAACAGGAAAGTGGATTAGCGTGGATACATTTGAATTTGACGATACACTTCCCTATGGACATGGAGAGAAGTCTGTGTATATGATAAGTCCTTATATGCAGCTTACCCGAGAGGAAGCATTTGCGATAAGATATCATATGGGATTTTCCGGCGGCGAAGATGTAAGAAATGTTGGAAAGGCATTTGAGATGTTCCCCCTTGCATTTGCGCTGTCTACGGCAGATATGGAGGCAACATACTTCCTGGAAAATGAAAATAACTGAAAAAATGGGGTCTAACCCCATTTTTTTATAAATTGTGATTTATAAGAATTGCTTCGAGTAAATTTAAAAGCAAAGTAATTTTAGTGAGGCAAACCTGGACTTTCAAAAATTAAAGCATAATCTAAAAGGAATGAATTAAAAATAGTGCAGAACGGATAAAACGAAGTATTATGTGACAAAAGGTCACATAATACCCTGCCCGACGGCGTATGCTTATACGCCGAGTGGTTCGTCGAATTCGTAGTTCAATGGATATGCCATTGAACGATCTGTGCATTTTTAAACATTCCTATATCATAAAAAAAGGCTGTTGCTAATGCAACAGCCTTTTTATTTAAATTAATTTGCAGCCTCGTCTACCTTGATAACTTCCTTACCGTTGTAGTAGCCGCAAGCCTTACATACTCTGTGAGGCATTTTAAATTCGTGACACTTTGGACACTCAACCATTCCGGGAACTTCAAGCTTCCAGTTAGCGCGTCTCTTATCACGTCTTGCTTTTGAAACTTTACCCTTAGGTACAGCCATTTACTACACCTCCTAAA
>JAZRHH010000038.1:0-42728 GCA_045644665.1 Clostridia bacterium
ACACATACAAGGGCTGCAAGCATTGATGTAATAATAATCTTCCCTGTTCTTGTTTTCATAAAAATCCCTCCAAATATATATTCCAAGCTTATTATATCACACTCATCTTAATTTGTCACTACTATTTTAGCAATTTCAGGAACACATTATGTCGAAATTTCATATATTATATCAGATAACTTAAAGTTATCACTTTGATAAAGGAGATGTTTATATGGAAAACAATACAGGAAATGTTGTTTCAACAAGTTGCTGCGGCTGCGTAGGCTACGCATACGTACCCGTACAAATTCTTGACGATATTTATAACGTTTCAAAGGCATTAGTGCAAGGTACTATTTTCCCCGAACTTGACCTTACAATAGACGAATATGGAAAAGTATGTAAGGGAGGCGTGTCAAAATAATGGAAAAACAAAATCTTTTGCTTGAGCTTCAAAAATATCATTTTGCAGCATATGACATGCTATTGTATCTTGACACACACCCAACAGACAAAAAAGCATTTGAGCTTTTTAAAGACTTTGTAAAAAAATATAATTCTCTCAAAGCTGACTATGAAAAGAATTTCGGACCACTTTGTGCTTTCTCTGCTGCGGACAGAAATTCTTTCGATTGGTTAGAGTCGCCATGGCCATGGGAAAAGGAGGCAAATAGCTGATGTTTAGTTATAAAAAATTTCTTGAATACCCAATAAAAATCAAAAATACAAACCCCAGACTTGCAAACATAATTGTTACACAGTACGGTGGCCCTCACGGCGAGCTTGGCGCATCACTTAGATATCTAACACAAAGATACATGATGCCGGATGATGTTTCTAAAGGTCTTTTAACTGACATTGGTACTGAGGAGCTTGGCCACTTAGAAATGGTGGGCACCTTGGTTACACAGCTTACAAAGGGTGCTCCTCCAAAGGAGTGGACAGAAATGAAGAGCTGGGAATACTATGCCGACAACGGTAATTCTGTATTTCCCCAAAATTCACAAGGCACACCATTTACGGCAGCAAGCATCGCTGTAACAGGCGACCCTCTCACAAACCTTTATGAAGACCTTGCAGCAGAGCAAAAAGCCCGCGCTGTATATGACAACATTTTAAGACTTTCTGACGACCCCGATGTTAATGAAGTTATAAAATTCCTCCGCCAGAGAGAAATTGTACACTTCCAGAGATTTGGCGAAGCACTTAATAAACTACAGGCAAAGGCGTGCGAAAAAAATACATTTTTTATTAAGAAATAATAAAAAATACAGACCGCGAAGGTTTTGCGGTCTGTATTTTTTATTTCTCAATAAATCTTATAGTTGATTGGTAAATTTTAATTGTTTTCAGACAGTAAATTTTCAATTCTTATCAGGCTTTCTGAATAATTCTCAACCCTTGTTTCATCAAGAATAAATTGACATGAAACATTATACTTTTTTATCTTTTCAAATAAATATTTCACATCCAATTCCCCTGTCCCTACCAGGGTAATCTTCTTTCCGTTTTTATCAAACATGAAATCTTTCAAATGTATAACCTTGATTTTATCGGCAAACAAATCGAATGATTGGTCTATTATCAGGTGTTGGTCCTTTCGATTTTCTATCTCAATCATATTTGATATATCTAATATAACACCAAGATTTTCAGATTTTACATCATCAATCATACGTTTCATTTTAGTTGGTGATGATATTGTAAAAAACCTTAAAGGCTCTATACCGATTGTAACACCGTAATCTTCTGCTTTTTGTACCAACGGGCAAAAATTATCTAAGAAAAATCTATAATTTTCTTCTGACCATGTGTTGTTTAAATCTCCGTTAGAACCTGTTTCAGTGCCTATTACAGTTGCATTAAAATCTCTTGCGTAAGGTATAAAATCGCCAAATAATTTGAGAGCTTTATCTAATTCTTTTCTATCAGCATTTACAGGATTTATATAACAACCTAAAACATCTACACTTAAGCCATATTCATTGAGTTGATTTTTAATTTTTGCAGAAAAGTCTGCGTTATATCCGAAATCATTAAAATCGATATCATTAATTGTTTTGGCCATTGCAAATTGCAATTCTTTGATGTTGTTATCACGGGCAACGCTGCACATCTGTTCAAAACTATCTGCAATATCATGCCCTCTCAGTCCAAAAGTATATTCCATAACTTTACTCCTGACATAGCATTTTACGGCTGTTTGCCGATATATGCAAGTATTCCGCCATCAACATAAAGAACGTGACCGTTTACGAAGTTTGATGCATCACTTGCAAGGAATACTGCAGGACCAACCAAATCTTCCGGTGTTCCCCATCTTGCCTGAGGAGTCTTTGCGATTATGAACTGGTCAAACGGATGACGTGAGCCGTCAGGCTGCTTTTCTCTGAGAGGTGCAGTTTGCGGTGTTGCTATGTAGCCGGGGCCTATGCCATTACATTGAATATTAAATTCACCATATTCTGAACAAATATTCTTTGTAAGCATTTTAAGACCACCCTTTGCAGCAGCATATGCAGAAACAGTTTCACGACCAAGCTCAGACATCATTGAACAGATGTTTATAATTTTGCCATGGCCTTTCTTAATCATTGACGGAATAACTGCCTTTGACACAATAAATGGTGCATTAAGGTCAACATCAATAACCTGTCTGAACTCATCTGCACTCATTTCGTGCATAGGTATTCTCTTGATAATACCTGCATTATTTACAAGAATGTCAATTACGCCAACTGTTTTCTCAATATCGGCAATCATTTCATTTACGGCATTTTCGTCTGTTACATCACAAACATAGCCTTTAGCATCTATACCCTCTGCCTTATAGTTTTCCAGGCCTTTATTAAGGAATTCTTCATTTATATCGTTAAATATAATTTTCGCGCCTGCATTCGCAAGTCCCTTTGCAATTGCAAATCCTATTCCATATGATGCACCTGTTACAAGCGCTATTTTACCATTCAAATTAAACATAACATGTAATCTCCTTATCTTTGTACTCTTGCTCCTGCCCCTCCCATAATCGCTTCAACCTCTTTAAGATTTGCCATTGTGGTATCACCGGGTGTGGTCATAGCAAGTGCTCCATGTGCTGCACCATAATTTACAGCGAGCTCCGGATTTTGTGTTGTCATAAGTCCATAAATAAGACCTGAAGCAAAGGAGTCTCCTCCGCCAACTCTATCCATAATTTCGAGCGCCTTATAATCCTTCGCCTTATAAACCTCTCCATCTGCCCAGCAGATTGCACTCCAGTCGTTAACAGTTGCGGTCTTTACCTCTCTTAAGGTGGTTGCAATAACCTTAAAGTTCGGATATTGCTTTGCAGCCTCGTTAATCATTTTTTTGTATCCTTCAAGGTTAAGCTCCTTGAGATTTTCATCGTTACCCTCAACCTGAAGTCCGAGACAAGCTGTAAAGTCCTCTTCATTACCTATCATTACGTCAACGTATTTAGCAATTTCTTTATTTACTTCCTGTGCTTTTTCAAGTCCGCCGATTGCACTCCACATTGATGGTCTGTAATTCAAATCATAGGATATGATTGTTCCGTACTTCTTTGCAATCTTTACAGCTTCTAATACTGTTTCACAAGACTGTTCTGAAAGTGCCGCATATATTCCACCTGTATGAAGCCAACGAACGCCTAAAGTTCCAAATATATATTCAAAATCAAAATCCTTTGGAGTTGCCTTTGAGATAGCTGTGTTTGCTCTGTCTGAACAACCAACTGCGCCTCTTATTCCAAAGCCACGTTCAGTAAAATTAAGACCGTTTCTGCAAATTCTTCCTATTCCGTCTGTCTTTGCCCAATAGATAAGGGATGTGTCGACACCACCTTGTTCTATGAAGTCCTGCATAAGATATCCAACTTCATTTTCAGCAAACGCAGTGATTACGGCAGTATCCATCTTAAAGCACTTATGTAAGCCACGGATAACATTGTATTCTCCGCCGCCTTCCCATGCACGAAACTGTCTTGCTGTTCTTATTCTGCCCTCACCGGGATCAAGTCTTAGCATTACCTCGCCAAGTGATACAGCATCAAACTTACAATTTTCTTTTGATTTTAGATTTAAGTTCATCTATTTTACCTCCCTAAGCACGAATGCTTTTTACAAGCTGCACTGCTTCCTTTGTGAGCGCTGTTATTTCATCAAACTTACCATCTGAAATCATGTCACCCTTTACCATCCAGCTACCTCCGCAGCATACAATATTACTGCATGAAAGATATTCTGCCAGGTTCTTTGCACTTATACCACCTGTGGGCATAAACTTAACCATAGTATATGGTGCGCCCATTGCTTTAATCATTGCCACGCCGCCTGACTGCTCAGCCGGGAAGAATTTGATTACCTTAAGTCCTCTTTTTACTGCCTGTGCAACTTCTGACGGAGTTATGCAGCCTGGGAAAACAGGGATGTTTTTCTGGAGGCAATAATCTACAATTTCTGCATCAAAGCCTGGAGATACAATAAATTTTGCACCGGCATTAACTGCCCTGTCCACCTGTTCGATAGTAAGGACTGTTCCTGCACCAACCAACATCTCAGGGTATTTTTCACTAATAAGCCTGATAGATTCCTCTGCAGCATCTGTTCTAAAGGTTACCTCTGCACAGGGAAGTCCTCCCTCAATTAAAGCATCTGCAAGAGGAATGGCATCCTTTGTATCTTTTAGTACAACAACAGGTACTACTCCGTATTCTTCAAGTTTTTGTTCCATAGATTTCATTATCTTAAATCCCTCGTTTCAATAAAATCCATATCGGTAAATTCCTGATTTTCACCGCACATTGCCCATATGAATGAATATGCTTTTGTACCTACGCCTGAGTGAATTGACCAGCTTGGTGAAATAACTGCTTCTTCATTGTGCATGATAATATGGCGAGTTTCATTAGGCTCACCCATCATATGAAAAACTGCATCGTCTTCGCCCATATCAAGATACATATAAACTTCCATTCTTCTGTCATGAGTATGAGAAGGCATTGTATTCCAGTTTGAACCGGCTTCAAGCTGAGTAAGACCCATTGCAAGCTGACATGACTTAATTACTTCAGGATGAATGTACTGATTAATAACTCTCTTGTTACACTCTTCTACGCTTCCGCAAGGCACTTTCTTTGCCTTTGTGATATCAATCTTAACGATTGGGTATGTAGCGTGTGCAGGACATGATGATACATAGAATTTTGCAGGATTTTCTGCATCTAAGCTTTTGAAGCTGATTTCTTTATTCCCCATACCTATATAAATGCCGTCACGGGGATTCATTTCGTATTCTGTTCCATCAACGGTTATAATACCCTTGCCGCCTATATTGATACATCCCATTTCACGTCTTTCAAGGAAATAATCACTTGCAAGCTCTTTTCCGCCCTCAAGCTTTAATTCTTTATCCACAGGCATAAGACCTGCTGTGATAATTCTGTCGATATGGCTGTAAACCATTCTGATATTATCCTTTGTAAAGAGCTTTGAAATATGAAACTCCTCACGAAGTCTGTCAGTTGTATAATGTTTTACGTCCTTTGGATTTGCTGCATTTCTGATTTCCATTTTTAATATACTCTCCTAACTAAAACGAATAAAATATGTCTTTTTTTATTTTAACTCTAAAATATAGCTTGTTGTTAATGGCTTGAATGTACCATTCCACATATATGCTTCTATAATATACTTCTTTCCTTCTTCAAATTCAAAGTTGAAATCAAAGGTTTTTTCAGAAATTTCTGTTGCATTCTGTGCTTGACAGCAAAGAAGTCTCCTATCATCTCCGTCATATATGCCTACCCACAGCATTGGCTCTGTTTCCTTTGTAGAGCCCATTATATTAACTTTTGCAGAAATAGAAGAAAGTCCTTTAGTAGCAGTTAATGAATTTATGTTATAAGGTTTTGCTTCAAAGGTTACAGTAAATGGACTTGTTGTAAATGAAGCATTTGCTTCTTTTTCATATTTTACGCCGCCGGCTGTGGCTGTATATCCAACATTTGGTACAATCTTAACTGTTCCGCCTGTTGTTGTGCCAAATACCTTACCGCCTGCTGTTGCCCTTACCTCATAGTCCTGATGGTTGTCCCCGTATGCGTCACCTACATATCCTTTTACAGCATTATAGCTATCATCAAGATATATAATGGTATTTACTTCTTCCGCATAATTTGACTTACCGCGGCTGCCTGCACTTATACCAAGGTCGGTTTTGTTAGTAGATGCAAGTCCGTTTTTAGTAATAAGCTCAGCATTTGGTCCTATAGCCAATGTTGTAGTACCGGTTACATAATGAGAACTTTCCCATGACCCTATAATGTTAGTATCATTGTAACAACCACTATATATTCTTCGTAAAACTTCTCCGCCGTTAACGGTAATATATGTATTACCTGTCATAGAAAATTTCTCGCTGCCGCCAAACAATGACTCTACAACACCACCGTTCATTGTAATGTTAGTATTACAATTTTCTAATGTGGTAGATCTGGAGCCTCCGTATACATTCATAACCTTACCGCCATTGATTACAATGTTTGTTTCCTTTGCAGAAGAATTGTTAGGACCTGTTCCTACCAGGTAGCTGGCTACTGCATTTCCCTCTAACGTTATATTAGCAGTTCCCTGTATACTTGAATTGTTACCTCCGCCGTATATCATACAATTGGCGTAAGTGCTTGAATCCTTATCGTTTATTCCCATGCCTGCATTTGCGTTTCCGCCAAATACAATGTATACATCTCCGTAAACTGAGTAATTGTTACCTCCGCCATATACGGCTGAATATTTTCCACCAAGAAGTGTAAGGCGGACATCTGCATCTGTGCGGGCATTATATGTTCCGCCATAAACAGTAAGACGTCCTGATGAAATTGTACCTGTTGAATCTACAGTTTCAGTTATCTTTAAATGATGACCGTTTGCAAAAATTGTAGAAGCACCATTTAATGTAAGATTATCAATAGTGAGTGCACCTTTGAGGCTTATATCACTTGGCAAGTTAAGCTTTACGCTTGGTGTATTACCCTTTATTATAACCTCGCCTTCGTGCTCCGGCAGCTCTACATAGTCTATATCATCCACAAGAATAATTTTATCTGCGTGGAAAAGCTGCGTGTACGCCATTTCCAAAGTCTTATATGCTGTCTGAGCGGTAGCACCGTTGTTGCTGTCGTTGCCGTTTGCAGCTGAAACATAAACTGCATCTTTTTCCACTCCGTCATAAACGGATAGTCCTGCATTTGTACGGACAATTATATCATCTCCGCCAATCAAAGGTAGAGCAAGTTTGAAAAATCCGTCCTCTGTAACAGGTGTCTGATTAATATACCTGATATCTGTATTCTTTACATTGTTAATATCAGCGTTTTTATCAAGTGCAACAATTGTAATGTCCTTTGCCATTCCACTTACATTACCATATATAAGAATATTGTCTGCTGCAAAAGCTGAGTTTGTTAATAAAAACATTGCCATAACAAGCGCAAAAGCTTTAGCTATTATCTTTTTCATATAACATCCTCCAATTGTTATAAGCGCAAATTATTCAGGTTTCTTTTCGAGCTTAAGTGGGAAATCACCAAGCTTATTAACCTTAAATCCGTTCTTCTTGTACTCTTCGTAATCAAACGCTTCAAGTTCATCAATTGCAAGCTTGTGGAATTCATAAAAGTTTTTCCACCACTCGTAGCCTGTACCAAGGTCTGCATTAAGATATGCATCAACGATATCACAAGCCATTGCAGGGGCAACATAAAATGCACCCATAGCAAGAACATTTACTCCGTTACCTGTGATTGCACGAAGTGCAGCAGGAACGCTTTCAACAACACCTGCATGAACATGAGGGCACTTGCTTGCTGCAATATGAATACCCATACCTGTTCCGCAGAAAAGGAGTGCTCTTTCAAACTCGCCCTCTGAAATCATTGCTCCGGCTCTTAGTCCTACTCTGTGGAACATTAAATCTGTGTTATCAGGGTCAGAATCCTTTTGAACACCTACATCTGTTATTGTCCAGCCCTTTTCTCTCAAATGCTCGCAAACTGCTTCCTTAAGCGGAAATCCTGCAAAGTCTGCTCCTACCAAAATTTGTTTTTCTTTTACTGTTTTCATAATAATTTTCCTTTCTATTTTAAATATTTTCTAATACATTTTTATCAACCGCAATGGTCTCTTCGGGTTTGTTATTTTCCAGATATTCTTTCATATCATCCTGTGTAATAAACAATACGCTGTTTGGTTTAAGGGTAACAGAATTGTTTTCAGGGAAAATTTCTGTAAACAAATGATTTTCGTCTACAAGGATATAGTAAAGCTTCTTATCCGACAAATTTTTATAGTCTATAGAAACTGTCTTATCCTCTGTGCCTCTTTGGTTTGTATAATAGCAAACTATTGCACTTGTTGTATCCCCTTGAGTTGCAGCGAGTGTATACACCATATCATCATCACTCTTCGCTGATACCTGCTGCTGTTTTTCATAAAGCGATGCAAAGGTGTAGAAGGAATAGTATCCCGGAAGCTTTTCAAGGGTATAGAAGTCAAACAAACCGTTATAAACGCTTGGTCTTACATCATAGTACATGAGCATGTCAAGATTACCGTTTTGTGCTTCGCACATGGTTGCTGTTGTACAAGCAGCACCTTTTGGTCCTATGATGGTTTTTATACTGTCTGTAAAGCCGTCTCCCCAGCTTTCTACATAGTTCCACTCGTCCAAAATGCTTTCTGTGTCGGTATATCCATACTTATCAAGAAGTCCACGCATTTTGAGTGAGTGTTCTGTCATCTGACTTGGCTCAACAAGGTAAATATGCCATGAGAAGAAGTCCATTGGCGCAGGCTCCTGGCCTCGTGTAAGATATGCAAAAAATTCATCGAGCCATCCGTATGTAGTTCCTGTTAGTGCGGAGCCGATGCCGCCTATTTTCAAATCAGGGAAGCACTTTTTGAGATATCTTGATGTAACATCATAAAACTCATAAAACTGCTGACCTGTTCCGCTCCAGTTTCTCTTGTTTGCAGCATCATCTGCATCAAGATTTGGCTCGTTCCAGATTTCCCAGTACTTGATATTCCAATTATATCCGTCTGCCCAGCCTTCATTATAGTGGCGGATTATATGCTCACATACAACTGCCCACTTTTGAAAATCCTTTGGAACCAGCGTTCCGTACTTCTTTATACAATGTTCTATTTTAGAGCCGAGTCTGTAAAAAACTTGTGTTCCCGCATCAAGAATATTTTTGTGATATATATCTGACAGAACAAAGTCATATGACTCGGGATTGTATGGGTCTGCATCAAAATCAGGAAAAATTGCGTGCACATCAACAACATGCTCTCCGCCATATCCTGCATATAAAGATGCATCATGGTTTCTTGAAAATGGAATACGTGCTTCCTTAAATGCCTTAAAATTATCCATCTTCTGAGTTTTCTTTCCTATAAGCGGTCCGTTGTTTACGGCGTGCATTGGCTTTATTTTACCAACGACCTTGCTTGCATCAATTTCTACTTTAACCATTTTGTCCTCCTATTTACCACAAATAAAATTCAAAGTTAATGTCCTTTTCTTCCAGCCTGTATTTTTCAAGAAGTACAGGGCCGCACGAATTGGAGCCTATTCCTGAATTCTTGTAGTCTATTCGTATATTAGTACATCCGTTTTCAAAAAGCTCGTCCGTATGCTTCGCTTTTGTAATAGCGGCGCTATCATAGCGTGAAACGTTTATCTCAAACTTTTTAGCAGCTGTAAAGGAAAGTCCATCCACCATTTCAAGCTTTCTGCAATTTGAGTGGTTTCCGTGCTCCTGCGGCATTGAATAGTTTACAAATTCCTTGTCTGCATCACTGTCAAACCAGTCAGTAGTTGTGTGGAGCATCATGTCACAGTAGTTTTCCACCGGGCCTCTTCCGTAGTATCTGAATTTTTTGAAGCTTAACGGAAGCTTAAACTCAAATCCAAGTCTTGGAAGCCACATACAATTTTCGCGCACCTTACCCTTAAGAGCAATTTTCGCAGCTCCATCGTTATAGAAGCTGTACTCTATAGTGTACTCAAGGAATGGCATACGACCCACGCCTGAAAGAAAGCCTTTTGTAATAATTTTATTTTCCTTTGAGGAAATTTCTGTCATCTGGTCAAAAATCCTGTCAAGATTTTCTCCCTCCCAGACATTACTATGTCCCCACTTTTGCCATACTGTACGTTCATTATCTGTAGGCGCTCTCCAGGCTGTAAGGGATACAGGGGATGTAAGCTGCTCCCTGCCGCCTTTTTTAATGCTTAAAATATTACCTAAGTGCTTTGATATTTCAAAGGTGGTATCTCCGCCATTTACAACGAACAGCTTTTCGTTTTCGCTGATTGAAACTTTATCAAATGCTTTTTCTTCGTTAATATCAGGAGACAGAAGCTCAAATTCTGCAAGACCGATTTCCTTTTCCATTTTGTCAATCAGCCTACAAACAAGATATGCACCAAGAGTGCAACTATTTGGAATATCAATTTTAATTTCCTTGGTATCCTTTGGGTTTATGTCAAGACAAAGCCTTTCCTTTTTGATTATTTCGCCGTCTGCATTTATATAAACATCAACAAAATACTCGTTAAGGTTTGTAAAATCAAAAAGGTTTGTGATTTTTAAAATTCCCTCTGCATATTCAAATCGAACATTCTGATATGCATACTTGGTACACAAGGTTCCTGCCTTATATTCTCTGTTGTGAGATACAAGACCGTCCATACAAAAGTTTTCGTCACTTGTAAGCTCACCAAAGTCTCCGCCGTACTTTGGAACTCCGTTTTCTACAAATGTATGGTCTGCCCATTCCCATATACACCCGCCAATGAGCTTTGGATACTTGTAAATTACATCCCAATAATCTCTTACATCACCAGGACCGTTGCCCATTGCGTGAGAGTATTCGCACTGGAAGTAAGGAAGATACATTTCATCATTTTGTGCGTATTCTTCCATATCCTGATAGCTTGCATACATTCTTGAATGTATGTCAGGTCTGTTATAGTAGGATGTATCCTGCTGTCCCCAGCCGTAAGCTGTTCTTGAAGCATCCTCGCAGTGTATTATTCTTCTTGTGTCCTTGGCTCTTAGCCATTTTATCATTTCGTAGTTATTGTCACAGTGTCCGCTCTCGTTACCTGTTGACCATGAGAAGATACAAGGATTGTTTTTATCTCTGTCGTATGCCCGCTCCATTCTTTCTATGTAGGCATTTTTCCACTCGGGCTTATTGCCTATCCATTCAGGATTGCTGTTGAGACAGTCATAGCTATCATAACCACCTGCAGGATAGCGGGCAGTAAAGCCGTGTATTTCTATATCTGTTTCAAGCATCACATAAAATCCCATACGGCTGCAATACTGAAGAAATTTTGGTGTAGGAGGATAATGTGATGTCCTTATACAGTTAATATTAAGGTCCTTCATTAACGTAAGGTCAAGAAGTATTTCCTCATCCGTCATTGTATAGCCGTTTTTGGGATGAGTGTCATGGTGGTTAATACCCTTTAGCTTAACCTCAACGCCGTTTACTGTAAAGGCTGCTCTATCATTAATTCCGTAAGTTACAAAGCCCACATCAAAGTTTGTAACTTCCCCTGATGACTCAATTTGCAAGCGGTACAGATAGGGCTTTTCTGCATTCCATAAAACCGGATTTTCTACTGTAAGCTCCGCCTTGTCTTCTGCTTCAACATCTGCAACAGGATTATTTTGTGCGTCAAACAAGGTACACTTTGCCCTTCCTTTAAACTCTGCCACAACGGTATTCTGAGCTGTTCTTATATCTACATCAACAATATGATTTTCAGGTCTTTTAAGAATATAAACATCTCTGAAAATTCCATGATATCTGAAGCAGTCCTGGTCCTCTAAATAACTTCCTGAGCACCACTTTCTTACCTTGGCTGTGATTTGATTTACGCCTTTTTTAACAAAAGGTGTAATATCAAACTCTGCCTGAAGTCTGCTACCCTCGGAGTAACCTACATATGTATCATTTATATAAAGCTCAAGACATGAGGACACACCTTCAAATACGATATAGTATTTTTTATCTGCATCGTCAATTGTAAACTCCCTTTTATATACTCCCATAGGGTTTTCGTTGGGTACATAGGGAGGATTTACCGGGAAAGGATATGTTACGTTTGTATAGTAGGGCTTTTCATAGCCTCTGCATTGCCAACAGGAGGGCACATCTATGCTTCCTGTTTTGGCAGGCGTATCATCAAAATCTCTTTCATAAAAGCTAAAATCCCAAATACCATTAAGGCTCATATATGCTCCCTCGTTTTCGGGAATGTAATAAGCTCTTTGGGGTAGTCTGTTCTCCTGTAGAAATTCAGGATTTTCGTATTTCCTCACAAATTTTGCTCCTCTCTTTATCCTCTTGCATTTTTCCTGTATTCGGACGGTGTTACCATTTCAACAGAGTTAAAGGCTCTTATAAAGGTGGTACGGCTTACATAGCCAACCTTTGTATAAATTTGTTCTATACTCATATCGGTTGTTATAAGCAACCTTTTCGCCTCTTCAATCTTAAGCTCTGTCAAATACTTATGGAATGTCATGTTACTGTATTTTTTGAACTTTCTTGACAAGTTTTTGGGGTCTATGTTAAACTCCTTTGCAACACTCTCTAAAGTAAGTGAATAGTCGCTGTAGTTTTCGCCCACAAACTTAACAATATCTGATATAATAGCTTCATCTGCATTTTTGTTATCAGAGTTTTCTATACCATTAATGAGCTTTAATATAAACTGTGTAATTTCCGTTTCCGACATTTCACCCATATTAAAGTAAGCATCAAGTCCTATATCACTTACGATCTTGTCCACATCAATTTTTTTCATTTTAAAGGCTGTGATTACTGTGTTGATTATATTCTGATATAGTATATTCATATCATTTGAAGAAACATTGTTTACTACATTTGTAATAAGAATTCTGTCAATGTTTGCTATTGTTTTGTTGTAGTCACCTTCTAAAATACTGTTAATTATGGAGTTGTGCTCACTTACCCTGTACATGAATTTTGTATCAGCGGTTCTTGCCTGCTTATCGTTTAGCTTGCCGCGAAGAGTCATATACTCATCTCTGAGCTTTTCAAAAGAGTGGCTGATTGCGCCTATATAATACTCAAATTCTATATTTATTTCCTTTTCTGATACAATACTTGCAAGCTTTTCTATTTCGCTTTTAAGGGATTTTACCTTAATGTCGTGAGGTATATTAAGAACAAAATGAACGCCTTCTCCCCCGCCCGTTATATCATACGCCTCGTACATTCCGTCAAAGCATCTGCGGAGTGCAGAATATAGCTGTTCCTTAATGGAAGAAAGTACATTTTCGTCCATTTCAGTTTTTGGTATAATTCTGAATATGACAGGAATAAAGCTATCATATTTATAAAGTGACATTTTCACTTGTCTGTTTTTGTTGTTTAAAACATCTGTAATCATTTTTTCTTTAACATCACCCATCATACTGTTTATTTCCAGCTTCATACTGCTGTTTTCATTTAATATTTTAGAAAATTCCTTTGAAATTTTATCTGTAACCTTAAAGATTTCCTTCATTTTTATCTGTTCGGTAAAGTCAAGAGGTTTTACAAGATTTCCCAAGAACTTTCCTATATCTGATGCCAAAACCAAAACAATAATAGCAAATAAAAGGTATATTAAAATTGATATTAGAATTATCTTTAATGTGACTCCAAACACTGCGCGGCTTACATCTTTTATTGGTACAAATACAAGATATGCAAAGTCCATAAGGTTTGGAGAAACACTTTTTGTTATAACACAGTACTTTTCGCCATTTGCGTCCTCATAGTTTTGCACCGGCACATCCAAATCTATGCTATTCCATATTTTTTCGTCAATAGAAATAACATTTTTCCCGCCGGAATAAAACTGTTTATCTTTTTTGTTTACAAACCAAAAAGATGTGTTGCTTGTGTATTTTGATGTTGTCTGGGCTTCAAGAAGCTTTTCAAGACTTATGTTAAAAACAAAGAAGCTACCTGCATTTTCGTTAACAGATGCCATTTTAACAATTGGCATAACATATTTCACATTCCCGTCACTTCCCTCAATGGCAGTTGGTGGGAGCTTAACGCTTGCGTCTACGGGATACCTTATATCTTTAAAATACGCCGCATCGTATTCTGTGTACTTACATATATCGCTGAAGTACCTTTCAAGGTCAGCCTTACCGTTAGTTGCAACAACGGTACCCGCTTTACGGTTTATAAGCAGAATGCTGTCAATGATATTAAAGTCGTTTTTCATGTTGCGCATATGACGGATTGCTATACTAGCTTCTGACTCAGTTACATCTGTGCCCGCGTCAAATACACGCTTTACATCATTATTTTTCAGCCAATGGTCCATCTGGACTATTGTATTTATTTCCTTTTCCATATTGAAAAACACTTCGTCTGTATAATTGTTATAGAACTCGTTATACATATTATAATACTGCTGTATGTTCAAATGGTGGTTGGAAACAATAATAATTGCTGTAAGCACAATTGGCACAACAAAATACATTAAAATTTTCAGTTTGAAAATATCATATACTGTTCTCTTGTGAAACATGGGCTATCTCCTGATTTCTCATTTTAAAAATAAATCTGTCATTGCCTGGGCATAAATCCTTATAAGGAAATCATTGGGGTGGTTAATGTTGTTCCCTGTCATATCAATAAATCTTTTTCTTTCGAGTAATTTGCTATGGATGTTTGTCATATTAAGAACTGCGTCGTTTTCTCCTGCGCACTTTAAAAGCTCGCTGTAGTATTCCTTTTGGTAGCCGTCAAATACGCTGTCTGGATTTGGAAGAGTAGTTGCTATAAAAATAAATTCTGTGTCTTTATTTTGTGCAAGTACGCTTTCTTTTATTTTTTGAATGTTACCTCTGAAATCATCTGCGGAAACCTTTTCTGTTCCGTCATTCATTCCAAAGGCAACAACTGCCAAATCGGGCTTGTAGCATGAAAGACGTTCTTCTACACATTCAAGTCCCCAATCTGTTCTTTTGCCGCCTACTGCTGTGTTTATAAGCTCTATGGAGCTTCCGAAGGTATTTTGAAGCTTATGCTTTAAAAGCTCAGGCCAGCCGGGCATAAATGGCTCAAAGCCAAGTGCACCGCTGCCGTCACAGCCGGCTGTTATACTGTCTCCGTAGAAACAAAATTTAAGATTTTCGCCTTTTTCAAGACGTGTCTTTATTTTTTCAAGTGCTTTTGCACTCTGCTTTTCCATGCCAAAATCAAAGGTATCCTTGTGGGTGTATGTAACAAGTACCTGTCTTTTATGGAAATAGCCTTTTGTTTTATATAAGATATATCCGCCGTCCTTGGCGTCAAAGCAGTCGTCATGTGTTTTTTCGTAGAAGTGGCACTCCTCTTTTTTCATATATGGCATGGAAGAGCCATCTGCCATAACAATTCTGCCGTCTGAAATTATATAGTCTTTTCCCTCTTTATATTCTATTTTGTAGTCTGTTGATGTAACGGACAGAACTTTTTCAGGCTTATAAAAGAGAGGTGCGCTTGGTGTTTCACCATTTTCTGAAAAAAGCATAACTGTTTCGTCAAAAACCTCTTGTCCCTCCCAAAAAGGAAGTAATAATCTGTCATTATCCATTGTTTTTCCTCCTGCTTAAATTAAAGCTCTGCTGTATAAAAACCTGAACCCAATTGTTCCTTTTTGCCTTTTGTTATAAGGTTTACCTTTATGCCGAATGGCACAGAGATATAAACTGTCTTTTTACCGTACTTATCCTCTGCTTTAAGGTATATACTGCCTCTTAGTGTTGGTATTTTCATTTCATAATATGCTATATCATCCGGTATAAACGGAGACAATGTATACTCCTCTGCCGGAGAGTTTATTTTAAGACCTGCAATACCTTCGTAAAGGCTGTCTACTGACGCACCGTACATTGGGTGGTTATGGGAGTTCATACCGCTGTTTTTCTTAAGCTCAAATCTTTCCCAAATGGTTGTTGCTCCGTTTGCAATTTCGTATCCCCATGAAGGGTATTCATATCTTGTAAGGAGCTTCCAGGTTGTATTTCCGTAGCCGTACTTAACAAGCATTTTAAGGAGCATTGGTGTTGTAAGGTTAGCTGTTTGCAATCTGTAGCCTGCGTCAGCTACTGCCTTGTTCATAAGCTCTGCCGCCTTTTCAATTTGGTTATCAGGTACAAGACCTGCAAAAAGTGCCAACGCCTGACAAGGCTGTGAGCTGTTGTGAACAGCACCATCCTTTATCCATTTTTTGCAAAATGCTTCTTTTACAATTTGTGCTTCTTTTTCAAACTTTTCCACATCTGCGCTCCTGCCTATGAGGGCTGCAAATTCAGAAAGAATTTTGTAGTTTATGTAGTGGAAAGCAGTTGAACTGAGATTTCCCGGAACGAACAAGGAGTTTGCGGCACCTGTGTCATACTCTTCAAGCTTTTTCTTGTCGGAGTTGCCGATGGTGTCTACATTGTAACAACAATCCTCCGGACCTGCCCAGTCGCCGTAATAAGAATATTCTACAATTCCGTCTGTGCGGCGTGATTTTAAATACTCGTTCCAAGCGGCAAAATTATTATAATGCTTGTTTATAATTTCTGTGCTGCCTGTTATGTTATAATGCTCTCTTGCCGCAATAAGATATGCAGAGCATACAGGGTCGGCAGGACGCTCGCCGTATACAAAAGGCGCTGTACAGGTTATTCTGCCAAGGTGGTCCTGTTCGTTTGTTACATCGCCTACGAACTTTTCGTAAAGTCTTGCAGGCATAAAGTTATATTTCATTGCCATGAAACGAACTGTTGCGTCATTCATCCAGCCCATTCGTTCGTCTCTTTGTGGGCAGTCAGTTGCTACTGAATGGAGGTTTGCCCTCTCTGTTCTTAAAACACAGTTGTAAAATTCGTTAACTAAGGTGTTGGAGCATTTGAAGTGGTTTTCTGCATCTATATCTGTGTAAAAGCTTATTGCCTCAAGGGATACCTTTCCATCAAAGTCACCCTCTGCTTCAAGGCACGCGTATCTGAAACCGTGGTATGTAAATTCAGGTGCATAAGAACAGTTGTGTTCTCCGCTTTTGAGGATAAATTTGTCCTCTGCTTTTGCGCCTCTGAGGGGCTCTGTGAAAAGGTCACCGTCTTCTTTTAGAAGCTCTGCGTGCTTTAATTTAAAGACCACTTTGCCATTACAAGTGCCGTCTACAGACAGCTTTATAACTCCTGCAAGATTTTCTCCAAAGTCGAAAATGTGCTTATCTCCAAGATAATAATCTGCTACAGGCTTTATGTATCTTTTTTCTACTACAGGCTCTATAACCTGTGGTATAAGTTTTAATGTATTAAAATCCGATATTTTAACCGGCTTGTTTTCGTAGTTTAAATAGTTTGTGTTCCACTCATTTTTTTCTTCAAATTCATCGTAAGTTTCGCCGTCAAACAAGTGGGTGTGTGTAATTGCACCGTGCATACATTTCCAAGAATCATCTGTTGCAATTACCTTTTTTGTACCGTCAGCAAAATATAGTACAAGCTGAGCGTTAAGGCTGATGTCGCCCAAAAAATCTATCTTTCTGTCTTGTGAAAGATTGTCAAGATATTCGCCATAGTTTTTGCGCCAGCCGCCGCCTACAGCAATTCCGATTGTGTTTTTACCAAGATTTAAAATTCCGGTGTCAATAATGTCTGTTACATACTGACATTCTTTTGCATAGTTTGTATATGCAGGCTCAAGACGATTGAAATTTGTTGGAGTACCGTTAAGGTACGCCTTGCTGAGCCCTATTCCGCAGTGATATAAAACTGCGCGCTGTGGCATGGTATCAAGCTCGAACTGTGATACAAAATACTGTGCCTCGTATTTTTCTTCTATAGTGGATTCAATCCACTGTCCCTGCCAGTCTTCAAGGCAGGATGTTTTGAAAGAGCCTGTTCCCTTTATACTTACGTTTCCAAAATTATCTGTAAGCTCAAGGGTCCATTCATATAGGTTTCCGGACTCTAAAGCACATCCGTTATACTTATAGGATTGCTTATCCGACTTAATTTCTCCGCTGTCCCAAAGGAGTTTTCCTGCGGACAAAAGTGTAATTTTAAAGGATGTCTGATATGAGTTTTCCTTAGAATTTACAGCGCCCCAGGTAAATACAGGCTGTTGGTTTTCCACCACTGCATAAGTTGATTTTGCATAGTTTGTTCTCATTTCTATTGGGTAAAACTCCATTTTTAACATCCTTTCGAAAAAAAGCAGTTCAGATGCGGCAATGTTTTATGCCATTGCCGCATCTCTGCTAAAAAGTTTTTAAATTATTTAAGTTCAGATACAGATGTAAGTGGGTTCATGTTGGTAAATCCATCCCATACGAAGCCACGAAGAACTATATTTGACTTATTGTATTCTGAAATATCAAGTACGCCTTTGTATCTTGTAATCTCATCTGTGAAAGCTGTTCCTGTTGCAATTACGGTGTTAAGGAGCTTGAATGTGTCCTTATCATATGCTGCAAGGATAACCATAGGTGTTACACCATTTAGAAGTGATGCATCCTGAACATCTGCCATGAAGCAAACGCTGTTTCCTGCTACTGCAAGATCTGTAATTGCAGGACCGTTTTCACCGTTTAAGAACTGTGTTCTGATATCTTCTTGTACAATCTTGTATGTTTTCATAACAAGACCGTCTGCAGAAACTGCCTTAAGATAACCATTTTCAAGCTTGAGCTTAGCATCTGATGTAAAGTCTGATACATCTACTGCCTTCATTGCGTTGATAACTGCTTTGCCGTTGTCAACCAAAATTGCTCCGTCGTTTGATGCAATAGTAATTTCCGCATCCTTTGCAGGCTTGTATGCAGATGTTGTATATACCTTTACATCTGATACAGATACTGTAAGGTTCTCACCTGCTGTCTTTGGAGCTGTACCAATCATAATTGATGATAAGCCACCGCCGTATACTGTTGTGTCACCCTTTGTAGTAAGCTTAAACACACCATCAACATATCCTACTCTATTTTCAGCATGTTTTTCTGCACCGTCATAAGGGAATATCTTGGTTCCGTTCACATATACGCCTTGTAAAGTTCCGTATCTTGTACCGGCAGGTAATGTTTGTACAACACTTACAGTATACTTTTTGCCCGGCTCCCATTTATAGCTTGTTGTATACTTAGGAGTTCTGTTACTTACGGACCAATTAGTATAAATACCACCAAGTTGAACGCTTCCATCTTCAAGGAAATGAACAGAGTTTGCTACATATGGTAATTCTGCACTACCGAAAAGACTCTCCATTGATGAATCAGGCTTTGTTATAGGAGTACCGCTCTGTGTTTTATCTCTTACCCCTGAATTGTTGAAAAGACTTATGTTACCATATTTGTCTGCTTCAAATTCAACAGTTGTAACAATAGGAGTATTTACATTCCATATATTACCGCCAGTTGCCTGAGCAGCAAATGCATTGGTAAGTGCTGTTGGCTGAGTTGAACCGCTAGGAGCAAAATGAGATTTGAGATATGCGTAGTTATTTGAATCATTTTCCATCACATATACAGTTTCGCCATTTTCTGTTTTCTTTGTTCCCTTAACAGTCTGGTCAGCTGTGTTTGCAGGTCCTGCATTACCAGAACCATATCCAATTTTTGCATATGAGTGCACCTTTGCAAAGCCGCCTGCTGTAGTATCGCTACCATTTATTGTATTTGCTGCAAAGTTATAGAGTGATGCATTATCTGACAGTGAAGCGCCATCTGTCTGAATTGGTGAATATACATACTTTACATTGATTTTGTAAAGGTCACCGTTTGGAGCCTTTAATGAAACGTGCTCTGTAGCATAAGCATCGTTTGCCATTGCTGAGCCGTCAATGTTTACAACCTGCATAATTGAACCATTTACAAAGTTTCCAAGGAATGTACCTACTGTTGTAAAGAGGGGTACATTTGAAATTGTCTTTGCTGCTGTGTCTACTGTGTATACAGTTGACTCAGGAGCTGTAGTATTTAATGGTGTTGTTGCAGTCATATTATATGTTTTACCCTGTAAACCATCTTGTGACGCAATTTTTACTGTCATACCTGTTGCAAGATTTGCAGTCTCAGCTGCAAGTGTTCCGTCAGCATTGTATACACCGATAGCATAAGCCTTATCTGTATACTTTGCTTTAAATGTTGCAACAGTATCAGTTGTTAGTGCTTCGATAGAAGGCATCTTAACTGTATCGTTTTCTATAACTGTTACATCTGTTGCATTTGTTAAAGAAATATCTGCATTTGTTATCGCAGCATTAAAATCTGCCAACGCTGCAAGAGGATATGCCTTGAAATCTGAGAGATATACCTTTAGGTTTTCTCCAGGTGTTGCAGGTGCTGTACCAACCAACATAGAAGATATATCACCTCCGTGTGTGGTCGAACTGTCCTTTGTTTTAATTAAGTATGAACCATCTGCCTGCATTGCAACTCTGCCATCTGAATGACCTGGCGCACCCGTATATGGGAACACCTTTGTTCCGTTTATGTATACACCATATACATAACCTTCTCTTTTCTTTCTTTCAAGCCTCATTACAAAGGACACATTGTATTTTTTTCCAGCTTCCCATTCAAAGTCTACTGACTGACCCGGTGTACGCTGGCTCTTATATGTATTACCGTATATACCACCAAGTTTTACGCTTCCATCCTCAAGAAAACTAATAGATAATGGTGCATATGGTGCTTCTGCACCATAAATCATGCTTGTTATATCTATATCACCTTTTTTCATAGTTCCGCTACCATCACGGATAGGTGTGTTATGGAAGAAGCTAATATTTCCTAGCTTATCTGCTTCAAACTCAAATGAAGTAACAATCGGGCTTGTTTGGGAGCCCCATGTATCTCTCATTGAATTAAGAGTTGTTGAATAATTTGAACTATCATAGAAATGTGAACGAAGATATGCATAATTATTAGAATCGTTTTCAATTACATATACAGGTTCACCAATTCTTGTTTCCTTTGTGGCCTTAACGGTTTGATCTGCTGTATTTGCAGGTGCTTTTGTGTCATTAGTTCCTGTACCATAATCAAATGTTGGATGAGATTCCAATCTAGTTAATCCTGAGGTGGCAATAGAGTTGTTGTTTATCTGATTAGCCACAATATTATAAAGTGATGTTCCATCCTGAAGAGCAGCTCCAGTGTTTTGAATTGGTGCATAGCCATACTTCATATTAATAGAATAAAGTTCTCCATCAATATTTACAAAAACATTTTCTGTTGCATAAGCATTATCATCCATAGCTGAACCGTCTACATTTACAACATTAACTGTTGCGCCCGAAAATGTAGATTCAAATGCTGAAACCTTTGTAAGAGGTTTAACACCAGAAATTATTTTTGTGTCAGCATTAATGGTGTAGCCTGCTGTTGAAGTCACTTCCGCATGAACTGAAATTGTTACACAGCTCAATGCCATTGCAATACTGAGTATTGCAGAAATAAATTTCTTCATTTTTGAATTTCCTCCATTTTATATTTTGAGTGGCAGTTTTAAAACTGCTATATTATGGTTTTGACTGAAAATTTCTATTATGACATATTCAGTCCCCAAAAGGCTTTCAGACCTATAGAACATTCCGCCCGCTAGGAAGTCCTTATCTAAAATTTCTGTTCTGAACTCTTCAATTATATTATCCGAGCCATCAACAAAAGAGATTTTTAGTTGATCTTCTTGCCTGATGTGCAAATTAGTGTAGTTGACCAGTAATTTTTCTTCACTGGTCCTGATTTTTCCTGATTTTCTTGTAATATACTCTCGGATTACCTCCGGCTCTTCGGCAAAAGCCGAAGAGGTCGGAAGTAACATAAGTGATACTATACAAAGGAAAATCAAAGCTTTTTTAATCTTCATAAATTACTATATCTCTAACATTACCATATCTTACTGTCAAAACAGCTTCATACTCTGCAAAGTTGAGGCTTTCGCTGTCTACCGCACGAATGGTATTTGCCCGTTTGTTATATACATATATCTTTGTATTTGAATCAATTGTAAACGCTGAAACAGTTTCACTACCTGCTATCTTGAAGCTTATAACAGGATATGTATAGGTTTCTGACTTGAAGATTCTGAGCAAGTCTCCATAAACAGTTGCCATTCTGGAGCCTGTAGGTTTACCGTCAGAATCACCTACATCATTTATTTCGTATGACTTAACTGCTTGATTTGCAGATGTGTACATACTCTTATGTGAACCGAAGTTACACATTACATCTGTACTCTTTGCACTAATCTTGAATGTTTCATCAAATGAGAAGAGTCTTCTGAATTTTGTAATTTCAGTACCTGACAACCATACAAGGAGTACATCTCCTCTTTTGAGTTTTCCAATATTAGTTCCAAGGTCGTCCTTAAGCTTCTTTGACATTGTGTACACTACTTCATCGCCGTTGTGATAACCCTTGTAGCCTGTTACAACTTCGCTTGTCTTTTGGTCGTATGTATCAAATATTTCATTGACTACGAAGCTCTGGGTATTAAAGTTTTCAGTGGAGCCTGAATTTCCGCCTGAAATTCCATGCTCGTAAACACAAAGTGGTGAAACATTTGAATCGTCTGCGTTGTATACAAGGAGCTTATCCTTTGCATCATCCAATTCTGTGGATTCAGGGATTGCCTTTGAGCTAATGGTTGTAACACGGCTGTTTTCCTTGTCGAGTGCGCCGCTGTCATCAATTGTTATATCGAAGAGCTTTGCAGAGCCAAGGAATGTATAATCAAAGCCTAATATCATACCAAAGACATTGTAAAGAACCTCTACACCGTCACTTACATGCTGAGCATTCAGCTTAAGGTGTCCTGCTTCTGTTGCTGACACAGCAGGATAGATATGTCTTAAATTGCCATCTGCATCAAGACGATATGCAATAAGCTGTGGAGCTGTGTTATAAGCGTCCAGAGTTGACAGTGAAACAGCTGTTCCGTTATTATATAGCTTTGTACCTGTTGAGTATCTTACATACTCGTTATCCTCTGTAAGCATAGATATAAGCTTTGTATCATCCAACTCGTTTGTTGTTACTCTATATACATAACCAAGAAGGATTTCTGAGCCTGCGGATTCTGTGTAGTAGCCTACTGCGTAGCCGTCTGCGTCTATACCAACCGTTACATTCATACCAAGGTTGACTCCTGCAAAGTTAAAGTCTTTAACTGTTTTGAGCATAGAATTACCAACCTGGATTTGATTTTGATCGGAGTTTTTGCTAACTACGCTGCCTGAAACCTTTTTGTCGGATACTTTTACATTTATAAGCTTTCCGTCACGGCTCTGTGCAATTGCAAGAATGTCTCCCTGTGAAATGAGATCCATTCTGATGTATCTTCCGTTTTTGGTGATATTAACCTTTTCAACACCGTCTTCTTCTTCAAATACTCTTGGTCTCCAGGTAAATCTGTCAAGAATAGACTTCTGAGCAACATCAATCTGTGCAACCATTACATAGTCGTAGTTTTCGATTCTTACAACATCATATTCGTTGTTTCTGTCTGTGTCAATTAAGGTTATATAACCATTGTTTGGAATAAGGTCTGCGCTTGTTACTGAATAGCAGGTTCTGCCATTGTATATAAAGTCTGCATTTGGAGCAATGTTGGCAGTTTTTGTTCTGCTACTTGTCTGATATGTTATAAATGATAAATCTCCCGGCTCGTCCGGTGCATCTATTATGTCTTCAAAGGAAAGCTTTAGTTTATTCTCGCCTTGGTCTGATACTATAAGGTTTACAATCTTATATTCGCCATTTTCCTCTGTGTAATAATAGGTTACATCGTAGCCAAGATAATCGCTGTAATCTACAGAGTCTACCTTGTAAATGTAGTCCTGTGTACCTACTGTGATTATCATAGAGTCTTCATCTACTGCGTTTCTGCCACTGATTGCCATACCGGCAACCGCGTTTATTGTACCTTTTTCCTTGTAAGTGTTGAAGTTTATATTAAGAATTGTCTTCTGGCTCGTGAGAAGTGTATTTGGGCTCTTATAGTCAAATACAGGTACTTCCAATGCCGCATAGAGCATTTTCTTAAGCATTTCAACTGTAATCGGGTCTTCAGGACCTACGAAAACCGGCTCTTTCTTAAGCGCTATGTCTATCTTGTAGGCACCGTCCGGCACATCTTTGTAGCCTGCAGCCGCCAAAATTGCATCGTACGCTTGCTGGTATGTTGCAATTTCGTCAGGAGCAAAGGTATCCTTTGTCATAGGAGCCATAATGTTATTATCATAAACAGCTTCTATTTGTCCTGCGTACATATGGCTTCCTGCCACATCCTTGAAAATACCCTGATGCTTGTTTATGCTGTAGTTTCCAAATACGGCTATTGCCGCTGCAAGTTCGCCTCTTGTTACTTTTGGATCCTTTGCAAACTCGTCTTTGATAATTCCAAGATTATATACAAGGCTGTACTTGTCATTTACCTGGCTATCAAGATCTCCCTCTGAACCGTCTGCAGCTTCTGTTCTGCTCTGGTAGTAATTTAAGAGGTTATAAATTACTACTGCTGCCTGAGCTCTTGTTGTGTTTCCGAGAGGAGCAAATAGCGTATCGCTCATACCGTTCATTATTCCGTTGTAGTTTATTTTTGCTACTGCGGAAAGGGCATAGTCTGCGATTTCATAGCTATCTTCAAACTTAAGGCTTGATGACTTTAATTCAAGTCCCTTATGCTTTAAAATTCTCTCTGCAATTACTGCTACATCCTGACGGATAATGTTCATTCCGTCGCCAAAGTTTGTATCGTCTACGCCGAATATGATTCCTGCGTCTACTGCAGCTTTGATATATTCTGCACTCCATGAGTTGTTGTCTATATCAGCATAGGAAAGCTCGTTTCCTGTACGCTCAATATCAAAGGCAACAACTATCATTTTAACAAACTCGTTTCTTGTAAGAAGTCTGTCAGGTGCGAATGTTCCGTCACCGTTACCGCTTAAAACGCCCTTTTGTGCAAGGCTGTTTATAGCAGTTTCTGCCCAAGGAACATTTCCGATATCTGTGAAGACGCTCTGTGCTGATCCGCCGATAGGTTCAGGCTTCACAGGTGTCGGCTGAATAAATCCGCCGATTGGTCTTGAGCCTGTTGAACCCTCAATTGGTGATGATGGATCAACAACCGGTCCTACAAGGTTAATTGCTGCTATTAATGATTCTCTGAGGTTATTAACTACTGTTCCGTAGTCATAGCCTGTGAGATACTTACCTACTTCCTGCAACTTGTAGTCTGACAAGCCTGTTATGTTAACTCCAAGGTCGGCTGCATACTCAACTATAAGCTCTACTATGTTATCTCTTACAGCTGTTGAGAATCTTTCGAGCATTATAATTTCTTTTGCTCGCTGGATAAACGCCTTTACCTGATTTTTATCTACTTCTGCTGAGCGAAGTATTTCATCTACGCTTGCCTTTTGTGTAGCATTGAGTCCGCTATATTCAGGCACATCTTTCAATAACTTTGCAATTCTGTCAAGTGCTGTTTCATCGTCTGCAGCATTTGCTAATTCATAAAGTTCAATAGAATGTGCATAAAGATTTCTTACATCTCTTACTGAACTTACGCTTGGCTCATTTACGAATATCTGAGCTGCGCCTGCAGGAAAATCTGCTTCTGCCGGCTCACACAAGAACAATGCCCTGTGAGTTGTAAGATGAGCTCTCAAATCTGCTATGTTATCTTGCTGGATTGCTGTGTTAACATCGTTTACAGCGTTTCTTTCAGCAATGCTCTGGTAAATTGTTCCCTCTGTTTCTGCAAAGGTTTGTGTACCATTTCTTAAAACAAGTGATTCATATGTAGGAGTAAATACTGCCTTTACAAAGCACGCATTATCATCCATTGTTAAGGTATAGGTGCTACCTTGTGCACCAGGTATTTGTGTCCAGGTTGCTTTATCATCTGAACTTCTGTACCATGTTATATCAACATTTACAGGTTCAACATCGCCTGTTTCGTATGAAGCTTCAAGAGTATCTCCTACAACCAACTCTCCGCTAAGCGGAAGAGGTGTAACGCTGTAGCTACCAAAAATGGTATTTATTTCATCTTGAGTATATAGTGCATCAAGTTCTGCCTGAGTAAGAATGGAATCAAGATATTTTACTACATTTATTCCACCTGCCTCAAGCTTTTCTTCCTTAAAGAATGAGTCCTTAAGGTAGAATGCAGGTTTTACTAAACCTCCGCCATGACCATTCTTTTTGAGAGTTTGGAAATCAAGCTCGTTATATCCAACTCCATAAAACATTGTATTTGAACCCATTACAGGCGTTCTTGTCCAGATTGCCTCTTCGGGTCTGTCGCGGCCGATTATTGAATAAAATTCTTCTGCATACTCTGTTACAGATATTAAGCTGATTGGTGCAATAAAAGCATGATGAGAAGTTGTACTGCCTCCAGATTCCACATCCCATATATGCATAACATCCAAGTGCTCTAAAATTCCTGACGGAAGATTCTCAATACCTGACGGAGAATCTCCAAATGCCATTTTGTTTGTTAATCTGTATGGAAGCGTTCTATCAATTGAATCGTCCCATCTGCCAAGATTATCGCCATCCACCTGTGCTCTACCGTAGCTATCCTTTGCAACTACATATACCATACCATCTTCAAGGCTCTTAAGGAAAATAAATTCCTTACCGCCTATTTTGAATATATGGTCTGGGCTTGTTTGCACCGGCGCGTCAATTTTTACTGTACTACTATATCCCGAAGTATATCTGTTTGATAAATCCGTAGAAAGATTTTCGGGCTTAGTATTTTCTATCTGGATTTTAAGCTCTTCAGCCGCAGCTTCTATCTTTGCTTCAAGCTCCGGATAGTCTGATGCGCTTAAAGTAACAGTTCCTGAGAAGCCTTGTCCAAAAATTTCCTGACAAACCTTAAGAATCATTAAACTCTGTTGTCCCAAGGTGTATTCACCCTGTTCGCTGATGGCAAAGTTTGTGAATCTTTCTGTGAACTTGGTTCTGAGCTGTGCAGGAGTGAAAGTGCCTACAAACAGCGAATCTGCCGATTCGATAGGTCCTATCACCGGGCTTATCGCTTCTGTACCCTGACTGAATAATCCCATATCATATGTAGGAGTCAATTTGGCTCTTACATAGTATCCAATATCTGCCCTTCTTAGTCGGTAAACTCTATCGTTGAGTGTACCATCTTCGTTCATGGAACCGTATTTTTTAATTGTTTCCTCAGGAATTTCTTCCCAGTTTACATTGTCAATACTTCTTTCCCACTTTACAGAAAGAGCTATCGGATTTTGAGATTTGCCCGGAGCTTCAAATGACACATTCAAAGTTCCGCCGGCTTTAACATCCGTTGTGGAAAATTTTGGAGTTATACTAACTTCAAAAACCGACTTCTTTTCTTCCTCTGTATATTTTTCAAGATCTGCTTCTGTCATAAAATCAAATATGGAAGCAACAACATTTTGTCCACATCTTTGAAGCTTTTCTTCTTTAAAGAATGAGGGTTTGAGGTAAAATACAGGTCGAACACCTAAGCCATTCTGGCTTCTGACATCCGTACGAATTCCTAAGGACTTTCTGTATATAGCAAAGTGTCTTTGAACATCTCCATTTACCGGAGTTCTTGTCCAGAAGGTTGAGCCGTTGTCAGATGAATCAGCGGTATATTTTCCAATGACACTTGCATTGTCAACAAACTCTTTAACAGATATAAGATTTATTGGCGCAATAATCTTACTGCCTTGTGTCTGATTTGCATTTGGCTCTATATTCCATATATGCATAACATCCAAATGCCTTAAAATACTTTGAGGCAATGCAAGCGTACCGTTTGTTGTTCCCATTGCCAACCGGTTTGTTAAATAGTAAGCAATTGAACTACTATGATTATCATTCCAATTTCCCTGATTCATTGGATCCGGTGAAGCAGAACCGTAAGATTCTTTTGCTATTACATAGAACAGCCTATCATCGCCCTGACCCTCAGTTTTTATGAGAATAAATTCCTGATCACCAATTTGAAATGTATTTTTAGGATTGGGTTCTCCAATATTTGTAGCATTTAAACTAATGCTTGAAATAGCTGTGAGGGGATTTGTACGAGCATCCATAGTGGCTTTTGTGGCTGCAAGCTTGTTAGCTGCAGCGGTAATGTTTTCCTTAACACCGTTAAAACCATTTGGGTTTTCAAAGCCTTTTTGCCATGCTTCAAGAGCAATCATACTTCTGTAAGCTTCTTTTTCTGTTGGCGTGGTGCTTGGTAAATTAAATGCGCTGATACCATTTGTTGCATCCTCAACCAGTGGGCCGAGAGCTGAAAGGTTAGTATCTGTTGCCTTATACAGGTTATACAGTTCGTCCTCGGTTGCCGCAAAAGCCGGCTGGATTGTTATTAGCACCATTATTAAAGCGCATAAACTTGAAATAATTCGTTTTTTCATTTAGTCACCTCTAACCTTACCTCTCCACAACAAGCACTTTTGCCTTTGCGGGCAATGCTGAAGCATAAGATGCTACAACATCGGAAATTGTTAATGTTACATTTTGGTCAGGAGTTATTTCGCATACTGTGATATATGAATCGCCTTCGAAATTGCCTCCCGTAAATGCACCAATCAGGTAATTTCCATCTGCTTGCTGTAATTTTTCTATTATATACTTTTCGGAAGTTATATTGGCTACATCTGCACCCATTTTCATACTAAAGGCTGAAATGCTTCCGGCACTGCTCAAAATCTTAACCTGATATGTTTTGCCGGAGGTCAGGGTTTGAGTAACCTCAAATGCACCAATATCTTCTGCCGTCTTTTCTGTGCCGACAAGTATAGGTTCGGAATATGATACCGCTCCTACATTTTCAGCATTTTTTGTATATACCTTTGCTCTTATCCACATTGGCTTTGCAGGTGCAATGCTTATTGAATTTGCGCCTGTTGCTACATAAGAGTATATTCCATTCTCTGTTTCTGCCGCCTGCCATGTGCAAACAACTGTATAATCATTACTTTCTTCTATAGTATATTGTGCTGTAACTTTATCTGCAGTTGCATTGTTTACAGGTGCCACAATACTGTTTAAAGAGATAAGATTTTCTGTTTTTGAAATATTTACTGACAGGTCAAGATTTCTTGAAAGGGTAATGTCATTTATAATAGGAAGATTCTCAATCTTTACCCACTCTGAATATACCTTTTCTCCCTCTACAACCTTTCTTTCATCTGCGGAGTTTGTTCTCTTCTTTGGCACTACGCCAACGCGGACATATTTTCCGCAGTCTTCGTTTGAAAGTTTGTAGTATCTTGAAGTGCCTTTGGTTTCTACTATAGTTTTATCTGCAGAAACTTCCCACACATAATCTGTTCCGCTACAAATGTCATGGTTCGAATCGTTGAATGAGTACTTTGCATCAAGGATTGTACCGGGCTTTACTCCGCCCTCACATACTATTCTGACATCTGATGCAACAGGCTTTGAGATGTCTCTTATTACAAATTCTAATGGTGTAGACACATATGAGGCACCTGCCATAGATCCCGTCATTGGACTTACTTTCATTCTTACATAGTAGCCTACATCACTTTTGGATGGAACATAGTCCTTTTCTTCTGCGCCAAGAATAGTAGACCACACTTCTTTGTCACGGCTCCTTTGCCATTGAATCATTGTTCCGTCCTCTGTGTTTCCGTCAAGGGATATAAAGTTGTAGGAACCTGTGATTTTTTCGCCCACAATACCTCTGCCCGATACAAACACACCGTCTGCTGAAGGCGGAATATCTGCCTCTGTGAGAGTGTACATTTCTGCTTGGGTGTATATTTGATCTAAGACATCAGCAGAGTTGTTGCTTCTTATTAAAGACATTACTGCGTCGCCTGTGTTTTGTATATCCATATTGACTTTTTCGAAAAAGTCTTTTGAAAGGAAGAATGCAGGTCTTATACCAAGTGCCCTACCCCATTTACCGTCAACCGTAACACCGTGATTTGGTGAGGATGTACCAGCAACAAGAATTGAGCCTGTACGCTCTCTTACAGTTCTGAGTGCCCAGAAGCCTGAGCTTGTATCATCTGCGTAGCCAAACTTTGCATTGTACTTTGACCACTCTGTTTGTGAAAGAAGTACTACCTTACAGGTTACATCATATGCTTTGCTGAATTCTACTTCAGCGCCGCCGCCCTCTGTTGTATATACTTTTTCTACAAGATTATCAAGTATTGCCTGCGGAAGATATCCATCTGTAAGAAAGTCGTTATTTAGCCAATGGGCTATACTTTTTTCGTTCTTCGGATCGTAAGGAACGGGAGTTCCGTCCTTTGAAAATGGTTTTGATGCGTAATTCTTAAGGGAAAGAACAAAGAATCCTTCCTCTGTTTCGTCAAGCAAAATAAACTTATCTGAAGTTCCTTTTACCTGGAATATATTGCTTTTTGGTGCTTTTTGCTGGGTTGTTGAGGGTCTTACGCTAACTCTCTCTATAGCCAGTGCACTGCTACAGGCAGAAATGATATGCGCTGCAACAAGTGCTGTAATAAAAATACTTTTAATTAATTTTCTCATTTTAGCGCACCACCGTTTCTACCATAGATTTTAAGAAGAATGTCAAGGTCTGCAGAGTTTAACTTTCCGTTATAGTCAAGGTCCGCAGAAACAACATATTCATCTGCTGTTATATTACTTACCATATATGAAATGTCTGCAAGGTTAACTTTTCCGTCACAGTTTATATCTGATTCGAGGAAAGGACCTGCTGTTACATTCCATGTTTCTCCGTAAGGTATAGCGCCAAGGTCAACGGTGCTTTCGTTTGTATGATCAAGCTGAACACCTGCATTTCTTGCCGCGCTGTCAGCTGTCAACTCAAAGTTACCGTTTTTCCAGTCTTTGAAACCAACCTTATCCAAACTTTCTTTATAAATTCCGTTGTCGTCTATAGGCTCGTTTACATATGATGTTCTTGGAGCATATGAAACAGAAATATCACCAATCGCCTTTGAGGCTTCAATATCTAGTCCTGAAACAAGCATATTGTTTGTGAAGTCTACGCCTCTTCCCATTGTGTATGCCTGACCGGCTTTAAAGCCACCCTTGAAGGTTCCGTCTTCTGCACAAACGATTACGCTTATTATATTATTTTTAAATTCAATATTACTGTCATTATCTATGCCGCCGCCAAGACTTCCGACATTTTCTTCAAAAGCAGAATTAGGGAAAATGAAAGTGTTATTCCACACTCTTATTCCGTCGTCTCCCGGTCTGACACCGTCAAGCGGGTTGCCGCTTGCATCTATAGGGAAGTTTTCTTTTAACATCCACCAAAGATCTCTATAGTCATCCTTATCTGCACCAAGCTTGAACAAGCCTGCGTACTGAGGTGATGACATTCTGTAGGTTTTGCCGTCCTGTGTTATATGATTTCTTGCAGCAGCAAACATCCAGCTTTCTTCCTGTGTATTGTATACCACATTATGATGGATATTTACATTTGTTCCGTATGGTACACCTGAAAGAGGTTGCCAGGAAAGGGGTGAAATCTGACTTGTAAATTCGTTATACGCAATTTCCATTCCCTGAACATTATCTTCCATTTCTATAGAGTTATCAAGGATTTTGTCAAATCTGTTTCCGTATATTTTAAGATTTCTTGCAGGGTTTTGCCTTAAGCCTTCCTTACCATCAACTTTTGCATATGTCCAGTAGCTGAAGTTACCGAATGATGAAAAGCCGTCAAGCAAGTCATCAAAGTGGTTATATCTTATTACCCAGTCTTCGCCTATGTAACAAGCAATTCCGCCGCCTTCGTAGTTACAGGTCATACCATTCTTTGCGTGCCAGAACCACAAAACCTTTGCAACTGTTACATTTGGTATTTTGCCGTTTGCATCTAATATAAGTTTGCCGTTTTCATCCAACTCCATTGCACGGGCAATTGGGTCGTCTTTATACTTTTCAACCATTTTCATAGCATCGGTGTATATAGGATATGTTGTGTAGAAACAATACTCTATTGTAATGTTTTTTGACACAAATGTTGGGTCGGAGGTTGCAGCACAGCCGCCTCTTACGCCCTCTATACAACCAATAAACCAACAGTTACTTACTGTAAGGTCATTACATCTTGCCCACACAGCTGCAACTGCCGGCATTTTAAATGTAATACCTGCAATTACAACATTTGCAGAGCTTTCTGTTGTTACACCAAACAGGAAGCTTTGTTTTCCTAAAATACCTGTCTGGCCTTGTCCGCTGTACACCTGACCTTTCCAGTTACTGTAGTCAGAGGTTGCAGCTCTCGATATATCTATTGATACTTTATCCGAATTTGGATCGTCTGTTTCTATACAGCCGTCATTTCCCAAACGGATATATAATTTCTTGTTTACTGAGTCATAGAAAAATCCGTGCTCATAACCCGGAGCATATCCCGGATTTCCTGTGTCTGTAGCATTGTACTTATAAGTTTTAAGACCTGTAAGTGAGCGATACTCTACTACCTGCACATCGTTTGCTGTCATTCTGTAGATAGGATAGTCAAAGGGAATTGAGTAAAGCCCAAGGCTTTCGTCTTCCAATGTCCACTGCTTTTTGTGTTCTCTTATCTCCTTGTCTGCACCGGAGATTATAACGGAGTCTCTTTCAAATTTTTCCGCTTTGAACACAATTGGAGCTTCCTTTGTCCCGTTGGTAGTAAGCTCAACATTTTCATAATATACACCCGGACGGATTATTACTGTGTCGCCGGGCTGTACAATGTCAGCAGCCTTTTGTATTGTTGCAAATGGAGCGTCTGGGCTTCCGCTTGCTTTGTCATTTCCGTTGTTAACATCTACATAATATTCATTTGCGTTTGCAATTACGTTTGCCATACACATGGCAGATGTAAGCAACACTAAACTAAAGAGATATTTTATTTTTTTATTTTTCATATCAGTTCAGCTCCTTTGTCAACTTTGATACCTCCACCCCGGCAAGAAGTACAATTCCGGTACCGTGAGTGTCATTTTTTATCCAAGGCAATTCGTACTTATAATAGTCTGCCCTGAACGAATATGCCGAGCCACAGCACACGCCGTATACATTTCCGTCCTCGTCAACTGCTTCCCTGCAAATTCCATCAAAGCCTTTTATTGCCGCTTCTTTGAAGCGTGAGTCTAATCTTCCTCTTAAATATCCTCGTGCAAAGCCATAAGTAAACATGGCAGTGCATGATGTTTCCAAATATGAGTCGTTATGTGTGAGAACCTGATGCCACATTCCGTTTTCATCCTGCAGCTTTAGTATGCCCTCACAAAAATCTTTGTAGAAGTCCAAAACTTCCTTATAATATCTGTGTTCTTCCGGCAAGACCTCTAAAAGCTCTGTAAGAGCAACAATCGGCCAACCGTTTCCTCGTCCCCAGGGGACACAAGTTTTTTTGTTGTAAATTAGATTATATACATGGCTCATACATCCGAGCTCCTGCATATAAAGTTTTTCTTTAAAGCAGCGTATCTGATTTACTGCGTCTTCTAAATATTTTTCATCGTTTGTAAGTTTGTAGTATCTGCAAAGGAAAGGAACACTCATATACAAATCATCTGCCCAGATGGTTTTGTAGTCTATTACGGAGTCTTCTCTTTCTCTGTAGAACATTTTGTTTTCAAGTCTTTCCTGACCATTTTCTATGTAGTCGGCAATTCTTTTTGCTATTTCCTCAAAAGACTCTTTGTCTTTTGCATATTTTATGGCTTCCAAAAGTGCATTACCACACGAGCCACAATAGTCAAGCATTCCAAGACACGAGATTTGTCTGTTGATTGAAGGAATTCCATTCAAATTCATATCAAAATCCGCATAAGGTTGATTATTTACAATCTTTTCAAGATGACCTATGACATAACTGCTTATATTTTCATCAGAGAGCGCATCGGCTGCAGCAAGCAGACCGTACAGAACAACACCAATTGGGTATGTCCACTTTCCATATATATCATTCTCACGCAGTTTTCTGATATAGTTCTCCGAAACTCCTGCTCTCCAATACTCGTTTTTAACTGTTATTGGAGAATGTATATTTCTATAGTTTACTATAGAAGAATTTTTTTCTTCCAAAACACCAAGGTATAGCCATTCATTTTCAGATAGGATATACGGGTCTTTGGAAAACTTTGTTTGTACCCCTTCAAGTTCTGCCTCGCATATAAATTCAAATGGATTGTCTTTTTTGCATTCAAGCTCTACCACAATGGCATGTCTGCCGGCGGAAAGGTTTTGCTCTACAGTAAAATCTCCCGTTCCCGTGCCGGATTTTTCTGAATCTATGTACAAGATAGCATCTCCGGTGGTGTGAAAATGAAATACCGCTTTTGAATCCTTTGATGCTTCCAAAGAGGATGCAGCGTAGACATAGCCGTCTTTAGAAAACACATCCTTTTTTTCTTTTTCAGCCTTTATAAATTCTGCCGGCATTTCATCTTCAATATCCGGAAATTTGTGAGGGGTATCAAATATGTCTTTTTCAAATACTTTTGAATATGCAATTCCAAGGTATCCATCATACTCTTTAAATGGCATATACAAATACATCGGTTTCCAGGCAATACAAGCCTCGCCAAACTTTACACCAAAGCCAAGCATGGTCTTTTGTGCTTTTATAAAAACGGGATTCTTGCCTTTTTTTACCTTTATAAGAACTTTTTTCTTTTGTTTTTCATTTTCGTCGGCAACAAGAGTTTTTGCGATACATTCGCCATTTACCCATACGCTGCCGCCGCTTGTGAGCTCTACGCCCACTGTAATTTCCATATCCTGAAGTGAATATATATATGTAGACGCATATGCATAGCTTTCAAAACTTGCATCCGGATAGAGTTTATTAAAATCTATATCAAACATTCCATCTGCATGTTGCAAAAATACATTTTTTAATGATGGCATTGCAAAAAACTCGCAAGGGGAGTTGTTTTGAATATACCTATATGAAATTTTTTCTATAATATCGTGGAGTGTATTTCCTGCGATACTTTTACTATCCTTTATATAATCTAACATAGCAATCTCCAAATCAGTGAAATCAATTTATCAACCCTTTACACCGCCGGTTGTCATACCACCCATAATCTGCTTTGAGAAACAGAAGAATGTAATAAGTGGAGGTATGATTGAAAGCATCATAACAACCATGTACTTATCAACAGAAAGCTGGCTTTGCATATTAAAGAGCATAACCGCTACCGGTTGCATAGCTTCCTTCTTAAGCACAAGGTAAGGCCACATAAAGCTACCCCATGCAGCAACAGTTGTGAAGATAACAACAACCATAATGATTGGCTTACTGAGCGGAATAATAATCTTTGTGAAAATTCCAAGCTCAGAACCGCCGTCTATTCTTGCAGCTTCAACAATCGCACCAGGGATTGTATCAAAGAAGTTCTTAAAGAGCATTATGTTAAATGCGCTGAAACAACTCATCATCCAAAGTGGCAAAAAGCTTCCTGTAATGTTTATTCCAAGTACAGGGAAGTTTACAAACTGTGAATATAGTGGTATAAGGTTCATTGATGTAGGTAAGAGCATTGTTATAAATATAAGTCTGTACACAAATGCACTTCCCGCAGGCTTTAATTTTGAGAAAACATATCCTGCCATACCGTTGAAAATTATAGTACAAGCAAGGTCACCCAAAATTAAGATAACTGAGTTTTTAAGGTATCTGAAAAAGTTTACATTCTGCCAAACCTGCAAAACCTTTTCCGGTTCAAAGCTTCTTGGGATAATTGTTGGCGGAATCTGTAAAAATTCCTTTGTGTTCTTAAACGCTGATAAGAAAATCCATAGTGTAGGTAATATTGTAAACATACACATACATACAAGTATAGCAACTATAATGAAATAAATTAACTTATAAACGGGACGCTTTATGTCACTATCGCTGATCAATCTTGTAGAAATGCCTTCAGCGACTTTTTTCTTTTTTGATAAATTCTTCATATTGCACCCCTCCCTTATTGATTAATTTTCTTCTCTAGTCTTGTATAGAATATTGTCATAAATATCAAAATTACGAAGGTAATAACACCAGTTGCCATACCTTTGTCAAATTTGAAATAATCAAATGCATACTTATAAGCAAGTAATGCCAATGACTCAGTTGCACCATTTGGTCCACCACCGGTCATTGTAAGCGGTTGTTCCATAACCTGGAACACACCGATGATTTGTCTTACGAAAAGCAAAAGTGCTATAGGATATACTTCCGGAAGTGTAATATATCTAAGCTTATGTCTGATTTTTGCACCGTCAATTGACGCAGCCTCATATAATTCCGGATTTACGCCCTGGAGGGCGGCAAAATACATAAGTATTGTACCGCCCATACCACTCCAGGTCATTGTAACAACTATCCATACAATTGCCAGACGGGAATCCTGCAACCATACATATGGGTCCATACCAAAAGCACCCATTATGGTGTTCAAAAGTCCTGTTTCTCCGGCACCATACATATATGACCAAAGCATATACACAGCTATACCCGGAAGCACAACAGGTATGTACATTCCCATTCTGAACAAGTACTGACCTTTTCTTACTTCATTAAGCAATATTGCTATTACAAGCGGAGGAAGGAATCCTATCAACAGAGAATAACCTGTGTATTTAAATGTGTTTACAAGCACTGTAAGGAAGTTTGTGTCTGTTATAATTTCAATATAATTTTGAAGTCCTACAAACTGAAGTCTTACACTTCCTTGCATTTTGAACAGTGAACTGTAAAAGCCCATTACTGTTGGTCTCCAAACGATTAAATATGCAAAGAGTACTGTAGGTAATAACATTAACCATCCAACTAAGTTCTTCTGAACAAAATTACTTGCTTTTTTAGGTTGTGCAACAGTTTTTATATTTCTCTGCACGGTAATACCTCCTCTTGATTAGTCAAGTTTATCTAAGTGATTCTTTTGGAAATCGCTTGCCATTTGCTTTACGATTTGCGCACAATCAGCATCCTTTTCTGTAAGAACCTGCTGAATACCTGCGTCCAATATGCTGTAAAGTTCCTGTGCGCATACAGGCTCTTCTTCACGAACCATTACATCCTTGAATGATGAGTAGTCTGCAAAGTTTACTTCAGGAACGTTTGCGTACATTGCTCTGAACTCATCTTCAAGCTGAACTCTTTCGTTGTTGATCCAGATTGGGAATGCAGGCTTTCTCATTACAGGAACGCCTTCTTCGTTATCGTTCTTCAAGCTCTTACCACCTGAAGTCTTAAGTTCTTCTGAAGCCTTTGGTGTGTGACCCTTAACTTCGAGGAACTTAAAGAGTGCATCAATTTGCTCAGGTGTTGATTCAGGTGATACTGCGTAGAAGTTACCGCCCATAAGTGTGTATCTTCCTGCAGGACCTGCTGGTACTCTACCGAAGCAGATGTTATCTTTGTTCATTGAGTAGTTCTTAACAAGCATACGCTCTGTTGGGTGAATGATGTACATTGCAGCCTGGTTTGAAGCAAAAAGCTTTCTTTCTTCGTCTATGTCAACGAATGCATTTTCAGGAAGTACATTGTGTACCCACTTTAAGTCCTTTATGTACTGAAGTGCATCGATACAAGCCTGTGTATCAAATGTTGCCTTCCACTTTCCATCTTCGCCCTGTTCCATGAAGTCAACTCCGTAGCTCCATGCAACGTTACAGAATATCCAACCACCCTGGTTGTTCATTGTTGGGAACATAACGCCTGCCTGACCTGTCTTTTCTTTGATTATCTTTGCAGTTTCAACAAGCTCATCATATGTCTGAGGATATTGAAGACTTCCGTCTGCATTTACAAGACCTGCTGCTTCAAACATTTCTTTGTTACATGCAAGACCAAGTGCATATGCTGTCTGTGGAATACCATAAATCTTACCGTCTTTCTTTACCTTGTCAAGAACGAGCGGGTTAAGACTCTGTGCATAGTTGTACTTTTCACTAGCTTCTGTTATGTCCGCACAGAAACCATTTTTGATTACGTTGTTTGCTTCTGTGTATGAAAGAACATACAAGTTAGGAAGCTGTCCGCTTATTGCTCGTGTTACATAGTTTGTTGCGTTACCTGTTGATGCATCAGGTACAATTTCGATATCAGGATAAAGTTCGTTCATCCTATCCTTGTATTCCTGATATACTGCTGCTGTTGAGTCTGTGTCAGCCGGCCAGTCTCCGATAGTTACACTTACCTTTCCGTTATCGCCGCAACCTGTGAGCATTGCTGTTGAAAGTAATGCAGCTGTTGCTAAAACAAGTGAAGTTATTTTTTTTGTCTTCTTAAACATGTTTTTTCCCTCTTTCTTTTATATATTTTTTGTTACAATTATTTTACTATATAAGGACTTGAACATCAATAACCACTATGCCGATTTATGTTTCACTTTTCGCACAAAACCATTTTAAAACGCCCAAATACAGCAAATAAGCCCATCACATATCAGATATCACTGACATACATAAAACGGATTTTGATTTATTACCGTCTTTAATATTCTAAGACCTCTTGCTGACAACTCAATATGAAATATCTCATACTGCCCGAAGATGTGATTTTAACTTACCGGCATACTTTACCAAAATAAACATAAAAAAACGAGGAATCTCTTATATCGAGATTCCCCGTTTACATTCATACTTTTATTTTTACATAAGAACAATAAATACAAGATACATTAAAGGAATGGTTATTACCGACAGAGTGCTTGAAATCATTGCCATGGAAGCACCTGTCTGGGTCTCTCCCCCAAACGCCGCAGGGTAAACTATGGTATTTAATCCAAGCGGTGCTGCAAATGCTACAAGTGCAAGTGTCATTATCTCATCGGAGGTTCCAAAAGCTTTTAAAACAAGCATTATGCATGCCGGTATTACAATCAGTCGGAGTAGCGTTGCAACATAAACTTTTGTGTTTGTAACAAGCTTTTTGAAGTTATAGCCTCCTATTACAACTCCTGCAAGTACCATTGCTACAGGACCCTGACATTTTCCTGCATTGTCAAGAGCAGTTATAATAAACTCAGGAATGTAAGGTCTTAAATTTAAAAGTCCGATTGCCATACCGGCAATGAGTGCAATTAGTGGTGGTTGTATAAGACCTTTTTTCAGGTTTTGTAATAAGCTTGCACCCCTGTCTTTTGGTATTAATATGTACATTCCCCATCCGGAGCACAAAACTCCAACAAGGAATACAAACAAGCTGTATTTATAAAAGAAATCCGTTCCCCAGACACCAAGAATTATAAAATTACCCACAAAGCCGTAGTTGCCAAAGGTAAGAGCGTACTTATAAATATTTCTCTGATAAGAGTTTGCTTCACTTTTTTTGAAGAACAATCTTGATAATGGATAAGATACAGCTATGGCGCAAAGAACAATTACAAGCCCATAAAATATGAGAACATAGTTTTCTTTAAAGCTTTGCACAGTACACTTTGTCATTTGAGTAAACAGCGAAAGCGCAGGAACAAATATAAATGTTTCAAGCTTTGCCATGGTCTTGTCAGAGTTTTCAGGCAGTATTCCCTTTTTGCGAAGTAGAAAACCTACTGCAATAAGAGAAAACATCATAAGCATTTGTCTTAGCGTTAAATAAAAAATTTCCATTTAATAATTCTCCCGTTTATTATCTTTTCTTGTAATAGTCGCTAAGAATAACAGCGTCATTTATTTCTAATGACTCTTTGACACGACTATTTTGATTTTCTACATATGAAATCTTATCAGGAGGTGGTATATCCTCGGATGGTACAAAGTACATCTTATCATCCATCCAGCCCCATGTTTCGAAAAGAGCAAAGCCTTTATTTGACGGTTCAAATATATCGTTTCCGATATATCTTCCCTTTCTTTCAAGTCCAAAAAGATTAACTATTGTGGGCGCCCAGTCTATAGTCATCATAGGCTTTTTAATCTTTTGAGGCTTTATTCCTTGGGCGTATATAAATGCCGGTACTGTATAGGAAAGCTTTTCCCCTTTCCATTTACCAAGCTTTTCCTGGTCCGAAATGCCATATGCAAAATGGTCTGTATAGGCTATAATTACAGTGTTTTCCATAAGACCGTGTTTTTCAAGTTTTTCAAGGAGCTGCCTGAAAAACTCGTCTGTGTCTGCAGCAAGTATTTGCATATTATTTTTTTCTTCGTCTATTTTGCCATTTATTAGGTCAGGACGATATTCTTTTGCAAGTTCAAGCTTTGCACTATCACCCGAATATGGCAGATGGGCAGAATAAGTTATGAAAAAGCTGTAGAATGGTGTTTTTTCTGTCATCTTATTAAAAAGCTCATCATTTTTTAATATATTACTGTCAAGCTCTGCCGCAGCTCCCGTTATGCCAAATTCACTAAGTGAATGATATTTTTCATAGCCGAAGCTTTTGTGCATAATGCCACGGTTATAAAATTCCGGAGAATTAAAGTGGAATGAGTTTGCAAAGTATCCTTTTTCTTTGAAAAGTCTTGCAAGTGCGTAGGGGAAACTGTTACTGCTAAAGTTTGACGCACTCACAGCTGAAACAGGTGTAAAAAATCCCGTATTAAACGCAAACTCAGAGCTGAATGTAAAGCCTACACCAAAGAACGGAGCATTGTAGTTTGTAAACTCTATTCCGTTTTTCATCATTTTATAAAGGGTTGGGGTATGCTTTTTATCAATGGTCCATGTATCTATACTTTCCATCATAACAGCAATTACGTTTTTACCCTCAAAAAGTCCTGTATATTCATTTACAGGAGGCTCGCCTTTTTGCTCAAAATACTCGTCTATTCTCTTATAATCTTTTTCGCTGTATTGCCTTATTGGACATATTGTTTTAAATATATCACGGAAAGTAAACTGATAAAGCCCTGAAATTTCTATACTTTTATTTGCATCATTAAAGTTTTTATACACAATCCTTGGCCTTCTCCATGTATCCCACTCGTTTGTAGGGTCACCATGAAGCTCCGGCTGCATACAAATATGTGTGATTAAAAGTACAAGAGTTGGTACAACAAAGAAAATAGTTTTTTGTTTTCTTTTAAAGGTCGGACTTTTCCAAAATATCAAAGCTAAAATCAACGCTATTGCAGAAACAAGTGTACACGATACAAGCCTTAAATCCATCATTTTAATTGCATAGTCAAGGTAATTGGCGCCCTCGTCTGCAACCAGTATACTTTTAATCCAGAAAAACTGATCAAATATCTTAAAATATATATACTGGCACAGGGATAAAATTGTAAAGAACAAGGAAGTAATCCCAAAGGCTATCTTACCCCAAAGCTTTGGAAGTACAAAAACACTCAAGACTATGATTAATAAAATCCAGCCGATAGTAAATATACTATTTACATTTCCAACATAATTCTGTTTAAAAAAACCTTCGCCAACTACGCTTTTTAGCATAAGGTCAGGTATTAATAATGCTATAATACAAAAGAGTATGAAATAATATTTTTTTAAAATTCCACACGCTTTTTTAAGAGCTTCGCTCACAAACTCACTTCCGATCATAAAGAGAAAAATAATTTACCAATTTATTATATCAAAAATGGACTTACATTTCTATAGTAATATTAAATAATCTTAATTAGTATTGATATATGTTTTTAGGAAATATGTAATACTTATTATTATAATCTTCATTTTGCAATAAAATATATGCGTTTGCAGCATTTATATTATACTAAAAATACAAATTAGATATTTTATTTTAAAAAAGGTTGACATTTCAATTATGTTTTGGTATAATGACAATTGTTGTAAATATGCGCTCATAGCTCAGCTGGATAGAGTGTTTGGCTACGAACCAAAAGGTCGGGGGTTCGAATCCCTCTGGGCGTACCAAAAATACGGACATCATTTTGATGTCCGTATTTTTGTATATATACTCACAATTGTTGAGCAGTTAAGACGCGTAGCGGATGTATCCCTCTGGGCGTACCAAAAAAGGGATTCGAACACCGAAAGTGCAGAAAATAATCCAGATTATAATTTGAATTAAAAATTTTATCCTAAACTATTGAAATATATTTTGAAAAGTGATATAATGTATTTAAACTTAATAAACGGGAGCTTGTAGTACAGGCTGAGAGGAAGGTGCGACCTTCGACCGAGAACCTGATTTGGATAATGCCAACGTAGGGATGCCTGAACGCAAGTTTTAGGAATAACGAAGGATAATTGGAAGTTACCAGGTCGGTAGCTTCCTTTTTTGTTTGGCAAGGTTTGTTATTAAGTTAATAAACAGCCGATAAATTACGGCGGAAAGAGGTAAAAAATGTTAGAAAACTGTCTTGAAAACGTGAGGAGAAAAACGCCACTTGTTCATAACATAACGAATTATGTAACTGTTAACGATGTGGCAAACACTTTGCTCGCTTGTGGCGGAAGTCCGATTATGTCGGACGAGCCTGATGATGTTGCAGATATTACATCTATCTGCGGAGGACTTAATATCAATATTGGAACACTGAACAAAAGAAGCATAGAAGCTATGTTTATTTCTGGTAAGAAATCAAAAGAACTTGGTCATATTGTCCTTCTTGATCCTGTAGGTGCAGGTGCAAGTAAACTTAGAACAGAAACTGCGCTCAAAATTATGGAGGACATAAAGCCCCATATCATAAGAGGAAATATATCGGAAATTAAAACTCTTGCCCTTGGAAGCGGAACAACC
>JAZRHH010000039.1:0-2683 GCA_045644665.1 Clostridia bacterium
AAAATTTGAAGTATTAAAAACCTGGAGATATAATGGAAGACCTGTAAACGTATTATTAAACTTTTGGGCTGATCATCTTATGATGATTTCCTACAGATTCCCAGAGAATCCTGATAGTGCATATGAGTTTGCAAATGAAGCAAATACATATTTTAAAGATAAGTTTGGCGGAGAAACAACTGAAAACACCTTAGAAGGATTAACACTTGCAGAGTTCCTTTCAGAAAAAAATAAAGACTATTCCACAGTGTGGTCAGAAGTTGACGAAAGCTTGCTGGAAAATGAGGCATGGAGCAAGGCAGTTGAAATAATGGATACAAAAACGGAGTTTGCTGTGCGGGTAAGTAATTTAGTTACAGGCACAGAGAAAACTGAAATAGGTATGGTTCAGATTGGTGTGGAATTTACAAACTAATATGTAACGTGCTGTGCTTGCTTTTGGATGTGTGCAAGTAGGGACGTGTGCAAGTATGGACGTGCCTGCTTTTGTATGGATTGCGCTCGGAGTGTTAATATGTTCGGCACCATTGATTGAAATAAAAACTGTTAGGAGCTGCTTTTATAGCTTTCGCCTGTATAAATAAAGGAGATGATAAAATGAATGTTTCAAAAATCAAGTTAGGTGTGTCTATAGGATTGATTTTGAGTTGTTTTACTTTTGCCGTTAGTGCCTATATAATTGACCGCACCGGTGGATATTATCCAATACCTGCATATGTAAAATGTTATAGTGGCTTTACGACTGAAACAGTTGAGGCAATACAAATGTCGTGTTTAGCTTGGAATATGGTACATGATGGTAATTTGGTGTATACTTCAAGTTCAACACATTCTAGAACTACCTATCCTTACGAGAATAATGCAAACGAAATAACTAAAGGTGCAAGGGGTGTTAATAAGTACCTTATGCAAACAAGCTATACCAATAACAATGTTCATTATATTTATGAGGCAGATATAGATATCAATATTTCTTATCCGTTTGGGACAGCTTCTACATCATACGACACTCAGTCTGTTATGACTCATGAAATTGGACATTTGTTGGGATTGGGTCATTCAGGTAATGCTAGTGCTTGTATGTATGCTACTATTTCTCCTGGACAAGTCAAGGGAGTTCATCAAGATGATATAGCAGGAATAAATGATATTTATTAATAGAAGGGGGAGTGACTTATGTATAATGCAATTAAAAAGATTTGTTTTGCTTTGATGATTGTTACATTTTTGCCTTCTTGCGGACAACAAGCATCGCAAAAGAAAATAGTAACGGTTAGCGGAATTGTTCCGTATAAAAGTGAAAGTCAGTTAATTCTCGATTCTGATTTGATTGTAACAGGTACAGTTTCTGAAATTTTAGATAGTAAGTGGAGTAATGAAGGCTTTGCGAAAGGAGAACACATTTCAAATATATTGCAGACCGATATAGTTGTTAAGGTGTCAGAGATGATTAGTGGCAGTTGTGAAAATGACAATGTTGTGGTGAGGATTGACAAGGGTGAAGATGAAAAAACAATAGTCTTGTCGGAAGGATATCCTGACTTCAAAGTAGGCGAAAATGTGCTGTTGTTTCTAGCCAGAGATGATAGTGATGTTGCAACTGATGAGGACTATTATGTTCTTACAGGTATGAAGCAAGGTAAATTTAATGTTGATAATGATAAGTTAAATTCACAGAAAAACCCAGACAACAACGTGGTATCATATTCAAATGAGAACGGGACTATTAATGTTAATGAACTAAAATCAAGGGTAAGTAAGGAAATAAAAGAACATCCTGATTATAAACAGGAAAGACAACTTGAGCAAAAACGTATTGAAGAGCAAAATAAGATGTTATTCGGTGATTAAGTTAAAAGTTTTATGCTGCTTGGTGATAGGAAAGAGACGTGAATTCCTTGTCAACAAGTGTCACAGGGACGTGTCACAGGGATGGTTCTATTGACACCCCATGTCACCTATCTCTTTTCCAGGAAATTTATTTGATGGTATCACAACAAAGAAAACCGGTCTAGAGCAGTTATGGAAAACTATTACAAAAAAGCTCTTAGGGATAAAAATCCCTAAGAGCTTTTTTAATTATGATAAGTCCTGAACGTAAATAGTCTTTACACCTTCAGCCTTAGGAGCTTCGGGAACATCCGCTCTTCCGTCACGGATATCAAAGAACTTCTGTGCAACCTGGGGGAACAGTGCATAGCTGAGGACATCCTCTTCCGATTTTGCAATGCCCTTTGTTTCCTCTGTGTACTTTGGAAGCTCAGGCTCAAGAAGGTCTGCAGGACGGCAGGTGATAACCTTATCGTCGCCGATTGCAAGCTTTCTTACCTCTTCGTTTACTTCACCCGGAAGCTGACCGTATTCTCCACGAAGCATGCCCTTTGATTCCTTTGATATCATCTTATATCTGCCCATAAGAACATTAAGAACCGCCTGAGTACCGACTATCTGGCTTGTAGGCGTTACAAGGGGAGGATATCCGAAGTCTTTTCTTACTCTGGGTACTTCTTCAAGCACCTCATAGTATTTATCCTCTGCATTTGCCTGCTTGAGCTGTGAAATAAGGTTTGAAAGCATACCGCCGGGAACCTGATAAAGAAGAGCATTGGGGTCAACACTGAGAACCTTGGGGTCCAGAGTTCCTTCTGCCTTCATCTTTTCTGCAACCTTTCTGAAGTGAGCT
>JAZRHH010000040.1:0-20977 GCA_045644665.1 Clostridia bacterium
ATATAATGGGCAGGGAACTTGATGAGCTTCGTAATTTACACAAATAATAAGGAGGGGAAAATATGAATTTTAATGAAATTAAGGTAAGTATCTGTACATTTTTTGGTGCGGCGGGTGCTATGATTACAAGAGCGATTGGAGGTTGGTCCGAGGACATTGTTACACTTCTCATTTTCATGGCGGTTGATTTTATTACAGGTCTTATTGTGGCAGGAGTGTTTAGGTCTTCGGGAAAGACAGAAACCGGTGCAATAAGCAGCAAGGCAAGTTTTAAAGGACTATGCAAAAAATGCGTAATGCTCATGTTTGTTCTTTTGGCGCACAGGCTTGATATGGCTGTGGGGGCAAATTACATACGAAGTGCAACAGTTATAGGATTTATGCTTAATGAAATGATTTCTATAGTTGAAAATGCAGGCCTTATGGGGCTTCCGCTGCCGGAGGTAATAACAAAGGCTATAGAGATATTAAAAAACAAAAAGGAGTAGGCTATGTATATTACAGATGTAATTAAACAGGCAAAAGCGCTACATCCATCAGAATATACAGATTTGGAGTACATAAGGTGGTGTGATGAGCTTTCTGCTGATATAAGGAGAAATTACGATATTGAATATGGTAGTATTTCGTCTTCGGGGGCAAAGATTATGCTCCCGGAGGGTATAACCATTAATGATGTTTCAAAGGTTGTAGCAGACGGCAGGGAACTTAAGAAAACTGATTTAAGAGAATATGGATTTACATACGATTATTCAGAAAAAGGTAGTGTAATAAAGCGTTCTTCCCTTGCTCCACAAAGCTTTACGGTTATTTATTCCTGCCCACATAAACCCCTGAGATACATAGACGAGAAAATAAATGCCTTGTTTGAAGAAGGTATTTTTAAGGCGGAGATTGATTTGTGCATTGGTGATACAATAAAAATTACGGAGGGAGAGGCTGTTTACACAGTTCATATAACCAACTTTGCCGAGGAAGGCTTTGTATATGAAGGTGACAGCGTCCCGGCAGGAGAGAGAGAAGTACATTTTTATAGGGAAATTACGGACAGTACTTTAATTCCTGCACCTTATGACAGCGCTTATATTGATTTTGTAAATGCAAAAGTTTCTCTTTATCAGGGTGATGAGAGTGCGTACAGGACTTTTATGGGACAGTTTAACAGGAAAATGAATGATTATAGGTGTTATCTTACAAGAAATATGCCAAGGACAGAGGCAAAAACAAAAAATTGGTTTTAGGAGGTGATAGAAGTGGAATTTATTATGGATGCTCCTCCAATGCTTTCAGGAGATATGCAGGAGGATATAAAAAATTTGCGAGAACATATTATAGAGCTGCAAGATGAGCTTGAATATACGTTTAAAAGGAGGCTTGTAGGTGATGGAGAGTAAAATTACAAAGGAGTTTGCTGCCAAAGCACTAAGTGCTTTTCAGAAATACAAAAGTGATAAAGAGTCGTTGAATCAAAGAGTAAGGGAAAATGATTACTGGTACAAGGCAAGGTACGGAAGACTGATTAATCCTTCAACAAGTGAAACTGAACCATCAACGGCATTTATATTTTCTGCAATAGAAAATAAGTTTTCGGACGCCATTGATAATTTCCCAATGCCAAATATATTAGAACGTGAGCCTGAGGATAAGGAACTTTCGGATATTCTCTCTAAAATAGTTCCTGTTCAGCTTGATATTTCTGATTTTAAAAAAGCATATAAGACAAACTGGAGGAGAAAGCTGAAGCACGGTACGGGAATATACGGAGTGTTTTATAAAAATGGTGAAATAAAAATTTCATCTGTTTCCCTTTTAAATGTTTATTGTGATATGCACGTGGGAAATGTTCAGGACAGTCAGTTTTTGTTTATTGTAAATGCTGTAGACAATGAGGAGTTAAAGAAAACTTATCCGCAACACACAGAAAAGTTTTGCGGCAATGCAACGGTAGAGGGCTTTGACGGAACGCATGAAATTGATGACCGCACAGAGATAGTAGATTGTTATTACAAAAAAGACGGCAAGCTTCATTGTATAAAATTTTGTAATAGTGAGATTGTTGAGGCTACGGAGGACGGTGATTATCCGGACGGGATTTACAGCCATGGAATGTATCCTGTTGTGTTTGATGTGCTTTATCCTGAGGAAGATTCACCTTTTGGTTTTGGGGTTATAGACATTGCAAAAAACCCTCAGGCGTATATAGACAGAATGGACGGTGCAATTATTAAAAACGCAATTTTGTCAAGTAAAATACGTTTTCTTATAAAGGACAGCGGTGCAGTAAACGAGGAAGAAGTCCTTGACTATTCAAATGATATTATACACGTTGCGGGAAGTGTTGAAAATGATTCGATAAGAGAGCTTCAGGTTTCCGGGCTTCCGGCATATGTAATGAGTCACAGAAGCAAAAAAATAGATGAGCTTAAAGAGGTTGTAGGTAATCGTGATTTTCAGCAGGGAAACACAGCCAGAGGCGTAGTTGCCGCAAGTGCAATAACAGCTCTTCAGGAATCGGGGAACAAGCTTTCCAGAAGCTCTATAGATGACGCATTTGACCGCTACAAGGAAATTGTGCTTATGGTAATAGAGCTTATGCGCGAATTTTTTGAGGACAAGCATATATATCGTATAACAGGGGATGCAGGAAATGCAGAATTTGCAGAATTTACGTCTGATATGATGTATAAAAAATCCTCTCTTCCGGAGTCCTGGAACAGAAAGGAACCGATACGTTTTGATGTAGAAATTGTTCCTCAAAAGCAAAACCCATTCCAGAGAGAAGTAAATAATAATACGATTATACAGCTTTGGCAGACGGGATTTTTTAAACCGGAGTTTAGCGACTCCGCTCTGATTGCAATGGAAGCTATGAGCTTTGATGGAAAGGAAAAAATAATTGACAGTATTAAAAAGAGGAAAAACTTTCCCGGTGACGAGCTTGTGCCAATTGAGGAAACGGTTGAAAAATTAAAAGAAAGGAATAATCAAAATGAACAGTTCAGAAATTCTAAAACTTAATAAAGGACCTATAAAATATGATTCACAACCATTGCCGGAGGTATTAGGTTTAAACTTCAAAAAACCTGAAGTTCCGGAGGTTAAGGTGCCAAAAACAGTGAATATTCCAACAGGTAAAAATACATTTGAGTCCGGAAACTTAAAGGTCAGGGATGCAATGACAAATCTTGGTTTTGAAAATAACAAGATAGGCTGGGACGGAACCAATGTTACATATAACAATGAGTATTTTCTCACTCCTGATGTAAATACAGACGGTGTAACAAAAACAAACCCAAATACATTTATTCAAGCTGTAAACAATACATATAGAAATGCAGGAATTGATGATTCCGTAGTAGGAGTAACTACATACGCCTCAGGAAATGCCAAGATACCATATTCTGTTACATACGGAAATGGTGGTGTGGTTATGGTAGGAGGAGTGCCGGTGGAAAATGCAATTACAATTGACGGAAAAGCTTATGCAAAAAGAAGCTCTGTTGAAAAGGCTATAAATGAGCTTAAGGAAAAGTCGGCAGTTAAATCCTCTAGAGAAATGGTACAGCAGTACAAAGAAGATAATGCTGATATTGTAAATAAGTATCTTGACAGGATAAATAATTATGAAGAATTTTCATATAATCCGGAGGAAGACCCTGCATTCCTTGCATATAAAAAGCAATATTTAGATGATGCAAGAGAGGCCTATGACGATATATACGGTCTTGGCGTGGCAAGAACAGGAGGCTATGCAAACACTGCTGCAATGACCAATGCGGCACAGGCATATTTTGACCACCTTTCCGACCTGGAGGACCGTATACCGGAACTTGCAAGATTTGCTTATGAAAGGTATGCAGATGATTTTGACAGGCTGATTAATGGTCTTGATATTTATGGACTTCCAAAGGATATGGAACTTATGGAGTATAATGCAAATCTTGATGATCTGGAAAGGGTAGATGCAGCCATCGAGGCTGATTACAACAGAGATTGGGACAATCAGGAGTTTTCATATGACAAGTATCTTGATGAACTCGAAAGAGAAGATATGCTTTGGGAAAGAGAGAATATAACTATTCCAGAGTTTATGCTCGAGAAAGAGAGGGCCGAAATGGAAGAGGCGAAAGATAATTTAACTATGGAAAAGCTCCTTGCTGAGATAGAAGCAAAGAATATAGATAACGCATACAAGCGTATGATGTATGGCATGAAATAAGTTTCTATTGTTTACACAATGTTTACAACAAAAAGGATTGACGAAGTGTCCTTGGGATGATAAAATATATGTAGCTTATCCTGAAAGGAGTAATCGCATATGAGAAGCTGTGCTTTTTGCGGACGCGATCTTGGCCCCGAAGAAAAATGTAACTGTCAGGGTGCACAAAGGGCAAGAATGTCTAAAGATACAAGTAATAATGAAAATAAAACATATACAGGGTGGCAGGAAAATACCTATACAACAGGCTACACAAAGGAAAAGAAGAAAAGGTTTAATTTTAAGATGCCGCGCTTTAAAAAACCACATTTTAAAAAGCCTGATTTTAAAGGAAGTGCAAGGGGTGTTTCGGGGTTTACAAAGAGGTTTTTGCATGACCCTGTAAACGCTGTTTCAAGCCCCGGTGCTTTAAATCCGTTGCAGATAGTGCTGATTTTACTTGGTACTGCTGTTGCAGTATCTCTTTGCGGATTTTTTGTGTGTGCAAGGTTTTTAAGCCCTGTTATGAGAGGACTTGCTTCTATGGGATCTCCTCTGGGAACGCAGATTATGCTACCTTCCTACAACGTAGGTAATCTTCTTAAGTTTGTGCTTTTGGGATTTACTACTATTACCTTGATGGAGTTTGTGTTTATAGGTGTACTGTTTGTTGTGAACAGATTTATATTAAGGCATCCGACAGGATTTTTCGTGTTTGCAACAAGACCTGCAGCTGCAATGATTCCTGTTATGGTTTTCTCCGGTTTGGGAGCACTTATAAGCTTTTTCTCAATTTTTGCAAGTGTTATGCTCTTTATGACGGGAATTGTAATAAATATCGTTCTTATGTATGAAGCACTTCGGTCAGAATGGAGCAGTGTACCGGCGGCACGAACAGTATACACTATGGCAATCAGCTATTTTATATTTTATGTGATAATATTTAATATTTTGAGGATATTATAATATGGACAGTGAGTTTATCTGTGACCTTCAAAGAGATGATTTAAAAATAATTCAGAAAAAGAATGGCTTCCGTTTTGGTACGGACGCCGTTCTTTTGTCGGATTTTGCCAAAGATATAAGGGCAAAGACGGTTTTAGACCTTTGCACAGGCAGCGGAATAGTACCTATACTTCTCTACGCAAAAACAAAGGCAGAGAAAATTGTAGGCGTTGAAGTGCAAGAGGAAATTGCTGATATGGCAAAAAGGTCAGTAGAGCTTAATAATATAGGTGACCGGGTGGAAATTATAGAGTGTGACCTAAGAAAATTGAGGTTGCAAAAGCATAGCTTTGATATGGTTACCTGCAACCCACCTTATATGGAAGTAGGTAATGGTTGTATAAATGAATTTGATACAATAACCATTTCAAGACACGAAGTGATGTGTACCATAGATGATTGCATAAAGACTGCGGCAGATATGCTAAAGGACAAAGGACATCTTGTTATGGTACATAGGCCTGCACGACTTGCAGATGTTTTGTGCGCTATGAGAAAATACTCTATTGAGCCAAAACGCATGAGAATGATTCACGCAAGAGTGGATTCTGCCCCCTCATTATTTCTTATAGACGGAGCATTAAAGGGAGGACGTGAGCTGAAAATTCTGCCCCCTCTTATAATGCAGGACGAGGACGGCAATGAAAGCGCAGAACTTCGGGACATTTACGAAAGAGAGTGTAAATAAAATGGAAAAAGGTACATTATATCTTTGTGCAACTCCTATTGGTAATCTTGGAGATGTTTCGGCAAGGTTTTTAGAGGTTTTTAACATGGTTGACTTTATTGCGGCAGAGGATACACGCCAGACAGTAAAGCTACTTAATTTTTTTGATATAAAAAAACCTCTTATAAGCTATCATGAGCATAACAAGGCGGAAAAGGGTGAATATATCTGCTCACTTCTTGAAGAGGGCAAAAACGTTGCTTTAGTGTCGGACGCAGGTACTCCTGCTATATCCGACCCCGGCGAAGACCTGGTTAAACTTTGCATAGAAAAGAGCCTTAATGTCACATCTGTTCCCGGACCTGTGGCTCTTATAAATGCACTTATCCTTTCAGGTCTTTCTACAAAAAGATTTGCTTTTGAGGGATTTTTGTCTGTTAACAAACGCCACAGAAATGAGCATTTGAAGTCCGTAAAATATGATACTCATACTCTTATTTTCTACGAAGCACCTCATAAACTCAAGTACACCCTTGAGGATATGCTTGAAATTTTGGGAGACAGAAAAATTTCAATTGTCCGTGAGCTTACAAAGCTTCATGAGGAGGTTATGAGAACAACCCTTGGGGAAGCGGTCAAATTTTATGAAGAAAACAAGCCACGTGGTGAATATGTTCTTGTAATAGAGGGAGCAAAGGAAGAAGTAGCTACGGAAAACTTCTGGGATGATATGACAATTTGTGAGCATGTGGAATATTATGTAAACCAAGGCGAAAGAGATAAGGAAGCTATAAAAAAAGTTGCCGCAGACAGAAATCTGCCAAAAAGACAGGTATATGACATTTTCCATGGCATAGAAAGAAAGGACGAGGCGGAAGTATGAAAAAAGGCACTGGTAAGCTCCTTGCAGGTATCGCAATAACAGGTGCGTTTTGCTACAAAGTGGCGAAGCGCATGGGTATCATAGACAAACTCCGGTATAAGGATGAATACGAGGCTCTTGACAGATATGTAAAAAGCCATTACCCTACAGCTAAAGTCTCGCCTTTGGAGCAAACAGATACGGGATTTGTATGCGTTGTAACAAAGACCGAGGGGAGCATGATACTCCTTTCAATGACAGAGGCAAGTGATGGAGTGTATGTCTTTTCGGAGAAACATATGTAAGATGCGATAAAACATAAATTTATGGTGAGAATTTTTACTTGCATTTTTTTCTATATAGCATATGATAATTATAGAGATATTGTATTTAATCAAGTTGTTTAAATTTGATAGTTTTCAACAATGAAATTGGGTAAATTTAACGATTGTATTTTTGATTAAAATAGTGTACAATAATGGTGAGCCTGATATAGGTTTTCAAATGTTTAGAACTCTTCGTTAAGATGTGACGAGTGACGGTTCTGACTCGTCGGTAAAATAAAAAGTGACCGAGCGAAGGAGATGTGTGACGGTTCTGACACATCGGTAAAATAAAAAGTGACCGAGCGAAGAAAACTGTGGGGTCTTCCTGTTTTGGGTAGACCTCATATATTTTTATGTGGAGGTGTCGAATTTTGGATTATGCAGTAGATGTTTGTCGGTTGTCAAGCAAATTTTATGCTGATTACCCAGAAACATTATATCCAGAACTAATGTTAAAAGACAACAGACCCTACACCAGTCTTTTGATTGAAACAAAAGAGGATTATTTTATCTGCATTCCTTTTCGGTCTAATATTACACACAAAGATGCGTTCTTATTCAAAAATACAGGTCGTTCTTCCTATACTCCATCGGGTCTTGATTATAGAAAAACTGTAATTATAAAGGATATAGATTATATTGATTCGGCAACTCCTGCCGTTATTGATAATGATGAATATGTGGCGATGATTGCAAATATACAAAAGATAGTAAATGAAGTAAATACGTATATCGAAACATATATAAATCACATAAACCAAACATCCGTTCTACACGAACGTGAATTTTCAAGACATTATCAGTATTCAACTCTACAATATTTTCACGATGTATTAAATTTAAAAAGTTAAAACTACATAACAAGAACACAAAAGACGCTACTGGGTGGTAACGTCTTATTTTTATGTCAAATACTCTACTATTGAGAAAACATATTTCTAAAACCATAATATCATCGCAAAGAAAATACTTGCAAATTAAATAATTTTATGATAAAATATTTTCAACCACGTACATGTTAATACTAAAAAGTGTGTATTTTAAAAATGTAAAAATGCATGCTCTATTTTCATATACACTTCTTTAGTATATTGATGTGCGTGGTTGCTCGGAGTCATGCGTTTTTTGGTGCGTGGCTTTGACTGCGCACCTTTTTATTTGCAAATAATTTCAATAAGGAGGTAAAAGGACAGTTAGGCAAATAAGGGTGCTATAAATACATAAGAAGAGGTGGTTTAAATGAAAAAAATATTATCAGTAGTATTGGCAGGAGTAATGCTTGCAAGTACATCAGTATTTGCCTTTGATGACATCAAGGGTCACAAATACGAAAAGGAAATGGCAGACCTTAAAGAGTGGGGATATGTAACAGGGTATGAGGATAATTCATACTGCCCTGATAGAACTCTGACACGTGCTGAGGCGGCGCAGATGATGAAAATGGCGATATATCCGTTGGAGCCTTTTGAGGGATTGGCATATGAGCAGGTTTTTTCTGATGTTGTTTTAAGTGATTGGGCGTGTGAGCCTATATATATTCTTTCGACTCAGCATGTAATAAATGGTTTCCCAGACGGCACTTTCAGACCTGAGGAAAATGTAACGATTGCTCAAGCGCTAAATATGTGTCTTAAAATGACAGGCTATAGTGAGTGTATAGAAAAAGACACTATGCCCTGGTACGATGGGGTGGTTTCTGCGGCTATGAAATATGGATTTACAGACGGTTTAACCTTAGAGCCGGAAAAGGATATTACACGCGGCGAAATGGCAAAGCTTATTCACAATACTGTAAATATACCAGTTGTAATAGTAACAGGCTGGAGCATGAGCGATGGGACAAACGAACCGATTGCAAAAACGGAAATAGCTGACGGAAAAGATGGTCGACCTTTTGTGACGCTTATTACAAACTATACAAACATAGATTTCAAGAATTTATATAAGCTGATTGCACAGGATAAGGAAACTGTTTGCGGCATGCTTGGACTTGACATTGAAAAAGATTTAAACTTTAAGAATGGTGAAAACAGTACCTATAATTATGAAGTAACAAAGACTTTCCGTTATAACGGAAGACCTGTAACGATGGAGCTTAGGTTTTGGGACGATACATTAATGAATATAGTTTTAAAATTTGAGAACAATGCCGAAACAGCATATGAGTTTGCGGTTGGCACACATGATTATTTTGTTAAGAAGCTTGGAAATGACGGAGTAGATGATGGACTTGAAAAGCTTACAATGGAGGATTTTCTTGCAGAGGAAAACAAACGCTTCACAAAAAGTTGGTCAGAAATTAATGAAAATTGGTTAAACCACGAGGCGTGGGAAGAAGACCTTAAGAAAATGGAGAATTCATTTGAATTTAAAATAACAGCCGGCTATTTTGGAACGGGAACGCAGGCGGAGTTAAAAAATCTGGGAATGGTAAGTGTCGGAATGAGTATAAAACCCGGGGAAGATGATATCTGGGTAGAAAGACCAATTGGTAGCAGCGTAAATGTTTTACGCAAATAATTAAAAGAACAGCTATTGCATTTTCGTGCAATAGCTGTTCTTTCTTGATATATCGCTCTCGTGAGCTTCATAAAGTTTGTGTTTTAGTCTTCTTTCTTTGCGTTTGCAATTACTTTTTCTGTTATCATTGCAGGAGCAGGCTCATATCTTGAGAATTCAAATGTGAATTCGCCTCTGCCCTGGCTCATTGAACGAAGGTCTGTTGCGTACTTGTGCATTTCTGAAAGTGGCACTTCTGCCTCAACCATATTAAGTCCCGGCTTGTCGCTGTCGCCCATACCCATAATCTGACCGCGGCGCTTGTTGATGTCGCCGATGATGTCACCCATTATGCTCTCCGGTATGTAAACCTTAAGGCTGCCGATAGGCTCGAGAAGTATTGGGTTTGCAGCTGCCATACCAGCCTTGAATGCTAATGTTGCAGCAGTTTTATACGCCATTTCTGATGAGTCAACAGGGTGGTAGGAACCGTCAAGAAGTGTAGCCTTCATGTTAACAACAGGGTATCCTGCAAGAACACCGTGCTTGCAAGAATCACGAAGTCCCTTTTCAACTGCAGGGAAGTAGTTCTTTGGAACGCTACCGCCAAATACATTTTCCTCAAAAATAAGGTCCTCTGTAATGCCTGGTTCGAACTCGATCCAAACATGGCCGTATTGTCCATGACCGCCGGATTGTTTCTTATGCTTTCCTTCAACCTTTGCTTTGCCTCTGATTGTTTCTCTGTATGGAACTATTGGCTCTTCAAGTACAACATTAACTGCGTACTTTGAGCTTAGCTTGCTTATAAGAACATCAATATGCTGCTCTCCAAGACCGCTTATAATAGTTTGCTTTGTTTCTGTGTTGTTTGAAACTGTAAAGGTCGGATCCTCGTCCATAAGTTTTGTAAGACCGCTTATAATCTTTTCTTCGTCACCCTTTGCCTTTGGTGCAACCGCCATTGAAAGTACAGGCTGTGGGAACTCGATACCTGTCAGGATAATATCCTTGCCTGTGTCACAGAGGGTATCACCTGTCTTTGTTTTGTCAAGCTTTGCAACAACGCCTATGTCACCGGCCTTAATGCGCTTTGCTTCAATTTGTTTCTTTCCTGAAAGGAGGAATACCTTTCCTATCTTTTCCTGTGCGCCCTTGTTTGGATTATAAAGAACAGAGTCTGCATTTACATCACCGGAATAAACTCTGAACATAGACATTTTGCCGACATATGGGTCAACAACTGTCTTAAACACAATTGCAGCAGTTGTTTCTTCCTCTGTTTGTACCACTTCAACAGGTTCACCGCTTGAGGCTGTGTATGCAAGCTGTTCAATTTCGGATGGAGATGGAAGATATTTGCCCATACCGTCCATAAGGCTTCGAACACCAATGTTGTCCTGACCGGAGCCGCAGTATACAGGGTAAATGCTACCGTCCTTAACGCCCTTTCTTATAGCCTTTTTAATTTCGTCAAAGGTAAATTCTTCGCCGTTAAAGTATTTTACCATAAGCTCTTCATCTGTTTCTGCAATAGCTTCCATAATCATTTCACGAAGAGGTGCTACGGTTTCTGCCATACCCTCGGGAACGGGAATATCAACTCTGTCCATTCCTTCATAGCGGCGTGCTGTCATGTCAACTATATCAACAAATCCCTTAAATTCATCATTTTCGCGGATAGGGTATACAAAAGGAGTAATACCCTTGCCAAAAACCTCTTTCATTTGTTCAAGGGTCTTTTCATAACTTGCTCTGTCATCATCTATTTTGTTTACAAAGAACATTGTTGGTATGCCTCTTGCCTTTGCATAAGAGAATGAATGTTCTGTTCCAACACTGACGCCGCTTCTTCCACTAAGTACTACAAGGGCAGAGTCGGCTGCGCGTACAGCTTCCTTAACATCACCTACAAAATCAAAAAATCCGGGAGTATCAAGAATATTATATTTCATGCCCTTCCATTCGATTGGAGCAAGCGCTGTTGAAATAGAAAATCCGCGCTTAATTTCTTCAGGGTCATAGTCACTTATTGTATTTCCATCCGCAACCTTGCCTATTCTGTCGGTCATTCCGGCATTATAAAGCATAGCCTCTGTCATGGTAGTTTTTCCACACTTACCATGCCCCATTATCGCTATATTGCGAATTTCATCCATTGCATATTCTTTCATATTTTATACCTCCTACTATATAAATTAAAACGACTTTATCGTTTCAAGTCCTATAAACATTATATACCCAAACAAATGCAAAGTAAACAAAAATCAACTCGTCATTTTATTAGAAAAATCAGTGGATTTTTTGTGCATATTTTATTTTAGTGTAAAAAATTATACTAAAAATTTATGCAATATGTACATAATATTCTTGAATTTAAAACCCTTTAAACATTGTCGCAAAAAAATGTTTTCTTTTTTAAAAAATCCTCTTGCAAAAGGCGCTAAAATAATATATAATGATTTTAAGTGTGAAATTTTTGTAGGAGCTGATGAGATTTTATGAAAATTCTTGTTGTTGATGATGAGAAATTACTTGTAAAAGGTATAAAATATAATCTTGAGCAGGAGGGCTATACTGTAGAGACTGCTTTTGACGGCGAGGAGGCTGTGCGCCTTGCTCATGATGACTCTATAGACCTTATTTTGCTTGACCTTATGCTTCCTAAAATGGACGGTCTTTCGGTGTGCCGCAGTGTAAGAAGCTTCTCTAATGTTCCTATCATTATGCTCACGGCAAAAAGTGAGGATATAGACAAAATTCTGGGCCTTGAATACGGTGCTGATGACTATATAACAAAGCCTTTTAACATAAGAGAGGTTTCTGCTCGTATAAAAGCAATTTTAAGAAGAGTAAATCCTGTTAAAAAAGGTGACAGAGATAAGGTTCTTGTATCAGGAAACATTAAGCTTGATTATAACTTTAAGCGTGCTTCAATCGGGGATAGAACAATTGAGCTTACCGGCAAGGAGTTTGAGCTGTTAGAGCTTTTTCTTAAAAATCCGGGTAAGGTATATACCCGTGAAAACCTTCTTGATATTGCTTGGGGATTTGATTATCCCGGCGATGTAAGAACTGTGGATGTTCATATAAGACGTTTAAGAGAAAAGGTAGAGGAAAGCCCTGCAGAGCCTAAGTATATAATGACCAAATGGGGTGTAGGATACTACTACCGTAAGGATTGATGAAAGGAATTAAACATATGAAAAAGAAATTTTTGGCAGCCTTGCTTGCTTTTTGCAGCTTTGCTTCAACTGCTGCTTTTGCTGAGGATATTATACCAACGATTACAACATCAACGGAAAGAGAGATTTGTCTTGATGTACCTCAGGGCGAGTTTGTAGACGGCGTTTTTATGGTGCCTGTCAGAAGAATTTGTGAAATTTTTGATGCAAGCTGTGACTGGTACGGCGACGAGCGAAAGATAATAATTAACACTCCCGATAACATAACAAGAGTTTTTCTTTATTTAGACAAGGATACTTTCAGGATTTTTACATTTACAAGTGTAATTACGGGAGATGCAGAGGATTTAACTCTTGATGCGCCACTTAAGATAGTAGATGACAGAACTATGGTGCCTTTTGAACAGCTTTGTAAGGCGTTAAAGGGCGAATGTGTGTGGTCGGAGGATAAAACCTCTGTAAAGGTAAATGTTCCTGCAGAGCTATCAGAAGATCGTGCAGAAATTTATCTCAAAGCAGATACACAAGATGTAAATGCCGGAGATGAGGTAACAGTTCAGATAATGGCAAAAAACCTTGATGTGTCTGATGAGTTTGCTTTTATAGGTTACTCTGCCGGTGTTATTTTTGATAAGAATGCATTTGAATATGTTTCCTCTCATCTTGTAGGCAATACAGACCCTACAGTAGAATATGTAAGAGCAGAAAATACTAATTTTACAAATGATTCAATCAAAACGGTTTGCATAAATCCTGTATCTTTTGACTACAGCGATGATGAAGTATGTATCGGCAAGGTGGTATTCAAGGCGCTTACAGACGATGGAGGGGAAATAAAGCTTTCCAACAGAATTTACACAATCGGCGATGATACTTCTTTGGTGTATTCCCATGACGAAACCGGTGCTTATGTCAACCTGAGTCGTGGAACACAGCTTAAGATTGACACTACAGCAATAACATTAAATTAACTAATAAGATTTAACAAAAACCCGCAAGATGCGGGTTTTTTGCATTTTGGATAACGCATAAATATTGTGTTATTAACAAATAAATTTAAAAAAATACACAAGCTGTTGAAAATTCGTGGCAGAAAGCCAAGGAAATACAAGAAAAACAAAGCTTTTCTCATATGTAAAAAGTCACTAAAAACCCTCTTAAAAACAAAATAATTTTGTATGGTATTTTTTTATAAAAAAGCTTGATTTTATTGGACTTTTCCTGTATAATGGTATCGTTGTGACAAATGTGTATTGGTGGAATTTTCAATACATTTCAATCGATGAAGTGGGAGGTTGCAGGCCTTTGAGCTTGGTTTTTCCATGGAGAATGTCCGATTCACGAAACCGGGCGACAGTCGTCACGCTTATAGTAAAATAATGCATTTCCCCTGTAAGAGCAAGTCAAAACTATTCACTATTGGCTCTTATCAAGAGGGAGGTTTGCGCTTTTTTACGGATAAGCGAGAGGTGACGAACACACGCCCAACTTCGAAGATGCAAAGTTGGGTTTTTATTTGAGGGTGGTGCGAAACACCCGGCAGTGTGTGCAATTTTCATTAGAGCTGTCGTGCGTTCACAATGCAAAAAATAATCAAGGAGGGAAAAACATGGCAGCAAGCAAAATCAGAATCAAGCTTAAGGCTTATGATCATGCAGTTCTTGATCAGTCTGCGGAAAAGATTGTAGAAATCGCAAAGAGAACAGGTGCTAAGGTAACAGGACCTATTCCGCTTCCGACAGATAAGGAGATTATCACAATCCTCAGAGCTGTTCATAAGTACAAGGATTCTAGAGAGCAGTTCGAAAGAAGAACTCACAAGAGATTGATTGATATCTTAGTTCCAGGCGAAAAGACTTTGGAATCACTTATCAAAATCGATCTTCCTGCAGGCGTTGAAATTGATGTAATTCAAAAATAAGCCCGCAAACAAAGTGCAGTAGCCCACGGGCTATGATGCAGGTCATGTTCGCACTAGTTTTTGTGTGAACCAATAACTGTAATAGGAGGAATTTACAATGAAAAAAGCAATTTTAGGAACAAAAATCGGTATGACACAAATCTTCAACGAAGATGGCAAAGTAGTACCGGTAACCGTTGTTCTTGCAGGTCCATGTACAGTAGTACAAAAGAAGACTGTTGAAACAGACGGTTACGAGGCTGTTCAGGTTGGCTACGGTGAGGTAAAAGAAAAGAGCCTCAACAAGCCTATGAAGGGTCACTTTGCAAAAGCAGACACTGCTGCAAAGAAATATTTAAGAGAATTCAGACTTGAGGATGTCGCAAGCCTCAATGTCGGCGACGAAATCAAGGCGGATATATTTGAAGCCGGAGAAAAGGTTGATGTTACAGGCATCAGCAAGGGTAAAGGTTTCGCAGGTCCGATGAAGAGATGGGGACTCCACAGAGGTCCTATGACTCACGGTTCAGGTTACCACAGAGGCTCCGGTTCAATGGGTGCTTGTTCAAGCCCCGGCCGAGTTATGAAGGGAAAGAAGCTTCCCGGTCACATGGGTGTTGACACAGTAACAGTTCAAAATCTTGAAGTTGTTAAGGTTAATGCCGAAGAAAACATCATTTTGATTAAGGGTGCAGTTCCTGGCTCAAAGGGCGGACTCATCACAATCAAAAACAGTGTTAAAGCATAACGACGTTTTTGGGAAAGGAGGAAATAAGTATGCCAACAGTAGCTTTATATAATATGGAAGGCAAGGAAATCGGCACAGTTGAACTTGCAGAAAGCATTTTCGGTGCAGAGGTTAACACTCCGGTAATTCACGAAGTTGTTAAGAACTACCTTGCAAATCAAAGACAAGGCACACAAAGCACAAAGACACGTACAGAAGTACGCGGCGGTGGTATTAAGCCTTGGAGACAAAAAGGCACAGGCCGTGCAAGACAAGGTTCAATCCGTGCTCCACAATGGACAGGCGGTGGCGTTGCACTTGGTCCTAAGCCAAGAGATTACCGTTATTCAGTAAATAAGAAGATTAAGAGAATTGCTCTTAAGGCAGCTCTTTCTTCAAAGGTTCAGACAAACGACATTATTGTTGTTGACGGACTCAAAATGGAAGAAGTTAAAACAGCTAAAATTGCATCAATGCTCAAGGCTTTGAATGCAGAAAAGGCTCTTATCGTTACAGCAGACCTTGACAAGAACGTATATCTTTCAGCAAGAAACATTAAGAACGTTAAGCCAACATACGTTTCACAGCTTAACACTTATGAAGTTGTAAAGTATACAAAGTTCGTTGTTGCTAAGGACGCTGTTGAAAAAATGGAGGAGGTACTTGCATAATGAATTCATACGATATAGTAAGAAGACCAATTATCTCCGAGCGTTCAATGACTCCGGTATTTGACCGTGAGGGCAACGAAATCAAAAAGTACACTTTTGAAGTGCCAATGAGCGCAAATAAGATTGAGATAAAGAAAGCCGTTGAAGAAGTATTCGGCGTAAAGGTAGCTAAAGTAAACACAATGCACGTTCTTGGTAAAATCAAGAGAATGGGCAGATACGAAGGACGTCGTCCAAGCTACAAAAAAGCAATCGTAACACTTGCTAAGGATTCTAAGATTATCGAGCTTCTCGAAATGTAATCTTGAAATTCCAATGAATTGAGATAAGGAGTGAAAAGGATAATGGCTATTAAAAAGTATAATCCTACTTCCCCTGCCAGAAGATTTATGACTGTAAGTGATTTCTCAGAAATCACAAAGTTCGAGCCTGAGCGTTCACTTCTTGCAAAGAAGAAAAAGAATGCAGGAAGAAACTCTTACGGTAGAATAACAGTACGTCACAGAGGCGGCGGAAACAGAAAGAAATACAGAATTATTGACTTTAAGAGAAATAAAGACGGAATTGCAGCAACAGTTATCGGTATCGAGTACGATCCAAACAGATCTGCAAACATTGCTCTTCTTCAATATGAAGACGGAACAAAAGCTTATATTCTTGCACCACAAGGTCTTAAAGATGGTGACAAGGTTGTAAGCGGACAGGGAGCAGATATTAAGCCTGGTAACGCGCTTGAAATCAAGGATATCCCTGTTGGTACTCTTATCCATAACATTGAGCTTTACCCTGGTAAGGGCGGACAGCTTGTTCGTTCAGCAGGCGTTAGCGCACAGCTTATGGCTAAGGAAGGCGACTATGCACAGGTAAGACTTCCAAGCGGCGAAGTTCGTATGATCAGACTTAACTGTAAGGCAACAATCGGTGTTATTGGTAACGAGCAGCATGAAAACATTTCTATCGGTAAAGCCGGCAGAAAGCGTCACATGGGCTGGAGACCAACTGTTCGAGGCGTTGTTATGAACCCGAATGACCATCCACACGGTGGTGGTGAAGGTAAATCACCTATCGGACGTCCTGCACCGGTTACTCCATGGGGTAAGCCTGCACTTGGTCTGAAGACAAGAAAGAAAAAGAACAAGACAAACAAGTTCATCGTAAAGAGAAGAAACGACAAATAATAGTTTATTGTTTCCGAGAGGAGGAATATAAATGGGTAGATCACTCAAAAAGGGACCTTTCGTTGAAGAGCGCCTCATAAAGAGAATTGACGCTATGAACGCTGCAAACGAAAAGAAGGTTGTTAAGACTTGGTCAAGAGCTTCAACTATCTTCCCTGAAATGGTAGGTCACACTATAGCTGTTCATGACGGCAGAAAACATGTTCCGGTATTCATTAGTGAAGATATGGTTGGTCACAGACTCGGCGAGTTTGCTCCCACAAGAACCTTCAAGGGTCATGCCGGTGCTAAAACATCGAAATAATTTAACAGTACTTTCCTATATAATATAGAAGAGAGTGCCGCAGCGACAAGTTCGCTGTGAGATAAATTGCCTATAAATCGAAAGGAGGTTTCCGGGAATGGAAGCACGCGCAGTATTAAGATACGCTCGTATATCACCCAGAAAGATGAAGATTGTGCTTGATCTTATAAGAAACAAGCCGGTTAACGTTGCAATGGGTATTATCAAAAATACACCCAAATCAGCAAGTGAATACCTCGAAAAGCTTTTGGCATCAGCTATTGCCAATGCTGAGAATAATCACAATTTGGATAAGAAAAAGTTATATGTTGCAGAATGCTATGCAACACAAGGCCCAACTCTTAAGAGAATTAGACCAAGAGCACAGGGCAGAGCATTCAAAATCATGAAAAAGACAAGCCATGTTACATTGGTTTTGAAGGAAATGCAAGACTAATCGGAAAAGGAGGTTCATTATGGGACAGAAAGTTAATCCGCATGGTCTTAGAGTCGGCGTAATCAAGGATTGGGATTCTAAGTGGATTGCAGGAAAAAAAGATTTCGGAGACCAGTTGGTTGAAGATTACAATATCAGAAAGTTCATTAAAAAGGCTTGCTACGATGCCGGTGTAGCTAAGATTGCAATCGAAAGAAAGCAAAAGAAGGTTTACATCACATTGTTTGCAGCTAAGCCCGGTATCATCATCGGTAAGGGCGGAGCTGAAATTGAAAAGCTTAAGGTTGACATCGAAAAGATGACAGGCAAGAGCGTAAACGTTAATATCATGGAAGTTAAGTCACCTGACACAAATGCACAGCTCGTTGCAGAAAACATTGCTGCACAGCTCGAAAGACGTGTATCTTTCAGACGTGCTATGAAGCAGGTTATGGGCAGAGCAATGAAGCTCGGCTGCCGTGGTATCAAAACAGCTGTTGCAGGAAGAGTTGGCGGTGCAGAAATCGCAAGAACAGAACAGTATCATGAGGGTACAATACCCCTTCAGACACTTCGTGCAGATATCGACTATGGCTTTGCAGAAGCAAAGACAACTTACGGTATCCTTGGCGTAAAGGTTTGGATTTACAAGGGCGAAGTACTTGCTGATTCAAAGAAGTCTGCATTTGACGAAAAGCCTGAACGTCGTCCAAGACAGCGTTCTGACAGAAAGCCGAAGGGAGGCAGACAATAATGTTATTACCTAAGAGAGTTAAATATAGAAGAGTAATGCGCGGTAGAATGAAGAGAAAAGCAACACGCGGCAACGTGGTTTGCAACGGCGAATTTGGTCTTCAGGCATGTGAGCCTGCTTGGATTACTTCAAGACAAATCGAAGCAGCCCGTATCGCTATGACACGTTACACAAAGCGTGGCGGTAAAGTTTGGATCAAAATTTTCCCTGACAAGCCTATCACAAGAAAGCCTGCCGAAACTCGAATGGGTTCAGGTAAAGGTTCTCCGGAGTACTGGGTAGCAGTAGTAAAGCCCGGCAGAGTAATGTTTGAAATTGGCGGCGTTAGCGAAGAAGTAGCTCGTGAAGCGCTCCGTCTTGCTATGCACAAGCTTCCTATTAAATGTAAGTTTGTAAAACGTGAAGCAGAGGATGGTGAATAAGAATGAAGATAAATGAGGTTAGAGAATTATCAATGGCTGAGCTCGAAGAGAAGCTTGCAGAACAAAAGCAAGAGCTTTTCAATCTCAGATTCCAAAAGGCTGTAAACCAGCTTGAAAACCCAAAAAAGATTGGTGACGTAAAGAAAACTATCGCTCGTATCTTAACAATTATTCACGAGAGAGATAATGAAGATTCCGCTATGTAATTCATGCGGTGAGCTACGTCAAATAGAATACACTATTGTTCTATGAAAGGAGGACGCTAACGTGGAAAGAAACAGCCGTAAGGTAAAAATCGGTAAAGTTATAAGCAACAAGATGGACAAAACAATCGTTGTTGCAATTGAATACAGCGTAAAGCATCCGCTTTACGGAAAAGTTGTAAAGCGTACCTACAAGCTCAAGGCTCATGATGAGGAAAACATTTGTGCTGTAGGCGATAAAGTAAAGGTTATGGAAACAAGACCTCTATCAAAGGATAAGAGATGGAGACTTGTTGAGATAGTCGAAAAGGCACAGTAATCGGCTAAAGGAGGAAGTTTAGATGATTCAACAACAAACACGCCTAAAGGTAGCTGACAACACAGGTGCCAAGGAAGTTATGTGCATCCGTGTAATTGGCGGTTCCAAGAAAAGATATGCAGCAGTTGGTGATGAAATCATTTGCAGCGTTAAAAAAGCAACACCCGGTGGTGTGGTTAAAAAAGGTGACGTTGTAAAGGCTGTTGTAGTAAGAACCGTTAAAGAATGTAAGCGTGCCGATGGCTCTTATATTAAATTTGATGAAAATGCAGCGGTTATCGTAAAGGATGATAAAAACCCAAGAGGTACACGTATTTTCGGTCCTGTTGCAAGAGAGCTCAGAGATAAAGAGTACATGAAGATTCTTTCATTGGCTCCGGAAGTTCTTTGATTGGAGGTTACAGGCTATGAAAAAAATGCATGTTAAGCGCGGCGATACAGTAAAGGTAATCGCCGGTAAGGATAAGGGTAAGGAAGGCAAGGTAGTAGTTGCTATTCCTTCAGAAGGAAAAGTTATCGTTGAAGGCGTTGCTATGGTTAAGAAACACCAGAAAGCAAGAATGCAAGGCCAGGAAAGCGGTATAATCAATAAGGAAGCAGCAATTGATGCTTCTAACGTAATGAGAGTCTGCTCAGTATGCGGTAAGGCTTCAAGAACAGGTGTTAAGGTTCTCGAAGACGGTTCTAAGGTTAGATACTGCAAAAAGTGCGGTGCAGACGTACAATAATTTTCGAGAGGAGGCAAATTCATACAATGAGTAGAATGCAAGATAAGTATAAAGCAGAAATTGCTCCGGCAATGATGCAAAAATTTGGTTATAAAAGCGTTATGCAAATTCCAAAGCTTGACAAGATCGTAGTAAACGTTGGTCTTGGTGAAGCAAGAGAAAATCCAAAGGCTATCGAAGCTGCTTGCAACGACATTGCTGCTATCACAGGTCAGAACCCAATAGTAACAAAGGCAAGAAAGTCAGTTGCTAACTTCAAGCTCAGAGAGGGCATGAACATTGGATGTAAGGTTACACTCCGCGGTGCAAAGATGTATGAGTTCATGGACAGACTCTTCAACGTTGCACTCCCAAGAGTACGTGACTTCAGAGGAATCAATCCAAACGCTTTTGACGGCAGAGGAAACTATTCACTCGGTATCAAAGAACAGTTGATCTTCCCGGAAATTGACTACGACAAGATCGATAAAATAAGAGGTATGGATATTATTTTCGTTACAACAGCAAAGACTGATGAGGAAGCTCGTGAGCTTCTTACACAGTTCGGCGCACCGTTTGTTCGTAGCTGATAAGGAGGAAATGTTATGGCTAAGAAATCTATGATTATAAAGCAG
>JAZRHH010000041.1:0-11303 GCA_045644665.1 Clostridia bacterium
TTCGTTGCCGATTCCGACATAAGTGAGTGCAAACGGCTCTTCGTGTCCCATGGCGATTCGTACGCTTCCCCAGTAAGTGGAAGCATCGCCGCGGCAGAACTCTACCTTGCCATCAGCAATTTCTTCTACAGCCTTTGAAATTGGCTTTAGCTCATCTGCAATTGAATCGTCTCCAAGCATTCTTGCCCTTTTAGCAGCCATACTCACGAGAGTATAGCGTGAATCTACTTTCTTTGAAAGTTCGCTAATTCCTGGTTTAATCATCATAATATTTTATCTCCTTAAAATTTAATAATCTAAAAGTTTATATACCTTTGTGCGTTCTTCCTTGCACTTGTCCATTACAGAGGAAACTTCGTTCACGCACTCTGCAAGGTTATCATTTTCAATTATATAGTTATATTTTGCCGCTTGCATAAATTCCCATTTTGCAGAGTTGATTCTGTCATTAATTTCTTCTTCCGACTCTCTGCCGCGGGTTTCAAGTCTGTTTCTTAAAACCTCCATAGATGGCGGAATTATAAAAATGAGAACTGTTTCAGGAAGTGCCGCCTTTACTTTTAAAGCGCCCTGAGGCTCAATTTCAAGCAAAACGTCCTTGCCGCACTCTAGCATTTGTTCTATTTGTGCCTTAGGCGTTCCATAGTAGTTACCGTTATACATTGCCCATTCAAGAAGCTCACCGTTATCAGCCATTTTTTTAAACTTTTCCGGAGTGGTATAGTTATATGTAACACCTGCAACCTCTCCGGCTCTTTGGTCTCTTGAGGTAGTTGAAACACTAAGGTGAATTTCACGTTTTTCTATAAGCTCTGCGCAAATAGTACCTTTGCCTGTACCGCTTGGGCCGGAAATAACATATAAAATTCCTTTACTCATCTGCATCCTCACCTTCAGGCTCTATACGGCTTACAACAGTTTCCGGCTGAACACTTGAAAGTATTATATGACCGCTTTCTGTTATAATAACCGATCTTGTTCTTCTTCCGTAAGTGGCATTTATAAGCATGCCCTTATCTTCGCTTTCTCGTATAATTCTCTTAATTGGTGCCGACTCGGAGCCTACTATTGCAACAATTTTATCTGCACATACCATATTTCCGAAGCCTACATTTATAAGTTTCATATTTTGTCTCCTACTCAATATTTTGTATCTGTTCTCTCATTTTTTCTATCTCACCCTTAAGGGTCACAACTGTTTTTGTTATAAACAGGTCATTTGCTTTTGAACCGATAGTGTTTACCTCGCGGTTAATTTCCTGAATGAGAAAATCAAGCTTTCTGCCTGCAGGTTCATCAGAGTCAAGAATTTCATAATACTCTTTGAAATGACTTGCAAGGCGTACAGTTTCTTCGTTTATGGCAACCTTATCTGCAAAAATTGCAACCTCTGTAAGAAGTCTTGCCTCGTCCGGCTCATGATTTTCAAGAGTTTCTTTGATTTTTTGATAAAGCCTGTCCTTATAATCGGCAACCACCTGGGGTGAACGCTCGTCCACCTGCTGTGCAAGCTCGCTCATATAATCAACTCTTGCCCTAAGGTCCTGATATATTCTCTCTCCCTCACGGGCACGCATTGCAGAAAAGTTTTCAAGAGCTCTGTCAAGTACAGATTTTACATCCAACCAAAGCTCTTCTTCATCAAGCTCTGCACGCTCTGTTTTGAATACATCGCTCATTCTGCAAATGCTCATGGTGGAAATATCGTCCTTCAACTCAAAGGAATCACGGAGTTTTCTAGCTGCTTCTATATATTGCTTTGCAAGGGCTTCATTTAAAATTATTTCGTTATCATCCCTGTAGCTTTCAACGTTTATAAAAATATCAACCTTACCTCTTGTTATATGCTCCGAAGCTGTTTTTCTTATTTTCTCCTCCAGAAACAACATATATCTTGGAAGCTTAATATTATAATCGGAAAAGCGATAATTTACCGACTTAATCTCTATGGTAATTTTTCTGTCGGAAAGAATATCCTCGCATCTTCCGTAGCCTGTCATGCTCTTTATCATTAGCTCACCTTCCTGTTTAGAAATACTTACAAATATACATAGTATATTATAACACAATTTATAAAAATGTACAACAGTTTTAAGTCAAAATTTTCATAAAAAAATTTATTATTTTTAGTGAAATTAGACATACAAGCTAATTATTGAAATTTTAGAAAGAAATTTCTTGAAAAATACTTATGTTTGTGTTATAATTACAAAAGCAAAATGCCTCCTTAGTTAAATGGATATAATAAACCCCTCCTAAGGGTTAGTTGTGAGTTCGATTCTCGCAGGGGGTACCAAAAAAGCACCGATTTATAAAAATCGGTGCTTTTTTATCAAAGTTTCCTTTTTTCAGAATTTTCGTCTGTTGTATCACAATTTTCCACTATAAGTACACTTGCATCCTCGCTTACAACAATATGGTGCCAAAGTCCCTTTTTGACATTATACACCTTGTATGGCTCCATATTATATTCTTCCCCTTCTTCATAAAGAATTGCGCTGCCTTTTAAGAGCACAAAAATCTCGTCTGTTTCGTTGTGTCTTTCGTCCTCGTCATGCTTTGAAAATCTTTCGTTGTAGTTTAAAATTGCAACTCTCCAGCTTTCAAAATCCTTTACAGGCATATAGCCCGGTCCTTTGTATTCGAAAATTTCCATTTTTTATACCTCCCATAATATTTAATTAATATATTGTTTTAAAAGCTCAATACAAGCTTTCAAATCACTTTTACAAACCATCTCCGAAGGAGAATGAATATATCTTGTAGGTATTGATATTGCTCCCGTTTTTATTCCTGTGCCGCTTACATGGGCTGCACCTGCGTCTGTGCCACCGGCAGTTAAAATTTCAAGCTGATAAGGTATTTTGTTTTTTGAAGCTTTTTCAATAAGTGCATCACGGACCTCACTATGACATATCACAGACCTGTCCATAACCTTTATTGCCGCACCGCCGCCGAGCTTTACATTCATTTCCTTTGCGCCCGGAGTATCCCCTACCATTGTAACATCAACTGCCACAGCAAAATCTGCGTCTATTCCGTAGGTGGCAGTTTTTGCACCACGAAGCCCTACTTCTTCCTGAACTGTAAAAATAAAATAAAGCTCGTTATCAGTTTTAATTGATTGCAGGGTTTTTAATGCTACATAACATCCCGCTCTGTTATCAAGAGCTTTTGAAATTACATGAGTTTCATTTTCATAAAAATCTCCTGTAAATACTGCCATATCTCCAACAGCTATATCATCGCTTCCTGATACATCTATAAACATCTTTGATATTTCATACTTTTCTGCATCATCACAAGCACCTATAACACCAACGGCACCATTTGAAAACATTACACGTCTGCCAACCAAATCCTTTGTTTTAAGTCCCCCTACAGGTGCAAATCTCAAAAATCCTTTTTCGTCTTTATATGTTACTACAATGCCTATTTCGTCCATATGGGAAAGAATAACGATCTTTTTGCCACCTCTACCCTTTTTTACAATAAGGTTTCCAAGAGTATCTGTATAAATTTCATCTGCATATTTTTCCGCCTCGGATTTTATAAGCTCTCTTATATTATCTTCTCTGCCGGAGGGGGCAAAGCACATGGTTAATTTTTTTAAAAGCTCCACTATATAATTCCTCCAATTTCTTTTATATACACCTTGGCAAAACCTACAAGTGCTTCTATATCTCCCATATCCGCAACACCTACAGGGGAGTGAAGATATCTGCAAGGGACAGATGCGCTTACCGTTTTTATACCACCGGCTGCAAGATGTATGCTTCCCGCATCATTACCTCCGGAAGTTGATTTTTTAAGCTGATAAGGAATATTATTTTTTTCTGCTATTTTTATAATTTTATCAAGAATATCCTTATCTGTTATAGTTCTTCCGTCCATAAAGGAAAATGCTATACCACCGCCGCATTTTGTAACTTCCTGACCCGGCTCGGTTTTATATACATCGCTACAAGTGGTACTTTCAAGAACAAGCGCAGCATCAGGCTTTATACGCTCTGCACAAACAGCACTGCCCCTTAATCCTACTTCTTCCTGTGTGGTAAAGCATGCATATAAATCATACTCTGTATCTTCTTTAAGAGCCTCTGCAAGGGCATAGCAGCCTGTTCTGTCATCAATCGCTTTTGCCTTTATTTTATTATTTCCAAATTCCTCGTACAAGGTATCAAATGTGGCATAATCACCTATTGATATAATTTTTTTTACCTCTTCCTCTGATGAAGCTCCGATATCAATATAAAGGTCCGACACCTTTGGAACCGTTTCTTCTTCCTCTTTAGTTACAAGATGAACAGCTTTTATACCAATAATACCTTTAACTCCGTTTTTAAAAGCCACCTTTTTCCCTAAAACAACACGGGTGTCAATTCCACCTACTGTTTTAAAGCGAAGGTATCCTTTTTCTGTTATCTTTGAAATGATAAATCCAACCTCGTCCATATGAGCAGAAACCATAATTTTTTTATTAGAGTTTCTGCCTTTTTTATAAACAATAAGATTTCCAAGGACATCTGTAGTTATCTCATCTGCAAAGGGTGATACAAAGTCTTTTATAATCTTTCTTATATCCCCCTCGTCACCGCTTACTCCATGGGCATTACAAAGTTTTTCTAAAAGCATAACCAACCCTCCCAATCCTCATTCAGGCTCTCAAGAAACTTTACTAAAAGCCTTGAAGTAGCCTCTAAATCACACAGCTTCATTGTTTCTACAGGATTGTGCATATATTTAAGAGGCAAGGATAAAAGTGCCGTTGCAATGCCATTTGCTGCAACTTGAACCGCCCAGGCGTTTGTACCTGTATATCCACCGTCTACATCAATTTCAAAGGGGATTTCGTTTTTTAATGCAATATCTATAAGTCTTTTCCCAAGTGCAGGATGAATATTAGGGCCTCTTGATATTACTACTCCTGAGCCGCAGTCAAAGGCGTCTTTGCTGTTGTCAGGTGTTACGCCGTGGCAAACGTCTATTGAAATAGAAATGTCAGGCTTTATAAGATTTGCAGCAGTTTTGGCGCCCCTGAGTCCTACCTCCTCCTGAACTGTTGCAACAAAATACACATCTGCAAAAAGGTCTTTGTCCTTTACCTTTCTAAGCACATCACAAAGTACTGCAACACCTGCCCTGTCGTCCAGAACCTTGTAGCTGATTGAATCCTCGCACATTCTGCCCACCGACTGCTCAAATGTAACCGGCGTACCTACACGCACAAGCTTCTCTGCCTCTTCCTTTGGAAAACCTATGTCAATTGACATATCCTGAAGCTTCATTGATTTTTTGCTTTCCTCTGCAGTCTGTAGGTGTGGTAGCTTTGCACCGATTACTCCTCTTATATCCTTTATTCCGTGTACAATAACCTCCGAGGAGGGCAAAACTCTGCTGTCTATTCCTCCAACACACGCAATACTTAAAAATCCGTTTTCATCAATACCGGAAACCATAAGGCCTATCTCATCAATATGCCCCTCAATCATAACCTTTAAAGCATTGTCCCTACCGCTTTTCTTTACAGCTATAACATTTCCAAGGGTGTCTTCAAAACATTCGTCACAAAAACCTTTAAAAATTTCTGCTACTTCACGGGAAAAGCTATATTCAAAGCCGGAAACTCCCCGCATATCACTAAGTTTTTTAACTAATTCCTCCAAAAGGTTCCCTCCTTGTCTTTACTTGCAAAGCAAGATACATTCCCATATATTTTGCTCCCACATTCCTTTGCTTCATCTCTGCACATAGAGGTATCAACTCCATTGCGTACATTATTTTTTCTTCCAAAACACCTGATGAAATGGAGCGGAGCTTTTCTTCATAGTCAGAATTCAATAAAAGCCTTTTTTCGCCCTCTTTAATGAGCATAATATCTCTTAAAAAGAGCATCAAAATGTCAAGCACGTCCATGATATTATCCGAGTTTCTGTCAAAGAAATCGGAGACCTCAAAAACATCATTATATTCATTTGAAAGTATTCCCGAAACAGCCCTTGAACATTCGTCACGAAGTATAGAGAATTCAGGACTTTCAATAAGCGTTTCAAGCTTTGCCGGGTTTCCGCCGGAGTAGCTTAAATGAAATTCAAAATCATTTGCAAGTCCCGGATATTTTTCATTTATAAATTTCCTTAACCTGTCTTTTGTAACCGGCGGAAATTTTATGTGGCTACACCTGGAAATAACAGTTTGTAAAAGTTTTGACGTGTCACTTACTACTATAATAAACACAGCATAAAGAGGCGGCTCCTCAAGAGTTTTTAAAAATGCATTTTGTGCCTCTTTCGTAAGCAGGTCGCCCTCAATTATATAAATCTTTTTTTCAGAGTAAAAGGGTTTTATATATGCATCGCTGTTTAAATCACGAATAACATCAACGCCTATACTTTTTTTGTCGGGGGCAGGAGTTATATGTTTTATGTCCGGATGAGTTCCCGCCTTTGCCATAATGCACGACTTGCAGGTTGTACAGGGAGAGAGCTTTTCTGCGCACAAAAAAGTAGCAGCAAGAAGCTTGGCTGCCATATGCTTACCCATACCCTCTGCGCCCTCGAAAATATATGAATGTGCGCCCCTGTTTTCCCTTACAGAGTTTATAAGAGTTTCAAGAAGCTCTTCATGAAAAATATCGTATCCGTACATCAGTTTTCTCCCCTAATAACCTCTACAATCGTGTGCCTGTAAAGCTTTTTTAGTCTTTTGTCTATAGCATACACAACAAAAAACCAAATAACCATTGACAGTATGCCAACTCCTGCTGACGCTTCTTCCCCAAGTCCCAGTCCGGCACCTGCAAAAAATCCTATAAGCAATGCAAATATAGGTGTAATATAAGCAAGAAAGGCAGCAAAAATAATTTTTGAAGCTGCCATTTCAATATAAACCATATCCCCTTTTTGAAGTCCGGGAATAGCCTTTGCAGAAACATTTGCATCCTTAAGTGTGCATTTTGCAGAGCATGAAGCACAATTATCACCGCAGGCAGATTCCCTTACAACAGAAATTTCTGCGATGCCGTCTGTAACTTTTAAAACTCTGCCCGTCTGTCTCATACCCTTTTTCTCCTTTTATACTCTTCGCATCCGTCCAAAAGCTCTCTTGCGTGAGCAAGTGAAGCATCTGTTACATCACCGCCAGAAAGTCTTGCAACCTCTGATGCTCTTGCATCTTTATCGAGTTTTGTTACTGTTGTTGTTGCCATTTCCTTACCCGAGTGCTTTTCTATAAGGAAATGCACATCACACATAGATGCAAGCTGTGGCAGGTGCGTTATACATAGTACCTGCTTGCTGTTTGAAATTTCAAAGAGGCGGACAGCTATTTTCTTTGCTGCAACGCCTGATACACCTGTATCAATTTCGTCAAAAATCATGGTATCTACATCATCGGAAAGGATAGATTTTAGAGCAAGCATTGTTCTTGAAAGCTCACCGCCGGAGGCAATTTTTGCAAGAGGCTTCATCGGCTCCCCTCCGTTCGTGCATATCATAAACTGTACCTGGTCCACTCCCTTTGGTGTAGGCTCACATTTTACAATATCTACCATAAACCTTGCATGCTCCATATTAAGTTCATGAAGTGCAAGAGTTATTTTTTCGTTTATAATTTCTGCAGCCTTTTGTCTTGTATTTGAAAGAATTTGCGAAAGGTTATCAAGAGCTGTTGACAGCTCCTTTTCTTCATTTTTCAATTTTTCTATACTGCCGTCTATATCAGATATTTCCGAAAGCTCCGCCTCTGCTCTTTGGCAGTATTCAAGAATTTTAGAAATATCTCCGCCGTACTTTCTTTTAAGATTATTTATAAGGTCAAGTCTTTGCTCCGCAGTATCAAGAGCTTCCTTATCAAACTCAACATTATCTCCATAATCTCTTATTTCACGAGCTGCATCCTCAATAGAATATTTTGCTTCTTCCAGAGCAGAATATGCATTTTCCACTGCAGAGGAATAGCCTGTAATATCAGAAAGCTCGCCAATAGCAGAAGAAAGCATATCATAAACGCTGCCAAAATCCGAGCCGTACAGGGTGTTATATGCATTTTTCGTGCTTGAAGAAATTTTTTCGGCATTCAGGATTTCTTCGCGTTGGGAAATAAGTTCTTCTTCCTCGCCCTCTGTAAGCTCTGCTTTATTAATTTCCTCTGTTTGAAACCTTAAAAGGTCTGCTCTTTCCGCCTTTTCACGCTCTCCTGTAGAAAGTTCCTCAATTTTTCTTCTTACAGATTTTAGTTTTTCATAGGTTTCCCTATAGCTTAAAAGTTCATTATAGTTATTTGCATAATTATCAAGAAAATTAATATGCTGCGCCGGAGATAAAAGCGCCTGATTATCATGCTGGCCGTGAATATTAACAAGTAGGCTCGCCACCTCACGCATAACTCCAAGGGGCACTACCATACCGTTAATTCTTGCTGTGCTTTTTCCCTCTGCAGTTATATCACGGGTGAGAATAAGGGTTTTATCCTCTATCTCGATATCCTGTTCCCGGCACAGCTTTTCTATTTTTTCATTAACGTCAAAAACAGCCTGAACCCGTGCTTTTTCTGCGTTATATCTTACATAGTCACGGTTAGACCTTTCTCCTAGTATCATATTTATGGAGTCAATTATAATTGACTTGCCGGCACCGGTTTCACCTGAAAGGACATTTAGTCCTTCGTCAAAGGAAATATGAACATCCTCTATGACGGCAACATTTTTTATATATAGTTCTCTGAGCATTATTTAATCTCCAACTTATGACGCAAAATATGTCTTTAGTTTTTCTGACATTTCATGGGCAAGAGAAATTGTTTCTACTGCCACAAAAATCGTATCATCGCCTGCGATTGACCCCGCTATTTCGCTATGCATTTCCTTATCCACAGCCGCAGCAACCGCTGACGCCATACCGGGATTAGTGCGTATAATCACAAGATTACCTGCCTCTGTTACCCTTTCAACATCGGATGCATATTTTTTAAGAGGGTTATCCCATCTTGCAGACACTGCGTAAATTGATCCCTTAGCATCAGGAATCTTTACAATTCCAAGCTCTTTTATATCTCTTGACACAGTTGCCTGAGTCACTGTTACACCACGGCTTGAAAGCTCGTCTACAAGCGCCTCGTGAGTTCTGATTTTATTTTCTTTTATGATGTTCAAAATAAGCTCATGACGTGAATTTTTCATTTTCCCGTACTCCTCTCAAAATTTAAAGCATCTTTTCTATTATTGTATCATAAAATGAACGTCTAACTATTTTTATAAGCTTTGCGCTGTATTGTGATTTGGTTATTATAACCTTATCTCCCGAATTTACTTGCCCAATAGGCTCACCGTCAACACACGCTACGGCGCTGCCCTCTATCTCTCCTCCAAGCTTAATTACAATTGGCTTATCCGCCGGCATAACAGCAGGACGTGCCGTTAGCATATGAGGGCAAATGGCTGTTGCAACAAAAAGAGACATAAGCGGATTTACTACAGGTCCGCCTGCAGAAAGATTATATCCCGTTGAGCCTGTTGGTGTGGAAACAATAATTCCGTCTGCAACATACTGGCTGATTTTTTCGCTGTCCGAAAACAACTCAAGCCCTATCAGTTTTACATCCTTTGCCTTTTCAATAACTGCGTCATTAAGAGCATGGAAGTATTTGCCTTCACCCTTTGCTCCTACAATTTGCACAGACATCATCATGCGCTCTTCTATTTTATAATCTCCCTTCAAGAAGGAATCTATTGCCTCGTCTATGGAGCACAGTTCCACTTCGGACATAAATCCAACTCTACCAAGGTTAATACCAAGCATTGGGATATCTGCCTTTGCACATGGAAGTGCAGAATTAATTACAGTTCCGTCTCCGCCTATAACAATTGCCGCATCAGCCGCGCAGTATACATCCTCTGCGAAGTTTACGCCCTCAAGCTTCCCCTCAAACTCTGCAGGCACGTAAGTCTCAGCCTTGCCGCTTAGTAAGGACACAAGCTTTTTTGTAACTTCAAGCTGCGAATCCTTTTTTTTGTTTGGTATAATTGCAACTTTTAACATAGCTCCCCTCCAACACAAAAGATTATAAAACCCCACTATGTATATTATACATATTTATTATATCATTAACTGCATAAAAAATCAAGAAATTTATTTAAATAAATAAAAAGAGACAGTCTGTTTTTAAATATACAGGCTGTCTCCGTTAACAAAGTTATTTATTTTCTACCTGAAATGTCTCTGCAATTTTAGCAAGCTTTGCTGAAATTGCATCTTCTGCTGCTTTTGGATACTTCCATGATACGATATAGGTATTATCTTCATTTGTTTCCGCAAAGAACCATAGTGCATCCCCTTCTTTTTCACGTCCGCATACAGGCATACCTGTGAGGTCTTCAAAAATGTAGTCATCATTTTCCTTTAGAAAATGCTGCTGTGCTTTTTCCGGAGTGACACCGCTGTATGTTGCAACATGAATTTCTACATCTTCATTGGTTTTGTTCTCCCAGTAATCTTCCAAAATACCATCGTCAAAATCCATTCCCTTTCTAAACTCATCATCAGGAATATAAATTGAGTATCCGTTACCTGTATAAAGGCTTGTAGAAGCAGGTGTTTCCTCACCATCAAATTTAATATCTGATTTTTCATCTCTCTGGGAAATATAAATATTGCCCTTTAGCTCATCATTCCCTGTTTTTCCGTCATTTCCTTTCCCTGCGCAACCACTAAGAACCACAGCAAGCAAACCTACACAAATAAAAATTTTCTTTTTCATAATAAATTCCTCCTGATTTTTATTATTTTTAATCTACATTTAATATATTATTCTTTTTAAATATCTTTATAAGAATAACACCAAGCACGAGCCCTGCGACGCCTTGTACTACATTTGCCGGAATATTAACCAATGAAGGTACAAATCCATAAAGTATTCCTTCAAAAAGGAAATATCCAACAGCCATAATAATTTCTGCGCCAAGACCGCTGAGTATTCTAGATAGGTTTTCTTTTGAATTTTTCATAAGAAATTTATATACAAGACATGCAAAAATCGCCATCAAGCCTTTTATAACAAAGGTTGCCGGTGCATATAATATGTACCCTGAAAATACATCTGCAAGCATAGAACCTATCCCCGCTGCAAAAAAAGCATACGCCGGTGACAATGTCCAGCCGCAAAGTAGAACAACACAGTCTCCAAGGTTTATATATCCCTTTAAAGGTGACGGTATTTTTATAATCATCGTTGCAACACATACAAGGGCTGCAAGCATTGATGTAATAATAATCTTCCCTGTTCTTGTTTTCATAAAAATCCCTCCA
>JAZRHH010000042.1:0-49594 GCA_045644665.1 Clostridia bacterium
GAGTGTGTAAACTGTGCATCACTTAACCCTGCAACAGTAATCGGACTTGACAAGGAAATAGGTTCACTTGAAGTTGGCAAGATGGCGAATATTGTTATTGCTGACAATGAATTTAATGTTAAGAAAACTATAATAAAGGGAGAGATAAAATATGAAGCTTAAGGTAAATGCAAAATTAGACCCACAGTTTATACCGCTTTCACTTGTGTGCAGAGAAATGAGAGAGGCAACAAAAGAAAATGGTCAGGACCTGATAATTGCCATTGAAAGAAACAAGGGATATACGGTTACCTACAAAACAAGAGTTTTCCCTGACGGAACAGGCCATGACGAAGAAAACTTTAATTTTGTTGAAAGAATGGTAAAAGCACTTCTCTGGGTTGCAGGTGGATATAAGATAATTATTGCCGGTAGTGAAGTGATTGGTAATAGGATTAAGGAAGCATATACACGTGGCGGACTTCGTGATTTTGACGTTGTAACCATGGAAAAAATATACGAAAAAACCTTTGAAGTGCAAAATTGTGCATTAAAAGACGCACCAAAAGACAAGTCTTCTGCTGCACCGATTGGCAGACATCTTGACGGATGCCGAATAGGCTTTGACGCAGGCGGAAGCGACAGAAAGGTAAGTGCAGTTGTCAATGGTGAAAGCGTGTATTCAGAAGAAGTTGTATGGTTCCCGAAGATAAATTCAGATCCTGATTATCATTATCAGGGAATTCTTGAGGCTATGAAAACAGCAGCTTCATATATGCCAAGAGTTGATGCAATTGGTGTTTCAAGTGCCGGCATATATGTTGATAACAGAATAATGATGGCATCATTATTCCTTAAAGTCAGCGAAGAAGACTATGAAAAAAGGGTTAAGAACATGTACATTGATGTTGCAAAAGAAATAGGAGAGAACATTCCTGTTGAGGTTGCAAATGATGGTGATGTTACTGCTCTTGCAGGTGCTATGGATTTGAACGACAACTCAGTTCTTGGTATTGCAATGGGTACATCAGAAGCAGGCGGATATATAGACTCTGACGGCAATATAACAGGATGGCTCAATGAACTTGCGTTTGCTCCTGTAGACTATTGCAAGAATGCTATGGTAGACGAGTGGTCAGGCGATTATGGATGCGGCGTTAAATACTTCTCACAGGATGGCGTTATCAAACTTGCACCGGCTGCCGGAATTGAGCTTGACGAAAGTCTTTCACCGGCAGAAAAGCTTAAGGTTGTTCAAAAGCTTATGGAAGAGGGCGACCAAAGGGCAGCGGATATATATGATACAATTGGTGCATATTTTGGATATGCAATTGCATTTTATACAGAGTTCTATGATATAAAGCACGTTCTTATTATGGGACGTGTAACATCAGGAGAGGGCGGAAGTATACTTCTTGCTCGTGCACAGGAAGTTCTTGACACAGAATTCCCTGAACTTGCAAAGAAAATACAGCTTCACATTCCTGACGAAAGCTCAAGAAGAGTTGGTCAGTCAGTTGCTGCTGCAAGTCTTCCTGAAATTAAATAATTGCATGTAAAAATTCCCCGAAAGTAATTTCGGGGAATTTTTTTTAGATTGTATAAAGTAAATCTGTATAAGTTGGGAATGGCCAGTATTCTTTTCCTACAACCATTTCAAGACTGTCTGCAAATTTTCTTACTTCGTTCATTGCAGGGATAATTTTATCTCTGTAACAAAGAGCAAGCTCATATTCGTCTTCCGGAAGTGCCTTTGACAAATCGTTAAGAGCTTTTGTGCTTCCTATAAGATTTTCAAGGAGCTCGTTTGTTTCTTTTAAAAGCTCTTGCTGCATCGGCACCTGGATACCTACATTTTTCTTTGAAAGTATTCCGTCAGATAACATATTGCTGTACTTAATTGCCGCCGGTATGATTTCTTGCTGTGAAATTTCAAGCATTGTCTGCATTTCTATGTGGAGGGCTTTTGCATAGTCCTCAAGCATAATTTCGTAGCGTGATTCGACTTCAACAGGGGAGAATACTCCGTGCTTTGAGAAAAGTTTAATTGCCTTTTCGCTCTTATATTCAGGGAGTGCATCAACAGTTGTCTTAAGATTTGGAAGACCGCGTCTTGCAGCTTCTTCTTCCCATTCCTTAGAATATCCGTTGCCATTAAAGATAACTCTTTCATGATTTGTTACAGTATCTTTTATAAGCTTATCTATGCATTCAGCGGTATTGTCTGCACTGTCAAGGATATCTGCAAACTGTGAAAGCTCCTCTGCAACTACAGTATTTAGTATAATGTTAATTCCGGAAACTGATTGTGATGAGCCTGTCATTCTGAATTCAAAACGGTTGCCTGTAAATGCAAAAGGCGATGTTCTGTTTCTGTCTGTGTTATCCTTTTTGATTACAGGCTGTGAATCTACGCCCGATTCCAAAGTTGCGCGCTCGTTGTCTATAGAAGAACGTCCTTTTTTAATAGCTTTTAAAACCTCTGTAAGTTCATCTCCAAGGAAGATAGAAACAATAGCAGGGGGTGCTTCGGCTGCACCGAGTCTGTGGTCGTTTCCTGCTGTTGCAGATGAAACTCTTATGAGTTCCGGATATTCGTCAACAGCTTTGATAACGGCGCAAAGGAATAAAAGAAACATTTTATTTTCAAGAGGCTTTTTGCCCGGCTTGAAAAGATTAATTCCATCAGTAGTACCAAGTGACCAGTTGTTGTGCTTGCCGGAGCCGTTTACACCTGCATACGGCTTTTCGTGAAGCAAGCATACAAGACCATGATGACTTGCAACCTTTTTCATAATTTCCATTGTAATCTGGTTATGGTCTGTTGCAAGGTTTGCTGTCTCAAATATAGGTGCAATCTCGTGCTGCGCAGGTGCTGCTTCGTTGTGCTCCGTTTTGGCAAACACACCAAGCTTCCAAAGCTCTTCATCAGCTTCTTTCATAAATGCTGCAACACGTTCTTTTATTTGACCAAAGTAATGGTCGTCAGATTCCTGACCTTTAGCCGGAGGAGCACCAAAAAGTGTGCGTCCTGTAAGAAGCAGGTCTTTTCTTTTGTTAAATAAGCTTTTATCTGTAAGGAAATATTCCTGCTCGGGACCAACATAGGAAACTACTCTTTGTGACTTGCAACCGAAATGCTTTAGTACACGAAGTGACTGCTTATTAACTGCCTCAACAGAGCGTAGAAGTGGAGTCTTATTATCAAGCACTTCTCCTGAAAAGGCAAAGAATGTTGTTGGAACACAAAGGGTTTTGTCTTTAATAAATGCATAAGATGTTGGGTCCCAGGCGGTATAACCACGAGCTTCAAATGTAGCTCGGAGACCTCCGGACGGAAAACTAGAAGCGTCAGGTTCGCCAATAATAAGCTCTTTGCCTGAAAATTCCATTATAACTCGTCCGTCATCTGTCGGACTTATAAAGGAATCATGTTTTTCCGCTGTTACACCGGTCATTGGCTGGAACCAATGAGTGTAATGGGTACAGCCATTTTCGATTGCCCAGTCCTTCATTGCATCTGCTACAATTTCAGCAACCTTTGGGTCAAGAGCTGTTCCGTTATTTATTGTTTTAACAAGTGATTTGTAAGTGTCTGCCGGAAGACGTGTCTTCATTGTTGTAAGATTAAACACTTTACTTGCAAATATTTCTGTAACTGATTTCATTATGTACCTCCCGAAATTTGAGATAAAACCATAAAAGTATTATACCACTTTTTAGAATTTTGTCAATATGAAAGAATCTTATTTTTTAATCATTTCGTCAAGAAGCTTACCAAGACATTTTTTTTCGATTCTGCTTACATAGCTTCTGCTTATACCAAGGCTTTTTGCTATTTCTCTTTGAGTAAGCTTTTTTGTTCCTCCAATCCCGTATCGCTTATAAATTATAACCTTTTCTGCCGGCGTTAAACTGCGATCAATTGCTGATTGTAGCAATTTAATTTCATCTTTTGTTTGCATACAGTCTGCAATATCAGGACAGTCTGCCGGTATTATGTCTGCAAGAGACAGTGTGTTACCTTCTTTGTCTATTCCGATGGTATCGTCAATTGATACATCATTTTTATTTTTCTTGTTTTTTCTAAGTGCCATTAAAATTTCGTTTTCAATACATCGTGACACATAAGGAGAAAGCCTGTTTTTAGTTTGGAAATTGTAAGTATCTATGCCCTTAATAAGTCCGATTGTACCGATTGATATAAAATCACTTAACGAATTTTCATCAGAATATTTTTTTGCTATATGTACAACAAGCCGCAGGTTTCGCTCTATAAGTATTTTTCTGGCTGTGCTGTCGCCGTCTTTTAGTCTTTCCAGATACTTTGTTTCTTCTTTTTGACTAAGAGGTGGGGGGAAGGTGTTGTTTCCGCAAACATATCCGCAAAACAGCAGAAGCTCTGAAAACCAGGCAGATAAAAACTTAAAAAAAAGCATATATTATACCTCCAAACAAATTGTCTGTATAATATATGCGGGTTTTGCTTGTCTAATTTTGTTTTCTTACAATTTTGTAGTCATCGTTATCTCTGTAGTATGGACAGTTCTTTGTTGTTCCTTTTATAAAATTATACATCTCATCTTCGTCAAGGTTTACTGAGCAATAAAAGTAATCAAGCTCTTCGTCATACGTATAAAAAATACAGCTTTCGCACATGTGTTTTAATTCCTTCCGCAATTTTTATTATTGTATCACAAAATAACATCTATTGCAATAAGTTTTTAAAATTCGTTGACATTAACAGGCAGTTAATGTATAATAAACTTATCAAAAATTAGTTGAGTTTGTTAAATCAAAAAATATGAAGGAAAAAATTTATGATTATCAAGAACGGAACTGTTAATGATGCAGTAAAAAAAGAGTCTTATGTTGCAGATATTTTAATTTCTGACGGCAAAATCAAGGCTATAGAAAAAGATATTCAGATTTCTGAGGGTGAGACTGTAATTGATGCTACTGGTAAGGAAATTTATCCCGGATTTGTAGAGGCGCACTGTCACATTGGTATATCCGGTTTTCCGGGACGGGGGAGCAAACAATTCCGACAGTAATGAATTTAATGATCCGGTTTCTCCGCATCTGCGTGCAATAGATGCCATAGACCCATCTGATGCTAATTTTGAATATGCAAGAAAAGGCGGCGTTACAACAGTTTGTACGGGACCTGGAAGCTCCAATGCAATGGGAGGTACTTTTGTTGCCATGAAAACTGTTGGAAGATGCATTGATGATATGGCAATCAAAAAAGAAGTTGCAATGAAATGTGCTTTTGGCGAGAATGTTATAAAACGTCACGGCGGCAAGTCAATTTCTTCAAGAATGACATTAGCAGCAACTATTCGTGATATTTTGTCAAAGGCAAACCGTTATAAAATGGCTATTGATGCGGCAGAGGGAGACGTGGCTAAATACCCTGCGTTTAATGCAAAACTACACGCTCTTCTTCCTGTTATGCGCGGCGAAATGGCCCTTAAAGCTCATGCTCATCAAGCCAACGATATTTTTACAGCGGTTCGCATCGCTAAAGAATTTGGCGTAAAATTAACCCTTGAACACGTAACAGAGGGTCATATGATAGTGGATGAACTGGTTAAATTCAGGCTTCCCCTTGCAGTTGGACCAACAATGGTAAACGGTGCAAAAGTAGAAGTAAAGAATAGAAGCTGGGAAACCCCGGCGTACTTTCAAAAGCAGGATGTCATGTTTGCATAATTACAGACAGCCCTGTGGTTGGTCAGCAAAATCTGCCTCTTTGCGCAGGCTTTGCAATAAAGGCGGGTATGGATAAATTTGAGGCTTTAAAGGCTATAACAATATATGCAGCAGAGCATATTGGCATTGAGGACAGAGTAGGCTCAATAGAAGTAGGAAAGGACGCAGATATTATTATCTGTGACGGAAGTCCTTTTGAAATTTCTACAAAAATAGAAAAGGTGATTATTGACGGCAAAATTGTTGCTGAAAACTAGATGATGCAATTTGGAGATTTTATGAAAGTATTTAAACCTACATACGAAAGAGAAAGCGTACATCATATAGAACAGGACTTCTTTGAAAAAGAGGGAATAACCTGTGTACTCCTTGATATAGATAATACTCTTGTGGCAGACAATCAACCCTGCGCAGATGATGGTGCAAGAAGTTTTATAAGCCGTTTGCAAGGTGAAAATATAAAAATTTGTCTTGTATCAAACAATAATAAGCAAAGAGTTGATTCGTTTAACGGAGAATTTAATCTTCATGCAGTGCACAGAGCCCGTAAACCTTTGTGCTACAAAATAAACAAGATAATCCGTGATTATGGTATGGATAAAAAAGAAGTTCTTTTTATTGGTGACCAGCTTCTTACGGATATTCCTGCAGGGAACAGAAGCAAAATCAGAACAATGCTTGTAAGGCCGATTAACATTTCAAAGGAAAATAATTTCTTTAAAATTAAAAGATTTATCGAAAAAAGGGTCCTTGACAGGAATTTTAGGTAGAATGATTATATACATGACTTTAATGTTACAAAACAATGTTCATAATATTTAAAATTTAAAAAAATCCCGTAACAAGTGTTGACTAAGAAGAAAATATATTATAGAATATAGAATGTAAAAAAGGGGAGGACATCCTTTGAGAGTAATTTCCGGAATTCGCCGTGGAAGAAAGCTACTTGATTTTGACGGCGAATATATAAGACCAACAACAGATCGTGTAAAAGAGGCAATGTTTAACCTGATACAAGGAAAAACAGCGGACGCTGTTGTTTATGATGCCTTTGCCGGCAGCGGTGGCCTTGGAATAGAGGCTGTAAGCAGAGGTGCAAAGTTCGTTTACTGTACAGATACAGATGAACGCTCTATACAGATAATCCGGAAGAACTATGAGGGGTGTGACTTTTCGGATAAGTGCGAGATTTATAAAACAGCTGCAGCTGATTTTTTAGAAAAAACGGACAGGCATTTTGACCTTGTTTTTATGGATCCGCCATATAATAAAAACCTTGTAACGCCTGCTCTTGAGGTTATTGCAAGACGTAAGCTCCTTACACCTTGCGGCCTTGTAGTAGTCGAAACGGACGGAATTGAAGATGCATTTGATTTTTCGGGATACAATCTCGAAAAGCAGAGAAAGTACGGAAGAACAGTCATATCCGTCTTGAGCTTGCAACAGAAAGAGGTGTAATGCGTGCAGGTTGCTGTTTATCCGGGTAGCTTTGACCCGGTAACAAACGGACATTTGGATATAATTGAGAGAACTGCAAAACTTTATGATAAACTGATTGTGGGAGTTCTTGATAATTCGTCCAAAAAACCAATATTCACAGCAGAAGAAAGAGCAGAGATGATTTCAAAAGTTACTGCTCATATTCCAAATGTTGAAGTAGCCACTTTTTCAGGGTTGCTTGTGGACTTTGCTTCTGCAAAACATGCTCAGGTGATAGTAAAAGGTCTCAGAACTGTTGCCGACTTTGAGTATGAATTCCAAATGGCTTTACTTAATAAGGCATTGAATTCGCAGTATGAGACCGTTTTTATGATGACTGATACAAAGTATTCTTATATCAGTTCGAGTATGGTAAAGGAAGTCGCAAAATATCGCGGCAACCTTGCCGGTTTTGTGCCACAGGCAATTATTGAAGATATACAACATAAATTCTAAGAACAGGAGTGTATAAAAAATGGATAATGGTATGGGTATGATGGAAATTGTAGATTTAATGGAGGAAACAATAGAAAAAGCATCTGTTGTTCCTTTGACAGGCAAGGTAATGATTGATAAGGATGAATTTTTTGATTACATCCAGGAAATCAAGCTTACTTATCCTGATGAACTCAAAGAAGCAAAATGGGTAAAGGAAGAGCGTCAGCGTATACTCCATGAGGCTGAAACTCGTGCAGAGGCTATTCAAAAAAATGCAGAAGAGACTCAAATGGCGTTAATTGATGAACATGAAATTACCAGATGTGCATATGAACAAGCAAATGAACTTGTAAGAAATGCTTCAGAGCAGGCAATGGAAATCAAAACAGACTGTGACCAGTATGTTGATGACCTTTTAAACGATGCAGAAGCAAGACTTGAAATGCTTTTAAATAAAATTCGCCAGGATAGAATGGATCTTAATTCAGGCAAATAATTTCATGCAAAAAAGCTGTAACTACCTTATTGGAGTCACAGCTTTCCTTTGCTTTATGGTAGAAAAATTATACTTTTGGAGGATAAAAAAATGCTTACAGATATTGAAATTGCTCAAAATGCGAAACCGGAACATATTTCTGCAGTTGCAGAAAAAATTGGTATAAGTGCAGACGAACTCGAATTTTACGGAAAGTATAAAGCAAAGCTTTCCGATGACGTTGCAAACAGAGTAAAAGATAATAAGGACGGCAAGCTTGTTCTTGTTACTGCTATAAACCCAACTCCGGCAGGAGAGGGTAAAACAACAACAACAATCGGACTTGGTGATGCCATGAGTATACTTGGCAAAAAGTGCGTGCTGGCGCTTCGTGAGCCTTCTCTTGGTCCTGTAATGGGTGTAAAAGGCGGTGCTGCAGGCGGTGGCTACAGCCAGGTTATTCCAATGGAGGATATTAATCTTCATTTTACTGGTGATATGCACGCAATAACTGCTGCAAACAATCTTTTATCAGCTATGATTGATAACCACATTTTCCAGGGTAACGAGCTTGGAATTGATGTTACAAACATTGTGTTTAAAAGAGTTACAGACACAAATGACAGAGCGCTAAGAAAAACAATAGTAGGTCTTGGCGGAAGACTAAACAGCGTTCCCCGTGAAGACGGATTTATGATAACTGTTGCATCTGAAATAATGGCAATTTTGTGTCTTGCAAATGATATTACAGACCTTAAAAACCGTCTTGGAAACATAATAATTGGTTATACAAGAAGCGGCGATCCTGTTTTTGCAAAGGACATAAAAGCAGAGGGTGCAATGTGTGCACTTTTAAAGGATGCTATAAAGCCAAATCTTGTACAAACACTTGAGCATACTCCTGCACTTGTACACGGAGGCCCATTTGCAAATATTGCACATGGTTGTAACAGCGTAAGAGCAACAAAACTTGCTTTAAAGCTTGGCGACTATTGTATAACAGAAGCAGGCTTTGGAGCAGACCTTGGCGCAGAAAAATTCCTTAACATTAAGTGCCGCATGGCAAATCTTTCACCAGATGCAATTGTTGTAGTTGCAACTGTAAGAGCACTTAAATATAACGGCGGTGTTGCAAAGGCAGACCTTAAGGAAGAAAATGTTGATGCACTTAAAAAGGGCATGGTAAACCTTGAAAAGCATGTAGAAAATATGAGAAGCTTTGGCGCTCCTGTAATTGTTGCAATCAACCGCTTTGATACAGATTCAGATGCAGAACTTGCAGCTATCGAAGATATGTGCAAGGAAAAGGGCGTACGTTTTGCACTTTCAGAGGTTTTTGCAAAAGGCGGTCAGGGCGGCTTAGACCTTGCAAAAGAGCTTTTAGAAGCAATTGAAACTGAAAAGTCAGACGTTAAGCCTCTTTATGATGTAGAACTTTCAATTAAAGAAAAGATAGAAAAGATTGTCACTCAAATATATGGCGGTGAAGGTGTCGTATACTCTGCAAAAGCAGAAAAACAGATAAAGACACTTGAAAAGCTTGGTCTTGATAAAAAGTGCGTTTGTATGGCAAAAACACAGTACTCACTTTCCGATAACCCGGCACTTCTTGGACGCCCAAGCGGATTTAAAGTAAATGTTGCAGAAGTAAGAGTATCAAACGGAGCAGGCTTTATCGTAGTTGAAACAGGCAACATAATGGTAATGCCCGGACTTCCACCTGTTCCTGCTGCTGAAAAAATTGATGTGGATGAAAACGGAGTAATTTCCGGACTATTCTGATATCGGAGGAAACACTTTTGAAAATTCGCACTTCATCTCCGGAGGAGACTTTTAGCTTTGCTAAGGATTTTGCAAAAAGTCTCCAACCGGGTGAAATAATTTGTATGTATGGTGATTTGGGTGCCGGCAAAACCTTGTTTGCAAAAGGTGTTGCAGAAGGTCTTGGTGTTGAGGACCATGTAAGTAGTCCTACTTTTACAATCGTAAATGAATATGAGGGGGCACTTCCTTTTTATCATTTTGATGTATATAGAATTTCAGATCCGGACGAAATGTACGAAACGGGTTTTGAAGATTATATAAACGGCGAGGGTGTATGCCTTATTGAATGGGCAGAACTTATAGAGGAAATTATACCTACACCATATAAGAAAATTACCATTTTAAAGGGAGAAGATAATCCCGATCTGGATAGAGAAATCATTATAGAGGACATAAGGTAAGGAGAGTTTTAAATTGATTATTCTTGGAATAGATACATCGTCCGATGTTGCGTCAGTTGCGCTAATTTCGGAAGAAAAGCTAATAGGAGAATATACTCTGAATTTCAAAAAAACCCACTCGGAACGCCTTATGCCAATGATAGACAAAATGCTTACAGACTGTGGCTATGAAATGTCACAGATAGACGGCTTTGCTGTTGCAATCGGTCCCGGCTCATTTACAGGACTCAGAATTGGAATTGCAACTGCAAAAGGTCTTGCTCATGCGTGTGGGAAACCTGTAATTCCTGTCAGCACCCTTGCGGCTCTTGCATACAATCTTCCGATGTGCGAGCACCTTATTGTTCCTATTATGGACGCAAGACGTAGTCAGGTGTACACGGGAACATACATTTGGGACGAGGATGGTTTCCGTGAAATCGAGGAGCCAAGAGCAGTTTCTATAGAGGAATGTTTAGATGATTGCGGAAACTTTGTGGATGTTGTTTTTGTAGGCGATGGTGTCCCTGTCCATAAGGAATATATAATTTCAAGACTTGGCGATAAGGCAAAATTTGCACCTGTTGGCTGTGCACTTCAACGTGGTGCATCAGTTGCGGCACTTGGTCTTGAAAATATAAAAGACGGAGTAGCGTGTCACGATGTGGAGCCTGTGTACTTAAGAAAATCCCAGGCAGAGCGTGAATATGAAGAAAAACATAACAGCTAAGGAGTAGATTAAAATGAAAATAGCATTAGGCAGCGACCATGGTGGATTGGAATTAAAAGGAATTGTTTTAGAGCATTTAAAGAAACAGGGATATGAAGTAGTTGATATGGGCACATACACTACAGATTCTGTTGATTATCCTGACTGTGCAGCACCTGTATGCAAGGCTGTCCTTGCAAAGGAAGCAGACTGCGGAATGCTTTTCTGCGGCACAGGTATAGGTATATCAATTGCAGCAAACAAATATAAAGGTATCCGTGCTGCACTATGCTCCGATGTATATAGCGCAAAAATGGCAAAGCAGCACAATAATGCACAGATAATTTGCATGGGTGGCAGAGTTACAGGACCGGACCTTGCGTGCATGATTGCTGATACCTGGCTTGGTACAGAGTTTGAGGGTGGAAGACACTTAGAAAGAGTTAAGAAAATTCATTCCATTGAAGACTAACGGCGGTATTACCGCCGTATTTTTTAGAAAGGCTGTGATTTCTTGGATATACTAAATATTATCTGTAAAATAGAAGATGCAGGAACAAGACTTGATACATTTTTAGCAGAAAACACAGACCTTTCACGTTCTTTTTCCGCAAAGCTTTGCGATGAGGGTAATGTAAAGGCAAACGGAATATGCCTTACAAAAAAGTATAAGCTAAAGGGCGGAGAAACAATAGAGATTTACGTTCCTGATCCTGAGCCGGTAGAGGCTGTGCCGGAGGACATTCCTCTTGATATTGTCTATGAGGACGACCAGGTAATTGTGGTAAATAAGCCACAGGGAATGGTTGTACACCCGGCTGCAGGCAATGAAACAGGAACTCTTGTAAATGGAATACTTTACCATTGCAGCGGTAATCTGTCAGGTATAAACGGCGTTGTAAGACCGGGCATAGTCCATAGAATAGACAAAGACACAAGCGGACTTCTGGTTGTTGCAAAGACGAACGAAGCCCACATTTCCCTTACAGAACAATGGCAAACCTCAAAGCCTGACAGACAGTATATTGCCCTTGTTCATGAAAATATAAAGGAAGACTTATTTACAATTAATCTTCCAATCGGAAGAAGTAAAAATGATCGCAAAAAAATGGCTGTTGTGGCTGACGGCAGAAGCGCTGTTACTCACGTAACGGTTTTAGAACGCTTTTCAAAATATACTCTTGTAAAATGCGTTTTAGATACCGGCAGAACTCATCAGATACGAGTTCATATGTCATATAACCACCACCCAATTGTAGGGGACCCGGTATATAGTTCAAGAAAAGAGGAATTTTCGCTGTCGGGTCAGCTTTTACATGCACAAACCCTTGGATTTATACATCCAACAACAAAGGAAAAAATGGTGTTTTCAAGTGAGTTACCTGAGCATTTTAAAAAAGTTCTTGAAGTGCTCAGAAGGAGATAAGATTTTCTTATGGAAAAATTAACAATTACAGGTGTAGTTGCTGAAATTATATACTATAATGAGGATAATGGATATACAGTTTTTGAGCTTCACGCAGATGACGGCGATGAATTTACGGCAACAGGCTACACCGCAAATCTCTCGGAGGGTGAACAAATTGCAATAACAGGTAACTGGACTAATCACCCGGAGTATGGAGAACAGTTTAAAATAGAATATTACAAATCCTTGCTACCAACAAAAGCACAGGATATTTTAAGATACCTTTCTTCCGGAGTGGTAAAGGGAATAAGAGCAGCAACAGCAAAAAAGCTTGTAAATGCTTTTGGGGAAGAAACCTTGAATATTATGCTGAGGGAGCCAATGCGCCTTGCAGAAATAAAGGGAATTTCAAAATCAAAAGCCGAAAAAATCTCCCAATCTTTTATGGAAATACAGGCTATGCAAAGCATAGTCATGTTTCTGCAGCAATATAATGTAAGTGCTAACATGGCAATGAAGGTGTACAAACTTTTTGGTGCAAATGCAGTAGAAGAAATAAAGAAAAATCCATATATTTTATCGGACCATATCGACGGGATAAAATTTTCTGTGGCAGATAAAATTGCGTATGGAGAGGGCTTTGCAATAAACAGTCCCCTACGTATTCAATCAGGACTTAAGTATATACTTGCGCAGGCGGCATACTCTTCAGGACATGTATATCTTCCGAAAAGTGTAATGATAGAGCATGGAGCATATCAGCTAAAGGTATCGGAAAACGAAGTAGAAGATGTATTGTCTGATTTGATCCTTTCAAAAGATATTTATGCGGAGAAAATAAACGGGGAAATGGTGTATTTTCTCTCTCCCTTGTACAAGGCAGAGAGTTATACAGCCGCAAGGCTTTATTCTATGTCGCACACAAGGCACGATGAGCTTTTAAGTGCAGAGGAAGTAGAAGAAAAGCTTGCTAATTTTGAAGATATATCAAAAATAAAACTTGCTCCGGAGCAAAAAAGTGCCGTTATAACAGCAGTAAGTGATTGTGGCTGTATGGTACTTACAGGAGGCCCGGGAACTGGAAAAACAACGACTATAAATACAATCCTGCGTCTTTTTAACGAGCTCGAACTAACCGTTGTACTCGCTGCTCCAACAGGCAGAGCAGCAAAACGTATGAATCAGCTTACGGGCATGGAGGCAAAAACAATTCACAGGCTTCTTGGTGCAACAGGAGAGGACGGAGCAGCAAGATTTTTGCTTGACGAAACAAATCCCATTCAGGCAGATGTTATTATCCTTGACGAAGTGAGTATGATAGATATTTCTCTTATGAACTCACTTTTAAAGGCTATAAAACCCGGTACAAGACTTATAATGTCAGGAGATGCAGACCAGCTTCCGTCAGTGGGCCCCGGAAATGTGCTGAATGATATTATCAAAAGTGGAAAAGTTCCTGTTATAAAGCTTGATAAAATTTTCAGACAGGCAGAGGAAAGCCTTATAGTAGTAAACGCCCACGCAATTAATCGTGGCGAGATGCCGGAGCTTCATGTTAAGGATAAGGACTTCTTTTTTCTCCCACGAAACAGTTCAGAGGAAATACTTTCTACCATAATAAACCTTTATGCTGCAAGACTTCCGTCAAGCTATGGAATAAATCCTCTTACAGATATTCAGGTGCTATCTCCATCTAAAAAGAACTTGTGCGGAAGCGTAAACCTTAATAAACAGCTTCAGCAAGCACTAAATCCACCTGATAAGTTTAAAATGGAATACGCCTACGGCAAAACAATCTTCCGTGTGGGAGATAAGGTGATGCAAACAAAAAATAACTATGAGCTTTACTATACACGGGATGTAGGTGATAGCGGAACAGGTATTTTTAACGGAGATATGGGTACTATTGTGGATATTTCCATAATAGACAAATACTTGGTCATAATGTTTGATGAGGATAAAAGGTGCGAATATCCCTTTAATCAGCTTGATGAGCTTGACCTTGCCTACGCTGTAACTGTACATAAGAGTCAGGGAAGTGAGTTCTCGTATGTAATTATGCCGGTTACTAATTTCCCTGCTATGCTCATGTGCCGCAATCTTTTCTATACCGCTGTAACAAGGGCAAAGTCAATGGTAATTCTTGTAGGTAACACAGGGGCGGTAGAGTACATGACAGCAAATCTATCCCAAAGAGACAGATACACTTCGCTTGACATAAAGCTTTTTGAAATGTCAGAATTTTTAGAATAGGAAGAGATATTATGAAGATATCAGGAAACACAAAGGTCCTGGCAGTTATAGGAAGACCCGCACGCCATAGCCTTTCTCCCAAAATACATAATTTTTTGTCGGAAAAGCTTGGCATGGACTATGTATACACGGCTTTCGAGCCGGATAGTATGAAGCACGCAGCTGATGCTATAAGAATTCTTGGCATAAAAGGTGTTAATGTTACTGCTCCTTTTAAGGTTGAGGCTATGGAGGCAGTAGACGTTTTGTCAGAAAATGCGGCAGTTTCAGGCTCTGTAAACACCATTGTAAATGATAATGGAGTTCTTACAGGCTACAGCACAGACGGAGAAGGTCTGTACACTTCTATGGAAAAAGCTGACATCAAAATAAAAGACAAGAAAATCCTTGTTCTTGGCGGGGGAGGCGTAGCAAAACCTGTTTGCGTAATGCTTAAAAATAAGGGTGCAAAGGAAGTTGTTATTAAAAACAGAACAGAGTCAAAGGCTGTAGAAATTTGTAGATTTTTAAACAAAAAAATGAATACAGATATTTTTCGTACATATAGCAAGTCGGAAAAATTTGACGTTATAATCAATACAACCTCTGTAGGACTTGGAACGATGGAAACTCCCGTAGAAGATACAAACTTGTTTGAGGGTGCAACTGCGGCAGTTGACCTCATTTATCATCCTGCAAAAACAAAATTTTTAGCTGATGCAGAGGAAAAAGGACTAAAGATTTTAAACGGTCTTGGCATGCTTGTTTTTCAGGGTGTAATTGCCTATGAGCATTTTACAGGCGTAAAAGTGCCTGATTCTCTTCCGGAGGAGGTATTAAAGCTACTAAATGAATAATATATATCTTACAGGATTTATGAGTAGCGGCAAAACAACTGTTTCAATGCTCCTCTCAGAGACCCTGAATAAACCGCTATATGATACTGATGATTTGATAATAAATAAAACAAATCTTACAATAAATGATATTTTTTTGGAATTTGGGGAAGAATATTTCAGAGGGCTTGAAACAGAAATTTTAGAAGATGTTTCTAAAAAAGAAAATGCCATTATTTCAACAGGCGGCGGCATAATACTTCGCGATAAAAACAGGCAGATAATGCACCAAACAGGCAAAATAATATATCTGAATGCAGATTTTTCTGTTATAGAGGAAAGACTGGAAAATGCAAGAAAATCAAGACCTCTGCTTATGGAAGAAACAGAAAAAATTAAAAAAAGATTTGATAGCAGGCAGCCTTTATATAAAGACTGCGATTTTGAAATAAAAATAACAAAAGACATGACACCGAAAAAAATAACGGATATAATTATTTCTTATCTGGAGGATATAAAATGATTCATGTTTATACAGGGGACGGGAAAGGTAAAACAACAGCTGCAGCAGGTCTTGCCGTGCGAGCAGCAGGTGGTGGCAGCAGAGTTCTTTTTTTTCAGTTTTTGAAGTGTGATACAAGCTCGGAGCGCTGTATACTTGGAAAGGTAGATAATATAAGTCTGATTGATATTAACTGTGATATACCTTTTTTGTTTGATGCAGACGAAAAAACAATTTCAAAAATAAAAGAAATATATAAAACAAAGCTTGATGAAATATATAATCTTGCAAAGCTATATGATATGTTTGTGTTTGACGAGGCAATAAGCGCCATAGAGAGCGGCGTAGTTGACCCGGAGGATATATTAAAGTTCAAGGATTTTGGAGAGCTTGTTTTGACAGGCAGAGGCGACATATCAGAGATTTTTGATGTGGCAGATTATATAACAGAAATGAAGAAGATTAAACACCCATATGATAAAGGCGTGGCAGCACGTAGGTGTATAGAGTTTTAAAGGAGAAAATTTAATGGATTTAACAAAGGATTTTGGCATTAGCCGGGAAATATACGAGCTTTTTAAAGAATGTGAGGAACAGGTAAAACCTGCATTTAAAAAAATAGAAGAAATTGCAGAGAAAAATCAGTGGAAGGTAATGAAAGCCTTTGCAGATAACAGAGTATCTGAAAGCCATTTTACACCTACATATGGCTATGGTTATGATGATTTGGGACGTGATACTTTAGACCGTGTTTATGCAGATATATTTGACTGCGAAGATGCTCTCGTAAGACATCAGCTGATTTCCGGCACACATACCCTTTCAACTGTTCTTTTTGGAATACTCCGTCCCGGAGATATACTCTTTTCAGTAACCGGAAGACCATATGATACTCTTGAAGAGGTAATTGGTATTGCAGGAGAGGACGGAAACGGCTCATTAAAGGATTTTGGAGTAGAATATATTGAGGCAGCACTTCTTCCAACAGGCGAGCCTGACTATTCCAAAATAGAAAAAATACTAAAAGAGAAAAAAGTAAAGCTAGTAACCATTCAGCGTTCAAAAGGCTATGGTACAAGACCTACATACAGTGCTGAAAAGATAGGCGAAATCGTAAGCTTTGTAAAAAATATATCACCTGATACTATTTGTATGGTGGATAACTGTTATGGTGAGTTTGTTGACGAAAAAGAGCCTACTTCTTACGGAGCAGATATTATTTGCGGCTCTCTTATAAAAAATCCGGGGGGCGGCATTGCACCAACAGGAGGATATATAGCAGGAAAAGCAGACCTTATAGAAAAATGCGCATATAGACTTACCTCTGTAGGCATCGGTAAAGAGGCAGGAGCAAGCCTTGGCTTTAATAAGAGCGCATATCAGGGCTTGTTTATTGCGCCCCATGTTGTATCCTGTGCTGTTAAATCAGCTGTTCTTGCAGCCTGTGTGTTTGAAAAATTAGGCTTTGAAACAGAGCCAAAGTGGAACGAAGAACGCCACGACATTATAGAAGCAATAAAGCTTGGCACTCCCGAAAATCTTTGTGCTTTTTGTGCAGGAGTTCAAAAGGGAGCGCCTGTAGACTCTTTTGTGACTCCGGAGCCTTGGGCAATGCCCGGCTATCAGGATGAAGTAATTATGGCTGCCGGTGCCTTTAACCAGGGCTCAAGCATAGAGCTTAGTGCAGACGGACCCCTTCGTGAGCCATACATTGGTTATCTTCAGGGCGGAATAACTTACGAATCTGCAAAACTTGGACTTATGGTTGCAGCACAAAATATTGTTGATTTAAAAAAATGATTTTGTATATTGGTTGACATAAGAACAAAAATTTGATATAATAACAGTAGTGTTGTGTTCGGACAAATGGCAAATTTAAATTTTTATTGAGCGGAAAAATAACAGCAGAAATGCTTAGAAAAAATGGAGGATTAAATTTTGGCAAAAAAAGCAAAACTGAAAATTATACCTATCGGCGGTATGAATGAAATCGGAAAAAATCTTACTGCCATAGAATATGGTAATGAAATAATAGTGGTAGACTGCGGAATGGCATTCCCGGATGATGATATGCCCGGAGTTGACCTTGTTATAAATGATATTTCTTATCTTGAAAAAAACGCCTCAAAAATTCTTGGAGTGTTCATTACCCACGGTCATGAGGACCATATTGGTGGGATACCTTTCTTTTTAAAATCAATTAATGTTCCTGTATACGGAACAAGACTTACTCTCGGTCTTATAGAGCATAAGCTAAAGGAGCATAATATGCTCTCAAGAGTTAAGCTTGTGCGAGTAAAGGCAGGTAGCGTAGTTAATGTAAGCAATACCCTCTCTGTAGAATTTGTAAGAACAAACCATTCAATTGCAGACTCTTGTGCTCTTGCTATAAGAACACCCCTTGGTATAGTACTTCATATGGGAGACTTTAAAATTGATACAACTCCAATTGTTGGAGAAATGATTGATCTTGCCCGAATTGGCGAGCTTGGGAAAGAGGGAGTCCTTGCCCTTTTATCCGACAGTACAAACGTAGAGCGTGCAGGCTTTGCAATGAGTGAGCGAAGCGTGGGAGAGAAGTTTGAGCAAATTTTCCACAACTGTACAAAGCGTATTATAGTTGCAACCTTTGCATCAAATGTTCATCGTGTTCAGCAGATAATTGATGCTGCTGTTAAGAACAAGAGAAAGGTAGCAGTTTCCGGCAGAAGTATGGAAAACATAGTTGAGCTCTCTATTCTCATGGGTTATATGAAGGTGCCTGAAGGCGTGCTTATTCCAATTGATAATATAAATAAGTATCGTCCAAACCAGGTTGTAATTATTACAACAGGCAGTCAGGGAGAGCCGATGAGCGCTCTTTCCAGAATGGCTTATTCAGACCATAGAAAGGTAGAGGTCACAAAAGACGACCTTATAATAATTTCCGCAACGCCAATCCCCGGAAATGAAAAGGCTGTTTCAAATGTCATAAACGAGCTTTTCAAAATCGGTGCATCTGTAATATACAGGTCACTTGCAGAAGTGCATGTATCAGGACACGCGTGTCAGGAAGAGCTAAAGCTCATACTTGCACTTGCAAAACCTAAGTACTTTATACCTGTCCACGGGGAATGCAGACATCTCATGCTCCATGCAGAGCTTGCAGAAAAAGTTGGCGTGCCCAAAAAGAACACATTTGTTTTAAACAACGGAAGCGTACTCGAAATTGACGGAAATGGTGCAAGGATTTCAGGAACAGTCCACAGCGGAAAAATACTTGTAGACGGACTTGGAGTGGGTGACGTTGGAAACATTGTTCTTCGTGACAGAAAGCATCTTTCTCAAGATGGTCTTATAATTGTTGTAATTACCATTTCGGGAGAGGAACGAAAAATCGTATCAAAACCTGATGTTATAAGCCGTGGCTTCGTGTATGTAAGAGAAGCAGAAACTCTTATAGAGGGAATTCGTGAGGTTGCACAGGACAGCGTAGAAGTATGCCTTGGCAAAAGAACAACAGACTGGGCAACTCTTAAAAATTCACTTAGAAACGATGTTGCAAGATATATATTTGGCAAAACAAAGAGAAATCCAATGATTTTGCCAATAATTGAAGAAATTTAATAAATTGTAAACAATCAAATTTTGTATTGAATTGTTAAAACGATTATGCTATTATATGTAGGGCAGAGCTTTCTGCCCTCTATAATAAAAGAGGAGTGAATACAAATGGCTGCAAAAAATGACAGCACAAAAATAATAGCTCAAAATAAAAAAGCACGCCATGAGTATTTTATTCTGGAAAATTTTGAATGTGGAATAGAGCTTTTTGGTACAGAGGTAAAGTCTGTAAGGCAGGGAAAGGTTAATATTTCCGACTCTTATGCCTCTATAAAAAACGGAGAGGTTTTTCTTCTTGGTATGAATATAAGCCCCTACGAACAGGGAAATATATTTAACAGAGACCCACTCCGCGAAAAAAAGCTTCTTCTTCATAAAGCCCAGATAAGAAAACTTATCGGGCAAATAAAACAGACGGGTTTTTCGCTCATTCCGCTGTCTGTATATCTCAAAGGCTCGTATGTAAAGGTTGACCTTGCACTTTGCAAGGGTAAAAAGCTTTATGATAAGCGTGACGATATCGCAAAGCGTGATGCAAAAAGGAATGCCGACCGAGCAATTAAAGAGCGAAATAACTGCTAAACTCGGGGATGCAATGGCTTCGACGGGGATAGTGAATCACGAAATGCGGGTAGTGATGGGAGCCCACTTAAAACGACCTGACTTTAAATATAAACGCTAACAAAAATTTAGCATACGCAGCCTAAGTGCTGCCGTCTTATCTGTGAGTACCACGGCATAGAATAAGGCGAATACCAGTGGTGAACGTGAATGCAGGAGTGCCTTGACCTGTGTCATGCATAAAAGGCTACCTGTTTTGGAATTATGGTCTGTGTAAGTCCAAAAACGGGGAATAAAAACCACAGCCTACACCCGTAGAGTTTTGTGTGGATTTATTTTCGGACAGGAGTTCGATTCTCCTCATCTCCACCAGAAAAAAGCATCGACTTTGTCGGTGCTTTTTTCAACTAAATCCGTCTAGTTTTATTTACAAAGTTTTACTTTTCAAAAAATTAAGAAAGTGTTCTACATTTCCATAAGCAGACTGTTTGCGGTAGTAACTGCATATAGTTTGTGTTTCGTTGAAATCTGTAACATCCAGATGTTTTATGGTTTCCGATATCTGTGAACTTGGCTTTTCTCTTCCAATGCCAATTCCAACTCCTGCCTCCACACATTTTTTGTTGCAGTAAATATCATTGCTTTGTACAACAATATCAGGCGTGAATCCGGCTTTTTTACATGCATTAATTAAAATTTTATGCATACCGTTGTTTTCTCCAATTGATATGAACGGCTGATTGCTTAGTTGTTTTAGTGTAAGCTTTTTTTTGCATAGAGGGCTGTTTGCTGCAACTCTTAGACACAATTTTGTAGTATATAAATTAATTCTTTCATATTCAGGATAGTTATTATTCAGTTCGTCAATTATAATATCATATTTTTCAAAATCTGTTTCATCAAAATCAAAGACTGTTTTAAATGATATGTGAGGGTGCTTTGTTTTATATTCAATAATATAGTCTATTATTGTGCCTCTCATGGCACGAACAAGCATTTTTATTTCCCGTGTATCTGTGCTTATTGATGAAAGGTCATAAACAGCGCTTTCAAGCTCATCAAATACTACATGAAGGGATTTTTGAAGTCTTTTGCCATTGTCATTTAACATAATCCTATTGCTTGACCTGTGAAACAGCTCGCATCCAAGCTCTGCCTCAAGTCTTTTTACGGATGCGGAAACTGATGTTGCAGGGACTTGATATTTTTCTGCAGTCTTTGCAAAGCTTTCATTTTTTGCGCTTTCAAAAAAGTATTTTAGCTGTAGAATTTCCATAATTATCAATCTCCTTTATATAAATTTTACCACATTTTTAAAGTTTGGGCAATACTAATTTTAACGATTGTTGACATTATTGTAAATTTTAGATATAATTCTCATATATTATAGGAGGTATAGCTGTACAATGAATATGCAAATTAAAGATTTTATAAAAAATAACACACCGTTGATGTATGAGATGCTAAAAGACCTATGCGGCATTCCGGCACCGTCAAATTTTGAACACGAGAGAGCTGCATACTGTAAAAAGTGGCTTGAGGATGTGGGTGCCCAGGGAGTTTATATTGATGACGCTCTCAATGTTATTTTTCCGCTTAACTGTGACGGCAGTGATGAAATAACAGTTTTTGTTGCACACACAGACACAGTTTTTCCGGACAGAGAGCCAATGCCATACTACGATGATGGCGAAAAGATACATAGCCCTGGTGCAGCAGACGATACAGCGAGTCTTGTTATACTTTTGTTAATGGCTAAATTTTTCGTAGAAAATAATCTTGTACCTCAAAAAGGTATTATGTTTGTGTGTAATTCCTGTGAGGAAGGACTTGGAAATCTAAAAGGAACAAGACAGCTTTTCAAAGACTATGAAGGGCGGATTGGAAGATTTATTTCTTTTGATACAGCTCTTAAAAGTGTGTCTGACAGGTGTGTAGGATCACATCGTTATGAGGTTGAAGTCCTGACAGAGGGAGGACATTCATGGAGTGCATTTGGAAAAAGTAATGCTATAGCAATTCTTTCTGATATAGCTTCGAAAATTTACAAAATACAGGTTCCTGAAAAAGAGGGTAAACGCACAACATATAATGTTGGTACTATTTCGGGAGGCACATCTATTAATACAATTGCCCAGAATGCAAAAATGCTATGCGAATACCGTTCTGAGGACATTGAATGTCTTGAAATTATGAGGAATAAGTTTGAAGAAATTTTCAGTTCTGCACAAGCAGAAGGCGTACAGGTAAATGTCAAAAAGGTAGGGGACAGGCCTTGCGGAAATATCGACCCGGCTAAGATAGAAGATTTCAAAAAGGTAGTTGTTCCTGCAATAGAAGAAGTTCTGGGAGAAGGGGTTACATTTAAAAGTATGTCATCAGATTGCAACATCCCTCTTTATTATGGCGTTCCGGCACTTTGTGTTGGTGTGGATACATACTTTGGAATTCACACACGTGAAGAATGGGTGGATAAGGCTTCTATGGTTTCGGGTCTTGAAGTTGCAATCAATATTGGAATAAAAATGATGGAGGATTAATAATGAAATTTACTGCAGCAGGAGATTCTGCTATTCAAAGAGTACTTACAGAGTACAGCGGGATTGATACCGTAAGAGATTTTATAAATCAAGGCGATGTAAGATTTTTTAATCTTGAAACAACAGTAAATAAGGATTGTTATGCAAACTTTTTTAGCGGCGGTACATGGCTTCGTACGGACCGTAAGGTTTTAGAGTCTACTAAACTGTTTAATTTTAATGTGACAACCTTCGCAAATAATCATTGTATGGATTATGGACATGAGGGACTACTACAGACTATTAAGAATATAGATGAAGTAGGATATGTTCAGACAGGCTGCGGCAGAAACTTAAGGGAAGCTTCATCTCCTGCATACCTTGACCTTCCGGAGGGAAGAGTGGCAATTATTGCTTGTACCACAGAATTTGCAGCAGGTGGACTTGCAGGGGAACAATCCCGTCTTTTGCCCGGCAGACCGGGAGTAAATGGCCTGAGAATAAAAACAACCCTTCTTGTAGAAAAAGAAGATATAGAAAACCTAAAAAAAATAGCCGCAAAAACAGGAGTTAACATCCGAAAAGAAACCTCTATAAAAAATGGATATGCAGCGCCTTTCCCTGAAGGAAAATTCAATCTTGGAGAAATGGGTTTTGAATTAGGCGACGAAACCGGTATGAAGTACGAAATAGAAAAAGCTGATATGGCTAGAATAGAAAAAGCAATTGAGGAAGCAGCTTTTTTTGCAGATTATGTACTTATATCTCTCCATTCTCATGACAGACAATTTGAAGAAAATTATCGTCCTGCAAAATTCATAGAAGATTTTGCGCACCATTGTATAGACTGCGGCGCTCACGCTGTTATTGGTCATGGTTCGCATTTGTTAAGACCTTTTGAACTTTACAAGCAGCGTCCTATATTCTATTCACTTGGCGACTTTATTCTTCAACTTGAAAACTGCGAGCTTGCACCAGAGGAATTTTATGCAAAGTTTAATTTAACATCTGACAGCTCCATGTATGAGCTATTTAAAGTGCGTACAAAGGACTTCACATGCGGGCTTCAAAGACAACAAGTAATGCTGGAATCTGTTATTCCATTCTTTGAAATGGAGGATGGAAAACTAAAATCTCTTGAAATTATGCCTCTTGAACTTGGACTTGGTATGAGCCATTCAAAAATTGGTCTTCCGCGTCTTGCCAAGGATAACAGTATCCTTGAAAGATATGCCGAAATGTCTGCACCATATGGCACAAAATTTGAAATAAAAGACAGACGTGCACGTCTTATTTTAGAATAAATTAAAAGGAGCTTTTAATAGCTCCTTTTATATTATACCTTAAATGCATTGACAATTCAATTTATAAGTAATATAATTGATGTGTATTTTGTTTGAATATTTTTTTACTTTAAATGAGTTTATGCGATGGTTGTTATAAAACAAAACTTACAAGGAGATGTTATTATGACAAAAATAGAGGAAATTGACAAGAATTTTAAAAGTCAGGCGGTAAATGATGGTGGATTGATTTATTATAATTGTATGCAAAAACCGTTTTCCCTTTACGGGTTTTCAACTCCTTGTGAAAGTGGTGTGTTTTCGAGGCTTCCGCTTTCGTTTGCCGAGTGCAAGGATGTAAGCGCCGGTGTACGCAGGTTGATGTTTAATACATCCGGTGGCAGAGTTCGTTTCAGAACAGATTCTAAAGTTATTGCAATAAAAGCGGAGATAGGCGAACCTCGTCATATGAATCATATGCCGGATACCGGGAGCAGGGGATTTGACCTTTATGCAGCACCGGCAGGGAAGCCGGAAGATGCAATTTTCAAAAAATCAATGGTTTCGACGGAGAATATTTATAATGTCTCCTACGAATTTGATGATTGTTTTTCCCGGGATATTACGATAAATTTTCCTTTGTATAATGATGTGAAAAGCCTTTATATCGGGCTTGACAGGGAATGTACATTAACAGAAGCTATGTCATATAGAATAGATAACCCTGTGGTTTTTTATGGGTCATCTGTGACACAGGGGGCATGCGCATCAAGACCGGGTGTAAATTATCCGGCGTTGTTATCCAGATGGCTTGATATGGATTTTATAAACCTTGGTTTTTCGGGAAACGATAGAGGAGAAGAAGCTCTGGCAGATTATATTGCTTCTATTAATATGTCAGCCTTTGTTTATGGTTATGGATATAATACTCCCTCAGTCGAGCATTATGAAAATACTCACTATCCTTTCTATGAAATTATCAGAAAAAATAATCCTGACCTTCCCATTATTATAATGAGCGTGCCTATATGCCCTGTTCTTAAAAGCAAAGAAAGGCTGGATTTCTTTATGAAAGTGAGAGAGGTTGCAATTGAGTCCTGTGAAAAAGCAAAGAAAAACGGTGACAATGTATATTTTATTGATGGTTTGACGCTTTTGGAAAATCCGGAGTCAACAGTGGATGCAACTCATCCTACTGACCTGGGCTTTTATGAAATGGCAGAGAAAATTTATCCTGTGCTCAAAACAATATTATACTAGAGATAATGAATTATTAGATTTATAAGGCAGAATTATTTGTATGACAAATCATATAAATAACTACTATGACAAATACATAAATAACTAAGGGGATGATTTTAATTGAAGTACAAAGCGGATACAAGCAGATATGACAGCGTGGAATATAGGAAGTGTGGCGACAGTGGTCTTAAACTGCCTGCTGTTTCTTTTGGTTTGTGGCACAATTTTGGAGATAATGCAGATTACAAAAACATGTGCAAAATGTGTTTCACGGCATTTGACAATGGTATAACACATTTTGACCTTGCAAATAACTACGGACCGGAAGCAGGCAGCGCAGAGAGAAATTTTGGCAAAATCTTAAACTCTCATATGAAAAGCTACCGTGATGAAATGGTAATAAGCACAAAAGCCGGATATTACATGTGGCCTGGCCCATATGGAGATTTTGGAAGTCGAAAATATTTAATTTCAAGCCTTGACCAAAGCCTTAAGCGGATGAATATTGATTATGTAGATATATTCTATCATCACAGAATGGACCCGAATACTCCTCTTTACGAAACAATGAATGCCCTTGACCAGATTGTAAAAAGCGGCAAGGCGTTATATGTGGGACTTTCAAATTATAACGGAGAAACAATGAAAAAGGCGGCAGAAATATTAAATTCATTAAACTGTCCCTTTATAATAAATCAAAACAGGTATTCTATATTTGACAGAACTATAGAAAATAACGGACTTCTTGAAGCAGCAAACGAGGCGCAAAAGGGAGTAATTATTTTTAGTCCCCTTGAACAAGGACTTCTTACAGAGCGTTATTTGAAGGGAATACCAAATGACAGCCGTATAAGAACAGACGGGAGATTTTTGAAAGAAAAATCAATTTCGGAGGACTTGCTTGAAAAAACTAAAAAACTAAATGAAATTGCAAAAAGGCGTGGTCAGACTCTTGCACAAATGTCTCTTGCATGGGTTTATAACCATAAAGGAATAACCAGTGTGCTTATGGGTGCGTCAAAGCCCGAGCAGATAATTGAAAATATTAAAATGGCTGATAACACCACATTTGATACACAAGAACTGGCAGAAATTGATGAAATTGCTTTGGTGTAAGTAATAGGAGAGTAAACAGTGGAAAGTCTAAAACTAGCTTTTGAAGCAGTTGGGCCAATTTTTATTTTGATGATGTTAGGATATGCTCTTAAAAGTATAAAAATGGCTGATAAGAAAACGTTTGATACCATGAACAAGATTACTTTTAAGATTTTTTTGCCGGTATTGCTGTTTTATAATATTTACAAAACAGATGTTATGGAAATTTTTAATTTAAAGTTAATTATATTTGTACTATCTCTTGTTCTTATTATATGCATAATAGGATATTTCCTTGTAAATGCTGTCACGGACGACAATGTAAAAAAGGGAGTGCTTCTGCAGGCTGTTTATCGTTCTAATTTTGTTATATTGGGTGTTCCACTTGTAGAATATATTTGTGGAAACAATGCCACAGGTCTTGCGTCATTGTTGGTTGCCATAGTAATTCCAATTTTTAATGTTCTGGCTGTTGTTACACTTGAACGTTTTCGTAATGGTAAGCCAGATCCGTTGGTGCTTTTAAAAGGAATTATTACAAATCCCTTAATTCTTGGATGCATTTTCGGCATTTTGTTTTTTGTGACAGATATAAGGCTGCCAAAGGTTTTAGAAAAAAATACAAGTGATATTTCAGGAATTGCAACACCTCTTTCTTTGATTGTTCTTGGTGCAACCTTTACATTTTCCAGTATCAAAGGATATGCAAAAGAGCTTTGGTTTGCAAATCTTTCACGACTTGTAATAGTTCCCTTGATAGCGGTCATATCCGCTGTATTTATGGGATTCAGAGGAGAAGCCCTTGCTTGTATTCTTGTAATTTTTGCAGCCCCCGTTGCTGTTTCGTCTTTTGCTATGTCACAACAAATGGGTGGAGATGAAAATCTTGCTGCGTTGGATGTTGTATCAACATCAGCCTTTTGTGTTGTTACATTATTTGCATGGATATTTGTACTAAGCTACTTAGGGTTGTTTTAGAATAAAATTATTTTTGGAGACTAAGATGAATATAAAAATATTGAATTTAATTGATGGAGCAAAAAAAGCAACAGGACTTACGGTAATCATTGATGTGTTCAGAGCATTTTCTATGGAAGCGTATATGATGTCTCTTGGAGCAGAGAAGATTATACCTGTAGGGAATATAGAGTGTGCATACAGGTTAAAAGAAGAAAATCCCCATATTATTTTGGCCGGGGAGCGAAGAGGAGAAATTTTGCCGGGATTTGACACAGGAAACTCGCCTTGGCAACTTTCCAAAGTAGATGTAAAAGGCAGGACGGTAGTACATACTACAAGCGCAGGTACACAAGGTATTGTACATGCTGTTGGGGCTGATGAAATACTTGGCGGAAGTCTTGTTACGGCAAATGCTACGGCTGAATATATAAAAAGAAGCGGTGCCAAGGATGTATCCTTAGTTTGTATGGGACTTGGCGGTGAATTAGAAACTGACGAAGATACGCTGTGTGCAGAATATATAAAGAGTATCTTGATAGGCACAAAGATTGATATTGAAAAAGAAATAGAAAATTTAAAACTCACATCAGGTGCTAAGTTTTTTGATAAAACAAAGAAAGATGTATTTCCAGAGCGTGATTTTTATATGTGTACGGAAGTTGATAAATTTAATTTTGTATTAAGGCTTAAGAAAAGTCCTGATGGCATGAACTATATGGAAAAATACTGTTTATAAATTAATTGTATAGAAAGGATGTTTAAAATGAAAAAAAGAATTAGTGGGTTGTTTTGTGTAGCTGTATTACTACTTATGTGCTTTACGCTTTTCTCGTGCAAAGAAAACAGAAGCTCTGCAGATGTATGGGAAAGTGCTACATATACGGAAAACACAGTATTTGGCGAAGGCGCAAAAACAGTTGAGCTTGAGGTTAAGGCAAATGATAAGTCTGTTACTTTTAAAATTAAAACAGATAAAGAAACTCTTGGGGAAGCACTTCTTGAGCATGAACTAATTTCCGGTGAGCAAGGAGCTTACGGGCTTTATATAAAAACAGTTAATGGTATTACCGCGGACTATGATGTAGACAAAAGCTATTGGTCATTAAGCAAAGCCGGCGAATATATGATGACAGGCGTAGACGGCGAGAAAATATCAGGCGGGGAGCACTACGAGCTTACTTATACGAAATGAAAAAGAAAAAAATTTATTTAATTTGCCTTGCTATAGTAGTGCTAATCGCTGATGCTTTTGATAAGCGTTTAAAAATAGTAGAATATGATATTGCTACTGATAAGGTCACATCACAAGTCCGTCTTGTACTTGTTACGGATTTACATTCTTGCTATTACGGAGAAAATCAGGAAGAGCTGATTAAAAAAATAGACAAATATACTCCTGACGCTGTACTTCTTGGAGGAGATATATTTGATGATTACATGGACAATACAAATTCCCGCATTTTTGTCAAAAATGTAGCTGAAAAATACAAAACCTATTATGTAAGCGGAAACCATGAATGGTGGAGTGGTCAAATGTATGAATTTTTTGATTATCTTAGTGAGTGTGGTGTAATTATCCTTCGTGGTAATTGTGATATTCTTGATGTAGGAAGCGAGAAAATAAATATCTGTGGAATAGACGATTCGGATGCAGATGCTTATGATACATCTCCTGTGCCTTGGGAAGAGCAGTTAAAAAAAGCGACTGCCAATGCACCTGATGATAATTTTACAGTTTTACTTGCTCATCGTCCTGAACTTGCAGAAAAATATTTTGAGTATAATATTGATTTGGCTCTTGCAGGTCACGCCCATGGAGGACAGTTTCGTATCCCATTTATATTAAACGGATTTTTTGCTCCAAATCAGGGTTTTCTTCCGGAACTTGCAGGTGGAGAGTATGACTTTGACGGTAAAAAGCTGATTGTAAGCCGGGGACTTTCCGATGAAAATTTAAAAATCCCAAGAATTTTTAACAGACCGGAATTGGTGTTTGTAAATGTAAATTAAAAAAGCTGTTGCATGTGCAACAGCTTTTGCTTTATTCAGTTGTTTCCACCATTTCCTTTTCCTCGTCGGAAATAAATGCATCTTCTTCGTCCGCTGTTTCGAGCCTATTAACCGACACCTCATAGGCTGTCTTTGTTACAATTTCTTCCTCGGACAAATGCTTTTGGTAGGTGCGTGACTGAATTCTGCCCCATACTCGTATATGGTCACCTACTTCGAAATTTTTGCAGAATCTTGCATTTCTGCCCCATGCGATTACAGGTATGTAATCAGATTTACTATAAGTTCTGTTAACAGCAAGAAGCATATCTGTTATTTCTCGCCCAAAGGGTGTAGTTCTGTAAACGGGCTGCTTACAGATATAACCGTCCAAAAATAATGAGTTTGGATTTTTGGCAGCCATCTCATCACAAGGCTTTATATCCTTTGCAAAAACAGTTAAAACAAGTTTGTTTGTTGCCTCGTCAGAACTGTTATATGACCTGAACTGTCCATCAATTTCTATAAATTCACCCTGCTTGAAACTGCAATCGCAAAGAAGCCTCTCCGAAGTAAGCACCTTTATATAGTCAAAAGTACCGCTTAACCTTGGCACCTTTAAAGTGAAAATATAAAATTTTTCACCGTATACCTGATGGCTGAATTTTAGTTCATCCTCTACACTTCCGATGATTTTTGCCTGATTGTTTCCGTTGTATTCCATAGTAATCCTCCTGACTGATTTTTCTTTTACATGTATGCCATGTAAGTTGTAATTTTTTGTTTACATTTATCTATATGCAAAAAATATCCAAAATATACCTTAATTATCAAAAATATTCTTGACTAATATATCACTTGAATGTAAAATGATAATATAAATTATATTAATCGACAGGAGATACAAATTCATGACATACCCTGAGGCACTTTCATATATTCATTCAAGACCAAAGCTCTCAAAAAAACTTGGTAATGATGCATTAAAAGCATTACTTTTTAAGCTTGGCTCTCCTGAGAAAAAACTGAAATTTATTCATGTGGCAGGAACTAACGGAAAAGGCTCTGTGTGTGCTATGACAGACTCTATCCTTAGGGAGAGTGGATACAATACGGGACTTTTTACATCTCCTTTTATAGAACGGTTTAACGAGCGTATAAAAGTCGGCGGTACAGACATCAAAGACCATGAGATTGCAGAGCTTACAGAAAACATAAAAGATGTGTGCGAAAAAAATGATATAGAGCTTTCGGAGTTTGCTTTTATACTCGCAATCGCTCTTGTATATTTTGTAAAAAATAAGTGCGATATAGTGGTACTTGAAACAGGTCTTGGCGGCAGGCTTGATGCTACAAATGTGATACCTGAAAGTGTTGCGAGTGTTATTACATCAATAAGCCTCGACCATATGCAATACCTTGGGGATACAATTGAGAGTATAGCCAAAGAGAAATTTGGAATAATTAAAGAAAAGGGAGCAGTAATTGTCTATCCCGATATTCCGGATGATTTGTACTCTATTGCAAAAGAAAAGAGCACACAAATAATTAAAGCACAAAAGTTAAAGACTATAGAAAACGACATTGTTTATAACAATAAAAAAATGGAGTTGTCGCTTAAAGGAGAACATCAGATTACAAACGCCTCTGTATGTATCTGCATTATAGAAGAGCTTCGAAAAAATGGTTTTATAATTACTGACGAGAATATAAAGGAAGGCCTTATAAAAACCGTGTGGCCAGGGAGATTTGAATGGATAACACCGAGAATTATTTTAGACGGCTGTCATAACGAAGAGGGAGCGCTGGCTTTTTCAAAAAATGCGGAGACCATAAAGGAAGATATCACAATTGTAACAGGAGTTATGGCAGACAAGGAGTATGATAAGGTTGCAAAAATCCTGTCCGGAGTTGCAAAAAGAGTTATTGTTACAGCTCCTGATATTCCAAGAGCCCTTAAACCTTCGGAATATGCAAGATATTTTGAAAATTATGTACCCGAAATTTATACTGTCCAAACCCCCGTAAAAGCAGTAGAAAAAGCTCTTGAGTTTGACGGAGTCTGCGCTGTATGTGGATCTCTTTACTTAGTGGGCGAAATAAGGTCGCATTTTAAATCACACATTGAATAAATTAATTTTGCAAATAAGATTAAATTTTGTCTATTTAACAGTTGACAGTTTTTTCTATGTTTGATATAATAGTAGCATAGGTTTTATGCCATTTTAAAAGTAAATATGTTTTTTGCAACTGACGGATAAGCGGACAACCGCGTGGGAGCAAAAAACAGTAATTTTGTCGACCGTCTGGGCAGTCTATACCGTGTACGGTAATAGTCTGCTCTTTTTTGTTAGAAAGGAAGTTATTATGAAAAAAATTGCTGTAATCATGGGTAGCGATTCTGACCTGCCTGTAGTAGAAAAAGGTATTAGTGTCCTTGAAAAGTATGGTGTTCCTTACGAAGTGCATGTTTATTCTGCGCACAGAACACCGGTTGAAGCAAAGGAGTTTGCGGCAAACGCCCGCAAAAACGGATTTGGTGCAATAATTGCAGCGGCAGGTAAGGCTGCACATTTGGCAGGTGCACTTGCTGCAAATACTACACTTCCGGTAATCGGTATTCCTGTAAAGGCGTCAGTTCTTGACGGTATGGATGCGCTTTTGTCAACAGTTCAAATGCCAAATGGCATTCCTGTTTCAACAGTTGCCATAGACGGCGCGCATAACGCCGCACTTCTTGCAATAGAAATTCTTGCTGTAAGTGACGATGAGCTTGCTGCAAAGCTTGATGCAGAAAGAGCAGAATCTGCTAAAAAGGTACTTGAAGCAGATGCAAAAATTGCAGAAAAATATAACAAATAATTAGCACTTGAAAGGAGCAAGCGTCAGGTATGGGAGGATTTTTCGGAGCGGTAAGCAAAAATGATGCACTGGGTGATGTGTTCTTCGGAACAGACTATCATTCACATCTTGGAAGCCGCAGAGCCGGTATGGCAGCATATGACAAGGAAAAGGGTTTACAAAGAGAAATTCATAATATTGAGAATACACCTTTTCGTACAAAATTCAGCGATGTGTTTGAAGAAATGAAAGGTACATCCGCAATTGGATGTATAAGTGATTATGATCCCCAGCCGCTTTTAATCAGGTCAAAACTGGGTGCCTATGCAATTTCGCTTGTAGGTCGGATCAATAACTCTGATGAACTCATAGACAAATATCTTTTGGGCGGAGGATATTTCAGCGCAATGACCGGCGGAAAGGTTAACTCCGTAGAGCTTGTTTCTGCTCTTATAAATCAGAAAAAGGATTTTGTTGAGGGTATAAAGTTTGCCCAAAGCGTAATTGACGGCTCCGCTTCAATACTAATTATGAAAGATAACGGAGAGCTTATTGCTGCCCGCGATATAGTAGGAAGGACCCCGGTGCTTATTGGTAAAAGCGAGGACGGATACTGTGTATCATTTGAATCATTTGCTTATCTTAAGCTTGGGTACGAGTCGGAAAAAGAGCTTGGACCGGGAGAGATTGTAGAACTTACACCGGATGGTATTACACAGCTTAATCCTCCGGGTAAGGATATGAAAATTTGTGCATTCCTTTGGACATACTTTGGTTATCCTACTTCAAACTACGAGGGAATAAATGTAGAGGTAATGCGTTGTCGTAACGGCGAGATAATGGCAGAGAACGACATCAAAAACGGAATGCCAATGGATATAGATTACGTTGGCGGTGTTCCTGATTCCGGTACGCCACACGCTATTGGTTATGCAAACAAGTGCGGAATTCCTTTTGCAAGACCTTTTATAAAATATACACCAACCTGGACAAGAAGCTTTACACCTGCAAGGCAGGTAGATCGTAAGAAAATCGCAAAAATGAAACAAATTCCTGTTCATGAGCTTATTCAAGGTAAAAAGCTTTTGTTCGTAGATGATTCAATTGTACGTGGTACACAGCTTAAGGAAACAGTTGATTTCCTATATTCAAACGGCGCAAAGGAAGTTCATATGCGCTCAGCATGTCCACCAATTATGTATGGTTGTAAATACCTTAGTTTCTCACGTTCAACAAGTGACATGGAGCTTATTGCACGCCGTGTGATTATGGAGCTTGAGGGAGAAGAAGGATTTAAACATATAGACGAGTATACAGACTCTTCAACAGAAAGAGGTAAAAACCTCAGAAAAGCAATTTGCGAAAGCTTTAATTTTGCATCACTTGAATTTCAGACTCTTGAGGGTGCAGTAAAGTCTATCGGTATGGATCCATGCAAGCTTTGCACATATTGCTGGAACGGAAAAGAATAATTTTGAAAGGAACGAAAATATATGAACACAAAATCTAAATCAGACAGCTACGCAGCAGCAGGTGTTGACATTACAGCGGGTTACAGAGCAGTTGAGCTTATGAAGGAGCATATAAAAAGAACAGGCGCTCCATCAGCAATCGGCGGATTTGGCGGACTCTTTGAACTTGATATGACAGGTATTCAAAAGCCTGTTTTAGTAAGCGGTACAGACGGCGTTGGAACAAAGCTTAAAATGGCATTTTTGCTTGATAAACATGACACTGTAGGTATTGACTGTGTGGCAATGTGTGTTAACGATATTATATGCTGCGGTGCAAAACCATTATTTTTCCTTGACTATATTGCATGCGGCAAAAACTATCCTGAAAAGATTGCATCAATCGTTTCAGGTATAGCAGAGGGCTGTGTTCAGTCCGGTTGTTCACTAATCGGCGGCGAAACAGCTGAAATGCCGGGATTTTATCCTGTTGACGAATATGACCTTGCAGGTTTCTCTGTTGGTGTTGTTGATAAGTCAAAGGTTCTTGATAACACAACTGTTACAGAGGGTGATGTAATAATTGCACTTCCATCAAGTGGTGTTCATTCAAACGGATTTTCTTTAGTAAGACGTGTGTTTGGAATTGGCGAAAGTGATAAAATCTTTGAAAAGTTTAACGGAAGCACAATTGGAGAAACACTTCTTACACCAACCAAGATATATGTAAAACCAATGCTTGCACTTTTTAACGAAGTTACTGTTAAAGCAGTTTCACACATTACAGGTGGCGGCTTCTATGAAAATATTCCACGTAGTATTCCAAAGGGATTTAGCGCAAAGATAGAAAAGAGTGCTGTTCGTATTCTTCCTGTATTTGACCTTATCCAAAAAACAGGCAACATTCCGGAGCGAGATATGTTCAACACATTTAATATGGGTGTTGGTATGAGCATAACTGTTTCAAAGAATGATGCAGACAAGGCTATTGAAATACTAAAGGCAAACGGCGAAGATGCATACATAATCGGAGAAATTGTACGTTCCGAGGACGGTGTAATCATATGCTAAAGACAAAGATAGCAGTTTTTGTATCAGGCGGTGGTACAAATCTTCAGGCACTTATTGATTCAAAGGAAATAAAGTCCGGAGAAATTGTGCTTGTTGTATCAAATAACGAAGATGCTTATGCCTTGACCCGTGCAAAAAATGCCGGAATAGAAACAGCTTTTGTTAAGAAAAAAGGCGTGCCCCAGGATGAGTTTGAAGAAAATCTGAAAAAACTCCTTTCCGAGCACCATATAGACCTTATTATTCTTGCAGGATTTATGTGCATTTTAAGCGAAAGCTTTACATCTGCATATCCAAACAGAATAATTAATGTACACCCCTCACTTATCCCGTCATTTTGCGGAAAAGGCTTTTATGGACTTCACGTCCACGAAGCAGCGCTTGAGTATGGTGTTAAGGTGACAGGCGCAACTGTTCACTTCGTAAACGAAATACCTGACGGTGGAGAGATTATTCTGCAAAAGGCTGTAGAAATAAAAGAGGGCGATACTCCGGAAATTCTTCAAAGAAGAGTTATGGAAGAGGCAGAGTGGAAGCTCTTGCCACAGGCGGCAGAAATAGTATCAAAAAGAATAATATCGCAGAAAGGAATATAATAAAATGGACGTTTATAAGCAATTGCCAATGGGAGAATTAATAAATGGAAACCCGTATGTAGGCCGCGGAATTGTTATCGGCGAAACAGCTGATAAGAAAAACGCTGCAATAGCATACTTTATAATGGGCAGAAGTGAAAACTCAAGAAACAGAGTTTTTGTAGAAAACGGAGACGAAGTAATAATTCACCCATTTGATGCGTCAAAGGTAGAGGATCCGTCACTTATAATTTACTCTCCTATCAGAAAAATTGGAGATAATCTTATTGTAACAAACGGCGACCAGACAGATACAATATATGACTTTATAAAAGACGGAAAAACCTTTGAAGAAGCTCTTGAAACAAGAGAATTTGAACCTGACGCTCCAAACCTCACTCCAAGAATAAGCGGAATTGTAGATTTTTCAGGAGATAAACTAAAGTACAAAATGAGCATTTTAAAGAGTGCTGATAAAGAGGGAACAGAGTGTAACAGATACACATTCTCATATAATGCAATTGCCGGTACAGGACATTTTATTCATACATATGTTACTGACGGAAACCCCATCCCAACATTCTTGGGAGAGCCTGAGAGAGTGTCAATTCCAAACGATATAGATGAGTTTACAAATGACATCTGGAACAACCTTGACAGCCAGAACAAAATTTCAATTTATGTAAGATTTGTTTCTCTTGAGGACGGCAGTGTTCAAAACAGGATGATTAACGGTAACAAATAATTGTAGAAGGGACAAGGTACTTATTATGAAAGAATTTGAATTAAAATACGGATGTAACCCAAACCAAAAGCCTGCAAGAATTTTTATGGAAAATGGAGAGCTCCCAATAGAAATTCTATGCGGCAGACCTGGATATATAAACTTTCTTGATGCACTCAACAGCTGGCAGCTTGTCAAAGAAATAAAAGAAGCTACAGGTCTTCCTTGTGCTGCATCATTTAAGCACGTAAGCCCTACATCAGCAGCAGTTGGAACTGTGCTTGATGAAAAGCTTAAAAAAGCTTGCTTTGTTGACGATATTAAGGACCTTGACTCATCGCCCCTTGCTTGTGCATACGCAAGAGCAAGAGGAACAGACAGAATGTCATCATTTGGCGACTTTATCGCTCTTTCTGATGAATGTGACGCTGTAACAGCTCGTCTTATAAAGAGAGAGGTTTCTGACGGCGTTATTGCACCCGGATATACAGACGAGGCGCTTGAAATATTAAAGCAAAAAAGAAAAGGAACATATAACGTAATCAAAATTGATGAAAACTATGTTCCTGAAGAAATAGAAATCAAACAAGTTTACGGAATCAGCTTTGAGCAGGGAAGAAACAATGTAAAGATAGACAGCTCAATGCTCGAGGAAATTGTAACATCAAACAAAGAGCTTTCAGAGGAAGCAAAGCGTGACCTGATAATTGCCCTTATTACTCTTAAGTATACTCAGTCAAACTCTGTTTGCTTTGCAAAGGACGGACAGGCAATCGGCGTTGGTGCAGGTCAGCAATCAAGAATTCATTGTACAAGACTTGCAGGTAATAAAGCAGACATCTGGCACCTTCGTCAGCATGATAAGGTGCTTGGTCTTCCATTCCTTGACAGCGTAAAGCGTCCTGACAGAGATAATGCAATTGATATTTATATCTCTGACGACTATGAAGATGTACTTGCAGTGGGTGTATGGCAGACACTCTTCTCTGTAAAGCCTGAGCCTCTTACACGTGAAGAGAAAAAGGCATATCTTGCTGGCATAAGCGGCGTTTCTGTTGGAAGTGATGCATTCTTCCCATTTGGAGATAATATAGAAAGAGCTGCAAAGAGCGGTGTTTCATATGTTGCACAGCCAGGTGGCTCAATTCGTGATGATAATGTAATAGAAACATGTGATAAATACAATATGGTAATGGCATTTACACATGCTCGTCTTTTCCATCACTAAAAATAATAACCCCCTCCACAAATGTGTAAGGGGGTTATTTAGCAGGGGTATGCAATGTCTAAACGAAAAATTGCTACCTCTTATACTATGAATTTTAAGTCGAATTTGTGAATATTTTGTTGACTTATAACGGCTAAAGGTATATAATTATATATATGCACATCAGGGAGGTTAGAATATTGAAAGTAATGGTAGTTGGCGGCGGCGGCCGTGAGCATGCAATAATAAAAAAAATAAAGGAAAGTTCAAAGGTTGATACTATTTTTGCACTCCCCGGTAACGGTGGTATTGCACAGGATGCAACCTGTGTTCCAATAAAGGCAACAGACAAGGAAGGTATTGTAAAGTTTGCAGCAGAAAATAATATAGAATTTGCTGTTGTAGCACCTGATGACCCGTTGGTACTTGGTGTTGTTGATGCCCTTGAGGAAATCGGTATAAAATGCTTTGGACCACGTGCAAATGCTGCAATTATAGAGGGAAGTAAGGTGTTTTCAAAAGACCTTATGAAAAAATATAACATTCCAACAGCAAAGTACGAAGTGTTTACAGAAATGGACAAGGCGCTCAAGTATCTTGAAACAGCTCCCATTCCAACTGTTGTAAAAGCAGACGGACTTGCACTTGGAAAAGGCGTAATAATTGCAATGACTCGCGAGGAAGCAACAGACGCCGTAAAATCCATGATGGCTGACAAAATTTTTGGCGAAAGCGGAAGCCGTGTTGTTATAGAAGAATTTCTCACAGGCCCTGAAGTTTCTGTGCTCTCATTCACAGACGGAAAAACTGTAGTTCCAATGGTTTCATCTATGGACCATAAAAGAGCAAAGGACAATGATGAGGGACTAAATACAGGCGGAATGGGCACCATTGCACCTAACCCATACTACACAGAGAAACTCGCAAAAGAGTGTATGGAAAAGATATTTGTTCCAACAATTGATGCAATGAACAAAGAGGGAAGAACCTTCTCCGGATGTCTTTATTTTGGACTTATGCTAACTAGTGACGGTCCAAAGGTAATAGAATACAACTGCCGTTTCGGTGATCCGGAAACACAGGTTGTATTGCCTCTACTTGAAAGTGATTTGTTTGATATTTTTGAAAAGGTTGCAGAGGGTAAACTCTGTGAGGCAGATATTAAATTTTCAACTGGCAGTGCTTGCTGCGTAGTAATGGCATCTGACGGCTATCCTCAAAGCTACGAAACAGGCTTTGAGATTACAATGCCTACAGATAAAAACATATACGTTGCAGGTGCAAAGCTGGAGGACGGAAAGCTTCTTACCTCAGGAGGTAGAGTGCTTGGTGTTACAGAAACTGCTCCAACCCTTAAAGAAGCAATAAGTGCTGCATATAAAACTGTAGATTCAGTTAAATTTGATAATGCATATTTCAGAAAAGATATCGGCAAAAGGGCACTTGAAGCAAATAAACAATAATTTGAAAGGACGAATTTAATGGTATACAGAATTTATGTAGAGAAGAAAAAAGAGCTTGCAGGTGAGGCAAAATCACTTCTTAAAGATATAAAGCAGCTTTTACAAATAGACAGTGTTGAAAGCCTTAGAATTATAAACAGATATGATGTTGAGGGAATAAGCAAAGAGCTTTTTGATTATGCTTGTACTACAGTATTTTCAGAGCCTCAGCTTGATAATATCTATACCAGTGTAGATGCTAATGACGAAACAGTTTTTGCTGTAGAATACTTGCCCGGTCAGTTCGACCAGAGAGCATCATCAGCAGCAGAATGTATTCAGCTCATATCAAAGGGCGACAGACCAATTGTAAAAACAGCAAGGGTATATGTAATTGGCGGAAAACTTGGCTCTGCAGACCTTGAAGCAATTAAAAAGTATGTTATAAACCCTGTTGAAGCAAGAGAAGCGGCACTTGAAATTCCGGCAACATTAAAGGTTGATTATGAAATTCCAACAGAGGTTGCAACTCTTACAGGCTTCTGCGACCTTGATGATAAAGGTCTTGAAAACTTTATAAACGAGTATGGTCTTGCAATGGACTTTGACGATATTAAGTTCTGTCAAAGCTACTTCCTTTCAGAAAAAAGAGACCCTACTATCACAGAAATCCGTATGATTGACACATACTGGTCAGACCACTGCAGACACACAACATTCCTCACAACACTTGACAACGTGACTTTTGAGGACGAGATTGTAGAAACAGAGTACCAAAACTATCTTGCAGCACGTGAGTCAATTGGCAGAACAAAGCCAGTTAACCTTATGGACGTTGCAACAATAGCAACAAGAGTTCTCAAAAACGCAGGTAAGCTTGATAAGCTCGATGAATCAGAAGAAATTAACGCTTGTACAGTTAAGATAGATGTAAATGTTGACGGCGAAGTTCAAAAGTGGCTTTTGCTTTTCAAAAACGAAACTCATAACCACCCAACAGAAATTGAACCATTTGGTGGCGCTGCAACATGTATCGGCGGTGCAATCCGCGACCCGTTATCAGGAAGAAGCTATGTATATGCAGCTATGCGTGTAACAGGTGCAGCAGACCCAAGAAAGAGTGTATCAGAGACTCTTTCAGGTAAGCTTCCGCAAAGAAAAATTGTTACAGGTGCTGCAAACGGATACAGCTCATACGGAAACCAGATTGGTCTTGCGACAGGTATCGTAGACGAGATATATCACGAGGGTTATGTTGCAAAAAGAATGGAAATTGGTGCTGTAATTGCTGCAGCTCCGGCAGAAAATGTACGCCGTGAACGCCCAATTGACGGAGATGTTGTAATACTCCTTGGTGGTAAAACAGGTCGTGACGGCTGCGGCGGTGCAACAGGCTCTTCGAAGTCACACAGCCTCCAATCACTCGAAAGCTGTGGCGCAGAAGTTCAAAAGGGTAACGCTCCTGAGGAACGTAAGCTTCAAAGACTTTTCAGAAATCCGGAATCTTCAAAGCTTATAAAAAGATGTAACGACTTTGGTGCAGGCGGCGTTTCTGTTGCTATAGGCGAGCTTGCAGATGGTCTTGAAATTAATCTTGACCTTGTACCAAAGAAGTACGACGGTCTTGACGGAACAGAACTTGCAATAAGTGAATCACAAGAGCGTATGGCTGTTGTTGTTGCAAAAGAAGATGTAGACAAGTTCTGCGCCCTTGCAGACAAGGAAAACCTTGAAACAAGCAAGGTTGCAACAGTTAAAGAAAAGCCATACCTTGTAATGCACTGGAATGGCAATACAATAGTTAATATCAGCCGTGAATTCCTTAATTCAAACGGCGCTCCAAAGAAAGTAGATGTGGTAGCCGCTGCTGATAAGCCTTTTGCCAAGGAAGTTACAGAAGACTTTGCAGGTCAAATGAGGGAAATGGTAGGAGACCTTAACATTTGCTCAAAGCGTGGACTTTCTGAAACATTTGACTCAAGCATTGGCGCAGGTACAGTTCTTATGCCATTCGGCGGTAAGTACCAGAGAACTCCAATACAGGCAATGGTTCATAAGGTTTCTGTAGAAAAGGGTGACACAGACACATGTTCATTCATGTCCTATGGTTATAACCCATTCATAACAGAAAAGAGCCCATATTCAGGTGCATATCTGGCAGTTATTGAATCAGTTTCAAAGCTGATTGCAGCAGGTGCAGAGTTTAAGGATGTATATCTCACATTCCAGGAATATTTTGAAAAGCCGGGTAAAAATCCTGAGCGTTTTGGTAAGCCTCTTGCAGCACTTCTTGGTGCATTCAAGGCACAAATGGAGCTTGGTATTGCATCAATCGGCGGTAAGGACTCAATGAGCGGAACATTTGAAAATATTGATGTTCCTCCAACACTTGTTTCCTTTGCTGTTACAACAGATAATATTAAGCATGTTATAAGTCCTGAATTTAAAAAGGCAGGCTCAAAGGTGGTTCTTGTATCTCCTGAACTTAACGACAAAGGACTTCCGACAGCTATGTCCTTAATAGAAAACTACAATCTTGTAAGCAAGCTGGTAAGAGAAGGCAAAGTTCTCTCAATGTGGACACCATGCTACGGCGGTATAGCAGAAGCTGTGTTCAAGATGGGCCTTGGAAACGGTATAGGCTTTGAATTTGCTGATGGAATTACTTGTAAAGACATTTTTGGATATAACTACGGTGCTTTCGTAATCGAGCTTTCAAATGACGAAAATGTAGGCACAGTACTTGGTCGCACAAGTGAGGATTTTGCAATCGCATTTGCAGGAGAAACACTAAAGTATTCAGAGCTTACAGACAGCTATGAAAATGCACTTGAAAAGGTTTTCCGCTGCAATATAGAAGTTCCTGCAGAAAAGGCAGAAACATATTCATATAACGCAAATAAGGAATTTGCATCAACCATAAAGGTGCAAAAGCCAAAAATTCTTATTCCTGTATTCCCGGGAACAAACTGCGAATATGATACAGCAAAAGCAGCAACTATAGCCGGACTTGATGCAGAAATCTTTGTAATCAATAACAAAACTCCTCAAAATGTTTCAGCATCAGTAGAGGAATTTGCAAAGAAAATAAGACAGTCACAAATCGTGTTTATCCCCGGTGGTTTCTCCGGCGGTGATGAACCGGAAGGCTCAGGTAAGCTTATTACAGCCTTCTTCAGAAACAGTGAAATTAAGGACGCAGTTGCAGAGCTTCTTGAAAAGCGTGACGGACTTATGGCAGGTATTTGTAACGGCTTCCAGGCACTTATTAAGCTTGGACTTGTTCCGTACGGTAAGATAATTGACACAGATGCAGACTGTGCAACACTTTCATTTAATACAATTTCACGCCATCAGTCAAAGATTGTAAATACAAGAATTGCATCAAACAATTCTCCATGGCTTATGGAAACAAATGTGGGAGATATATATTCAGTGCCAATTTCACACGGTGAGGGTAGATTTATTGCACCGGAAGCTCTTATTAAGTCACTTGCAGAAAATGGTCAGATTATGACACAGTATGTTGATTTAAACGGCAATCCGACATTTGATATTCAATATAATCCAAACGGTTCATATGCTGCAATTGAGGGTATTATGTCACCTGACGGCAGAGTAATCGGTAAAATGGGCCATTCAGAAAGAATTGGTAAAGGCTTGTATGCAAACGTATCCGGAAACTACGATATGGGTATTTTCCGCAGCGCATGTAAGTATTATAAATAATCAGGAGGATAAAAATGGAAAAAGTAATTGCAAAAGATTTATTATCAATAGGAGCTGTATTCTTGCGTCCTGAGGAGCCATTTACATGGGCAAGCGGCATAAAAAGTCCAATCTACTGCGACAACAGACTAACTCTTACAGCACCGGCTGTTAGAAATGACGTAGAAAAGGGACTTGCAGAAATCGTAAAAAAAGAGTATCCGGAATGTGAAGTCCTTATGGGAACAAGCACAGCGGGAATTGCGCATGCTGCAATTGTTGGACATCTTCTTGATATGCCAATGGGATATGTTCGTTCAGGTGCAAAAGACCACGGCAGAGGCAACCAAATTGAAGGAAAGCTTTTGCCTGGACAAAAGGTTGTTGTAATTGAAGATCTTATTTCAACAGGCGGTAGTGTAATAGAGGTTGTAGAAGCTCTTAGAGAAGCAGGCGCAGAGGTTCTTGGCGTTGCAAGTATCTTTACCTATGGTATGCAAAAGGGTATAGACCGTATGAAAGCAGCAAATGTTAAGAACGTAAGCCTTTCAAATCTTGATGCGTTAGCTGTAGTTGCAGCTGAAGAGGGATATATTAAGGAAAGCGATGTTGAAAGACTTATTACTTTCAGAAACAACCCGTCAGACGAAAGCTGGATAGGCTAAGGAGGAAATAATGAGAAGCGTTGTAGATATTGTAGACCTTACTCCTGAGGAAATTGACGGTCTTATAGAAACAGCTCAGGACATTATTAAAAATCCTGAAAAATATCAGGAAAAGTGTAAAAACAAAAAGATAGCAACTCTTTTCTTTGAGCCATCAACAAGAACAAGATTGTCTTTTGAGGCTGCTATGATTGAGCTTGGCGGAAATGCTATAGGATTTTCAGAAGCATCATCAAGCTCTGCATCAAAGGGAGAAAGTGTGTCGGATACAGTGCAGGTTGTATCGTGCTACGCTGATATAATTGCAATGCGTCATCCAAAAGAAGGAGCACCAATGGTAGCTTCAATGAAAAGCGAAGTTCCAATAATAAATGCAGGCGACGGAGGACATAACCATCCTACTCAAACTCTTGCAGACCTTCTTACAATAAAGAACGAAAAAGGAACTTTTGACAATCTCACAGTAGGTTTTTGCGGTGACCTGAAGTTTGGAAGAACTGTTCATTCACTTATATCTGCTATGATAAGATATAAGAATGTTAAGTTTATCTTTATTTCTCCAAAGGAGCTTAAAATTCCGGATTATATAAAGGATGAAGTTCTTATTCCGAACAACATCTCCTTTATCGAAACAGAAAGTCTTGAAGAATATATGCCTGAGCTTGATATTCTTTATATGACCCGCGTTCAGCAGGAAAGATTTTTCAATGAAGCAGATTATATACGCCTCAAGGACAGTTATATTCTCACATTGGAAAAGCTTGAAAGTGCAAAAGAGGATATGTGTATTCTTCATCCACTCCCAAGAGTAAACGAAATATCTGTTGATGTGGACGACAATCCAAGAGCGTGCTACTTTAAACAGGTTAAAAACGGAAAATATATGAGAATGGCTTTAATATTAAAGCTTCTTGACATAGAATAATGGGGGATATGGTATGAATATAGATTCTATTAAGAACGGTCTTGTAATTGACCATATAAAAGCCGGAAAGGCAATGGACATATACCATTTTTTAAAGCTTGATGACCTTGATTGCTCTGTTGCAATTATTAAAAATGCACTAAGCCGCAAGATGGGTAAAAAGGATATAATAAAAATTGATACAACATTAGATATTGATTTTGATGTTCTCGGTTATATCGATCCGGATATTTCAGTAAATATAATACAGGATGGTAAGCTTGTTAAAAAGCTTCATGTAGAACTTCCTGAACGCCTTTGTGATGTAATCAAGTGTGAAAATCCAAGATGTATTACAACCACCGAGCAGGAAATTAAACATATTTTCAAGCTGACAGACAAGGAAAAAGGTGTATACAGATGTATATACTGTGACTCAAAGCCAAAACATCAACATTAAAATATATAGCTGTAAGACCTATGGTTTTACAGCTTTTGGCTAATTATTAATGAGGTGAGTACATATTATGAACAAATATAAAGATTTTGAAAACTATTTAAAAGAATATCCAAACCAGGATGGATATTTTGGAGAATATGGTGGCTCATATCAGGCAGAGGAGCTTATTGAGGCATTTAAGGAAGCTGATGATGCATATGAGGCAATATGTCATTCTGCTCAGTTTATAAACGAGCTTCGTCGTATACGAAAAGAATTTCAGGGAAGACCAACTCCTGTTTATCACTGTGAGCGTCTTTCGAAGCTTTTTGGAAACTGCCAGATATATCTTAAAAGAGAGGACTTAAATCATACAGGAGCGCATAAGCTTAATCACTGTATGGGCGAAGGCCTTCTTGCAAAGTTTATGGGCAAGAAAAAAATTATTGCAGAAACCGGTGCAGGTCAGCACGGGGTTGCAATTGCAACTGCTGCTGCATACTTTGGTATGGAATGTGATGTATATATGGGTGAGGTTGACATTGCAAAGCAGCACCCAAATGTAATAAGAATGAAAATGCTTGGTGCAAATGTTATTCCTGTAACAAAAGGACTCAAGACATTAAAAGAAGCTTGCGACGCTGCATTTGAAGCATATCTAAAGGAATTTAAGGATGCAATATACTGTATCGGTACAGCAGCAGGCCCGCATCCGTTTCCTAAAATGGTGCGTGATTTCCAATCAATCATTGGTATAGAAGCAAGAGAGCAATTTTTGGAAATGACAGGTATTATGCCTGACGCTGTTACTGCCTGTGTAGGCGGTGGTTCAAACTCACTTGGTATGTTCGTTCCGTTCCTTGCTGATCCGGTAGAAATTTATGGTGTAGAGCCTCTCGGAAGAGGAGCAGCGGTTGGTGACCATGCGGCAACAATGGCATATGGTACAAAAGGAATTATTCACGGCTATTCAAGCTATGTCCTTCAGGACGAAAACGGTGAGCCGTTACCTGTGTATTCTATAGCAAGCGGTCTTGACTATCCGGGCGTTGGACCTGAACACGCAAATCTTCGTGATATGAACAGAGTCCACTATGAAACAGTATCAGATGAAGAAGCTATGGAGGCATTCTTCCTTCTTTCAAGATACGAGGGAATTATTCCGGCAATCGAAAGTGCACACGCTGTTGCATTTGCACTTCGCTACGCAAAAGAGCATAAATCAGGCTCAATACTTGCTTGTCTTTCAGGTAGGGGAGATAAGGATATTGACTATGTTTACGAAAACTATGGCTGTGGCGAGAAATTCAAGTTAGATTATGAAATTTAAGTAAAAAAATAACACATCGTATGATGTGTTATTTTTTTATTATTATCATTATTATTTAGTTCCAAAAATTCTGTCGCCTGCATCTCCAAGGCCCGGAACGATATAACATTTTTCGTTAAGTCCTTCATCAACATTTGCGCAGTAGATTTCAACATCAGGATGAGCTTTAGAAAGCGCTTCTATACCCTCAGGTGCTGCAATCATACAAAGGAATTTTATTTGTTTTCCGCCGTAGGACTTAATTTGTGAAATTGCGTCGATTGCTGAACCTCCGGTTGCAAGCATTGGGTCCACAACAACAATAAGTCGTTTGTCTATATCCGGTGGAAGCTTGCAATAGTATTCGTGAGGCTGCATTGTTTCTTCGTCACGGTACATTCCTATATGTCCCACTTTAGCTGTTGGAACAAGGTTCAGTAAACCGTTTACCATACCAAGTCCTGCTCGCAAAATAGGAACAACTGCAAGATCTTTACCCTTTATCATTTTCTGCACAGTTTTTTGAATAGGGGTTTCTATCTCTACATCTTCAAGGGGAAGATCGCGAAGTGCTTCGAAGCACATAAGCATTGTAATTTCTTCTACAAGCTCACGGAACTCCTTGTTTGTTGTAGCTGTTTGACGCAGAATAGTTGTTTTATGTTGAATTAATGGATGGTCAAAAACTATTACATTGCTCATTTTCTGAATTAGTCCTCCTTAGCTTTTGATACAACAATGTTTGTTATAATTCCAAGAATAAGTGCACATGCAATTGATGTGATTGTAATTTGTCCAAAGTTAAGAGTAAGGCCGCCAATACCTGCAATTAAAATTACAGAAACTACAAACAAGTTCTTGTTTTGATTAAGGTCAACCTTTTGTATCATCTTAAGACCTGAAACTGCTATAAAGCCGTAAAGTGCCATACAAACACCGCCCATTACACAAGAGGGAATAGAGTTAACAAATGCTATAAACGGTGAAACAAATGAAATTATTACTGCCAGAATTGCAGCTGTTATAATAGTTCTTACAGACGCATTTCTTGTAATAGCTACACAGCCAACAGACTCTCCGTATGTTGTGTTCGGGCATCCACCGAAGAATGCACCTACCATAGAACCAATTCCGTCACCGAGGAGTGTTCTGTGAAGTCCGGGGTTTTCAAGAAGGTCTGTATCTATAATTGTGGAAATGTTTTTGTGGTCTGCAATATGCTCTGCAAAAACAACAAATGCAACAGGAATATATGCAACAGCGATTGTGCTGATATATGCTCCGTTAATTTCTCCTACGCCTTTCAAAGCTGTAAGGAAAGTAAAGTCAGGAACGGATAGGAATGTATTTAGTGTAACTCCGTTTTCTACAAGTGCAAGGAAAGGCGCAACATTCAAAATTTTAATTGCATCAATGTTAGCTGCATATCCGATAATTGTGAAAATTCCGCAAAGTGCATATCCACCAAGGATACCCATAATAAATGGAATAAGCTTCAATGTCTTCTTACCATATGTTGAACAAACGATTGTGATAAGAAGTGTTACAACGCCACAAAGAACAGTTATAAGTGGGGAAGTTGCAACATCCGGAATACTACCTTTGCAAATATCTCCGATTGCATTTCCGGCAAGGCTAAGACCAATAATTGCAACAGTAGGACCAATTACTGCAACAGGCATAATTTTGTTAATCCATTTAACACCTGCAAACTTTACAATTATTGCAATAACAACATATACAAGACCTGCAAAAATTGCACCAATTATAAGTCCCAAAAATCCAAGTGACATTGAAACTCCACCTGCAAAAGCTGCAATCATTGAGCCTATAAATGCAAATGATGAGCCAAGAAATACAGGGCATTTCTTTTGTGTGAATGCTACATAAACAAGTGTTCCGATACCTGCGCCAAAAAGTGCAGCAGCTGAGCTCATAGTTGTTCCGCATGAGCTGTTAATGATAACAGGCACAACGAGTGTTGCTGTCATAATTGCCAAAAGCTGCTGAATTGCAAATATGATGAGTTGTCCAAATTTTGGCTTGTCGTTAACTCCGTAAACTAAATTCATTTGTAAATCCCTCCATAAATTTTTTTGATAAAAAATTACAAATTCTATTACTAATATACATAATATTTTGTGGTTTGTCAATAGATATCTTGTAATTTTACATATATATTGTAAAAAAAAGGCTCACCTCATTTAAAAGGGAGCCTTAAATGTTTTTAGTTCTTCAAGTATTTTGCAACTTCTGCACAAACAAGCTTTGTAATAGCTTCTATATCAGCATTTCCAAGATTTGAAGAAGTAACTTCTCCTGCTTTTCCGTCACTGCTAAAGAGCTTCATCTTCTTCATACTTTCTTGCTTAACAGCTTCAACAGCTGCAGGTATAAGGTCGATAAGACCCTTATCCATGCTCTGGAACTTTTTGAACTCTGCTTCAACTGCTGCAACGTTAATATCAGTAAAGATGTTTACTTTACTTATACCTTCTTGAATAGCCTGACGGAAGTCGTTGTCTGTAAGACCTGAACCGCCGTGAAGTACAAGAGGTACATCAACAGTTTTTGCAATTGTACGAATTCTTTCAAAATCAAGTTTTGGTGGAAGCTTGTATGCCCCGTGTGCGTTACCAACAGCAATTGCAAGCGCGTCAACACCTGTTCTGTCAACAAAATCTTTTGCAAGCTTTGGATCTGTAAAGAATTTTGATGGATCTTCAAGGTGGTCGCTACCTTCAGCTGAACCTTCGTTGTCGCCAACGTGACCAAGCTCGCCTTCGATAGTTGCACCGTATGAGTGCGCAATGTCTGCCATTTCCTTAACCTTACGTACATTTTCTTCGTATGTATCAGTTGAGCAATCGTACATGATTGAACTAAATCCAAGCTTCAAAGCCTCAATACAAGTATCGTAGCTAAGACCATGGTCAAGATGAACAACAACAGGAACAGAAGCCTTTTTTGCCATTGGAATTAAGTAATAAGAAACTTCTTCAAGTGGTCCGTAGGGAAGAAGTACTTCAGCTGTACCCATAATAACCGGTGATCTTGTGCTTTCAGCAGCGTTAATAATTCCGCGTGCTAGCTCAAGGTTAACTGCGTTAAAAAGACCGATAGCATATTTGTTTTGTTTTGCAGGTCTTAAAACATCGTTCATATTTACTAACATTTATATTCCCCCTAAGTTGTTATAAATTACATTTTATTTGATTATATTATAACTCAAAGTAAAGAAAAAATCAAGTGTTTTTTTGGTTTTTTTTGTGTTTTTTTTACTTTTTCTTTATTTATGTGTCAAACTGATAAGTAAAACGGGTATAAAAAAGTAATATTTGTAAATAATACTCATTAAATAATAATTTGAAAAGGATTGAAAAAATGAATAGATTTATACCTGTAGTCGTAATAAAAGAAATTGAAGAAGTAGATGAAATTCTTCCTGCTTTAAAATCAAATGATATTAACTGCGCAGAAATTACCTTCCGCACAGCTTGTGCTGCTAAGGCGATAAAGCTTGCATGCGAAAAATATCCTGAAATGAATATTGGTACAGGTACCGTTATTAATGCAGAGCAATGTAATGAAGCAATAGATGCAGGAGCAAAATTTATTGTATCACCCGGATTGTCAGTAGGTGTTGCAAATGTTTGTATGGAAAGGAACATACCCTATTATCCGGGGTGTGTAACACCCACAGAAATTATGCAGGCGCTTGAGCTTGGAATTACCACAGTAAAGTTTTTTCCTGCTAATGTTTATGGTGGACTTACAGCTCTTAAAGCACTTGCTGCACCATTCCCCCAAATAAAATTTATTCCAACAGGTGGAGTAGACAGAAGCAACATTGACGAGTTTTTGGCATTTGACAAGGTGGCAGCTATAGGTGGAAGCTTCTTTGTAAAGGAATCACTTGAAAAATTGGAGGATAAATAATGGCTAAGATAGTAACAATGGGAGAAATAATGCTAAGACTTTCAACTCCCGGAAATGAAAAGTTTATTCAGGCAGACGAGTTTGATGTTT
>JAZRHH010000043.1:0-8023 GCA_045644665.1 Clostridia bacterium
TATAAGCTCCCTGATATGAGCTATAAGCATAAAATCATTCTCCTTTTAATGCTTTTTTAAGAAGATTTTCTAAATCTCCTGCCAATTAAATTTATTCTATCTAATTATACGCCTTTTTATGACTTATGTCAATAAAAAAGAAATCCAATTTTGGATTTCTTTTTTAGCATAATTATTTAATTATTCTTGCTCTTAAAACTCCGTCAATTGCTTCTATCTTTTCAATTACATTTTCAGGAATTTCGTGGTCTGTGTTGTATATGGAGTATGCAACATCGCCTTTGCTCTTGTTTATCATATCAGAAATGTTGATATGCTCGTCAGAAAGAATTTTTGTAAACTGTGTAATCATATTAGGAACGTTTTTATGAATTACAGTAAGTCTTCCAATTCCACCCTCTGCAAGTGAGCAGTTAGGGAAGTTTACAGAGTTTACAATATTACCTGTTTCAAGGAACTCTGCAAGTTGCTCTGCAGCCATTACTGCACAGTTATCCTCTGATTCGTCTGTTGATGCTCCAAGGTGAGGAATTGCTATAATTCCCGGCACATTTACAGTTTCCGGAAGCGGGAAGTCAACAACATATGTGCTTACCTTGCCGCCTGCAAGAGCTGCCTTTATTGCATCACTGTCAACAAGCTCGCCTCTTGAGAAGTTAAGAATCTTAACTCCGTCCTTCATTTGGGAAAGTGCTTCTTGGTTTATGAATGAACGTGTATCATCTGTAAGAGGTATGTGCATTGTTATGTAGTCGCAGCTTTCAAAGATCTCCTGATAGTTTGTAGCCTTCTTTACATGGCTGTCAAGCTTCCATGCAGCGTTGATTGAAAGATATGGGTCATAACCAACAACATTCATTCCAAGGTCTCTTGCTGCATTTGCAACAAGCACACCTATAGCACCAAGACCAATAACACCAAGTGTCTTGCCCTTGATTTCACAGCCGCCAAATGATGACTTGCCTTTTTCTACCTGTTTGGGAATGTCATCACCTGTAAGGTCTGCAGCCCACTTAATACCGTCAACGATTTTTCTTGATGCAAGTAAAAGTCCTGCAATTACAAGCTCTTTAACGCCGTTTGCATTTGCACCGGGAGTGTTGAAAACAACAATACCCTGCTCTGTGCATTTAGGGATAGGAATATTGTTTGTTCCTGCACCTGCACGGGCAACACCCTTAAGGCTCTTTGGAAGCTCCATATCGTGCATTGCAAAGCTTCTGAGGATTATGCCGTCTGCTTCTGCTTCCTGATTATCTGTTACAATATACTTTGTTTTATCAAGCTTATTAAGACCACAAGCTGCAATCTTATTAAGTGTTAATATGTTATACATTTTCAAAAACTCCTTTTCCGGAAATTATAGGTTTTCTGCTTCGAATTTCTTCATAAATTCAACAAGCTTTTCTACACCTTCCATTGGCATAGCATTGTAGATACTTGCTCTCATACCGCCAACTGAACGGTGACCCTTAAGATTTACAAAGCCTGCTTCCTTTGATTCCTTAACAAACTTTGCATCAAGCTCGTCGTTACCTGTTACGAAAGGAATGTTCATAAGTGAACGGTCTTCCGGTACAACTGTGCCCTTAAAGAGCTTTGAAGAATCAAGGAAATCATAAAGAAGCTTTGCCTTTGCTTCGTTTATTTTCTGAATTGCAGCCACTCCGCCTTGTTCCTTTATCCATTCAAGAACAAGCTTAAGAACATAAATTGAATATGTAGGCGGTGTGTTATAAAGTGAATCATTTTTTGCGTGAATTGAATAGTCAAACATTGTTGGTGTTCCCTCTAAAACCTCGCCGATAAGGTCTTCACGAACTATTACAAGTGTAACACCTGCAGGACCAAGGTTCTTTTGTGCACCTGCAAACAAAAGACCAAACTTTGAAACATCAATTTCTTCTGACATTACACATGATGAAATATCTGCAACGAGCGGTGCGTCTGTTTCAGGAAGATTTACATATCTTGTTCCGTAAATTGTGTTATTGTAGCAAATATAAAAATAATCTGCGTCCTTAGAGAATGTGCTCTTATCAAGCTTTGGAATATATGAAAATGTTTTGTCAGCTGAACTTGCAACTCTGTTTACTTCTATGTACTTTTCAGCTTCTTCTGCTGCTTTCTTTGCCCATTGACCTGTAATTACATAGTCTGCCTTCTTATTCTTTGCAAGGTTTAAAGGAACCATAGCAAACTGGCTGGAGCCGCCACCCTGAAGGAATAAAACCTTGTAGTTATCAGGTACATTCATAAGCTCACGAACAAGAGCCTCTGCACCGTAAATAATTTCTTCATAATCTTTTGAACGGTGGCTCATTTCCATTACGGACATACCGGACTTGCCATATTCCACCATTTCCTTTTGTGCTTTTTCAAGAACTTCAACGGGAAGCATTGAAGGACCTGCAGAAAAATTATAAACTCTCATACTAAAACTCCTATCCGCCGCTTTTTGCAGCATATATTTTAGGTAATCTCTTACCAGTGTCTACGTACACTTATTACATTATATCTCTTTTTTTTAATTTCGTCAATATTTTATCAAACTAAAAATCAACAAAATATTGAAAATTTTTGTATATATTTCCAAAAACCCAACTATAGTTCCGGTTTTGCAACAAACACAAGACGTGGACTGTCTTCTTTTACGGGTGAAAAGTCATATCCGCCGTACACCTGGACACCTGAAAAGCCTGATGTTAAAAGTGCATCTTTAATTTCTTTTTCGGAGTATGCTCTTTGTATTTGAATTTCCTCAAACCTGTCAAAGCCCCTTTCACCCTTTTTAAAGAAATTAAGCTCCATTTTGCAAAAAGGCTTTTTGTACTTGTTTTCCCATGTATAAAATATATCGTCTGTATTGTAGATAAATGTATTTGACCCAAGTGTATTTTCAAGCTTGTAAGGAGAGCTTATGTCAAAGACAAAAACTCCGTCAGGCTCAATAAAACATGTTCTTATTTTTGTAAAAATTTTTTTAAGCGTGTTAATGCTTGTTATATAGTTAAACCCGTCTGTCATGCATAAAAATGCATCGCAGCTTCCATAAAGGTCAAGGTCTTTCATGTTCTGACGAATGAAAAGAATATCAAGGCTTTCTTCCCTGCTTTTTTCTCTTGCAACATCAAGCATATTTTCGGATATATCCACACCAATCATGTCATATCCTTTTTTTGCTAATGGCAGCGTTACATTTCCCGTGCCACAGGCAAGGTCACAAATAATCTTTGGCTTTTTTGACTGTTTTAAAAAAAGCTTTTCGAGAAATGTGCAAATCTCATCATAGTCTATATCTTTGTTTATAAGGCTGTCATATATATACGCAAAATCCTTATACATATTTCGTCCTCCATATTATTTTAAATTTAAGTTTTCAGAATCACTTTACCTGATTTTTAAAATGTTTTTTCATACAAAGTATACACAGTACACCTAAAACCGGGAAAAGTCCTGCCACAAGAAGTCCTGCTCTCATACTCACCTGCTCTATAGTTATGTTAAACATTTCTGATATTCTCATAGCAAAACTCGTCAAGCTGAATTTATCAGATACAATTCCAAGGATCTGAGGTGCAAGGGACGCCCCCATATCACCACCGGCGGCCATGAGTGCGTAAACAGCCACTCCTACATTTTGAAATTTTTCTTCTACATAAATCAAAGTTCCCGGCCATAACATAGATGTAAAAATTCCGGTCAGGGCACAGGCTATAATTCCAACTACAGGACTTAGTGATAAGCTTGCCGCAAAATAGCAAAGGACCGCACCAAGCATTCCATAGAGTAAAATGTTAATGATTTTCCTGCCGTATCTGGAATACAACATTCTTCCTGTACCAAGCAATGCCGCAAACAAGGCAACACCTATAACATCTCCATAAACCTTGGGAACTCCCACAGCATTTTCGATAAATCCAGATGCCCATTGGGACATGGTACATTCTGCCGCACCGCCAAAGAATATACACAAGGTGCATAATATAATGCCTTTATTAAATATTTTTGTTTCTTTTTGTTCCCCTCCAAAATTGTCCATTTGAGGAAGTTTTGCTTTTAAGAACATTATAAATGCTATAAATGGCACCACCGACCAAAGCAGGGCAAGATACATCCAGTTAGCGCTACCGAAAACGGTTAAGAACAATGTACTAAATACTACCACACACACCACGCCCCATGCGTACATTGAGTGGAGCTTGCTCATTTCCCGTTCAGGATTTTTACTTGGAATTGCAGCAATAACAGGGCTCATCAAAACCTCACTCAAGCCCGAAGCAACAGAAAATATTACCGTTCCAATCACAATCCACAAAAATGCCATATGAGGAAAAAGTCTTGGCAAACACCCGTATAGTATCAAGCCTACAAACACAACAAATGGTGTTATCTTTACAGTTTTATGTATGTTAAAATATTTAGTGAAAAATGTAAATATTAAATCTATAAGCAATTGTGTAAAGAAATTAATTACCACCAAAAACCCAAGCAAGGTATACGATAAGTTATACATATCTCTAAAGGTTAGAAACAGAAGAGGTGACAGATTAGCAGATATTGCCATTGTTGCACCCGTTAAATAGCAAGCATTTTTCGCGAGTTTGTATTTGTTCATATAATACCTCTCGTTTTTTTGATAATATTCCTCATTTGTCTGCAAAAAATCAGAATGTCAGACAAGCAAATTAATTATACAACAAAATACTACTAAAATCAATGTTTTAATCCAAATTTGTTTTATGAATAAATAATTGACACCGAATAAAAAATAATGTATAATAAAATAAAATTTTACATGGAAAGGAATGGCAAATATGAAAAAATTTATAACCCTGCTCCTTGCAGCACTTATGTCTTTATTAATTGTTTCATGCGGGCAGACAGAGCAAAACCAGCTTAATATTCTTACATGGGACGGATATATTCCCCAAGATGTACTTGACAAATTTTCAGAAGAAAACAATGTGAAAATCAACATTTCAAACTTTGATACAAACGAAGAAATGCTTGCAAAAATAAGCACAGGAAATTCAGGCTACGACTTGGTTATTGGCTCGGATTACATTATTGATATCGCAAGAAAGCAAGGTCTTTTGGAGGAGCTTGACAAATCAAAACTCCCAAATTATGTAAACCTTGACGAAAACTATATTTCAAAATCATATGATCCGGAAAACAAATATACTGTTCCCTACAGCGCCGGCTCACCTATAATTGTATATGACCCGGAAAAGATTGATATTGATATTAAGGGATATAACGATTTGTGGGATAAGAGCTTAAAGAGCAAGGTACTACTCCTTGACGATGCAAGAAATATTTTGGGAATTACACTAAAGTCCATGGGCGAGTCCATGAATACAACCGATAGCGCTACTCTTGCAAAAGCAAAGGACAAGCTGATGCTTTTAAAGGATAATGTTCATCATCTCAATTACAACAACCCTCACGAATCATTAATCAGCGGTGAGGTTGATATAGCATATATGTTCAGCTCACAGGCATTTCTTGCACTTGCAGAAAGACCGGGGCTCAAGGCTGTATACGCAGACGAAGGAATTGGGTTTGGAATTGATAACTGGTTTATTCCAAAGGGCGCAAAGAACATTGACAACGCACATAAGTTTTTAAATCTTATACTTGATGCCCAGACAGGCGCATATATTACAGAGCAGATTATGTATCCTACACCAAACAAAGCCGCAAGAGAACTTTTGCCGGAGGATATAAAAAACAACGTGGTGTTTAACATTCCCGGGGATAAGTTAAAAGACGCAGAATTTATTCAGGACATCGGTGATGTTGCAGAAGAATATACAAAGATTTGGACAGAGTTTAAGCAGGCGTAATTAAAAATACAAAAAGACAGATTTCTTTTTGAAATCTGTCTTTTTATTCTCGATCACCGAACAAAATAATTATTAAGATTAAGTTCACAGTACATCATAACAGGTTTTCCGCGAGGGCCTGCTGTTGGGCCCTCACCTATTTCAATAATATTTTTCCCTGTCTTCTTAACTTCTCTTTGTTTGTAATATGTTGAGCCACTGTAAATTTTACCATACCCGCCCGTTTTCTTAACAAGAACATAGGCTATATCATTCCACTCTCCGTCATATTTTAAATCTTCCACGGTAACTACATAAAAATCTTCAGTTTCAAGTTTATCAAGAATTTTATAATTTACCTTGTCATCAAGAAATTTAAAAGCTTCTTCTACAGACGGTGTTTTTCCGTCATGTATATTACCTGCGATTTTTCTTACCAGTTCAGGATTGGTTATGTATAATTTTTCTGCAAAAAAATCATCAACTGTATCTTCTTCTAAATACATAAAACCCACAGCTGTTTTTTCCTTGCCGTCATCAAAGTAAAGAGTCTTTAAAACATTTACATCTTTTTTAAATTCTTCTGAAAAATTACTTTCAACAATTTCTGAATGGTAAATTGCCATCCTGTCAAAATCTGCGATTATTACATTGTCATTTACCTTGTATTTTAAGGAGTTTCCATAATCAAACTCGGAAATATAGCAGCTATTATCTATAAAATCAAGAGCAATAATTCTTTGGTCATCATTCCACGTTGCTCTGCAGCGATATTTTGAATAACCAAATTCCTCATTTATTCCTCCTATCAGTCCTAAATCTTCAATTGCAACTGCAGTCCTTCCGCCTATATTCATACCTTCTATTTCATATCCGTTAAAATAAACCTTTATATCTGTTTCATAAACATCTCCTACTATCTTGCCTACGTTGCCTCTTTTTATTTGATCATATTCCTCACCGTAAAAACCTTTGGAAGAACTCATAGTAACATCAAGCCGGCGCTTTGTGTCATCATACTTAAAATTTATTGCATAGGTCAAACTCGAGTTCTTGTCTGCAAGTTCTTCAATTATAATTGCAGTTTTTCCGCCAATATTATAAGATGGCGCGTTAAGGCCGTCTATTTTGGCAATAATGTCCGTAGAATATATTTTACCTATAACGTCTCCATTTTTTGCAAAAATAGCATTTTGCGCAAAAATAACACATACTAAAACAATACATATCATTATAATATTTTTGAATTTATTCATAAAACCCCTCCTTAGTTTTGAATTTGCTTTATAAATTTATTATATAACAAACTTTTGTTAAAATCAATAATTTTTATGAACAAATAATTTGCGCAAATTATGTGATAAAGGACAATTGTCTGTTTAATTTTTACACTCTAAAACAAAAATAAAAAAAGGACCCCAATATGAGATCCTTTTTTATGTATTTCTTAATAGTTGCCAAGAACCTTAACAACTGAGCCGTTTGAGTAAACTCTGAAAGCAGCTAAGTTATCTCTTGTGCCGTCTGGTGTGCGTGTTGTGATGTAAACATGCCATTCACCTTCAGCAACCTTAACTGCGTAGTATGTTTCATACTCTGATGGTAATGTGTAACCATTAGCCTTTACCATGTTAATAGCTGTAAGGTTTGAGTTTACAGGAGCGTACTTTGGAGAATTAAGATTCTTCAAAACAGCTGTTTCCCACCACAAGAGTGACTCATACTCAGAAACTGTGATTGCAAGATCGTTAGCCTTGTAAAGCTCTTGAAGAGCAAGACCGAACTTCAACTCTGAGTTGTACTTCTTTACGTTTGCAAGGATTTCCTTAACCTGAATTCTTGTAAGGTCATAGTGATACTTTTCAATCTTAGCATCGATGTCCTTCATCCAAGCAGCTGTCTTTTCAGGTTCGTAGCCAGGAGCTTGAGGATTAACCTTTTCGAGTTCCTGCTTTGCCTCATAGTAATAGCCATCTTTGTAGAAAGCTAGTGCATAAGCGTAGGCTTCATTATTATCCTTTGGCTGTGGAATATATACAGCAGCCGAAGCAGTTAATGAAGAAAACGCAAGTACTAATGACGCAATTTTAATAAATGTTTTCTTAATGTTCATGATCATGAACCTCCCTTAATATTTTGCGTTAAAATCTATTAAAAGATCTACGCTCTAGTACATTATATACATATATACA
>JAZRHH010000044.1:0-9011 GCA_045644665.1 Clostridia bacterium
GCTTGTGGCGGCAGCCCAATTATGTCGGATGAACCGGGCGATGTGGCAGATATCACATCTATCTGCGGAGGGCTTAATATCAATATCGGAACACTGAATAAAAGAAGCATAGAAGCTATGTTTATTTCCGGCAAGAAATCAAAGGAGCTTGGTCACATTGTCCTTCTTGACCCTGTAGGAGCAGGTGCAAGCAAACTCAGAACAGAAACGGCACTAAAGATTATGGAGAAAATCAAGCCTGATGTTATAAGAGGAAATATATCGGAGATTAAAACTCTTGCACTTGGAAGCGGAACAACCAAAGGTGTAGATGCAGATGCTGCAGATATTGTAACAGAAGAAAATCTTGAATCAATGGTGGAGTTTGCAAAAGCATTTTCAGAAAAGTCCGGAGCAGTTATTGCAATAACCGGTGCGATAGATTTGGTAGCTGACAATAAAAAGTGCTATATAATTAGAAATGGTGCACCCTTAATGAGTCGTATAACAGGAACAGGATGTATGCTTTCGGGCCTGGCTACTGCCTATGCAGTTGCAAATTCTGATAATTTAACTGAAGCGGTTGCAGCATCCGTATGTCTTATGGGGCTTGCTGGAGAAATCGGAGTGTTAAATATGAAAGACTGTGAAGGAAATTCAAGTCTTCGTAATCACATTATAGATGCAATATACAATATAGGCGCAGAAGAAATTGCTAAAGGAGCAAAATATGAAGTGCGATAAAAAATCATTACTCTTATACGCAGTAACTGACCGTACATGGCTAAGCGGCGAAACCTTATATGAACAGGTTGAAAAAGCAATAAAAGGTGGTGTTACATTTGTTCAGCTTCGCGAGAAATCACTTGATGAAGAAAGCTTTCAAAGTGAAGCGTTGGAAATACAGAAACTGTGCAGGAAGTATAATATCCCTTTTGTTATCAATGACAATGTTGAAATTGCAAAGAAAATAAATGCAGATGGCGTTCATGTGGGACAGAGTGATATGAAAGCCGGAAATGTGAGAGCAATTCTCGGCGAAGATAAGATACTTGGTGTATCGGCTCAAACAGTAGAACAAGCCCTGCTTGCTGAAAAAGAAGGTGCAGATTATCTCGGTGTAGGTGCCGTGTTCCCAACAGGCTCAAAATTGGATGCAGATGATGTAAGCTTTGATACACTAAAAAAGATATGTAGTGCAGTGAATATTCCTGTGGTTGCAATAGGCGGAATTGGTGCAGGTAACGTATTAAAGCTTGAAAATAGTGGGATTTCAGGTATAGCAGTAATCAGCGCAATCTTTGCGGCAGAAAATATCGAATCAGCAACAAGAAACTTAAAAGAACTAACCAAAAAGGTGGTATCAGAATGATAAAAGGTGCAATTTTTGATTTGGATGGGACTCTTATAGATTCCATGTTCATCTGGGATACTTTGGGAGAGGACTATTTAAAATCCCTTGGTATTGAGCCTAAAGAAAATCTTGCTGAAGTTTTTAAGACCTTTACACTGGAGCAAGCTGCCGAATATTACCGTAGACATTACGGTATTGAACTTTCGATTGAAGAAATTATAGAAGAAATAAATAATATGGTAGCAGAAATATATCGGACAAAAGTAACTCTTAAACCGGGTGTAAGTGATTTCTTAAAAAGATTACAGAGGTCAGGCGTGAAAATGTGTATTGCAACTGTGACGGACAAACCTATTGTAGAAGATGTTCTGAAACGATTGAATGTGAGAGAATACTTTTCTGAAATATTTACTTGTGCCGAAGTTGGCTATAGTAAGGAAACACCTGATATTTACAGAGAAGCAATAAAACACCTTGGAACTAAAAAATCTGAAACAGTGGTTTTTGAAGATGTGCTTCACGCTTTGAAAACTGCTAAAAATGATGGATTTAGGGTTGCCGCAGTTTATGATGAACACGAGCCAATGCAAGAAGAAGTAAGAGAAATTTCAGATTATTACATAAGGGACTTTGATTGCTTTTGTTTTAAAACGAAAATGAAAACAGCGCTCTCTATTGCAGGTAGTGATTCAAGTGGCGGCGCAGGCATACAGGCAGATATTAAAACTATGACAATGAATGGTGTTTATGCAATGAGTGTAATCACGGCGCTTACTGCTCAAAATACGCTTGGTGTAAGATCAATATTAGATTCAACACCTAATTTTCTAAAAGAACAACTTGATTCAGTATTTGAAGATATATTCCCTGATAGCATAAAAATCGGGATGGTATCATCAAGCGAATTGATAGATGTGATTGCGGATAGATTGAAATATTATAACGCCAAAAACATTGTTGTGGATCCCGTAATGGTTGCAACAAGTGGCTCTGCCCTTATAAAAAAAGATGCAATAAAAACATTGATCACGAAACTACTACCCATTGCAACTCTTGTAACTCCAAACATTCCCGAAGCAGAAGTTTTATCGGATATGAAAATTGAAAGCAAGGAAGATATGGTAAAAGCAGCAGAATTTATTGAGAAAAACTATGGGTGTAGTGTTTTATTAAAAGGCGGACATAGCATAAACGATGCAAACGACCTATTATACGAACACGGCAGATACACATGGTTTACTGGCAAACGAATTGATAATCCCAACACTCACGGAACAGGATGCACTTTATCAAGTGCCATTGCATCAAATATTGCAAAAGGACTTAGTCTTGCAGATGCAGTAAAAAAAGCAAAGGATTACATATCTGATGCACTTGCTGAAGGTCTTGATTTAGGAAAGGGATCAGGCCCAATGAAACACAATTTTACAGTAAGGAATGAAATCTAAACAGTTCAAAAGAGAACATCATTCGGATGTTCTCTTTTTTGTATATTATATTAAATATTTCTGCACTATATTTACAAAAAGTTTGCAACCAATCATAAGCGCCTTTTTATCAGGCAGCATTTTTGCATTGTGGAGAGGATATTTTCCGTCCACTCCAAATTTAAAATATGAGGAGGGTGCTTTCTCTGCAAAGTATGCAAAATCGTCGCCAATCATTAGACTTTTTTCAAGCTCCTTTATGCGTGCTATTCCATCAGTTTTGTTTGCAGCCTCTATAACAAGATTGTTCATACCTTTGTCATTTACAGTTGGAGGATAAAGAGCATAATATGTAAACTCTGCTTCGGCTCCGCCAGTCTCGCACACCTTGTCCGCAGTTTCTTTAATTTTATCACGGAGCATATACCTTGTTTCATTATCAATTGCTCTTACTGTACCTGTGATTTCCACAAAATCAGGAATTATATTATCAGATGTTCCGCCATGACACGTACAAACAGACAAAATACATTCTCTATCCGCAAAATGCCTTTCCTTTAGCTGCGAAAGCTCTGTTATAACCTTTGATGCTATAACGAGCGGATTAATGCATTTTTCAGGCTCTGCACCGTGGCCGCCTTTGCCTTTTACAACCAAGGCAAATCTATCAGGACAGGCTGTTATGCTGCCATGCCTGTACACAATTGTTCCTGTTTTTTCGAGAGGCTCTATGTGCATAGCTACTGCGGCGGTTATTCCGTCTGCCGCACCTTTTTTTATCATCGGCTCTGCGCCGCCCTCGCCCTCTTCTGCCGGTTGGAACAAGACACGAACTGTTCCTGAAAACATATCCTTGTTTTCTGCAAGGACTTTTGCTGCATACAAAAGAGTGGTCATATGCACATCATGACCGCAGGCGTGCATAACACCTTCGTGCTTTGATTTATATGGTGCATCTGTTAGTTCTGTTACAGGAAGTGCATCAATATCGGCACGGATAAGGAGAAGCTTCCCATTATCTTTTTCTCCTTTAATATCTGCATATACCCCCGTTTCAAGACAAGGAACGGGAGAAAGTCCGATATTTTTAAGAAAATCGGTTATAAATGCACATGTTTTTTTCTCCTGAAACTCTATTTCCGGAATGGTGTGCAAATACTCATATGTTTTTATAACATCTTCCTCTTTAAAGCTATATATCATTTTGCTACCTCATTTTATCATTTCTTCAAATTCGTCCTCGGAAATCACTTTAATGCCAAGCGCCTCCGCCTTTGTAAGCTTACTTCCCGCCTCTGCACCTGCAAGGACAACAGATGTTTTTTTGGAAACGGAGCCTGATGTTCTGCCACCAAGCTTTTCTATAATTTCCGATGCCTCACTTCTTGTAAATTTGGAAAGTGTGCCTGTTAATACAAATGTCATTCCCTCAAATCTGGTATCCTCTGCAGAGTCTTCCTCCCTGCAATTTACGCCTCCGGCAAGTAGCTTTTCCAAAAATTCAATATTCCTTGTATTGTTAAGGAAATCCCAAATAGAATCTGCCATTATTTCTCCTATGTCATCAAGGCATACAAGCTCTTCCTTTTGAGCTTTTAAAAAGTTTTCTACATCCTTATATTTCTTTGCAAGTACTTTCGCCGCTTTCTCGCCTACGTGGCGCATTCCAAGTCCGCATATAAGTTTATGAAGGGGATTGGAACGTGATTTGTCAATAGCAGAGAGCAAATTACTCTCGGACTTTTCACCCATTTTATCAAGACCTGAAACGGCTCCCTGTTTTAAATAGTACAAATCTGCAGCGTCGGAAATTACTGATTTTTCAACCATTTGCTCTATAAGAGCAGGTCCAAGACCGTCTATGTCCATTGCCGGCTTTGAAACAAAGTGTATAATATTACGAAGCTGCTGTGCAGGGCAAAGTCTGCTGACACATCTGTATGCTGCCTCACCCTCTTCTCTTACGACCTGTCCACCACATGAGGGACAAGCTTCCGGCATTTCAAAAACCTTTTCTGTTCCCTCTCTTTTATCTTTATTTACAGAAACAACAGCCGGAATAATATCCCCTGCCTTTTCAATTACAACAGTATCTCCTATTCTTATATCCTTTTCCCTGATATAGTCTATATTATGAAGTGTTGCTCTTGACACATTGGTTCCTGCAATATGCACAGTGTCAAGGACAGCAAGTGGAGTTAAAACACCTGTTCTTCCAATATTTATTAAAATATCATTTATTTTTGTTTCTTTTTGCTCCGGTGGAAATTTATATGCAATTGCCCACTTTGGAAACTTTGACGTGCTTCCAAGAGCTTGTCTGTCCAAAAAGCTGTTAACCTTTATAACAGCTCCGTCAATATCAAATTCAAGGCCGTCTCTTTCCTCACCTATTTCGAGTACACATTTATATGCTTCTTCTATGGAATTAAACACAGGGTATATTTTTATAACCTTAAATCCAAGCTTTTTAAGATATTCCAATGACTCACTATGACTTGTAAGATTTACGCCCTCAATATACTGTACATTAAACACAAATATATCAAGCTTTCGCTCTGCTGTGATTTTGGAATCAAGCTGACGGAGAGACCCTGCCGCAGCATTTCTTGGGTTTGCAAAAAGGGGCTGCTCCTGTGCTTCACGAAGCTCATTAAGCTTTATAAAGCTTGAACGCGGCATATAGACCTCGCCTCTGACCACAAGATAAGGCACACTTTCTGTAAGGCGCATAGGCACAGAGCGGATTGTTTTTATGTTCTCCGTTACGTCCTCGCCCACAAGTCCGTTTCCTCTTGTGGATGCTCTTACAAACTCTCCGTTTTCATATTCAAGGGACACAGAAAGACCGTCAATTTTTTGCTCAACCGAATACTGGGGATTTTGAATTTCATCTCTTACACGTCTGTCAAAGTCGTATACTTCTCCCATATCAAAAGCGTCCTGCAGACTTTCCATGGGTACTCTGTGGGTTACCTCATTAAATTCCTTAAGAGCTACCCCTCCAACTCTTGACGTTGGAGAGTTAGGCTTTTTAAGCTCCGGATTTGTATTTTCTATATCCTCAAGCTCGCGAAGTGCCCTGTCATATTCAAAATCCGAAATTTCCGGCGTGTCAAGAACATAATATTTGTAATTGTGATAGTTTAAAAACTCTGTTAATTCAATTACTCTTTTTTCTAAATCGGTCATGGTTTTTTACTCCGTTACTCTATTTTTTTGGTGAATAACTTCCATAATAGCTTGGTACTGTTCCAACAATAACAGTATCCGACACAAGTGTAGTACAAAGCACATTTGTACTCTTTCTCATACCTGCACTTGTTGCGGTTACAGATACGGTTGTATCAAGATACACGCTGTGTCGCACCTGATTTATTCCGGCGTCTGTAAACTCTTCCCTTAAATTTGTTTTTACAATTGTATTTGGTGATAACTTTATCTTCAGCTTTGGTCCAAGTGCAGATAGCAATATATTATTCTGCGCTGCACCCATACTTATTTTTATTTCTTTGCGTGAATTTTCAAGTATTTCATTTTTTATATATTTGCCAATCTCTGTCTTAAACTTGTTTATCTCAAGCGTATTTGCAGATACAGACGATAGCTTTCCGTCTGCAGTGCCGGACTTTGTATAAAAGTCGACTACCGGATTTTCTTCAAAATAATTGCTTACGGCTTCGTTGACGGCACTGTTTGCTACAGAGTGTGCATATGCATTAAAGGCATCTTCAAAAGGCACCTGAAGTCTGTTAATTGCTGCTCCGTACCCAATAGAAATAATAAGTACCAAAAGTACAACCTTTTCAAACCCTTGTCTTTTTCTGCAACTTAAGCGCATATAAATCACCACCCCTTACAGCATTATATGCATAAGGGGTTAGAGCGGTGATTAAAGCTGCTTTGTGGCAATTTCAAGAAGTAGCTTTGATATAAGTTCATCAATATTCATTGTGCCCATATCTCCGTTCTTTCTCGAACGAACGGCAACAACATCATTTTCTATATCCTTATCTCCTGCAATTATCATATATGGCACCTTTTCAAGCTGTGCTTCGCGGATTTTGTAACCCATTTTTTCGCTTCGGTCATCAATTTCCACTCTGATAATTCCTGCTGCTTCAAGCTTTTCCTTAATCTTTTGGATATAAGGAAGATGTCTGTCTGCAATTGGGATAAGCTTTATTTGTACAGGAGCAAGCCACAGAGGAAATGCACCTGCGTACTTTTCTATTAAGAGTGCAAGTGTTCTTTCATAGCAGCCGATTGAAGTTCTGTGAATGATATACGGATTTTTCTTTTGTCCGTCCTTATCAACATACTCCATGCCAAACTTTTCTGCAAGCATCTGGTCTATCTGGATTGTGATAAGAGTATCTTCCTTGCCATGAACATTCTTTATCTGGATATCAAGCTTTGGTCCGTAGAATGCAGCCTCGCCTATTCCAACCTTGTATGGAATTTCAAGGTGGTCAAGGATTTTCTTCATCATACCCTGCGCCTCGTCCCATTGCTCGTCTGTGCCAATATACTTATCTCTGTTTTCAGGGTCCCACTGTGAAAATCTGTATGACACATCCTCATAAAGACCTAAAGTTTTGAGCATATAAATTGCAAGTTCAAGGCAGCCCTTAAATTCGTCCTCAAGCTGCTCCGGTGTACACATGAGATGTCCTTCGGAGATTGTGAACTGACGAACTCTTATAAGGCCGTGCATTTCACCTGATGCTTCGTTTCTAAATAGTGTTGAAGTTTCGTTCAGTCGCATTGGCAGGTCTCTGTAGGAGCGACCTCTATTGAGATACGCCTGATACTGGAACGGACAAGTCATAGGACGAAGTGCAAAAACTTCGTCGTCCTTTTCCTCATCGCCAAGTACGAACATTCCGTCTTTATAATGTCCCCAATGTCCTGAAAGCTTATACAAATCACTCTTTGCCATAAGAGGAGTTTTTGTAAGCTGCCAACCTCTCTTTTGTTCTTCGTCCTCAACAAATCTTTGGAGAAGCTGAATAATTCTTGCGCCCTTTGGAAGAAGAATTGGAAGTCCCTGTCCTATAAGGTCGCTTGTTGTAAAGAGCTCAAGCTCACGTCCAAGTCTGTTATGATCACGCTTTTTTGCTTCTTCAAGCTGTGTAAGATGCTCTTCAAGCTCTGTTTTATTAGAAAAGGCTGTTCCATAAATTCTCTGGAGCATTTTGTTATGCTCGTCACCTCTCCAGTATGCACCTGTAGCGCTGAGAAGCTTATACGCCTTTACCTTGCTTGTATATCCAACGTGAGGTCCTGCACAAAGGTCTGTAAACTCGCCTTGCTTATAAAAAGAAATGATAGAGTCTTCAGGCAAATCATTTATAAGCTCGCACTTGTATGGCTCGTCCTTCATAAGCTCAAGAGCCTCAGCTCTTGGAAGTTCAAATCTTTCTATTTTAAGATTTTCCTTGGCAATCTTTTTCATTTCTGCCTCAATTGCCTCTAAATCCTCGGGAGTAAACTTATGCTCCGAATCAAAGTCGTAATAAAAACCTGTATCAATAGCAGGTCCTATTGCAAGTTTTACATCAGGAAACAGTCTTTTAACTGCCTGTGCAAGCACATGTGATGCGCTGTGTCTTAAAATTTGTAGTTCGTTCATTTCACTCATTTTTATCTGTCCTTTCTTTGTTATAAAAAAACACCCCAAGAAAATTGCTTTAATGCAACTTTCTCAGGGGTGCAATAATACACGGTTCCACCCTGATTACGAGGAATTCTTCCCCGTCACTCATTGTCCCTTTTACGCAAGGGTTACGGCAATGCTTGTTTCGCACGCAGCTCCAAAGTGGTTTTCATCGGAATAATCCGTAAGCGGCTCACAGCCACGACCGCTACTCTCTTTACTTCTTAAGACCGACTACTGTCTTTTTCATAGCCATTACAAATATAATACCAAATATAGCGATTAATGTCAAGGGATTTTGCTAAACTTTTCTTACTTTAGACTGTTTTTGATAGCACTTAAAGTTTCATCGGAAATTACGTGTTCTATCCTGCAGGCGTCCATTGCCGCAGTTTCCTCATCTACTCCAAGCTGAATAAAGAATTTTGACAAAACAGTATGCCTCTCAAAAATCTTCTGTGCTTCTAAAAGCCCAAGCTCTGTAAGAGAAAGACTGCCGTCCTCCGCCATAGCAACATAGCCACCGCTTTTTAAAAGACCCACCGCCCTGCTGACGCTTGGTTTTGAAAATCCCATATACTCTGCCACATCA
>JAZRHH010000045.1:0-93290 GCA_045644665.1 Clostridia bacterium
TAGCTCTTTTCAACTAACTCTGACATTTGTTTCGTTATTCCGAATACTGTCATAAAAAACTCAAATTTTCCGACAAGTTTCGCACTGTTTATTTTTCAATGTACAACTGCTGTTCTCGAAGACAGCTTATTTAGTTTACCATAACTACCCCACTTTGTCAAGAGTTTTTTTGAAGAAAAGACAATTTTCTTTTCTTTTGTCGAGTTTTACTATCTATTCTATAATTTGAAGCATTTTTTGAAGCAGAATTACCTATTTGCACAAAAAAACTGCTCTTGCCATATACATAGCAAAAGCAGTTTCTTCTATATAATATGTCACTCTTCCAGAAGATTTACACTTTCTTCTTCCGAGATGCTTTCTACATCCCGGAGCTTTCTTTTTATTGCCGCAGTTCTTGTGCCGATGAGGGTGTCAAGCTCTGTGTCTATTTGACCAAGCTTTTTCCTTGTCTTTTCCAGAATATCCGAGAACTTGTCAAACTCTGTTTTAACAGCGCCAAGGATTTTCCACACCTCTGCACTTCTCTTTTGGATTGCAAGGGTTTTGAAGCCCATTTGCAAACTGTTTAAAAGTGCCGCCATAGTGCCGGGTCCCGCTATATTAATATGGTAGTCTTTTTGGAGAAGCTCTACCATTCCGCAGCGCACCGCCTCTGCATAAAGTCCCTCAAAGGGCAGGAACATTATTGCAAAGTCTGTTGTGTCCGGCGGGGAAATGTACTTTGTTCTTATGTCCTTTGCAAAGGATTTCATGCGTGTAATAAGCTCTGCTCTTGCTTTCTTGATTGCCTCTGCATCGCCCTCATCATACGCAGACTGAAGATTGAAATAGCAGTCTGCCGGGAACTTGGAGTCTACAGGAAGATAAACAGGCTTTTCTCCGTCACCGGGGAGCTTTATTGCAAACTCAACAACAGCGGAGCTTCCGGGAACGGTTGCAAAGTTTTCTTCGTATCTGTCACGGGGGAGTATATCCTCTAAGATTGCACCAAGCTGAATTTCACCAAGTATTCCTCTTGTTTTTACATTAGATAAAACTTTTTTTAGGTCGCCAACGCCGGAGGCAAGGGTCTGCATTTCTCCAAGGCCTTTATAAACCTGTTCTAGTCTTTCGCTGACGAGCCTAAAGGATTCTGTCATTTTGGTTTCCAAAGTTTTCTCAAGCTTTTCGTCAACAGTTTTGCGCATGGACTCAAGCTTTTCATTATTATCCTTGCGTATGGTTTCAAGACTTGCAGAAACAGTTGTACGAAGATTTTCAAGCCTTTGCTCGTTTGATTTTTCGAGTGAACGAAGTCTTTCTTCCATAGTAAGAAGCTGATTTTTCAAATTCTCTGCACTTTGCGCCTGACCCTCGGACATTGACTTTCTCATATCATCAAGGCGTCCCAGCTGCACATCCCCCATATTTTTTTGATTTTGAGAGAAAAGGTCATAAAGGGCACGACCGTTTTCCTTTTTAGATAGAAGAATTATCAAAAGAACAATTGCGCCAAGCAAAAGTCCAATTATTATAAAGTCTGTCATATGTACTACCTCACACGTATTTTCTTTAATTATAACACTGTGAAAATCCTTTGTCAACCGATTGTTGTGCCTGTATAATAATAGGTAAGAATTTCTTTGTAGTCACTTCCATTGTTTCCCATAAAGTTTGCTCCGTACTGGCTCATTCCAACTCCGTGACCATTACCTTTTACCTTCATAACTATTTTGTCCTCCACCTGTTCTATCTGCACGTTAGTGGAGCGGAGGGCAAAGATTTCCCGGAAAGTTGTACCCTTTACTTCCACTCCCCCAAGTTTAATTTTTATGATCCCTCCCGCCTCGGAACGAACAATATCAGAGAATAACCCACAATTCCAATCGGTATTATCTATTTTGCCTGAAACTGTGTCACAAAACTCCTGTACTGTGCAGGAAAATTCCGATAAAAACTTAGGCGAAAGCTCATCTCCTTTGCTTTCCACACTTCTTAGATATGGGAGATCTTTTCCCCATACGTCTTTTGAGTTCTCAGTTTTTCCGGATGACGTAGAGTGGAATAGGGCAGAGATTGGCTCTCCCTTATATTTTATAATTTCCCCCGCAGTTTCCTCAACGGCTTTTGAAACCCTTCCCCAATATTCCTCTCTTTTATCTTGTTCCCACGCCTCCTTTCTTTCACTTTCTGAAAGCCACGCCTTGCAATGCTTGTAGTCCGTACACACTACGCCACCCTTGTGCGCCTCATGATTTTCGTCCATTTTGGCACACAGGTAGGTTCTAGCCGCAACAGCCTGTGCCTTTAGTGCCTCAAAAGAAAATGTTGCAGGCATTTCCGCTCCCACTACCTCTTTGAGATATTGAGATGTGTTCATTTCTACCACCTTGTCCTCTGATGTTATGTAAACCTTTACCCTTTCAGAAAGCTCCTTTTTTTCTCCTTTTTCTGTTTTTATTTTCCCTCCTATGAACACGCCTATGGGTGGCAGAATTAATATTACAATTAAAAGATACAAAGCTCCGAAGATAAGCCCCTTTTTCAATGAAATTACCCCCTATTAAAAATTGGTACATTATATGAAGAAATTATTAAAAAACTCTTGAAATTACACCAAAAAAATGGTATAATTAGAGCAGTATAGCTTACAATAAATAATATGGCTAAAGGGGTGAACATATGCAGCAGAAAAACTGGATTTTTTTAAATAAAGATTATGATAAAAATGACATTTTATCCGCTGCAAAAAGGCTTAACATTTCACCCGTTATTGTAACCCTTTTATATAACAGAGGAATAAATTCCGATACAGAAATTCAGTCCTTTTTATCCAAGTCTATGCAAGCAGTTCACAATCCCTTTTTGCTTCCCGATATGGATAAGGCGGTGGACAGAATTTTACTTGCCCTTGAAGAAAAACAAAAAATTTGCATTTACGGAGACTATGATGTTGACGGAATAACCGCTACAGTTCTCCTTTACAAATATCTTCTGTCCCACGGCGCAGATGTTTCCTACTACATACCGGACCGTGAAGAAGAGGGATACGGAATTAATATAAAAGCAATAAACAAAATTTCCAAAACCGGCTGCAAATTGCTGATTACTGTTGACTGCGGCATAACAGCCACAGGAGAAACAGAGCTTGCAAAGGCGCAAGGGATGGACGTTATTATAACAGACCATCATACCTGTATGGAAAAGTTGCCGGCTGCAACAGCCGTTATAAATCCCAAACGAAAGGACAGCGAGTATCCTTTTCCCGATTTGGCAGGAGTTGGAGTTGCATTTAAAACAGTTCTTGCCCTGTCTGTAAGGCTTGGAGAGAGCACAAAAGACGTGTTTTATAAATATGCGCCCTATGCTGCAATCGGAACTGTTGCGGACGTAGTTTCTCTTACAAGTGAAAACAGAGTAATTGTTGACAGAGGAATTAAAACCATAAAAACAAGACCTGCACCGGGCATTTCCGCCCTTCTTGAAATTGCAGGCGTAAAGGAACTAAGCGCCGGCTCTATAGCATTTGGCATTGCACCCCGTATAAATGCAGCAGGAAGAATGGGCAGCGCCAAGACAGCGGTAGAGCTGCTACTTTCGGCAAATCCCAATACCGCCAAGGAAATTGCCGCAGAGCTTGATACAGAAAATCAGCGTAGACGTGCAGCGGAAAAGGATATTTTTGAAGAAGCACAAAAGATGATAGATGAAAACCCATCAATTCTTTCAAAGCCTGTTCTTGTTATAGCAGGCGAGTGTTGGCACAAGGGCGTGGTGGGGATTGTTGCGTCAAGGCTTTCGGAAAAATATTATAAACCCACAATTTTAATTTCCTATGAGGACGGTACAGGTCATGGCTCATGCCGCAGTATCGAGGGCTTTAACATAACAGAGGCGCTTGCATTTTCAAGCGACCTTTTGGACAAATACGGCGGTCATGCAATGGCTGCGGGACTTACCGTTAAAACAGAGAACATAGAACACCTTGCAGATAAAATAAACAAATTTGCAAAAGAGAAACTTTCAAAAGAAATTTTAACTCCCAAGCTTCCTATAGACCTCAGAATAACCGCCGCCTCTCTTACAGAGGAAAATATAAGGATTATTTCCGGTCTTGAGCCATTTGGCGAGGGAAATCATATGCCCGTATTTGCAATTTGCGGGGCAGAGGTTGCCTCCTGTATGCCTATGGGGGAGGAAGGCGCACACCTCAGACTTCAGCTAAAAAAAGACGGGGTTAAACTGTCCTGTGTAGCGTTCCGGATGGGAGAGCTCTATAACAGCCTTCCTGCAGGAAAAATCGTAGATATTGCATTTACACCGGAAATAAACAACTTTAACGGAAGACAAAGCATTCAGCTTCGAATAGAAGACATTAAATGAAAGGAGTGATTTTCATGGAAAACAACATACTGGCTTATGAAAAGTTTCCTGACATCGCAGACACCTCAAAGCATATCATAGAGCAGATTATTGAGATTGTAAAGGCAAATACACCCGATGCCAATACGGATATGATTTATATTGCTTACAAGCTCGCAAAGCACGCCCATGAAAATCAGCTTCGAAAAAGCGGGGAGCCCTATATTACACACCCTGTGCAAATAGCCTATATTGCCGCAAGTATGTCTGTTGACGTGGTTGGAATAACGGCCTGCCTTTTGCACGATGTGGTAGAGGACACAAACTATACCCTGGATAACATTAAGGATTTGTTCGGAACAGAGGTTGCAGAGCTTGTGGACGGCGTAACAAAGCTTACAAAGCTCCAGTATTCAACCCTGGAAGAACAACAGGTAGAAAACTTAAGAAAAATGTTTCTTGCCATGGCAAAGGACATAAGAGTTATTATTGTAAAGCTCATAGACAGGCTTCACAATATGCGTACTCTTGACTCCATGAAGCCTGAAAAGCAGCTTGAAAAGGCAAGGGAAACCCTGGAAGTTTACGCCCCTCTTGCTCACAGACTTGGTATGTCAAAAATTAAGGTAGAGCTTGAAGATTTGGCGCTTAAATACTTAGACCCTGTTGCCTACGAGGAAATAAGGGAAAATATTAAGCAAAAGCGCAGCGAGCGTGAAGAATACATTAAGAACATTATTGAGGATATTCGTGTTAAGGTTGCAGATGCAGGCATAAAAGCAACTGTAAAGGGAAGAGCAAAGCATTTTTATAGTATCTTCCGCAAAATGTATACCCAGAACAAGAATATTGACGAGATTTATGATCTGTTTGCAGTTCGTGTAATTGTGGACTCTGTTGCAGACTGCTATGCGGTGCTTGGAATGGTCCATGAAATGTACACGCCTGTACCTATGCGCGTCAAGGACTACATTGCTATGCCAAAGCCAAATATGTACCAGTCACTTCACACAACTGTAATCGGTACAAGCGGCACACCCTTTGAAATACAGATTCGTACCTGGGAAATGCACAAGGTGGCAGAAGAAGGTATCGCAGCACACTGGAAATACAAAGAGGGTGTTTCAGGCGAGAACCCAATGGACTCAAAGCTTGAATGGGTGCGTCAGCTTCTTGAAACACAAATGAATAATGTGGACAGTGACGACTTTTTGAGTACCCTCAAAATAGACCTTTTTGCAGACGAGGTTTTTGTTTTTACACCAAACGGAAAAGTAATATGCCTTCCTGCAAAGAGTACTGTTATAGACTTTGCCTTTGCAATTCACTCACAGGTAGGCTATAAAATGAGCGGTGCAAAGGTAAACGGAAAGATTGTTCAGAATAACTACATTCTCAAAAACGGCGAGATAGTGGAAATTCTTGCAAATAACAACCACGGCCCAAGCCTTGACTGGCTTAAGATTGTTAGAACAAGTCAGGCAAAGAGCAAAATTAACCAATGGTTTAAAAAGCAAAACCGTGATGATAATATTGTCCACGGAAAGGAGCTTATAGAAAAAGAGCTAAAACGTATGGGTTACTCCCACGCACAGCTTTTCCGTGACGAGTGGGTTAACAGACTGCTGCGAAGATACGGGTATCAGAACATGGATGACCTGTATGCCGGAGTAGGCTACGGAGCAGTAACACCACAAAAGATTTTGCTAAGGCTAAGGGATGACCTTAAGGCAGAGCAAAAGGATCAGCAAAAGAAAGAAAACCCCATTGTTATTGAACCCGAATCTCAAAACAAAAAACAAACCTCCACAGGCAAGGGCATAATTGTAAAGGGAATAGACAACTGCCTTGTAAGAATTGCCGGCTGCTGTGCACCTGTACCGGGGGATGATATAGTAGGATTTATAACAAAGGGCAGAGGTGTTTCTGTGCACCGGGCAGACTGTCCGAATATGAAGCCGGAAAATATGCCGGAGGAGGACAGAGCAAGGTTTATTGATGTTTCATGGGGCGTAGAGCCGGAGAGCTCATATATTGCAAACATACAAATAGAAGCACCCGAGCGTGCGGGAATTATGTTCGAGGTATCTGCTGTGCTTAATGATATGCATATATGCTGCAAAACAATAAACGCCTTTGTTACAAAGAAAAATATTGCGGTGGTACAGGTGGGCATACAAATTTCAAACAAAGACGAGCTTTCACTTGTGCTTAAGAAAATAAATCAGATACCGGACGTTACAAAGGTAATGCGTATATCAAACTGATTTTTAGAGGTGGAAAATGGTAGTAGAAAATGTTACTTTAACCACAGAATTTATAAAGCTTGATCAGCTTCTAAAATTTGCAAACGCGGCAGAAAGCGGCGGCATGGCAAAGGAAATGATACAGGACGGGATTGTTCTTGTAAATGACGAAGTATGCACCATGCGCGGCAAAAAAATCCGCCCTGGTGACAGCGTGCTAGTGGATTTTGAAGACGATAGCTTTCTGATTAAGGTTTTATAAATTATGTATGTTAAAAGTGTTAATTTAAAAAATTTCAGAAATTTTAAAGACCAAACCATTGATTTTTCCGGCACAACCAACATCATATGCGGCAATAACGCAAACGGAAAAACCAATATACTGGAATCCGTTTACCTTTTCGGCTACGGCAAAAGCCACCGCACGAAAAGTGACGGGGAAATGATTAAGTTCTCTGAAGAAGCCGCCAAGGTAACAATTGATTTTGAAAACAGCGGCAGGGAGTTTAAGGCTGTTATGTGCCTTACAGGTGACGGCAAAAAGAACATAACCGTCAACAACGTACCAATTAAGAAGCTAAGCCGTCTTATGAGTTACTTCCACGCTGTGCTCTTTTCCCCGGAGGACCTTTCTCTTGTAAAGGGCGCACCCTCTGCAAGGCGAAAGTTTATGGATGCAAGCCTATGCAGAATTTATCCAAAGTATTTTGCAGCCCTTTCAGAGTATAAAAAGGCAGGGGCGGAAAAAAATATGCTTCTTCGAAGCCTAAAGAAAAAGGGCAAAACAGAGGACAGCTACCTATCCCTCTGGAATGAAAGGATTTCCGAGCCATGCGAAAAGATTATGAATGCGCGCCGTGAGTTTATAGCCGAGCTTTCTGTGTTTGCGGCAAAGATACAAAAAGACATCTCCGGAGAAGAATTACGTATGGAGTATGAACCAAGCATAAAGGCACGCTCTGCAAAGGAAATATTTGACTTTTTAGAAGAAAACCAAAAACGTGAAATAGACAACTCCTCTATGTGCTACGGTGTACAAAGGGATGATATTTCACTTAAAATAGGGGATTTGGACGCAAGGCTTTTTGCATCCCAGGGACAGCAGCGTACAACCGCTCTCTCTATGCGAATTGCAGAGGCGGACTATGTTTTTGAAAAAACAGGTGAGTATCCCGTTTTGCTCCTTGACGATATATTTTCAGAGCTTGATGTTACAAGGAGAATGTACCTGTGGCAGAGAATTTATGACAAGCAAGTTATTATAACCTGCACAGATACGGATATATTTGAAAACCTGAACAATGCAAAGCTCTTTAACGTAGAAAATAATACTGTTACAGAAAAAGAAATAGGAGGCGGAAAATAAATGTATCTTCATCTTGGAAACAACTTTACCATAAATACCGAGGATATAGTAGGTATTTTTGATATGGACAACACCACCGTCTCAAAGCGCGGACGTCATTTTCTGCCGGATGCAGAAAAAAGCGGAAAAGTAATAAACGCCTCGGAGGATTTGCCAAAGTCCTTTATAGTAACAAACAGAGGCGGCGAAACAAAGGTTTATATTTCATCAATTTCCACCCACACTCTTAATAAGAGAACGGAAACATCGGATATTATAGATGAATATTGAAAGGAATGGATAATAAAATGAGTATGGAAAAAATCGAAACCAAGTATGACGAAAATCAAATTCAGGTGCTTGAGGGCCTCGATGCCGTTAGAAAAAGACCGGGTATGTACATCGGCTCAACATCTGTTGCAGGACTTCATCACCTTGTTTATGAGATTGTGGATAACTCTATAGACGAGGCGCTGGCAGGCTACTGCACAGAGATTATCGTTAATATCAATCCTGACAACTCTGTTACCGTAAAGGATAACGGACGTGGTATTCCTGTAGGTATTCATCCACAGCAGGGAATTCCAACTGTTGAAGTTGTACTTACCATTCTCCACGCCGGCGGAAAGTTTGGTGGCGGCGGATACAAGGTATCAGGCGGACTTCACGGCGTTGGCTCATCTGTTGTTAATGCCCTTTCCGAGACCCTTGAGGTGGAGGTATCTGACGGAGAGCATGTACACTACCAGAGCTATTCACGCGGTAAGGCAACTTGCCCGCTCAAGATAATAGGCGACACAACAGAAACCGGAACAAAGATTACCTTTAAGCCGGACGCAGAAATTTTTGAAACTCTTGAGTTTGAGTACGAAACACTTCACAAGCGTCTTCGTGAACAAGCATATCTCAATAAGGGTGTAAAGATTATATTTACCGACCTTCGTGACCCGGACAAAGAGCCTGTTACCCTTTATGCAGAGGGCGGAATTTGCGAGTTTGTTAACTTCCTTAACAAAACAAAGGACCCACTCCATGATGACGTAATTTATTTTGAGGCAAAGCGCGAAAACATGGAGGTAGAGGTTGCAATGCAATATACCACTTCCTATAATGAAGTGCTTATGAGCTTTGCAAACAATATCCACACAGTTGACGGTGGTACACACGAAACAGGCTTTAAGGCAGGTCTTACTCGTGTTATTAACGACTATGCAAGAAACCATAATATGCTTAAGGATAAGGACCAGAACTTAACCGGTGAGGACACAAGAGAAGGTCTTACAGCCATTATAAGCGTAAAGGTTACAGAGGCACAGTTTGAGGGACAAACCAAAACAAAGCTCGGTAACAGTGAGGCAAGAGCCCTTGTGGAAACAGCCCTTTCTGACAAGTTTGCAGCTTATCTTGAAGAGCATCCAAAGGCAGCTAAAATTGTAATTGAGAAAATTCTCACAGCATCAAGAGCCAGAGAAGCTGCAAAAAGAGCAAGAGAGAGTGCAAGAAGCGGCAAAAACGCAAATAACTCCTCACTCCTTGGTAAGCTTGCACGCTGCACAGACGAGAACACAGACTATGCAGAGCTTTACATTGTCGAGGGAGACTCTGCGGGTGGTTCTGCAAAGCAGGGACGAAACAGACGATTCCAGGCAATTCTCCCACTTTGGGGTAAAATGCTGAACGTTGAAAAGTCAAGAATAGACAAGGTTTACTCAAACGAAAAGCTACTCCCAATTATTCAGGCGCTTGGCGCAGGTATCGGCGACGAGCTTGACACAAGCAAACTTCGCTACGGCAAGGTAATTATCATGGCGGACGCGGACGTTGACGGTGCGCACATCAGAACTTTGCTCCTTACATTCTTCTTCCGCTATATGAGACCTCTTATTGACGGAGGACACGTATACATTGCACAGCCACCTCTTTATAAGGTGTTTAAGGGCAAGAACAAGAACTATGAAGAACAGTTTGCATTCTCTGACGAGGAAAGAGATGTGCTTCTTGCTGAAATGGGACAAGGTGCAAAGGTACAAAGATACAAGGGTCTTGGTGAAATGGACCCTGAAGAGCTTTGGGAGACCACAATGGACCCTGAAAAGCGTACAATGCTAAAGGTTGATGTACATGACGCACAACTTGCAGACGAAACATTTACAATTCTTATGGGCGAAAAGGTAGAGCCAAGACGTGAGTTTATAGAAAAGCACGCAAAATACGTATCAAACCTTGATATATAAAAGGAGATTTAAAATGGTAAAACACGTAATACTTTGGACATTAAAGGACGAATTTTCAGAAGATGAAAAAGCAAAGATAATCAGCGAAATGAAAGAAGCACTTGAAGGCTTAAAGGGTAAAATTCCGGGACTTATTGATATTAAGGTTAATACAAATAAGCTTCCAACCTCTAATGCAGATGTAATGCTTGACAGCACATTTACAGACGAGAATGCACTAAAGGGATACTCCGTTCATCCTGAGCACGTTGCAGTGGCAGACGGAAAAGTCAGACCATTTACTAAGGCAAGAGCTTGCCTTGATTATCTTATTTCTTAAATTTATTCAAAAAAAGGACCGTCCCCTTACAGAGGGGGCGATCCCTTTTTTAATTATAAATATCTCTTCTGTGACCTATATTCAAAATAAGAATCGTGATTTTATTATCCTCAATCTCAGCAAGTAAGCGATAATCTCCTACTCGGTAACGCCACTGACCGCTCCGATTTGCTGTTAATCCCTTGCCGTACAATCGAGGATTTTCACATCCCTCAAGGTTTTTTCGTATCCAACCTAAAATCAACGCTACAGTATGACGATCTAATTTTTTTAAATCTTTTAAGGCTCTTTGTGTAAATTCTACCATGTATCTCATTGTAAGCCAAGTTCCTCTTCCACATCACTAAGAGAATAGGTAACAGGATTATTTTTATATTCCTCCATAGCTTTATCAAACATTTCTAAATCATATTCCATTTCTATACGTTCCATAACCGTCTGTCGAATAAGGTCTGATACAGAGATTCTGTTAAGTTCTGCATATTTTTTTATAAGCAAAGTATCTTCCTCGCTTAATCTTAAAGAGATAGTCATATAAAACACATCCTTTCTGTATTACATTGTATTACAGGAATCTTATTTTGTCAATATTATTTGCAGAATTTATGAAAATATTTCGTATGTTTCTTATACAGACAGAAAAAGACCGTCCTAATTTACACTCCACATCACAGCCTTATTATACTTTGGAAACTGTAATTTGTTCTCCTGTAATCGAAGCAGATATTCCATTTTCCCTTGATAGCGAGCCGTACACCAGCTCTGCAAAATTTTTATTTTCATTATCATTTAAGTTTCGTATAGGTGTTAATAAACATTCCCTGTTTTTTTGAGATGTTTCATAGTACACAAAACCTTTTTCAAAAACCAAATAAAATTCTTCCCCTTTTTGTAAAGACTGCACATACGGCTTTTTAAAATCCCTTATATCTGATACAATTTTAATAGCACTTTCAACAATAAATGCGTCAAATTCTGTTTGCTGTTTCTTCTTCTCCTTTTTTATCAATATTTGATAAATAACGTATGTTAGTATAACTATTAATAAGAAATAAATCATTGTTTTTTGCTCCTTTTCATTTATTACCTTTTTAATTATACTCAATATATTGAGTATTGTCAATACTTTAAGTATGATATTATTATAAAGGTGATGAAAATGATTAGTTATAAGCCATTTTATGATACTTTATTCAAAAAAGGATTGACGGAATACTACCTGATTTTTAAGCAAGGTTTTTCTGCGAACACCTTACACAGAATGAAAAAAGGGGAGGCAATCAGTACAAAAACCCTTGATGCTCTTTGTTATGTTCTTGATTGCGATGTTAGCGATATAATTAAGTTTGAAAAAGAATAGCACCTGATCAATATCAGGTGCTATTCTTATTTGCTTAAATAATCGTATAAGTCGTCAATACCCTCGCCGGACTTGGAGTTTACAAAAAATACCTTTTTGCAACCGGCAAGTCGTAACCAGCGTTCTGCACGCTCGGGATTTGCGTCAGGCTTATCAATCTTTGTAACTATTCCAATTACCTCGCGGTTTGCAGCAGCAGTAACACAAGGCGGATACAAGCTATAGGGCTCTGTTGCACTAATCAGCAGTCCAACAATGTCTGCTTCATAGGAATAAAGAGCAAGAGCGTATCCCAAGTGCTTCGTTTCTGCATACTCTCCCGGAGTGTCAATTACGATGTCGTGATGATTGACATACTGGGTTTTGTGATAATGTATTTTTTCTTTTCTAAGTGCTTGTGTAAGCGTTGTTTTGCCACACTCGCTGCGGCCCATAAATATAATTTTTCTCATGTTTTTGTTATTGGGCATACACTAAAGTTCAAAGTGTTTTCAAGGTAAAGGAGAATTTCCTTTACAGAAGCCTCTACCTCCGATACGCTGCCTGTTACAATTAATGTACCGCTGAAACGGTCAACAAAACCAAGCTCAACATTAGCTGTCTTAATTGCAAGGTCAGCAGCAATTACAGCAGTTTCTGCAGGACTCATAGTGAGTATGCCGATTGCAGAACGTGAGTAGTCAACAGCCGGGTCAAGACCAAGCTTTTTGTAAATTATCTGGTCAGGGCCTGCAATTATGTGAGCAAGTGTTACCTGCTTGCCCGGTACAAGTTCCTGAACTATACGTGTTTTGCCATCAGGGCTTACAATATCTTTAAAATTCATAAGATTTTCTCCTTTCCATTAAGGCCAGCCAAGTTGTTTTCCGCCCATTAGGTGGAAGTGAATATGAAACACCGTCTGTCCTGCATTCTCGCCGCAATTGTTTATAATGCGGTAGCCGCTCTTATCAATTCCGAGCTGTTTTGCAATCTTTGGAGCCGCCTCGTAAACAGCAGCAATGTGTTTGCTGTTGTCTTTATTTATTTCATTTGCACAGCAAATATGCTCCTTAGGGATTATTATAACGTGAACAGGTGCCTGAGGGTCTATGTCATTAAAGGCATAAACATTTTCGTCCTCATAAACCTTTGTAGATGGGATTTCTCCCCTCATTATTTTACAGAATAAACAATCATCCATAATTTATTCCTGCCTTTTATTAAAGATTTTTAAAAATTTCTGCAGCTGATGTTATTGCCTCATCAACAGACTTAAGCTCTGCATCTGCTTTTGCTCTTTCCTTGTACTCTACCATACCGTCGCCGATATGCTTTCCAACAACAATTCTTACAGGGATACCAATCAGGTCGCTGTCCTTAAACTTAACGCCGGCACGTTCAGGACGGTCGTCAAGGATTGCCTCAATTCCCATATCAAGAAGCTTTTCGTAAATTTCCTCTGCTGCTTTCATTTGTGCCTCGTCCTTGTGGTTTACAGGCACAACGCTTACCTGATACGGAGCAATAGCCGCCGGCCAGATAATGCCATTTTCGTCATAGTTCTGCTCGATTGCTGCTGCAATACATCTTGTAACACCAATTCCGTAGCAGCCCATTATAACCTGTGTCATCTTTCCGTTTTCGTCAAGAGCCTTAAGTCCAAGAGCATCAGAATACTTTGTTCCAAGCTTGAATATGTGACCAACCTCAATACCCTGTGCAGTCTTGATTGGCTTTCCGCATTTTGGACACGCATCGCCTGTTTCAATTACTCTTATATCTGCAACTGTTGTTGCTTCAAAATCTCTGCCGATGTTAACATTTTCGTAGTGGTAGTCTGTTTCGTTTGCACCTACGATAAAGTTCTTCATCATAGTTACTTCCTTGTCAACATAAACCGGAATAGAAAGACCGATAGGACCTGCAAAGCCAACCTCTGCATTTGTAAGCTCACGTACAATTGACGGAGCCGCAAGCTCAAGATCGTCTGTGCAGCCAACAAGGTTTTTAAGCTTTACTTCGTTTATTTCACGGTCGCCGCGTACCATTGCAGCAACGTACTTATCATCTGCTTTATAAAGGATAGTTTTTGCAAACACATATGGCTCTGTTCCCATAAAGGATGTAAGCTCTTCGATTGTATGGGCGTTTGGAGTGTGAACCTTGCCAAGGGCCTTTTCCTCTTGATCAAATGGCTTTTCTTCCGGAATACATTCTGCCTTTTCGTAGTTTGCCGCATATCCGCACACGTCACAGTATGCAATTCCGTCCTCGCCAACAGGGGATTTTACCATAAATTCCTGGCTGCCGCTTCCGCCCATTGCACCGGAGTCTGCATCTACTATTGTAAAGTCAAGACCAAGTCTTGTAAATATACGACAGTATGCTTCGTACATTGCCTTGTATGACTTGTCAAGACCCTCAGCTGTTAAATCAAAGCTGTATGCATCCTTCATCACAAACTCTCTGCCGCGCATAAGTCCGAAACGTGGACGTCCCTCGTCTCTGTACTTTGTCTGAATTTGATAAAGTGTAAGAGGGTATTCTTTATATGAACGAACCTCGTTTAAAACAGTTTCTGTAAAAAGCTCCTCGTGTGTAGGACCAAGGCAGAAGTCTCTGCCGCTACGGTCATGGAGTTTGAACATATTGTCGCCAAACACTTCCCATCTGCCGGAAGCCTGATAGCTTTCTGCAGGGAGGAGTGCAGGCATAAGAAGCTCAAGAGCTCCTGCTCTGTCCATTTCTTCTCTTACTATGTTTTCTACCTTTTTTAAGGTACGAAGTCCAAGTGGCAGATAAGAGTATATACCTGCCGCAAGCCGTCTTATCATTCCGGCTCTCAGCATAAGCTGATGACTTACTATTTCAGCCTCTGCCGGCACTTCTCTAAGTGTTGGCATAAGGAGTTTTGACATTTTCATAGTTTACTTATCCTTTCAGTAGGTTTTAATACTTGTCACTCTTGATTAGAGTACCAATTCCCGATTTTGTAAAGATTTCAAGAAGCAAACAGTGTGGTATTCTTCCGTCAATAATATGAACACCTGTAACACCTGCATCAATTGCATCTATACATCCAAGAACCTTTGGTATCATACCGCCGTTTATAACATTTTGGTCTATCATTTCAAGTATCTCATTTTTGTGAGCCTCGTATACAATATTTCCGCTGTCGTCCTTAACACCCTCAACGTCTGTTAAGAGAATAAGCTTTTCTGCGCCAACGGCTGCAGCAACAGCAGAGGCAACTGTATCCGCATTAATATTATAGCTGTTACCCTGGCTGTCTGTTCCGATTGGTGCAACAACGGGTATGTACTGGTCAGAATAAAGAAGCTCAAGAAGATGTGGTTTGATTTTTACAATTTCACCAACATATCCAAGGTCTACGTCTTTTCCATCTACCTGTGTGTACTTTTTCTCACACTCAATAAAGCTACCGTCTATACCACAAACACCAACAGCTGTTCCGCCTTTTGCATTAAGAAGTGAAACAATTTCCTTGTTTGTTTTTCCAACAAGCACCATTTGGGCAATTCTCATTGTTTCTGCATCAGTTTTGCGAAGTCCGTTAATGAACTCACTTTTTACGTTATGGCTGTTAAGCTCTGCAGAAATATCAGGGCCGCCGCCATGTACAACAATCGGGTTAAGACCGATAAACTTAAGGAGTGTTATGTCCTCCATAACAGAGTTCTTAAGCTCCTCATTTATCATAGCGTTTCCGCCGTACTTTATAACAACGGTTTTGCCGCTGAATTTCTGGATATAGGGAAGTGCCTCAATTAATATACCGGCTTTTTTGATAAGTTCTTCCATTATAATATTCCTTTCCGATTACAGATAATATCCGGGGAATGTAAGTCCCTCTCCCTCAGGAAGACCAAACATAAGGTTCATGTTTTGTATTGCCTGTCCTGCTGCACCCTTTACAATGTTGTCAAGAGCAGAAACAACAACTGCTCTTTGAAGTCTCTCGTCCACAACCACGCCAATATCTACGAAGTTAGAGCCTGCAACGAACTTTGTTTCAGGAAGCTGACCTGCCTCGTGAACTCTTACAAAGAATTCATCCTTATAAAATTCCTTGTACAAGGAAACAAGTTCCTTTGTTGTGCAAGGCTTATTAAGGTTTATGTAAATTGTGGAAAGTATTCCTCTTTTAAGTGGAACAAGGTGGGGAGTAAATGAAACAAGCACTTCCTCGCCTGCAAGCTTTGAAAGCTCCTGTTCAATCTCTGATGTGTGTCTGTGAGTCGCAACCTTGTACGCCTTTGTGCTCTCTGTACATTCACAAAAATGTAGAGGAAGTCCAAGACCACGGCCTGCGCCTGTAACACCTGACTTAGCGTCAATTATAACATTTTTTGTGCTACCTATGCCGCTTTTCATAAGAGGTGCAGCGCCAAGAATTGAGCAAGTTGTGTAGCAGCCCGGGTTACCAATAAGGTCAGCCGACTTAATCTTTTCTCTGTGGAGCTCACAAAGACCGTAAACAGCCTTTTCCAAAAGCTCAGGAGAAGAATGTTCGCCGCCGTACCACTTTTCGTAAACCTTTATATCGTCATATCTGAAATCGCCGCTAAGGTCAATAATCTTCACGCCCTTTTCTGCAATTGCAGGAATGACTGTTTTTGATGCGCCGTGGGGAAGTGCAGTAAACACAACATCACACTTTGCAATCTTTTCTATATCAATTTCTGTACATTCAATATCAAGTATATGCTTGAAATTCTTATAAACATCATTTATGTTCTGACCGCTAAAGCTGTGAGAACCAAGAATTTCAAGAGAAACCTCCGGATGACTTGCAAGAAGTCTTACAAGCTCAATTCCGGCGTAGCCTGTTGCTCCAAGTACAGCAACCTTTATCATGTATACCAAGACCTTTCCTTTAGTTAGTAACATAGGGAATGTTAAAAATGCACAGATCGTTCAATTGAACTACGAACTCATCGCACCACTCGGCGTATAAACATACGCCTTCGAGCAAGGTATTAAGTGGCATTTTGCCACTTAATACTGCGCTTCGTCCGTTCTGCACTATTTTTATCCATCCCCTTGGGATTGCGGACCGACTTTGCTGTCACAATTTATTCTTCTATGTTGACTGCGTCCTTATGTGAAAGACTAATTTTGCCTGTCTTTTTATCAATTTCCATTACCTTAACAAGAAGTCTGTCGCCTTCTTTTACAACATCCTCAACTTTTTCAACTCTCTTGTTAGCGAGCTTTGAAATGTGGCAAAGACCGTCTTTGCCCGGAAGAATTTCCACGAAAGCACCGAATGCTGTAATTGTTCTAACAAGACCGTCATAGATTTCTCCAACTTCCGGCTCTTTAACAATTGCTTCAATTGCACTTCTTGCAGCGCTGCCTGATTCTTGTGTCGCAGCAAAGATATAAATTGTTCCGTCTTCTTCTATGTCAATCTTTGCGCCTGTGTCAGCAACGATTTTTTGAATTACCTTACCGCCCTGACCTATAACCTCGCGGATCTTGTCAACATCAATCTTCATTGTGTCAACCTTTGGAGCGTATGGAGAAAGCTCAGTTCTTGGAGCATCAATTGCCTTAAGGATAACTTCGTCAAGAATATGAATTCTGCCAATTCTTGTCTTTCTGAGAGCTTCTTCAATTACCTCGTATGAGAGACCGTCGTTCTTTATATCAACCTGAATTGATGTGATACCCTTATGTGTTCCGGCTACCTTAAAGTCCATTTCGCCGTAAAAGTCCTCAAGACCCTGGATATCAACCATTGTTGTAAAGCCTGTTTCTGTTGTGATAAGACCACAAGAAATACCTGCAACAGGAGCCTTGATTGGCACGCCTGCAGCCATAAGTGCAAGTGTTGAACCACAAACAGAACCCTGTGATGTTGAGCCGTTTGATGAAAGAACTTCTGAAACTGTTCTTATAGCGTATGGGAATTCGCTTTCTGACGGAAGTACAGGAACGAGTGAACGCTCTGCAAGTGCACCGTGACCGATTTCACGTCTGCCCGGACCTCTTGAAGGTCTTGTTTCGCCAACTGAGTATGACGGGAAGTTGTAGTGGTGCATATATCTCTTTGTTTCTTCGTTGTCAATACCGTCAAGCTTTTGAATTTCTGAAAGAGGTGCAAGTGTTGCAACTGTAAGAACCTGTGTCTGTCCTCTTGTAAAGAGACCTGAGCCGTGAGTTCTTGGAAGAATGTCAACTTCTGATGCAAGAGGTCTTATCTCGTCAAGACCACGTCCGTCAACACGTCTGCCTTCCATGAGCCATTCTCTTACGATTTCCTTTTGCATTTTGTAGATTATCTCGCCGATGTCTGTTCCGATTTCCGGATATTCCTCTGCAAGTTCTTCTACAACTCTGTCTGTGATTACGCCAACTCTCTCGTCACGTACGTTTTTGTCATCTGTGTCGAGTGCATGCTGGAGGTTTGCATATTCGTTTTCTTTTATTCTGTCATAAAGCACATGGTCAATATCATGATGCTCATAATCAAACTTTTCCTTACCGATTTCTGCTCTGATGCCCTCGATAAAGTCACAAAGCTCAATAATTGTCTTGTGAGCGAACTTGATACCATCAAGCATAACGTTTTCAGGCACTTCGTTTGCGCCTGCTTCAATCATAACAATCTTTTCTCTTGTGCCGGCAACAGTAACCTGCATTTCGCTCTTTTCTCTTTGTTCAACAGTTGGGTTTATAACAAACTCGCCGTCTACAAGACCGAGCCATACGCCGCCGATTGGTCCGTTCCAGGGAACATCTGAAATTGAAATTGCAATTGAAGTACCAATCATAGCCGCAACTTCCGGTGGGTTGTCCTGTTCAACAGAAAGAACTGTTGCAACTACAGACACGTCGTTTCTGAGGTCTGCAGGGAAAAGAGGACGGATAGGTCTGTCAATTACACGGCTTGTAAGGATAGCCTTTTCGCTTGGCTTACCCTCTCTTTTTATATAGCCGCCGGGGATTTTACCAACAGAGTATAGCTTTTCCTCGTAGTCAACTGAAAGAGGGAAGAAGTCTACGCCTTCTCTTGGGTTTCTTGAAGCTGTTACGTTTACCATAACAACTGTGTCGCCGTAGCGTACAACGCAGTGGCCGTTTGTGAGCATTGCCATTTTGCCTGTTTCTACAACAAGGGGTCTGCCGGCAAGTGTTGTTTCAAAAGTTTTAAACATAATTTTTTCTCCTTTTTTATTTTTACCGGGAAGATAAGTTTTAGCGAATAAACGCAAAGGACAATTTTTTATCCTCTCCGTTTATTTGCTAAACTTTTATCTCCGCCGGAAGAGTTTACAAAATAGCATTATAGGCAAGCGGCCGCAACAAATTAAAGCAGCCGTTTGCCTATACTTTCATAATTATTTTCTGAGTCCAAGCTTTGCAACAAGCGCTCTGTATCTTTCAATATCCTGTGACTTAAGGTAATTGAGAAGACCACGTCTTTTACCAACCATCATAAGAAGACCTCTTCTTGAGTGATGGTCTTTCTTGTGGTAGTTAAGATGCTCGTTGTTAAGATGATTGATTCTCTCTGTGAGAAGTGCAATCTGTACCTCAGGAGAACCTGTATCTCCTTCATGAGTAGCGTAAGCTTTAATAAGCTCTTCCTTACGTGCCTTTGTCATGAATTTCACCTCCTATAATTTTAAATGAACCCCGTACGCTGAGAAACCGTTGGTGATTCGGCCATCTAAGCAAACGGTTAAGATAAATGGTTTAACCTCTGTTGAAACGTCTGTTGAACTTTTCAACTCTTCCGCCTGTGTCAACAAGCTTCTGCTTTCCGGTAAAGAACGGATGACAGTTTGAGCAAATTTCCACCTGGATGTCTTCTTTAGTGGAGCCTGTCTCTATCACCGCACCGCAAGCACAGCGAATTGTTGTTGGCTTATAATCGGGATGAATTCCTTCTTTCACTTGCTTCATCCTCCCTTCATAAATTAGGCTTATTAGCCATCTTAGAGTATAGCACAAACAAAACTTCTTTTCAAGTATTTTAAAGAAAATCGGTATTTTGCCTATTTTGACAGGGTTTAACCCCTGCTTTCTTATTCCACTTTACATAATTTTCACAACTTTTTATAATATTCAAGGCTTTTTACCTTTCTGTCAAGGCTGGTCTCCACATACTCTTCAACCGTTCTGCCAAGGCTTTTTACAGCCGGCTCCGGCAGTATGTAGGAAAACATTTTTTTCATATCGGAAAATATTCCAAAGTACAAAACCTTGTACTCGTCCTCTGTCAGATGCACACTTGAACTCCTGGCACAGTTTTTGCAAAGGATCTCTCCTGATTTTTTATCAAAGTACTCCGGTTTTTCCTCTCCCGAACAGGCAGAACATTCAGAAGGGAGGGGCAGGAGCCCTGAAAAATACATAAGCTTTATTTCGAATATAAGCTTTAGAATTTCCAAAGAAGTGTTTTTGTATGCGCATGCATACAAGGTATTTAGAAAAAGCCGTAAAATATTTTCGTCAGGATTTCTAAGGTCAAGGCAGTAGTAAATAAGGTCTGCAAAATAGGTACAAAGAGCAAGCTTTTTTATATCCTCCTGAAGTGGCCAAAAGGTGTCCGAGGGAGTAATGGATTTTATGTTCCATACCTCGCCTCCGTCAAAAAACTCAAAATCAGATAATGCAAGAAACTGGGTAGATGCACTTGACTTGCTCTTGGTCTTTTCTGCACCGTGGGCAACAGCCTTTACAATCCCATATTTTTCTGTAAATATCCAAAGCATTCTGTGGCCCTCGCCAAAGTCAGACTGCTTTATTATGATGCCTTTTGTTTTTTCCGTCATAATGCACCTCTTATAGCTTCCAGCCGTCTATCTCGCTGTTTTGGATGGCTGTAAAAAGCCTTTTTCTTATTCCCGGAAAGTTTTCTTTTTCAAGACGGTATATAAGCTCTTTCATGTACTGGCGCTTTGTTACACCGTTTGCAGGGCACATACTATCTACTACAGGTATTTCGTTTCGCTTTACAGCCGCCCTCACGTCCTTTTCCCGAACATAAATCATAGGCCGTATCTGGTACACGTCCATACGATCAAGGTGAGTAACAGGAGAAAAGCAATTAATTCTGCCCTCGTACATAAGGCTTAAGAAAAACGTTTCCAAAACATCGTCATTGTGATGTCCAAGAGCAATTTTCCTTGAGCCTGCCTCAATTGCCGCATCATTAAGTGCCGCTCTTCGCATCTTAGCACAGAGGGAGCAGGGATTTTTTTCCTCTCGTATGTCAAAAACAATTTCCTTTATGTTTGTCCTTTTAATAATGTACTCAATATCAAGCTCGTCACACATACGCTTTATAGGGTCAAAGTCTGCACCAAAACCCATATCAAGGCTTATTCCACAAACGGTAAAGGGCTTGGGATAGTACCTTGAAAGATCTTTCATACAGCGGAGCAGTACAAGGCTGTCCTTACCGCCGGACACACCAACAACAACCTTTTCGCCCTCTTGAATCATATCATATTCTTCAACTGCGCGCCTTATAAGGCTTGTAATTCTTCTCAAAGGATTATACCTCCATAATGTAATTCGCAAAGCCTATTAATTTCATAGGTAATAGGAATGTTAAGTGTATTTGCCTTATGCTCCGGATTAAACCAACAGGTATCAATCCCTGCCAGATATCCGCCTTTCATATCACCGGAGAGTGAGTCGCCAATGATAAGCACTTCCTTTTTGTTTGTAATACCAAGGCTTTCAAATACAAAGTCAAAAAATTCCTTGTTTGGCTTTTCCGAGCCAATATCCTCGGAAATAAAAATCTTATCAAAAACCTTGTCAAGACCGGAAAGGCGCAGCTTTTTCTCCTGTGCCACCTTTGTCCCGTTTGTTACAGCGGCGATAATATGTTTCCCTTTCTCTGAAAGGAGAATTTCCTCTGCATCCTCCACAAACTCTATGTGGTCACCAAGGGTTACCTGATACTCTGCATTAAAGCTCTCTGCAACAGATGAATCAACTCCTATACTGTCAAAGAACTCTTTAAATCTTCCAATCAGAATTTCCGGCTTCGTCATCTCATTCCGCTCCAGCTTTTGCCAGTATTTTACATTTATGCCGGAGTATAGCTTCAACATTTCATCGCTGCACTCGCCCAGTTCATACTTTTTAAAAAGCGTCCTTATTGCATATCTTTCCGACGCCACAAAATCAAGCACTGTTCCGTCTATGTCCCATAATATGTATTTGTACATAATATTTCCTTTCTTTATTATCCCGGAAAGTCCTCAATATAATTTGCGTGTTTCTTCCACACATTTTTTTGCTATTTGGATTTCGTCATCAGAAATTTCTTCATCAAAATCAGAAAACGTGTTACTTTTTATATCATTTCCTGTCAAAACTGAATACCAAAGCAATCCAAGTGCATATCTACCAAGCCCTAAACTTGCATGAAATGTGTCTCGGTGCACTTTTTCAATTCCCGATGCAATAAGCTTTTGAAAAAGCTCGCCTGATGGAATAACAAAATCTGCATCAATTGCTTTACAAGCCTTTTCATATGCCTTTTCTATATCCTTAAACATATCAGTATGGTCGTTATATCCAAGCTCAACATTTAAGCGCTGAGAATCTTGTTCATATGCCCACGTTTGATGAATCGCAATCTTTGCCTTAGGCACACAAAGCCTTACATACTCAACCAATTTATCAAGATATGGTTGATATGTATCATAATAAGGCGAATTTTTGCTCGCCTGCTGAATGGTAACAACATCCCAGTCACGGTTTAAAAGTGCATCCTTTAATGACACCTCAAATCCGGTACTTTCTCCGTTCATTCCAAGTGTGTATGCATTTTTTTCGCTTAACATATTTCTATAATGACGGGAAAGAGGACATCCGCCTATATAAAGATTGAATGTGTTAAGGGTATATCCATCAGCCTTTGCAATCCGGTGCAAATACCTTTGAGCATCATGTGAAAAACTGTTTCCTATTGATAAAATGTTCATTTTTAACTACTCCTTTTTTCATCATTATTTGATATTCTTTACTATATAGACTGTATAATCCGGATGCCTGTCTTTTTCAACGAAAGTTCATATTAAGTTAGAACTAAAAATCATTCAATTTTCTCAAACTGAAATTCTTGATTGATATATTCATCAAGACTTCCGTCAATTCGAGTAAACTCGTGAGTTCCCTCTGATAATTTTAAATCATTTGCCTGCATATACAAAGAAATTGTTTTTCTAATGGGTTCTTCAATTTGTACCAATGCTTTATATTTTTCTGGTATATCTATAAACGCCGAATAATCAACAACTTCATTTTTATCTACAGTTATTTGACTGTAATCTTTATCAGTCTTAATTTCTGTCGTAGACGCCCAATGATATGTCATTCCAACAAAAAACGAAATTACCAATGTAGCAATCCATATAACAATAGTTAAGAAAACACCAAGTTTTTTAAAGAATGAAATCAACTTCATATATTGCACTTCCTTTCAAAGCCTCCCTTGCCTAAAGAGAGGTATTTTTTCTCGACAATATTCGACATCCCTTATATGCGGGACAAACGGTTTAGATGCAAACCTTTTATCGATATGCAAACTGCGTTTGCTCGATATTTTTACTTCCGTAAAATCGATATGTTTTCCCTTCGGTCAAACTCGATATGATATGAATTCTCGTTGCCGCAAGGCAACATATCGAGTGCGTTAGCACATATCGAGTCTGAAAGACATATCGAGAATTCGATAGAATTCATATCGATGCATTGCTAAAGCAATGCTAGGTTCATGTCAAGTTAGGAACAAAAAATCATCTAATCATATTAGCTATTCAAATTACACGATTTCAATCTGCACTGCCTTCATTGCATCAAGTGCTGTATTGTGACTTTCTACGCTCACACCTGCACAACATTTACTGTCAACTGTGATTTTAGCTTCCGGGAAGGTTGCCTTTAATATCATGGCATTTGAAATTACGCAAATATCTGTACACAGACCGCACAGTTCTATTTCTTCAATCTCCTCACCACACTCTTTGATCATATTCGGCAGGTTAACACTTCCGAATGTGATTTTGTCAACTACTTCTTTAACATACGGCGTTAATTCATCACAAATCTGCCAGCCATTTGTATCTTTAATGCAATGTTCAACAGGAAGTTTCTTTCCTTCCTGTGTCTTCATATAATCTGCAAAATGTGTATCTCTTGTAAAGATTACTTTTCCTTCAAAGTCCTTTACTTTTTCCACTACATCAGGAACTATTTTCTCCGCCATTTTACTGCCAAGACTTCCTGTTATAAAGTCAACCTGCATATCAACTACAATTAAGTATTTCATATCTTTTTACCAGCTCCCGTTATAAAGACTGTATAATCCTTCTGCCACTCCTCGACTGCAGGATTATGTTACATTTAATTTTATCAAATTACCAAATAAAAGTCAATAAATTAAGTGTTATTTAAAGTATAATTAATAATGCAGCCTGCAGATTTTTCTGCAGGCTGCATATTAATTATTTTTTTCTTTGGAACAGCTTAACAATTTCAACAATTGGTATTGTAGAAAGTGCGAGCAGAAGCGCTACTCCATATTCAGTCAAGCTGATTGGTTCAAAATCAAAGAGATTTCTAAGTGCCGGAACAAATATCAAAAGTGTAGTCAGTGCAAGTGAGAAAATCATTGTTCCCCAAAGGAGCATATTATTGGTTTTCAATTTAAATATTGAGCCGTGTGAACGCATATTAAATGAGTGGAAAATTTCCGCCATTGACATTGCAAGGAACGCCATTGTCATACCGTCTGCACTCTGTGTAACTTCCCATACACCTGCTTCCATATAATGACCGATAAAGTACGCTGCAAGTGTAATTACAGATACCATAAGTCCCTGATATGCAACATTAAATCCAAGGCCGTTTGCAAAAATTCCCTCGTCACTCTTTCTTGGCTTTCTTGTCATTATATCCGGCTCTTCCTTTTCTGCACCAAGTGCAAGGGCAGGGAGTGAGTCAGTAACAAGATTAATAAAGAGAATGTGTGCAGGCTTTAATATTGAGAAGCCGCAGAATGTTGCAACAAATATACTTATAACTTCACTTAAGTTTGATGAGAGCAGGAACTGAATACATTTACAAATATTATCAAATATTCTTCTACCCTCTGCAACTGCGCTTACGATTGTTGCAAAGTTGTCGTCTGCAAGAATCATATCAGCAACATTTTTTGTAACGTCTGTACCGGTTATACCCATACCGATACCGATATCTGCATTTTTAATTGACGGTGCATCGTTTACGCCGTCTCCTGTCATAGCAGTAACGCATCCAAGCTTACGCCATGCATTTACAATGCGAACCTTGTGTTCAGGCTGTACACGTGCATAAACAGAGTACTGTGTAACAATTTCATTAAACTCTTCATCAGAGTACTTGTCAATCTCTGCGCCTGTTATAGCCTGGGACGCATCGGTTATAATTCCAAGTGTTTTTGCAATTGCAACGGCTGTATCCTTATGGTCGCCTGTTATCATTATGGGTCTGATACCTGCTCTTTCACACTGCGCCACCGCATCGGTAACCTCCGGTCTTACCGGGTCAATCATACCCACAAGACCAATAAATATCATATTATTTTCAAGTGCCTCGGAGGTATAAACTTCCGGAGCCCCATCGTGCATTTTATATGCACAACCAAGAACACGAAGTGCCTGCGATGCAAAATCTGTGTTCTTTGCAAGAACCGCCGCTCGCTTCTCTGCTGTAAGCTCTACCTCTTTTCCACCCTCCAAAATGTGTGTACATCTTGCAAGAAGTTCATCAGGTGCACCCTTTGTATACTGGATAATTTTGCCCTCATCATTATGAACGGTTGTCATCATTTTTCTGCCCGAGTCAAAAGGCACTTCCCCGACACGTGGAGATTTTGATGTGAGATCTCCTTTTTTAAGACCAAGCTTTGTTGCATAGTTTACAAGTGCACATTCTGTCGGCTCGCCTATTGCTTCGCCGGTTTCATCAGGCTCGGCATCGGAGCAAAGTGACATTCCGGTTGCAAGAAGCTCCTGGTTATCGCTCCAGAAATCAACAACTGTCATTTTGTTTTGTGTAAGTGTACCAGTTTTGTCAGAACATATAATTTGTGTACAGCCAAGTGTTTCAACTGCTGTCAAACGGCGGATAATTGCCTTTTGCTTTGACATTTTTGTAACGCCCATTGAAAGAACAATTGTTACAACAGCCGCAAGGCCTTCAGGGATTGCCGCCACCGCAAGGCTGACAGCCAGCATAAATGTATCAAGTGATGTATGAAGGTCGAACTTTCCGTTTCTTATAAGGGTAAAGGCAAACATAAATACGCAAATACCCAAAACAAGCTTTGTTAAAAGTCCGCTCAGCTGTGAAAGTCTTTTTTGAAGAGGTGTTTCTCCATCTTCTGCCTGGGTTATTGCTGTTGCAATTTTTCCCATTTCTGTATCCATACCGGTAGCTGTAACTACCATTGTACCTCTGCCGTAAACAACAACGCTTCCCATATAGCACATATTTTTTCTGTCCCCAAGAGGAACGTCCCCGTTTTCTGCGGCAGTTAGTGCATAGTCAAACTTATCTGATGGAACAGACTCTCCTGTAAGTGCAGCTTCCTCAATTTTAAGACTTGAAGACTCTAAAATTCTGCCGTCTGCAGGAACTGCATCACCTGCTTCAAGAATTACAATATCGCCGACTACTAGGTCTTCACTTTTTATAACCAGATGTTTTCCGCCGCGGATAACCTTGGATGTTGCAGCAGCCATTTCCTTTAGAGCGTCAATCGCCTTTTCAGCCTTGCTTTCCTGAACAACACCAAGTATAGTGTTAAGCACAACAACTGAAAGAATAATAAACACGTCGGTAGGGCTCTCTTTCTCTATAAGAGCAGTTATAAGTGAAACCACAGCCGCGCCGATAAGAACAAGTACCATAGGGTCTGCTATCTGTTCAATAAGTCTTTGGAACAAATTTTTCTTTTTTCCCTCAACAAGCTTGTTCTTTCCGTTCTTTTCAAGGCGCTCTGCTGCCTCGTTTTCCAAAAGGCCTTCCCCTGCAGAAGATGAAAGCTCAGATAGAACCGCTTCTTTTTCTTCGAGATAATGTTTCATAAAATTCTCCCTTTCGATAATTTAAATTTTTTACTGTACAAAAAAGACGAGCCCATATGTACAGCAAGTTCCACACATATAGTCTCGTCATTTAATTCAAGCCAAGCGAATACTCGCCGTGTCAATGTTGACTTGACACGCCTTTAAAAAGCGCTAACTACTCCCTATAAATTATATATATTATACCATAACTTGTAAAATGTGTCAATATATTATTTTACATAAGATCCATCATAAAAGTACCAAGCTCAAAAATAATTGCAAGGCACAAAATCCCAACTCCCACAGCACCCCATTTGTTCTTATCCTTTTTCACATTCCAGGCGCCGTAGGAAGAAAGCCTTACTATTACAAAAAGAATAATAGCTGTCACAAGTTCTTTCATTTTATTTCTCCTCCCGCTGGGTAAGTCCTGTTCTTCTTACATTAAGCTCAATTTCCACATCCACGTCCATAGTCCTGTACTTTTCCTCCCAGTCATATTTTTCAAATTCCTCTCTTGTTAAGAATTTTGACTTTGCAAAAAGGCCAAATCCCACAATATCCGAATCAAATACATTCTGGGTTTTCTTAATAAATTTTTCTATTTCCTCCTTAACACCCTTTGCCGCAAGGGCTTCAAAATGCTCTATGTCCTTTTCCGCAATATAGTCATCGGGCAGGGACACAAATTCTGCACCAAGCCGGAGTGAAACTTTAGCGGTATGAGTACTTTTGTTATAGGAAATTTTTGCTCTCTCCTCTTTGTCAAGAAGCACAGTTACAAGCCGGTCCGATTTATCTGTCTTAAAGGAAATATAATTCCGGCTCACATCTTCCGTCAGCATATTATAAATCTGGGCATCTATCAGTCCAAGCTCTCCCACCATTTTGTCGCCCTTAAAAACTGCGCCGCCGGACACCTCGGAGTTTGAATTACTGTAAACCTCTACCTCTCCTGCTTTGTAGTTGTGTACGGTAAATTCATATATGTCTTTTTCCTCGGGGGCTTTTTCATGTTCGGGGTTTGGTTTTTCCTTTTCTCCGGACTCCTCTGCACCCTCTCCTTTCCCCTTAGACTCTGCTTTTTCAGGCACTGCCGCAAGGGGAAGTACAGAATTTTTTTCAGAAAGATTTATATAAAAATATAAGTCCTGGCTGTAGCTCCGGGGTATTGCTCTGTAGTCATTTTTCCCAAAAATCAGCTGATAATACTTCGCCGGATTTATGTCAACCGAGGGGCTTGCCTTTGACAGATATTCCGATGCTTTTCCGTCAGCAACAGCCGTAAACACATTGGGCCTTATTTCCTTACTTCTTGATATAGTTTCTATAAAATCAGAAATCCCCTCTTTTGCAATATCTTTTGAAAAAACAAACAGTCTCAGGTGGGATAGGTCAAAGCTTTTACTTATTATATGGTTTCCAAGTCCTATACCCGAATAGATATCAGGCGCTTCCACAGTAACGCTTGACATAATATCCTTACCGGTTCCGCCGCTTTCCCCGCCGCTTATATTGTATGGTTTTGCATACTGTATTGTAATATTGTAGTTTTTTTCTTTTCCCTTGTCTATTCCTATAGCTGTGGCATATGCAATATCATTTGGCTCTCGGTTATCATAGCAGGAAGAAAGAAGAACACAAAAAAGCAAAAGAACTATTTTTTTCATATTTTTCTCCTTTCTCTGCTTCTTATAAGCTGGGATGCAACGGGCAGAAGCAGGGCAAGTCCGATTAAAATTATGGAATATACACTAAAATTCCTGTTTTGCTCAATATATGAAACAGAGGAATAAGACAGCAGTGCAACAAAGCTCATAAATGGTGCAATAAGAGGCTTTTCATACTTTAAATCAAAGGTTTCTTTCCATACAAAGCTAAGCGCATAAAGGTAAACAGAAAGATATATTAAAATAGAAATTGTCCAAACAAACTCAAAAAACGCTTCAAATCTTCCAAAAAAGTCACTAAGCTGTATAAGCCTCACCGTATTGTATAAAGGAAGCACAAAATCCTCGGACACACTATAAGGAAAAATCAAGGAATATCCAAGCATTGCCACTGTTAATATAACGCCCATTATAATAATTGCCTTAAAGCCGGCACGTCTTATTTCCTTACTTTCAACCCCCTGTGGTGCTATCAAAAAAATAAGAAAAATGTCGGAAAAAACAGATAAAATAGTAAGTCCGTCAAAACCTATACCCTTTATTCCTTTTCCCAAAATAGGAGTTAAATTGTAAAGGTGCATATTAGGAATAAGAAACAAAAAACAAAGCACCATAACAGCTGTTGCTATTGGCTGAAACAAGGAGCATATTTTCCCAAGGGATTCTATTCCCATATATGCACCGATTACTGCCGCAACAGAGAAAATGATATAAATTATCTCTGTTGGTGTATTCTTTAAAAGGATTATTTTAACTGTTTCCGGATAAATTTTTACAACAGAGGACATGGAAAGAACCAAAAATACAGTTGCAAGTATCCCAATTACCTTTTTATATACTCCTTTTATATCCATAAGATTTTTTGAAAAATCATAGACCTTAGAAATCAGAAAAAAAAGCAAAAGCTCCAAAAGAGTAACATAAATACACAAAATCCATGCCGCATTTCCTGCCGCTAAAATAATATTTCTTGGCACAACAAGAAGAAGCTTAACATACATTACATTAATAAGCACAAGGGAAAGGGAAGTGACATTTAATTTTTCTTTCATAAGCAATACCCCTTTACTTAAATAACCAGCTTCTGCTGATTTTTTCTTCTTTTTTATTATCCTTTGCCTTTAAAAATGAGGGACGGTATTCATCACTCCATACATTTTTTGCAAAAAGTGCACGTCTTAGCTTGTTTTCGCCTGTAGGGAAAAGAAAATCTATACCAAAACTTTTTAGCGTTCCAATATAAACAGAGTAAATAAACACTCCTGTGCTTATTCCAAAAAATCCAAAGCTTGCCCCAAGAACTATAAATATAAAACGGAGTATCCTATAGCTCCAGCCAAGAGAATAATTCCCTGTTGCAAAGGAGCCAATTCCTGTAATGGCGATTATTATAATCATAATAGGACTTACAATTTTTGCACTAACCGCCGCCTGACCAAGTATAAGTCCTCCCACAATTCCAAGTGTAGAGCCAAGAACTCCGGGCATACGAAGTCCTGCCTCACGTATCATTTCAAAGGAAAAATCCATTAAAAGAAGCTCAAGAACGCTTGGAAAAGGTACATTTTCTCTTGATGCACTTATGGAATATAGAAGATAGGTAGGTATCATTTCCTGATGAAATAACGTAAGAGCAAGGTATGTCCCCGGCAAAAGAACAGATATAAGTGCAGCAATAAGGCGTATTATTCTTGCTGCATTTACAAAAATACTGTTCATATAAGAGTCAGAGGGTGAGTGCAAAAGCTCAAAGGCGTTAGTAGGAAAAATAAGTGCTGACGGACTTCCGCTTAAAATAAGTGCAACTCTTCCGTCTGCAAGATATCTTGCTGTACGGTCAGGTCTTTCTGTTGTTAAAAGCTGATTTGTAACAGAAAGCTTTGCGTCCTTTACAAAGTTTCCTACTTCTTCAACTGCAAAAATATAATCTGTTTCAATCCCGTTTATACGCCGCAGTGCCTCATCTACCAAATTTTCATTTGCAACATCGCTTAAATACATAAGCACACCACGTGTTTTGCTTACTTTTCCAACCTCTACACCCTTACATATAAGCTTTTCTGTCTTTAAAATTTTGCGGACTAAAGCGCTGCTGCTTCTAAGCATTTCATTAAATGCTTCCTGAGGACCAAAAACAGATTGCTCATTTTCAGGCTTTTGTACCACTCTGTGTTCCCATGCACGAACATCAATAGAGAATCCTATATTAAGCCCATCCACAAACACTCCGCAGCTTCCAAAATTTATTTCATCTATTATTTTCTCAATATCTTTTTCCGGCTGTGCCTGTGAATTAGAAATAAATTTATAAAGGACTTCTTCCTGTTTTAATCTCAAATCCTCATCACAAAGGCGCGGAATAAATTGCATGGACTCAATAACATTGGAGCTTATAAATGTGCCATTTGCCATTCCGTCATAAAAAATAACAAAAGCATCTCTGTCACCTTTTAGCTGAAACTTACGAATTACAACATCGTTGTTTTCGGGAACGGAAAACCGTTTTTTTAAGTATTCTTCATTTTCCTTTATGTTTCTTGATATCTTAAAAGGTATTATACTTTGAACAGTAGAAGTATCTTCCTTTAAAACAAATATATCTTTATCTTCAGGCTCATGAAAAACAAAGGGATTTTTCATAAAATTATCCTTTCTTGCTTTTTATAGTAGTATTGGAATTTTCGGCAAATTTATACACATATAAATTGTTTCACGTGAAACATTAATATATTTTATAAAATTTTTAAAAATGTTTCACGTGAAACATTTACAAATGAAAAATTTGTGGTATAATAATAATATAAACTTTCGGAGGTGACTATGGGAAAGGTAATTGCTGTTATAAACCAAAAAGGCGGCGTAGGTAAAACAACAACTGCAATAAATCTTGCCGCATGCCTTGGATATAAAGATAAAAAAGTGCTTCTTATAGATAGCGATGCCCAGGGAAACGCCACAAGCGGCCTTGGAATAGAAAAAGGTACATACGAAAAATCTATCTACGATTGTATGACAGATTATAAAAACATTCATAGCGCTATTATTAAAACTAAATATAAAAACCTAAGCGTTCTGCCCTCAACTCATCATCTTGCAGGAGCAGAAATAGAACTTGCATATGAAGAAAAAAGAGAGTATTTTATAAAAAAGTTTGTAGATGAAATCAGGGAAGAGTACGATTTTATTCTTATCGACTCTCCTCCGGCTCTTGGACTTCTTACGATTAATATTTTAACTGCTTCGGATACTGTGCTTGTACCAATACAGTGCGAATATTACGCACTTGAAGGTTTGAGTCAGCTTACATCATCCATAAAAGCAATAAGACAAAAGCTTAATAAGAAACTTGAAATTGAAGGCATACTTGCCACAATGTTTGACGGAAGGACAAACCTTTCCATACAGGTTTTAGATGAGCTAAAAAAATATTTCGGAGGCAAGGTATATCAAACCGTTATACCAAGAAACGTACGCCTTTCAGAAGCGCCAAGCTACGGCGAGCCTATTATAAAATACGATATAACCTCCAAGGGAGCAGAAAGCTACCTTGCACTTTCCCGTGAGGTTATTGCAAACAATACAGAAAAGAGGTAGATTAAATGAAAAAGGGACTTGGCAGGGGAATGAACTCTCTTTTCCCTGAAGCAGAGCTTTTTGTGGAAGAAACGCCGGAAGTTCAAGGCAACACAACCTTGAAACTGACGGAAATAGAGCCTAACAAAAAGCAGCCCCGTAAGGATTTTGACATAGAAAAAATAAACATTCTTGCAGACTCCATAAAGGAGCACGGACTAATACAGCCAATTGTTGTTATGGAACAAAAGTCCGGCAGATACACAATTGTCGCAGGAGAAAGACGCTGGAGAGCAGCAAAAGAGGCAGGTCTTACAGAAGTTCCTGTTGTTATTCGCAGCTACTCTGCAGAAGAGGCTGCAGAAATTGCACTAATCGAAAATCTTCAAAGAGAGGACCTGAATCCTGTTGAAGAAGCACTGGGTTATAAGTCACTAATTGACGACTTTAAAATGACTCAGGAAGAAGTAAGTAAAAAAATAGGAAAGAGCAGAAGCGCCATTGCAAACACAATCCGTCTTCTTGCCCTTGACGAAAAAACTCTTGACTACCTTAAATACGGTGAAATTACCGGCGGACACGCAAGAGCAATCCTTTCTCTTCCGGAAGGCGCACTTCGGGAGGAGCTTTGCGAAAGAATTATTACAGAGGACCTTAACGTAAGACAGGCAGAAACAATTGCAAGACTTATGCTAAAGCGTGCAGAAAAAAAGCCCTCCAAAAAGAAAAATTTAAGATACGAAATAGAGCTTACTGCAATGAGCGAAAAACTTTCTTCAAAATTTGGCACAAAGGTAAACCTAAAGCCCGGCGCAAAGCGCAGCAAAATAGAAATTGAATATTACAACGAAGACGACCTGGAGCGCATTTTGCAGCTTTTAGGTGTATAAAAGAAAAGAGGTTTTGAAATGACAGAAAACAAAAGTAATAAATCTCTGTTTCTATATACAGCTCTTATATTTCTTGTGGCACTTCTTATGATTGTCGTTTCCTTTTTTGGACAAAGCCATCTCGAAAGCATAAGGGAAACAGAGCAAAAAGCAAAAAACCTAACAGAAAAAACATCTATGCTAAGCGATCAGAATTTATATCTCACCGAGCAGGTTTCGGTTCTTACAAAGCAGCTTGAGGAAAAAGATGCACTTCTCCTCACTTCACAGACTGCTATTGACGAAGCAAAGCTACGTGAAGAAAATATAAACAACACCCTTGTCGCTTATACAAAGATGAAAGAAAAGAAAAAGGCAGAAGCAAAAGAATATATTTCTCTTGTAAATCCGGAGCTTTTGTCCTCTGACGCAAAATGGTTTTATGACGAAGTAATAAAATACACCAAATAAAGAAAGGAACGAATAAAATGTTAGATATTAAAGTATTGAGAACAGAACCTGAAAAAATCAAAGAGGCACTAAAGAAAAGAAACAACGATTTGGATATTACTCCTGCAATCGACTTAGACCTTAAAAGACGTGCAATTCTCACAGATGTTGAGCAGAAAAAAGCACAACAAAACGAAATTACCAAAAAAATCCCTGCAATGAAAAAGGCAGGAGAGAACACAGACGCTATTTTTGCAGAAATGAAAGAACTAAGTAACGAAATCAAGGCTCTTGACGAGCAAGTTCGTGAGATAGACGAGGAGCTTAGGAATTTCATGCTCCGTATACCAAACATTCCAAACGAAAAAGCTCCTGAGGGTAAAGACGATTCCGAAAATATAGAGCTTAGAAGAAACGGAACTCCAAGAGAATTTGATTTTGAACATAAGGCACACTGGGATATCGGCGCAGACCTTGACATTCTTGATTTTGAAAGAGGAGCAAAAATTTCCGGTGCAAGATTTACAGTTTATAAAGGCCTTGGCGCAAGACTTGAGCGAAGTGTTATACAATATTTCTTAAACACCCACACAGAAGAAAGCGGCTACACAGAAATATTCCCACCATACATGGTAAACAGAGCTTCAATGACAGGCACAGGTCAGCTTCCAAAGTTTGAAGAAGATGCATTTAAAGTAACAAACAACGGTTATTTCCTTATTCCAACAGCAGAAGTTCCTGTTACAAACCTTCACAGAGATGAAATCCTTGACGGCAATCAACTTCCTATTAAATACTGTGCATACTCTGCTTGCTTCAGAGCAGAAGCAGGTTCAGCCGGCCGTGACACAAGAGGTCTTATAAGACAACATCAGTTCAATAAGGTGGAGCTTGTAAAGTTCGCAGACCCGGAAAAGAGCTACGAAGAGCTTGAAACACTAACAAATGATGCAGAAAAGCTTCTGCAAGGTCTTGGAATTCCATACCGTGTAGTTTGCCTTTCAACAGGCGACCTTGGCTTCTCATCAGCTATGACATATGACATAGAGGTATGGATGCCATCATATGGAAGATATGTAGAAATTTCATCATGCTCAAACTTTGAAGATTATCAGGCAAGACGTGCAAATATTAAGTTTAAGAAAAATCCAAAGGACAAGGCTCAATTTGTTCATACTCTCAACGGCTCAGGACTTGCTGTTGGAAGAACTGTTGCGGCAATTCTTGAAAACTATCAAAACGCTGACGGAACTGTAACAGTGCCGGAAGTTTTGAGAGGTTACATGGGTACCGATATTATTAAATAAAATATGTAAAAATGTGCGAAAATTATCCCTTTTGAATGATAAAAATTATAATAATTATGTAAACATTACTGTGTTTTTACACAGGTGTTAATAATTTCCATATAACTTATCCACAAAAAATATTGTAGAATTATAGGGTTTGTGAAAAGTTATCAACACCATCCACTGAATTATCCACGTTTTATAAGGTTTACCATATTTAAATATGGATAACTTTCGTGGATAACTCTCGGTTTACATAAAATATTGTGAACAGAAACAATATTTAAACCATTTTTTGAACACTTTTTCGTGGATAACTTGTTGATAGTGTGAAAAAGTAAGGTTTTAAGCCAAAGTTTTAAAGGGTAAATACTAAAAGTTATCCACACCTATGTATAAATGGTAAAAAAACCAAAAATTATGTAAATTAAAAGGTGATATTTTGCTTACACCAAGACTCAATTTAATAAAAAATCAAGTACAGGGAATTTCCGTTGCAGACATTGGAACAGACCATGGATTTGTTCCCATCGAACTTGTAAAAAAAGGCATCTGCCAAACTGCAATTGCTTCTGATATTAACACAGGACCTGCTCATATCGCAAAAACAAATATAGAAAAAGAAGGACTTTCCATTGATGTGAGAGTAGGGAGCGGACTTTCTGTTCTTACAAAAGGCGAAGTGCAGGAAATAATAATTGCAGGTATGGGAGGAAAGTTAATCTCAAACATAATATCTGACCATATGGATATTGCAAAAAGCGCAAGACTCATTCTTCAGCCAATGAATGCTCAATACGAGCTTAGAAAATTTCTTACAGAAAATGATTTTTCTATAGAGCATGAGGATCTGGCACTTGAAGGATTTAAGGTATATAATGTTATAGTGTGCAGCGCTAATAAAGACAATTCCATAGAATACCAATCAGAGATTGATTTTCATATTCCGCACATTTTAAAAAACCATATTTATTTTAAGCACCTGAAGGAAAAGAAAATTCGAGAATTTTCAAAGATTTTAAAAGGATACAAATTGTCAAAAAACCCTGTGGAAAAGGAAAAACTTAACTATATAGAAAATATACTTTGTGAAATACGAAAGCTATAAATAAAGGAGTATTATATAATGAAAAAATTAGTTTTAGTGTGCATGGTTTTACTACTTTGTCTATCCTCTGCTGCAAACGCTGCAGAATACTCACTGATAAACAATACCCTTTCCCTTGCGGATATATATGATATAGGATTTTCCCCACGCAAATTAAACCTTGGGGAAAAAACATACATTTCTGCAGATGATGCTCTTAAAGCGGCAGGCTATGAGCTTGGATGGGAGCCTAATGACCGTGCTATAATAGTATATGACCCCTTGACGGCAGAAACCAGGTATATTTACATTCATGATAATAAAATCTGGAACGGCATTAGATTCATATATTATAATGGCGCCGTAGCTATTAAGGACGATGCAGCATATATTTCTGAAGAAATGCTTAATGATATTATGAAACCCGGTTTCTCACAAAACATCTACCCGCAAAACAAAGATGTCTTATCTATAGAGGACGGGTACAGACTCTCAGGAAATGTGGATTGTTATAACGGTATTTATCTTTTAAACGGATGGTACGCTTTTGAAATGATAGACATAACAAACGAGGGTGCGTTGGACTACGCAGAAGCAGTAAACGCTGTTGCCGCCGCAGTTCCTAAACACGTCAATGTCTACAATATGCTTATCCCAAACTCTGCAGTTTTTTATGCACCAAAGGGTTATGCAGGAAACATACTTTCACAATACGAGAAAATATATGAAAACCTTGACACTCGTGTAACTCCCGTTGACATTTACCCAAGCCTTCTTTTGCACGCAGATGACTTTATTTACTTTAATACAGACCATCACTGGACACACAGAGGTGCATACTATGCCTTTGAAGAGTTTATGAGACAAAAGGGTAAAACTGTCAACTACTTAGACTACTTCCCTCAAAACAACACAAAAAATGTTGTAGGTTCCTTTGCAGGCTTAATGAATGGAACAATGGGTGCAACACTTATAAACAATTATGGGGAAACACTGGAGCGATTTATTCCGCCTTATACAATAACTAAGGATGTTTATAATGACTGTGCACTTCAAAAACATGTAGCAACAGGACCTCTTATAAACGATAATATTAAAACTTATTCTACATTTATCGGCGGAGACGTGCCTGTTACGAAAATACACAACAAAGACCTGTCTAACGGCTTAACTCTTTGTATTATAAAAGACTCTTACGCCAACGCATTCTCCACATGGGCAGCTGCTAATTACGAGTATGTGTATCTTGTAGATATTCGTTGCTTTAACGGAGCAAACGGTTATACAGAAGAATTTGACATAAATGACTTTTATAACGTTACAGGTTTTGATGACCTTTTAATTATGAGCTACCCCAACACAGTAGCAGACAGTGTACTTCGATATTATATAAGAAGCTTCTCATAATATAAGAGGAAAAGAAGCTGTAAAAAACTCAGTTTTTTACAGCTTCTTTTTAAATTACTTTTTCTGGAATGAATTACAATCTGTACACTCTACCATTGTAGGATTCATTTCATGTGTTCCGATAGAAACAGAATTAAGTGAGCAGTAATCTTTGTCCTGACAGTGATGAGCACATTGTGTTACTGTACACTTAATGCATTCGTTTGCATTTGAACAATTTCCCATTGCTAAATTCCTCCCAAAAATAATTTATATAAAGCAGCATCTCTGCTACAATAATATTTTTGACTTTTACAAAAAATATATTCATGTAATTTTTTACTAAAATTTTTCAAATTTATACTTGACAAACCATTTTGTTTGTGTTATAGTCTATATAATAATTTTTTTGAAAGGACAGTGGGTATAATGCTACATAACCTATATTTTGGCTTTATGTTTATTAACGCGATGGATTGTTGCATTATATCGGCTTAATTTTTAACCGGATAATACAAGTCCACCGCTCTTTTGCTTAGTAAAAAGACAGGTGGATTTTTTGTTTTCAGAGTTAAAAGTAAATATTTAGAAAGTGGTGACCAAAATTGGCAAATTACTATCAAAAAGAAATTGAAACAATGCCACGAGAGGAACTTAAAAAACTTCAAAGCGAAAGACTTGTAGCACAAGTAAAGCACGTTTACGAAAATGTTCCTTACTATCGTGAAAAAATGATTGAAAAAGGCATTACTCCTGATGACATTCATGGAATTCAGGATTTACATAAGCTGCCATTTTTAAGCAAAAGTGACCTTAGAGATGCATACCCTTACGGACTTCTTGCAAAACCTATTAAGGACTGTGTAAGAATTCATTCCACATCAGGTACAACAGGAAAAAGAGTTGTTGCATTTTACACCCAACACGATATAGACCTTTGGGAAGACTGCTGTGCCCGTGCAATCATGGCTGCCGGAGGTACAGATGAAGATGTATGTCAGGTTTGCTACGGCTACGGACTTTTCACAGGTGGTTCAGGACTACACGGCGGCTCACACAAAGTCGGCTGTCTTACACTTCCTATGTCTTCAGGAAACACAGACCGTCAGCTACAGTTCATGACAGACCTTGGCTCTACAATCCTTTGCTGCACACCATCATATGCTGCATATCTTGCAGAATCAGCAATTGAAGCAGGAATTCGTGACCAGCTCAAATTAAAGGCAGGTATCTTTGGTGCAGAAGCATGGACACAGGAAATGCGCCGTGATGTAGAAGCAAAGCTTGGACTCAAAGCCTATGACATTTACGGACTTACAGAGCTTTCAGGACCGGGAGTATCATATGAGTGTAGCGCACAGGCAGGCATGCATATATGCGAAGACCACTTCATTGCAGAAATAATTGACCCTGTAACAGAGGAAGTTCTTCCCTACGGTCAAAAGGGTGAGCTTGTGTTCACAGCTCTTACAAAGGAAGCATTTCCAATGTTAAGATACCGTACAAGAGATATATGCGTTTTAAACGAAGAACCCTGTTCATGTGGCAGAACCCACATACGTATGTCAAAACCAATGGGACGCTCTGACGATATGCTCATTATCCGTGGCGTAAATGTATTCCCATCACAGATAGAAACCGTTCTTCTAAATAACGGAATGACCTCAAACTACCAGATAATTGTAGACAGAGTAAACAACAGCGACACCCTGGATATTAATGTGGAAATGCCGGCAGAGCTCTTCTCTGACTCTGTTTCAAAAATTTCAGGTATAGAAAAAGAACTTGTCCTTGCCCTTAAGTCAATGATTGGTATTGCAGCAAAGGTACACCTTGTTGCACCAAAGTCAATTACAAGAAGCGAGGGCAAAGCAGTTCGTATTATTGACAACCGTAAGCTTTATTAAAAAGGAGGCGTTATTTATGATAATTAATCAAATTTCTGTTTTTCTTGAAAACAAACCCGGAAAGCTATCTGAATTTGTAAATCTTTTAGCTGAAAATAAAATCGACCTTGAGGCTCTTTCAATTGCAGAAACACAAGACTACGGCATTGCCCGTATAATCGTTGACAAGCCGGAAGAGCTTAAAGCTCTCCTCACAGAAAAAGGCTGGCCATGTACATCAACACCTGTTCTTGCAGCAAATGTACCTGACGAGCCGGGAAGCCTTACAAAAATTTTGTCTGTCATTGCAGACAGTAATGTAAGTATAGAATACTCATATGCCTTTTTCTCCAGAAATAGCGGCCCATGTGTTGTTCTTCGTGTAGAGGATAACGAGGCTGTACAAAAGATGCTTCAAAACGCAGGTATATCATGCTAATAACAAAAGCTCCGCAAAACTTTGCGGAGCTTTTTTATATAAACCCCTTTATATCATTTTAGTAATTTCTTTCTTTAATCTTCCTATTATCCTTTTTTCAAGTCTTGATATGTATGACTGAGATATGCCAAGCATATCTGCCACTTCTTTTTGGGTCTTTTCCACGTTAGTTCCAAGGCCAAATCTAAGCTGCATAATTTTCCGCTCACGCGAGGGGAGGTTATCAAGTGCAGATAATAATAAATTTTTCTCCACCTGTTCCTCTATGTTCCTGTATACACTGTCATCATCCGTTCCCAAAATATCGGAAAGCAAAAGCTCGTTTCCGTCCCAATCCACATTCAGCGGCTCATCAATGGAAACCTCGGTTTTGGAATTTACGTTTTTTCTTAGATACATCAGAATTTCGTTCTCTATACATCTTGAGGCGTATGTGGCAAGCTTAATATTTTTATAAGGATTAAAGGTGTTTATTGCCTTTATAAGTCCAATAGTCCCTATAGAAATCAAATCCTCTACATAAATCCCTGTATTTTCAAATCTCCTGGCAATATAAACCACAAGTCTTAAATTTCTTTCTATAAGAATTGAGCGAATAGACTCATCACCATATTTTAGCTTTTCAATAGCACTCTTTTCCTCCTCCTTTTCAAGAGGCGGTGGCAGAATATCGCTGCCTCCTATATAATATATATCTTCCGGCAATTTATCAAAAGAGCCGTAAAGATAAAAAAAGCTTGTTCTTATATTACTAAAAAACTTTAACATATCAGATTCCCTTTCTATAAATCAAATGAATTATTAAGTAGCACTCTGTATTTTCCTTTTTCACTCAAAGGACGCTCAACAAAGGCTGCATACAAATTCTCGTATTCCTTATGCTCCTCTGTAAGATACAGCTTTTCTACAGGATATATTTTTGTAAATCCACGCTCTGCACCAATATTCCTGTATCCAATAATTTTGGGCGTGGCAGAAATTTCATCAAACAGGCTTCGCTCTGCTATTATTACAGGAGCAAGAGTTTCTCTGTCACGAAGTGAATTTCCTGTATCTACTATTGCATCAGTAATTGCCGTTTGACCGTCAATTACAAGTTTTACGCTAAACAGCCGTTTTTTGTTTGATACGAGATATAAAATAGGCCTTGTAATCACATAAACAAGCAAAATAGGAGTGTAAAAGTATATATCCTCCGGCACAAAAAAAGCTCCGCCCCTCCCGTTTACAATCCATAACTTATCCGCAGGAATAAGACAAAGCATAAGTGCACAATACAAAAGGCTTATGCAAATACATATTCCAACTCTACGAACAATTTCGGCAAATCTGCATTTTCCAAATATAATAGCTATAGTGCCAAAGTATAAGAAAAAATAAATTATCCTGATATATCGGACAAAAAAACATACTACTGTCAGAGCCGATAAAAGAAGTGAGCCAAAAAATATGTAGGTATTTCGTTTTGGAATTTTAAATATTCTTTTTGCCGTATCAAGACATAAGAAATTAAGTATAAAACAGCTAAAAATTGCAATATCAATATAAAAAATCAACTTCAGTCACCTCTATAATTACATTATACACAAACCAGGTGTAAAAGGCTGTCGAAGGAGGCTGTCGTAAAATGTTTTTCATATTCCATGGTTTTACATAATAAAACAAAAATTTAAAAATTTAAATTTTGACGTATATTTTAGAAAAAAATAGTAATATTATATAATTTTACATAATATACATATTTTAGAACTGTAATTTTACATGATTTACGAAAAATTTGTCCTGTTTGACACTCATGTAAAAGCATGGTAATATATTTACAAATTGACAATAATTGGTAAAAAGAAAGGAAATGATACTATGACCAAGAAACTAAATATTTTAATTGTAGATGATAATAAAACATTTACAGACAAGTTGGCAGATTTTCTGTCCGGTGAAACCTATGCATCAAAAATTTATAAAGCTTATGACGGAGAGGAAGCATGGACACTTTTTCAGGCGGTAGACCCTGATGTTGTAATACTGGATATTATTATGCCCAAGCTTGACGGAATAGGCCTTTTAAAAAGAGCAGCCGGCAAGAATACAGATTTTAATAAAACAACAATAATTTGTATGTCCCTCAGCGGAAATGACAAAACCATGGAAACTGTACTTAATATGGGAGCAAAGCATTTTCTCCTTAAACCACAAACACCACAAGCAATATCAGATGTAATAAAGGCACTTGCAGGGGATACTCCTCACGAAAAAGAAAATGCACAGGCAATAAAAACCGATGCAGACCTTGAAACAATAGTAACAGATATTATACATGACCTGGGTGTACCTGCTCATATAAAGGGGTATCATTATATAAGAACAGCTATAATGATGGTTGTGGAAAATATGGATATGTTAAACTACATTACAAAAAGATTGTATCCGGAAATTGCAAAGCAGTACCGGACAACATCGAGCCGTGTAGAGCGAGCAATCCGCCATTCTATAGAAGTGGCATGGACAAGAGGACATCAGGAAACAATGAACGAGATTTTTGGATATACAATACAAACATATAAAGGAAAGCCAACAAACTCAGAATTTATTGCTATGGTAGCAGACAGAATAAGGCTTCAAGTAAAATAAATATTTTAATTGCACAAATACCGTGCCGGACTTTGTATAAAATGCACTAAACATTTTGAAATAATAGAACATATCTGTTAAATGCTTCCTGTTTTCTATTGACAAAATAAGGGTAGTGTGATATACTAAACACACACTAATACCAATAATTTTTATACACAGTGTTTAAAATTTTAAAAAACCTTGCCCTAATTTGACCGGCACACAAAATGATTATTATCGCAAAGGCTGACACGGTATTGGATGCAAAATTTATATGCCCGTGTAGCTTAAGAGAGTAAAGCAGGAGTAGTTGTTGTCGGTGCAAATCCGACCGGGGCAAGATTATTTTTTTAAAGTGAGGTAAAACCAATGTACGAAGACAAAACATTAGTATGTAAAGACTGCGGAGCTGAGTTTGTTTTTACAGCAGGCGAACAGGAATTTTATGCAGAAAAAGGCTTTGAAAACGAGCCAACAAGATGCAAGGAATGTCGTATTGCACGTAAAAATAGCATAAGACAGGCAAGAGAGATGTATGAAATCACATGTGCATCATGTGGCAAGGTTGATAAAGTTCCTTTCCAGCCAAGAAATGACAAGCCTGTATATTGCAGTGAATGTTTTGCTAAAATGCAGGAAAACTAAAGATTTTTACATAGAACAAAAAAAGTCGCAAGTAAAACTTGCGATTTTTTTTATTCTAATTCAGGTGGGACATCCATATCCCTTTCTGTCTTTAAATAAAGAAATATAATTACCAGTACATATATAGTGCCTATAAACGGTGGCAGGAAAAATCCAAATGGATTTAAAATAGCACCTGCAACAGTCGGCAGGGTTTTTGCATACATAGCAACCTTTATATGCTCTCCCAAAGGTTTCTTTACCTTTAATATTGCCGCCATAACCATGGATATAAGACCGATAAAGAGTCCATTAAACAAATAGGAAATAATAAATGAAATTGCCATAGCAATTGCAAGGGAAGCCTTAAACACGTTCATAAACGGTCTTAGCAAATTAAGGTCACTTTTGGAAAACTTAAAAATTTCATTTTCCGTATTAAATTCGTTGTAGGAAAACTCTGCAGTTTCACCCATGTTCCTTATAATAACAGAATTTGCATCAAATAAAGCTCCGCTTACATTATCACCAAATTCCTCTTGGGTTACTTCTCTTGAGCCGGTTATAAATACCTTTACTCCCGCAAGCTCAAAGCCAAAATCCTCTGCAATTTCAAGTCCCTCATTTGAGATTGTAAATTCAGGAAGCTCCTCTTTAAAAAACGTTCCAAATGCATTTGCTATTTTTATAGTAGGAACTATAGCGGCACCAATGCTGCAAATTATAAGAAGCACAGCAAGATAGCCTGCTACTCTCCATCCGCTGTTTTTTGTAAGCTTTCCATACTTTTTAAAATTTCCTGCTGCAATTAAAAAATCCTTTATCATTTAATTTACCCCACAAATAAGAAATACAGTATTACAAGTATTCCAAGAACAATCCTGTACCATCCAAACACCTTAAAATCATGGTTTTTAACGTAGCTCATCAGGAACTTTATAGAAACCATAGATGTTATGTATGCAACAGCCATACCGGTTATCAATATTATGGCATTTTCCATGCCCATATTAAGTCCGTACTTTAAAACCTTTAAAAAACTCACTCCAAGCATTACAGGAATGGCAAGGAAAAATGAAAACTCCGCCGCTGCTGCCCTTGAACATCCAACAATCATTGCACCAAGAATTGTGGCACCTGACCTTGACGTGCCCGGAATAATTGAAAGCACCTGAAACATACCAATTATAAGAGCTGTTTTATAGGACATCTCGGATATAGAAGCAACCTTTGCGCTCTTTTCTCTTTTTTCTATAAACAAAAACGCTATTCCGTAAATAACAAGCATGGCAGACACTACCTGCCAGTTTTCAAAGCGCTCCATTATGGGGTCAAGAACCAGCCCTATCACCGCCGCAGGAATACAGGCTGTGATTATTTTAAACCACATACTCCATACATCCTTTTTTTCATCGGAAGTTTTTGATGGTGCAAAGGGATTTAGCTTTTTAAAATACAGCGTCACAACAGCAAGTATTGCACCAAGCTGTATAACATACAGGTAAAGGTCTGACGCAGTAAACCCGTCTTTATTTCCTATAATTTCATTAACAAGTATCATGTGTCCTGTAGAGCTTATAGGCAGCCACTCTGTGACACCCTCAACAAGACCCAGGATTATACTTTTCATTAATTCTATAATCACAAAAAGCCTCCGAATTACTCACAAAGAGCTTTCATAATAAGATCATGACACATTTCGTTGCCAAGGACAGCTGTATTAAGACACAAATCATAATTTTTCATCTGTCCCCATGTACCGTTTGTATAGTAATCATAATAAGAACGTCTTTGCTTTTCTGTCTTTATAACTTTATCCTTTGCCTTTTGCTCAGTAAGACCAAGTCTCTGGGCTACACGCTTAACCTTATAATCCATATTTGCATAAAGGAAAACACTAAGATGCGGAATTTCTGCATTCCTTAGAACATAATCTGCGCATCTTCCAACAAATATACATGGACCTTCTTCTGCGTGCTCTTTAATAATTTCTGATTGTGCAAGGAACAGCTTGTCATTTATGGGAATATCATAATATATAGGTCCTCCAAGAGTACCTACAGAATAGTTGCCCATTGCAATAGAATACAAAAAGCTGCCTTTTGCATTTTCGTCCATCTTCTTAACTGCTTCTTCGTTAAAATTACCTTTCTTTGCTGCAAGCTCCACAATTTCCTTATCATAGAAGTTGTAGCCAAGCTCTTCTGCCAGACGTTTTGCTATATCGTAGCCTCCGCTGCCAAATTCTCTGCCGATAACCAATGATTTCTTTTCCATAAATTTCATTCCTTTCTTTTATATTATTGTCCAAGGCGTGCTTCCTTAGACATCATTTTCTGGTAAACTTCTTTTTCGGCATTTACCTTTTTTACATACTCCCTTGTTTCCTTAAATGGTATGTTTTTTAAGGTTTTACCGTCATCAGAATATTTTTTATTTTCAAGCCACTTGTCAACGTTACCCATTCCTCCGTTATATGCAGCAAGTGCAACGTCAACATTTCCTTCATAATAATCTATAAGATATCTTATGTAATAACAGCCAAGCTCTATATTATCCCTCGGGTTGTTAAGTTCAATTTCGTCTGCATCTTTCCCAAGCTGCTGTGCCACCCAGTCCGCCGTGTCGTCTGTAAGCTGCATAAGACCGCTTGCTTTTCCTGAATGTGCATCCTCAATAAAATTGCTTTCTGCTTTTATTATTGCCATTACCAGGTGTGGATCCAACTCATATTCCTGTGAATATTTTGTTACAATATTCTCATAGTCCAGAGGATATAAAAGATTTTTACAAGTAACAACTCCAAGTACAGCAGCTGCAACTACCAAAGCTACAAATACAAGTTTTTTTAATGTGCAGCTTTTCTTTTTTCTTCGTCTATTCTTAATTGTTCAGCAACCTCCTTTACTTTCTTTTCAAGATCATCCCTGTTACCATTATTATACACTAAATAATCACAATTTTCAATATAAAATTTATTTTCTTTTTGAGAGCCTATTCTCGCCCTTGCCGCATCCTCCGAAATTTTGTCTCTTTCCTGTATCCTCCGAAGCCTTGTATCCATGTTTGCAAGTACACCAATTACTTTACGGCAGCTTTTTGTAACGCCGCTTTCAAAAAGCACAGCGCCGTCAATTCCAATCATACCGGAAGAAGATTTTTCGGCTAAATCAAAAATACGCTCAAGTATATAATAATGAGTAATTTCATTTAATCTTTGCAGCTTTTCACCGTCTGTAAAAACAATATCTGCAAGTTTTTTTCTTTGAAGAACGTTATCTTTATCTGTAATATCCGCTCCAAATTCTTCTTTCAGCTTTTCAAGGCATTCTTCCCCCGGCATGGTCACCTGCCTTGCAATAATGTCACAGTCTATTATTTCAAAGCCAAGAACTTTAAACATTTCGGAAACGGTGGACTTTCCCGAGCCGCTTCCGCCGGTTATTCCAAACAGATATTTATTTTGCATCATACCAACTCTTTCCATGTGCCATTTCTACCGCAAGAGGAACAGAAAGCTGTGCCGCATTTTCCATTTCCTCACGGAGCACCTTTTCAGCTTTTGAAATTTCTTCCTCCGGCACCTCTAAAATAAGCTCGTCATGTACCTGAAGAATAAGCTTCGAGCGTAGTCCCTCCTCTTTAAGCCTTTTGTGAACACGGACCATGGCAATTTTTATAATATCCGCCGCTGTTCCCTGTATTGGTGCGTTTGAAGCTGCCCTTTCACCAAAGGAGCGAATGTTAAAGTTTGGCGAGCGAAGCTCCGGTATATAACGCACTCTTCCGTAAAGAGTACGAACAAATCCCTCTTCCTTTGCTTTTTCCTTTGTTTCCTCCAGATACTCATTCATTCCCGAGTACCGCGCTTTATAGTTTGTTATATATTTTTTTGCCTCTCCAATTGGAATTTTTAAATCCTGGGCAAGAGAAAACTCTCCCATGCCATACACTATTCCAAAGTTAACTGTCTTTGCAAAGCTGCGCATTTTTGATGTTACTTCCTCAAGTGGCACATCAAAAACCTGCGCGGCCGTAACTGAATGTATGTCGTCTCCGTTTTTATAAGCCTCTGTCATAACCTTGTCGCCTGACAGGTGTGCAAGAATTCGCAGCTCAATCTGTGAATAGTCGGCGTCAAGGAGTACATTCCCCTCTCCTGCTATAAACATTTTTCTTATTTCACGTCCAAGAGCTGTTCTTACAGGAATATTTTGAAGATTAGGCTCTGCAGAGCTTAGTCTGCCTGTTACGGTTACAGTTTGGTTGAACATAGAATGTATCTTTCCGGTTTCTTTGTCCACCACAGTGCTAAGTCCGTCACAGTATGTGCTCTTTAGCTTTGTAAGCTGCCTGTATTCGAGAATTTTTTCAACAGCAGGGTGTTTGCCCCTTAGCTTTTCAAGAACCTCTGCACCGGTAGCGTATCCCGTTTTGGTTTTCTTTGCAGGCTTTAGCTCCAGCTTTTCAAAAAGTATTGGTCCAAGCTGCTTTGGAGAGTTTATATTAAATTCCTCTCCCACAAGAGAATATATCTCCTCCGTCAGCCTCCCAATATCTGCCTCAAGCTTTGCTCCAAATTTATCAAGCTCCGCTGTATCAACGGTTATGCCCTCTTTTTCCATATCACCAAGGACAAAAACAAGGGGCATTTCTATCTCGTAAAACAGATTATCAAGACCTTTTTCCTTAAGCTCTTTTTCCATAACCTCCCAAATAGGAATTATAGAAAATGCCGTTTTTTCAAGTGTATCGTCTGCGCTTTTTTCATCATCAAAAAGGCTCATTTGAGTGTTTGTCTCTTTTTCTTCGGGAGGCTCCGCACCTATATAATCCTTAAGCGCTCCAAAAACTGTATATTCGCTCTTTGACGGGTTCAAAAGGTATGCAGCAATTGCAAGGTCTGCCTTTATATTTGTAAATTCAAGCCTATCCGACAGAGCAACATAATCCTCTTTCATACTAAACATATAGACTTGCTTGGTATTGTCTTTAAGTACAGATTTTAATACTCTTTCGCTTTCTCCGCCGTACACAGAATATACTGCCCGTCCGTCAGAAAAAGCTGCTGCCTCAACATCTTTTCCGGTTCTTTTTATAACACAGGAGATTTTGTTCCCAAGGCCTTCTATGCTTTTTGCAGCTTTTTGATTTTCAAAAAAGTTTGTGACAGTTTTTTTCACTCCCCCAAGCTTTTTAATAAAGGAGTTAAGCTCTAATCTTTCGAGCAGCTTTATAAATTCTTCCCTCTTTGATAGCTCATCTTCTGAAAAAGAACAGCTGCTTAAGTCAAATTCAATTGGCACACTTCGGCAAATTCTCGCAAGTTCTTTGCTAAGCTTTGCACTTTCCTCTCCGTCTTTTAGCTTTTGAAGGGTTGCACCCTTTACTCCGGAGCTTTCTATATTTTCATAAAGTGCTTCAATTGAGTGGTGCTCTGCAATTAGCTTTGTGGCAGTTTTTTCACCAATTCCCGCAACTCCCGGTATATTATCCGAGGGGTCTCCCATAAGCGCCTTCACATCAATAAACTCTGTTGGTGTTACATTATATTTATCTTTTACTTCCTTTATTCCATAGCAAACAGTCTCACTTTTTCCCATACGTGAAACGGTCAAAATAACATTTGTATTGTCAGAAACAAGCTGCAAATCGTCCTTGTCCCCTGTTGCAATAAGGCATTTTATATTTTCCCTGTCGCAAATTGCAGAAACAGTTCCTATAATATCGTCTGCCTCATATCCCTCAATTTCAAGAACAGGTACACCCATAGCCGACAAAATTTCGCGTGCATATGGCATTTGCACCTTTAAATCATCAGGCATGGGACGTCTGCCTGCCTTATACTCTCCGTACATTTTATGGCGGAAGGTAGGAGCCTTAAGGTCAAAAGCACCACATATAAAATCAGGCTTTTCCTCGTTTATCAGCTTAAATAAAATATTTAAAAATCCGTATATTGCATTAGTGGGGGTTCCGTCAGAAGCTGAAAGAAATCTTATTCCGTAGTACGCCCTGTTTAATATACTGTTAGAGTCTAATATAAGCAGCTTTTTCATAATACATAAGCCTTTCCTTAAATATTTTCTATCTGCCAGTCAATTGGCTCTTTACCCATTTCCTTTAAAAGCTCGTTTGTCTTTGCAAAATGTCCGCAGCCGAAAAATCCACGACTGGCAGAGAGAGGACTTGGATGAACAGTTGTAAGAATGTGGTGGCAGGGGTTTTTTATAAGCCGCGCCTTTTCCTTAGCATTATTCCCCCAAAGGAGAAAAATAACCGGCTCCGTACGTGCATTAAGCTTTTCAATTACGCAGTCTGTAAAAATTTCCCAACCCTTGCCCCTGTGTGAATTTGCCATACCGTCACGAACAGTAAGGGCAGCGTTTAAAAGCAGCACTCCCTGCTTTGCCCACTTTTCCAAAAACCCGTTGTTTGGTATGTAGCATCCAAGCTCGTGATTAAGCTCCTTGTACATATTAAGAAGCGAGGGGGGTATGGGTACCGACTTTTGCACAGAAAATGCAAGTCCGTGTGCCTGATTTTCCCCGTGGTATGGGTCCTGTCCTATAATAACCGCCTTTGTGCCTGAATATGACGTCAGCTTAAGGGCATTGAAAATATCGTGCATAGATGGGTGAATAATATGGTTTTTGTACTCCGATTTTAAAAATGTGCGAAGAGTTTTGTAGTATTCTTTGTCAAACTCACCGTCAAGTATCTTGTCCCAGTCATTTCCAATGTTAACCATATTTTCCGCCTCCTTGCTAATTACAGTAATTTTATCACAAATTCCATAGTCTGTCAAATTTTAAAGGAGGTGTTGCCAAAGGCAACACCTCCGTAGCCACTATTAGCAGCAGTCATTACGTGACTCACGACACTCACAGCAGTTGTTACCGCCGAAAAGATTACTATCACCGCATGAAAAAACGAGAACAATAATAATTAATACCCAGATCCACTGGTCATTATTGTTTCCGCAACCTCCGAAAAGTCCCACTATTATCACTCCTTACGAGAAAGTCATGAGAAAGCGGCTTGCCGCCTCTCACTACTGTATACTATGCAGCGTAAAATGATAAGGTGCACAGCAAAGATTTCATTTTCAAATTAAAATTTATTTAAAAGGAATTTTACAGCCCTCAGCACTTGACAAATCGCTGTATTTTGTATAAAATAATATAGAACAATCGAGTGAATTTTTACCATTGTTATATTGGCATATATGAGGAAAAGAGGAAACATATGGGAATTTACGAAAAACAAGTCCCTGACGTTGTAATAAAAAGACTTCCGAGATACTATAGATATTTAAGTGAGCTGCTTAAGATGGATATAAAACGCATTTCCTCCGGAGCGCTCAGCCAGAAAATGAACGTAACAGCTTCACAAATCAGGCAAGATTTTAATTTTTTCGGAGGCTTTGGACAGCAGGGTTATGGATATAATGTAGAATATCTTCACAGCACCATAGGAGATATCTTAGGCGTAAAAAAAGGTAATACTGCCATTATTATCGGTGCAGGTAATCTGGGCAAAGCCCTTGCAAACCACGACTCTATACAAAGACGTGGCTTTGACATACTTGCTATGTTTGATAATAGTCCATCAGTAATAGGCGAAGAGGTAAACGGCAAAGCCGTATATGACATAAAAAATCTTGAAAGCTTTATTTCTGAAAACAGAGTTGATGTGGCAATTATTGCAATACCAAAAGATCATGTGCAAGAGATTGCAACCCGTGTCATAAACGCAGGGGTACGTGGAATTTTAAACTTTGCGTACACAGAAATAAAAACAAATAAGAAAGTGGCAATAGAAAACGTACATATCACAGATTCTCTTATGACATTATCTTACAAGCTAAATTTGGAAAGGACGGAATATTAAATGAAGATTTTAGTAACAGGCGGAGCAGGATATATCGGCAGCCATACATGCGTTGAACTTTTGAACAGGGACTATGAAATTGTTGTACTTGACAACCTTTCAAACTCATGTGAAAAATCCCTTGACGCAGTTAAAAAAATTACAGGAAAGGATTTTCCTTTCTACAAGGTTGATATGCTTGACATTGATGCAATGGAGCAGGCATTTATCGACCATAAATTTGATTCTGTAATCCACTTTGCAGGATTGAAGGCTGTTGGCGAGTCAACACAAATACCCATCACATACTATCATAACAACATAACAGGTACACTAAATCTTCTTATGCTTATGGAAAAGTATGATGTAAACAATATCGTTTTCTCAAGCTCTGCAACAGTTTACGGAACTCCAAAAACTGTGCCCATAAGAGAGGATTTTCCACGTTCAACCACAAACCCATACGGCTCAACAAAGCTGATGATAGAAGACATTTTAACAGACGTTACAAAGGCAAATCCAAAGCTCTCTGTTTCACTTCTTCGTTATTTTAACCCAATTGGCGCACACGAAAGCGGAACAATGGGCGAGGACCCAAAGGGAATACCAAACAACCTTCTTCCATATATTACACAGGTTGCAGTTGGCAAATTAAAGGAACTTTCTGTTTTCGGAAGCGACTATGACACAGTTGACGGCACAGGTGTGCGTGACTATATCCACGTTGTAGACCTTGCCTGCGGTCATGTAAAAACTGTTGAACATTGCACAGATAAGCCGGGAGTGCATATTTATAACCTTGGCACAGGCAACGGCTACTCTGTACTCCAGATAGTTGAAGCATTTAAACAGGCAAGCGGTGCAGATGTTCCATACAAAATTGTTGACCGCCGCCCGGGCGATATTGCAGAATGCTTTGCAGACCCTACAAAAGCAAAAGCAGAGCTTGGCTGGGAAGCACAGTATGGCATCGAAAGAATGTGCCAAGACTCTTGGAGATGGCAGAAGAATAATCCAAACGGTTATAACCAATAAAAAAATGGAGTGTTAAAACACTCCATTTTTTAATTGCTAAGCGCCATTTTCAGCCACCAACTGCCAATGTCCAGGGCAGTGTAAATGTCCTCTTTTTCTGATTCACGGAAAACCTGTGCATTTTCAAGGTCTCCTGTGTTTGAAATAACCTTTATTTTTACCTTTGACGCACACTGTATATCCTTTACAGGTTTTGTCTCTGTTATGTCAAGCTGTAAAATATATCTCTCACTTGGGTCACCGTAATAAAGAGTGTTTCCCGAACGAAAGAGCGGCTTTTCTCTGAAAGTAAGCTGTTTCTTTTTCTTTGTTTGCATTTCTTTCTCTCCTTCCGCCAAAATTTGTATCTGTATTATTATACCACCTGTGGACGCTCTATGTCAAGGATTTTTTATAAACTACTTGAAATCTCAAAAATAAAATGGTATAATTATGTAAAATAATTCTTTTGAAAGGAATGAATATTTATGGCAAACAAATACGCAGGAACAGAGACAGAAAAAAATCTTGAAGCGGCTTTCGCAGGAGAGTCACAGGCAAGAAACAAGTATACATACTTTGCTCCAAAGGCAAAGAAAGAGGGTTTTGAGCAAATAGCTGCACTTTTCCTTAAAACCGCTGATAACGAAAAGGAACACGCAAAAATGTGGTTTAAAGAGCTTGAAGGCATTGGCAATACCGCAGAAAACCTTGTAGAAGCCGCAAACGGTGAAAACTATGAATGGACAGACATGTACGCCGGCTTTGCTGAAACAGCAGAAAAGGAAGGCTTTACAGAACTTGCTCAAAAGTTCCGCCTTGTAGCAGCAATCGAAAAAAGCCACGAAGAGCGCTATCGTGCACTTTTAAAGAATATAGAAACAGCTGAAGTTTTTGAAAAGAGCGAAGTAAAGGTATGGGAGTGCAGAAACTGCGGACATCTCGTAGTTGGCACAAAGGCACCGGAGTTGTGTCCTACCTGCGCACACCCTCAAAGCTATTTTGAAATTCATGTAGAAAATTATTAATATATAAAGAGGTCTGCAAAAGCAGACCTCTTTTATATTACAGAGATTATTTTCTTCTTTTTCCTTTGCGCATACTCCAAGGTTGTTGCAGCACCGCTCCATGAAAATACTACATAAGAAATAACAACATCAGCCTTATTAACCATATATTCGTTGCGCTTGGAAATCGCAAACTTAAGGGGAGTTTTTTCAATCGGCGGATATTCTGTAAAGTCGTATAGTGACGTTTCATATTCTCTGTTTAAATAAGGAATTACAAGTATAGATTTTATATGGGGATATTTTGTTTTAAGTTCTTTAACCACATGTGCACTGATAATGTCAAAGCTTCCATATCCACCCAGTAAAAATTCCTCTGCACCATCTTTTATCGCTTTTTCAATTTCAACATGTAAATTTTTTATTATAGTCTCCCTGTGATCAGGGTCAATACTTCCATGACCGCAAAAAGTAACTGTTTTCATAATCATACCCCTAAAATCAAAAAAGTGCGTAGCCTACCCGAAAGCAGAGCCACGCACTAAAAAACGCAGGGACTCTGTTTCAAAGGTTGCTACACACTTTTTAATCAAGCTTACTTTATATTTACACAAAGGGCATGACGAAACAAGAGTGTACGCTTTTTACAAAATTAGCGTACCCCTTTGTGTAAATAAATATTAAAATATAAAGTAATTAAAAAGTTGTAGCATATTTATTATAGCACAATAAGTTTAAATTATCAATACTTTAGAACAATTTAATTTATGACAAAAAAGGACCGTACCCTTTTGTCCCCAGATTGAATAATCCCAAAGACAAAGTAATTTTCTGTGCCGAAGTCTTGGACTTTCAAAAATTTTCTTCCGACTGCAATGCCTTTCAAACAATCATACTTCCGCTTCATTTGAAAGGCAAGGATGCTCGCCGAGGCTATGTGCCGAGTGGCTTAGCGTCCGGTTGCACAAAGGAATAAAATTTTTGGAAGATTGGCAGATGCTATAAAACATCCAATAAGACTTTATTTACAAGCTCCATGCAATGGTCGTTTGGGGGTCCGGGGAATCGAAAGCCCCGGAACTTTTGGTTCTTTTGGTTACAAAAGAACATAATAAATAAAGTTATATGTTTTATCAAGGATTATTGGAAAAATTATAATTCTTATAAATTACAATTTAAATAACCTTTTTTAATTTAATTGCCGCAACTGTCATATCATCTTTAACCCTTTTTACTCCCTTAAGCTTTGCGCTTTCAATAACAGCCGAGGCAACATCGTCCATTGTCTTTTCATCATCAGAAATTATTTTTTTCATACGCTCACCGGACAAAAATCCAAATCCCGTCCCCTCCGCACCGTCAGACAGCATAACCACAACATCGCCCTCCTCCAGCTGTTTGCTTATACATGAAATATGTACCTGGGGAAGTATTCCAACAGGGAGGGAGGGAGAAAATATTGTTTCTACGGTCTTTCCATGCTTTATAAAGCTTCTGCAGCCACCTATTTTATAAAAATCTGCAGTACCTGTCATAAGATTTACAAAAAGCATGTCCACGGAGCTAAAGCTTTCTTTTTCAACTCCCAACGCCAATGAAGAGTTAACAAGCTCTATAGCACACCTTGGAGAAAACCCGTCCCGCAGCAGCTCCTCAAGGAGTCTTACAGTTATTCTGCTTTCGTGTCCCGCCTCGCTTCCGCTGCCCATACCGTCACAAAGTATTACGCAGTACTTATCTCTGCCAACTCTAAAACTTGTAAGGCTGTCACCTGATATTGCTCTGTTATCCTTTGCAATACCGCTCATGCCAAATTCCACATCATACTCGCAGGCAGGACAAAACCTCATTAATCCACCGTTTATATTGTTTCTGTACTCCATTTTTATACCAAGTGCCGCCGAAATACGCTCTCCTATATACTCTCTGTCGTAATTTCTGTTAAGCCCAATAAAAACCTCTGTTTCCTCCATAGCATTTTCAAAAACACGAATATCCCTTACAGATATTCCGCAGCGAAGAAGCTCTGAGGAAATTTTCTCTTCCTCCTGTGTCAATACCTGAAATCCCGTTGTTATTTCATCATGAAATTCTGCAAGGATATCGGATATTTCCTCATACTGACGAAGCAAAAGGTCACGGTTGTTCACAAAATCTCCTATCTTAACTGCCTCTCTTTTAAAAATCTCATAAACATGAGCAAATTCCGATAAAAAAGCTTCACTCTTTTGGCAAAGAGCCATAAACTCTCTTGGCGCATTGGAGGTATTACAAAATCCGTTGTTTTCTATTATTTCAAGGATATTAAACATTATCCTGTAAGTGTTGGCACCTCCGTTTTCCATACACCTGTCATGGTTAGGACAAGAATAACACACCCTGTCAACAGTTTTATCAATGACTGTACAAATATCCTTATTATATAAATTTAATTTTTTTTGCGTAGCACCCCTGTAAACACTTGCAAGTCTTGAAAAAGCATGACTTGCACCTGCAAGTCTTTCCGTAAGATATTCCCTCACTTTAATTTCAGGATTTGTAATGCTTGATTTAGATGTCTTTTTTATAAACACACCTACAGATTTATGTATTTTGTTGGGAGTTATAATAAACAAAACCGCCGCTGCAACAATTTCAAAAGCAGATACCGCCACACTGTTTCCAACAAAAATTGTCATTGCGGCGCAACCACCTAAAAACCCAATTGCAACGCCGTATTTACCAAACTCCCTCAAAAGATTTGCAAACATAGAAGAAATTCCATAAAATCCCATAAGGGTTACAGCGTGTGGACTGTTCATGCTACATATAAGTCCTGCCGCAACGCCGCAGCTTCCGGCAACTGAAAGGGACATATGCATAGAAAGAGAGAGTATTGCATAAGCTGTAATTATTTTGGAAAGCTCAAAGCCAGGCGGAATAACCACCCCTCCAAGACCTGAAATAAATACACCTACGCACACAGCCGCGGAAATGTATTCCTGCTCCCTTGGAGCAGCGCTTGAGTATCGTAAAAGTACGGTAGACTTTTCAAATAGTATGTAAAAGAAAGAGCATACAAGGCTTTCTATTAATAGGATAACTATATTGTAAACGTTAAACCCGGAATATGCCATAACCACACATCCGCTAAGAAAAAGAAGCAAACCACTCACTGCGGAGGATAAAAATGCATTTTCCTTATAATCAGTTTTTAGTCTGGTATAAAGCCAAAAAAGAAGCATTGTACTTATATACCTTACACTTTCTTCTGCTGCGCCCACGGACAAAAACCCAAAAAGCGACACCGCCACACCCAAAAACCCTGTTTTAAGGTCAAATACCGAGGCAAACATAGCAGTTGCAAAAGGACTAATTCCCATAAGGGAACATCGGGCTGCAAGAAATAAAAGACTTGCTGGAACTGCGTCTGAAAGAGTTGGCATTCTAATAAATTTCGTTACTGTAGCTTGTGTTTTCTGTAGCTTTGGCATGACTTAATTTCTTTCCTTTCCGGTACATTATTATGTCTATTGTACCATATAAGAGAGAAATAACTTGTCGGAGTGTGTTGTCGAAATATAAAAAAGATATATTATAAATCGACACAAAAAAAGAAATCCGCAATTATTGCGGATTTCCTTTTATTATTTCTTCAAGTTAGCTTCAAGAGTATTAAGCTCATCTTCCATTTCCTTAGGAAGAAGTTCGCCAAACTGTGCAAAGTACTTTCTGATACCTGTTTCAGGATCTTCAATATCCTTAATCCATTCAGCGTTATCAATTGTAAGAATATTCTTAAGCTGCTCTCTTGTCATATCAAGGTCTGTTATGTCAATATCGTCAAGCTTTGGAATATAACCAATTGCACACTCGTCAGCGTCAACCTTACCTGCACATCTGTCAAGAATCCAGAGAAGTACACGCATATTGTCGCCAAATCCTGGCCAGAGGAAGTTACCCTCGTCATCTTTTCTGAACCAGTTAACATGGAATATCTTTGGAGCGTTTTCGCCAAGCTTCTTACCCATGTCAAGCCAGTGCTTCCAGTATGTTGCCATGTTGTAACCAACAAATGGCTTCATTGCCATTGGGTCACGTCTTACAACACCAACTGCACCTGCAGCTGCTGCTGTTGTTTCAGAAGCCATGATAGCACCAACAAATGTTCCGTGCTGCCAGTCTCTTGACTGATATACAAGTGGAGCACACTTAGCACGTCTGCCGCCAAATACGATTGCAGATACAGGCACGCCTGCAGGATTTTCAAAATCCTTAGAAATGCATGGGCAGTTAATTGCCGGAGCTGTAAATCTTGAGTTTGGATGAGCAAGTGGGTTACCTGCAGCCACATATTCAGGGCCGTTAACCTTTGCACCCTTCCACTCTGTTGCATCAACAGGAGGATTCTTGTCAAGACCTTCCCACCAAACAGTAAGGTCCTCGTTGTTAAGACCAACGTTTGTGAAAATTGTATCCTTCTTTGTTGATTCAAGAGCATTAAAGTTTGTCTTTACAGATGTTCCCGGTGCAACACCAAAGAAACCTGCTTCAGGGTTGATAGCATAAAGCTTGCCATCAGGACCAATCTTGAGCCATGCAATATCATCGCCCACTGTCCATACCTTGTAACCCTTCTTCTGAAGATATTCAGGTGGGATAAGCATTGCAAGGTTTGTCTTACCGCATGCTGATGGGAATGCAGCACAGATATATTTAACTTCGCCTTCAGGATTTTCAAGACCGAGGATAAGCATATGCTCAGCCATCCAACCCTCTTTCATACCAAGGTATGAAGCAATACGAAGTGCAAAACACTTTTTACCAAGTAAAACGTTTCCGCCGTAGCCTGAGTTAATTGACCAGATTGTTGCGTCCTCTGGGAACTGAACAATGTATCTTTCTTCAGGGTCAACGTCCTTTTTAGCATGAAGACACTTAACAAATTCAGGGCTGTCACCAAGTTCTTTTACAACAGCGCTTCCAACTCTTGTCATGATAATCATGTTAAGAACAACGTAAATGCTGTCTGTAAGCTCAATACCGATTTTTGAGAATGGTGAACCAACAGGACCCATTGAATAAGGAACAACGTACATTGTTCTGCCCTTCATTGAATCCTTATAAAGAGCCTTAAGCTTTGCATACATTTCGTCAGGATCCATCCAGTTGTTTATAGGACCTGCCTCTTCCTTTGTCTTAGTACAGATAAATGTTCTGTCCTCAACTCTTGCAACGTCATTTACAGCTGTTTTGTGGTAGTAGCAACCTGGAAGCTTTTCCTGGTTAAGCTTTATAATTTCACCTGTTTCAACAGCTTCTGCGCGAAGTGCGTCTCTTTGTTCGTCACTTCCGTCAATCCAGACAATTTTGTCCGGGGCACACATAGCAGCCATTTCGTCAATCCATGAAAGGACTGTTTTGTTTGTTGTCATAATAAATACCTCCTGACACTTTGTAAAACTTATAAAATCGGAAAATTTCCGTTTTATCCCTTAAAATTTATTATACCATTAAATAGCATTTTTTAAAAGTACTTTTCCTAAAATTTTTCAAATTTATATAGAACAATATATTTGTTAAAAAAAAGACGAACTTTTATAACAGTTTTGCACAATAATTGTTTAATTTTATTTATAGTACAAATTTCTAAGTTTTTTAAGAATTGATTTTTCAAATCTCGAAACCTGCATTTGGGATATTTCCCAAAGCTCCGATATTTCCCTCTGAGTTTTTTCTTCGTAAAAACGTTTGTTTATAAACTCCTGCTCACGTTCATTTAAAGAGTTCATACAAAAGTTTAAAAAGTCAGAGTTTTCAATAAGCAAAAAATTCTTATCATCAAATCCAAGAGTGTCACCGTACATGGAATTACCCTCCCTGTACGCCTCCTGCTCAAGGGACTGAATAAACGCCACATCACCTACAGCATAGGCTTCTGCAAGGTCCTTTTCTGATAAATTTAATATCTTTGCAATTTCTGCCCTTGAAAACTTTTCCGGCTCCATACTAAGCCGCAGCTTCTCTGCACGGACAAAAATTTCATAGAGCTTTCTTGGAATTTTTATAAAGCAGCCTTTGTCACGGAAATATTTTTTTATCTCACCCGTAACAGTTGGCGTTGCAAATGAGGCAAATTTTATACCCTTATCATGTTCGTACCTGTCAACTGCCAACACAAGTCCAAGACACGCTACCTGAAATATATCATCATAGTCAATACCGCGGTTTGCAAACCTTTTTGAAAGGATTTCCGCAATATACATATACTTTGCAATTATTTTATCCTTCAGCTTCTTGTCCTTTGTTTCTTTGTAAGCCCGAAAAATCTCTTCTTCGTTAAATTCCTTGTCCGTATAGGGCATTTTTGTTTCACTCTCCAACAATAAATTCTGCAATTTTTAAAGAGTTTTCATATATTTTTGTTTTGTTCTCGTCCTTTTTATCTCTTTCATAAAGGCTTCGTACAGCCAGATACAAATCGGAGCAATCAATACCTGCTTTAGTCAGCTTTTCATTACCTGCAAGGGAAATTGCACAGGCTCTCCCGTTTTCATCTGTATATACGTTTTCTGCGCCCTCTGCATAAAGGGACACATCAGCCATACCATCTGTTAACCCGTAATAGCCTTCAAGGTTTCCTTTTGTTATAAAATATAAATAACAGTCACCTGCCTCAAGCTCTGCCATAAACTTCATAGTCATGGCGGAAACCATCTCTGCATTTGCAGGGTCCTGCTCAGCTGACGCATCAAAGGAATATGTGTCAAAGGAAATATCAATTTTGTCGTTTTCTGTTATTTCTTCTGTTACAGGAACCAAAAGCTCTTCAAAATACTCCCTTGAAATATCAAAAAAAGGTGATGTGCCAACATATGACACATACATATCATACCTTGTTCTTGTAACATTTGAATAAATAAGTGACGAAATCATAAAAATCACAAACAAAGTTATTATTGTATGCAACTTGTAATACTCCCAAAAATATTCCCACCATGCTTTTGTAAATTTCTTTGGTATTGTACCATATTTCTCCATATATATCCACCCCTCAAACACCATTATAGCACAAACCCAAAGGGTATGTCAATCAACACTAAATAAAATTCACAAATGTCATAAAATGTTTCAATTCTAATTCATTGACATACCTCGTTAAATGTAGTATAATTAAAGTATCTATAACAAAATTTAAAGGAGGTGAGGAATTGACTGAAAAAGAGCTGGTAACGCTTTTAAAAAAAGGCGACCGTGGAGCTTTTAATACACTTATAGAGGAATATCAAAACAAGGTTATTAACATTGCATACGGTATGCTTTCAGATACAGAGGACGCAATGGACGCCTCACAAGAAGTTTTTATAAATGTTTATAAAAGCATAGGTAATTTTAAAGAAAATTCCTCACTGTCCACCTGGATATACAGAATTTGCGCAAACGTATGCAAAGATTTTTTAAGGAAGAGGATGAGAAGCGCAAAAACCGTCAGCATTTTCTCACCATCAGACGAGGAAAATGAAACTATAGAAATTCCTGACGAATCCTCATCGCCTCATGAGCGTTTTGAGGAGTTAGAGCTTAAGGACCAGATAAGAGAGGCAATAGCGGAGCTATCGGAAGAATTTAGGACAGTACTTGTTCTTTGTGACATAGAAGGGCTTTCATATGACAAAATTGCAGAGATTTTAAAGTGCCCTGCCGGAACAGTCAAATCAAGAATAAACAGGGCAAGGAGCGCCCTTCGTAAAAAAATTTTGGAAAAACGGGAACTTTTTAATTCTTCAGGCGTCTAAGATAGTGAGGATATAAAATCTTCGTGTATATTAAAGAAAGGAGGCAACAGCTTTGGAAGACATGTTTTTTTATAATATTGATAAATATGTGTATGAAGAATGTTCTGAAAGTGAAATGAAGCTTTTCATGGAGCATATAAAAAGCTGTGAAAAGTGCAAAGCAGAATATGAACTTGCGTGCCAGGTTAAAGATGCAATGCATGGTATGAATAATATTACGCCTCCTGCCGATTTCAGCAAGCTTGTAAACGAGAGACTAGACAGGGAACTTTCAAAGCCAAAAGCAAGAACCTTTATAAAGGCGGGCTACAGAAAATATTCTGCAGTTGCTGCGTGCCTTGTTCTTGCAGCAGTTCTGGGAGCAGAAAAGGTGGACTTTACAAACGCCCCTGTTATTGATTCAAGTGTCGGCTTGCAACCTGTTGTGGAAACGGAAGAAACACAAAAGATTGAAATTCCGTCCATAACTCCCGAAGCTGTCAGCGGCGCCGCTTCTACAACTCAAGCGCCCACAGTTGAACCTGCAAAAGCATATGTAAAAAAAGACACATATGCTCCGGTAAAAACACCGGATGTAGTTACACCACCGGTTTCTGCGATTGTATCGGATGTGATTATGCCGCCGGTTGCTACAGAAGCACCTGTTGTAATCACATCGCCGGTTGTTACAAAAGCACCTGCAATTCCCGAACATCTTAATCCGGAAAACCAGACAGTACTTGCATCCAGTGTTGAAAAGACCTATGAAATATCCGGCGTAAGCCTTGAAGAAGTACCTGTTAAAAAGCGTAATCTTGAAGAGGAATTTGCTCTTCTTGAAACAACAAAAACAGGTGTTATAGTGGCAAATCCTGCAACAATGTCATCTCTTGACGGTGTTGAGGTAAAAATTAAGAAATCCAATACGGCGGATTACGGAGTCGGCAGCGGTTCATTATTTATTGCCGCAAAAGATAAGGAAATAGTAGATGAGCTTATAACAAAATATATTTCTGTAGAGGATAACAGCTGTTATTTCTTTACAGGCGACAACTTTGACAGCTTCATACAGGAGCTGGATGATCAAGGTGTTGATTATAAGGAAAAGCTTGTTTCCGAAAAGGGTAATAACGTAGCAATTAAAGTAGTAGTTGCTTAAACAGGAGCTTTTAAAAGCTCCTTTTTTTTATTAAAAAACCTTGCTTTTTACGAGCTTTTATAGTATAATAATTTTATATATTATGGGAAGGAAATTATACTATGGAAATGAATGAAAAAATTCAAAAAGACCCTGAAAAATTAAAAGCAATTGATGAAGCTATAAAGGATATAAAAAAGAATTTTGGTGTAGGAAGTATCATGAAGCTTGGGGATGCTCCAAACGTAGCCGTAGATGCAATTCCAACAGGCTCTCTTACACTTGACGCAGCACTTGGTGTTGGCGGAGTTCCAAGGGGAAGAGTAATTGAAATTTACGGTCCCGAATCATCAGGTAAAACAACAGTAGCACTCCACGTTGTGGCAGAAGCACAAAGAATGGGCGGAGAAGCAGCATTTATTGACGCAGAGCACGCTCTTGACCCTGTTTATGCCAAAAATCTTGGTGTTGATATAGACAACCTTATCGTTGCACAGCCGGACACAGGCGAGCAGGCACTTGAAATTGCAGAAGCACTGGTTCGTAGCGGAGCAATTGATATAATCGTAGTAGACTCTGTTGCGGCACTTGTTCCCAAGGCAGAAATTGAGGGCGAGATGGGTGATTCCCATGTAGGTCTTCTTGCAAGACTTATGTCACAGGCACTTCGTAAGCTTACAGGTATAACATCAAAAACAGGCACATCTGTTATTTTCATAAACCAGTTAAGAGAAAAAGTTGGCGTTGTATACGGAAATCCGGAAACAACTCCCGGCGGACGTGCACTTAAGTACTTCTCCTCTGTAAGACTTGACGTAAGACGTATTGAAGCAATAAAGAACGGCAGTGAGCTTGTTGGTAATAGAACAAGAGTAAAAGTTGTTAAAAACAAGGTTGCACCTCCATTTAAAGAAGCAGAATTTGATATTATGTACGGCAAAGGAATATCAAAAGAGGGAAATATTCTGGACGTTGCAGTTGGCTTTGATATAATTAAGAAAAGCGGCGCATGGTTCAGCTATGACGGAGAAAAGCTTGGCCAGGGACGTGACAACGTAAAGAAATATATGTCAGAAAACCCCGAATTTACAGCTAAAATAGAAGCACAGGTAAGAGAAATGCTTCTTGAGAGCGGTAATAAAAACAAGTAAATCTGCTTGGTAAAAACACCGAAAATAAATAGAATACCAAATTTTAAATTTGTGTTCTTTACTGAAAATTCAGCATGTTATAAAAAAACAGTTGACGGGCGGAATATTATATAGTATCCTATAGGTATATAATTGCGAGATTGTCCGCTGTATATCGGGACATAAGTTTGAAAAATTTTAAGGGGGCATTGAAATATGTTTTCTAAAGAAGTTATCGTAAATAATCAGGTTGGTCTTCATGCCAGACCTGCAACATTTTTTATACAAAGAGCTAACGAGTTCAAGTCAAGTCTCTGGATTGAAAAGGACGCAAGAAAAGTAAATGCAAAGAGTTTGCTTGGTGTGCTTTCTCTTGGTATTACCAAGGGCACAAAAATCAGCGTGCTTGCAGACGGCGTTGATGAAGAAGCAGCAGCAAACAGCCTCGTAGAGCTTGTAGAGTCAAACTTTGCTGAATAATTAAAATATAAACCGGAAACGAGTAAAATCTTTCCGGTTTTTTTGTACACAAAAAGAGGTCGCATTTACCTGCGACCTCTTTTCTTATTAAAATCTGTTTCTCTTTACATATTTGGTGTGAAGAAGCTCATGACTCTTATGTGAACCCGGCTTTTCAAGGAATTCACTGTAAAGAAGCTTAATATCAGGATTTTCATGACTCTTTCTGATAGGAGCATTCTTATCCTCACTATAAAGCGCCTTAGCTCTTTCTGCCTTAACGTCCTTGTCCATGTATCCCTTTGCAGAAACTATTGGCTGACCGCCGCCTGTTACGCAGCCGCCGGGACATGCCATAATTTCAATAAACTCGTATGACTTTTCGCCTGATCTGATGCTCTCTAATAGCTTTCTTGCATTTCCAAGACCGTGTGCAACAGCAATTCTTATATCCTTGCCTGCAATGTTAAGAGTAGCTTCCTTAATGCCCTCTGTCCCACGTACCATCTCATAGTCAATCTTGTCAATTGTCTTGCCTTCAAGAATTTCTGCAACTGTTCTAAGAGCTGCTTCCATAACGCCGCCTGTAGCACCAAAGATAACACCTGCACCTGTTGCCTCAACAAATGGCTGGTCAAATGCTTCATCAGGAAGCTTGTCAAACTTAATACCTGATGCCTTAATCATTCTAGCAAGCTCTCTTGTTGAGATAACAATATCAACATCTCTAAGACCGTTTGCTTCCATTTCTTCTCTTGATGATTCAAACTTCTTAGCAACGCATGGCATTACAGAAACTACAACCATCTTCTTAGGGTCTATGTTATGCTTTTGGGCATAATATGTTTTCAAGATTGCACCAAACATCTGGTGTGGTGACTTACAGCTTGAAAGATTGTCAATAAAGTCAGGGAAGTTATGCTCACAGAACTTTATCCAACCCGGGCTGCAAGATGTAATAAGAGGAAGCTTTCCACCATTTTGAATTCTGTCAAGAAGCTCTGTGCCCTCTTCCATAATTGTAAGGTCAGCACCTGTATCTGTATCAAATACCTTGTCAAAACCAAGACGTCTTAGTGCTGCTGCCATTTTGCCTGTTACAGGTGTTCCCATTTCAAATCCGAATTCTTCGCCAAGTGCTGCACGAACAGCAGGAGCTGTTTGTACAATAACATACTTGTCTGGGTCTGCAATTGCAGCAAATACGTCGTCTGTGCTGTCCTTTTCCTTAAGCGCACCAACAGGGCAGGCTGCAATACATTGTCCGCAGTTTACACAGTTTGACTCTGCAAGTGATTGATTAAATGCACATGCAATCTGTGTCTTAAATCCTCTCTCTGTTGCATCAATTGCACCAACTGTTTGTACGTTCTTACATACGTTTACACAGCGGCGGCAAAGTACACATTTGTTGTTATCTCTTACGATTGACGGTGAAAGGTCATCAACCTCTCTTGGAATAATCTCGCCCTCGTATCTTATGTCTGTTACACCAAGCTCATCTGCAAGAGTTTGAAGCTCACAGTTTTGATTTCTTATACATGTAAGACATTTTCTGTCGTGGTTTGAAAGTAAAAGCTCAAGAGTTGCCTTTCTTGCTTTTCTTACCTTTGGAGAGTGTGTAAGAACCTCAAGACCCTCTGCTACAGGATACACACAAGCAGCCTGGAGAGCTCTTGCTCCAACTATTTCAACAACGCACATTCTGCATGAGCCTGTTTCTGAATATTCCTTAAGATAGCAAAGTGTAGGAATATCAATACCAACCTCACGAGCAGCTTCTAGTACTGTAAACCCTGCAGGAACTGATACTTCCTGACCGTTAATTTTTAAATTTACCATATCCATTATGCTCTGTTCATCCTTTCAACTTACTTTTTGTAAATAGCTCCAAACTTACATGAGCTCATACATACGCCGCACTTGATACACTTGTCAGGATCAATAACAAACGGCTCTTTAACCTTACCGGAAATTGCACCAACAGGACACTGTCTTGCACAAAGACTACAGCCCTTACACTTATCTCTGTCAATAACGTACTTAGCAAGTGCCTTACATACGCCTGCAGGACAAGTCTTATCCTTAACGTGTGCAATATATTCGTCTCTGAAATACTTAAGTGTTGAAAGAACAGGGTTTGGAGCAGTTTGTCCAAGACCGCAAAGTGAAGATTCCTTAATGTTATAGCAAAGCTCTTCAAGCTTGTCTATGTCTTCCATAGTTCCCTTACCGTCTGTTATCTTTGTAAGAAGCTCAAGAAGTCTTCTTGTACCGATACGACATGGAGCACACTTACCACATGACTCGTCAACTGTAAATTCAAGGAAGAACTTGGCAATGTCAACCATACAGTTATCCTCGTCCATTACGATAAGACCGCCGGAGCCCATCATTGAGCCAATTTGCATAAGTGAGTCATAATCAATCGGAGTATCCATAAGTGATGCCGGAATACATCCGCCGGAAGGTCCGCCTGTTTGTGCAGCCTTAAACTTCTTACCGTTTGGAATACCACCACCGATTTCCTCGATAATTTCGCGGAGTGTTGTACCCATTGGTACTTCCACAAGACCTGTATTGTTAATCTTACCACCAAGAGCAAATACCTTAGTACCCTTACTCTTTTCTGTACCAATAGAATTAAACCACTCGGCACCGTTATTTATAATCTGTGCAATGTTTGCATAAGTTTCAACGTTATTAAGAAGTGTTGGCTTTGCCCAGAGTCCTGAATTTGCAGGGAATGGAGGACGAGGTCTTGGCTCACCTCTCTTACCTTCGATAGAAGTCATAAGAGCAGTTTCTTCACCGCACACGAATGCACCTGCACCAAGACGGAGCTCAAGGTTGAAATTAAAGCCTGTGCCAAAAATGTCTTCGCCCAAAAGTCCGTATTCCTTTGCCTGTGCAATTGCAATTTCAAGTCTCTTAACTGCAATTGGGTACTCTGCTCTGATGTAGATGTAACCTTCATCTGCACCAACAGCGTATGCAGCAATTGCCATTGCTTCAATTATGCTATGTGGGTCGCCCTCAAGTACTGAACGGTCCATGAACGCACCCGGGTCACCCTCGTCCGCGTTACATGCAACGTACTTCTTGTCGCCCTTTGCATTGTATGTAAACTTCCACTTAAGACCTGTTGGGAAGCCGCCGCCGCCACGGCCACGAAGACCTGATGCAGTAATCACATCAATTACCTCTTCACGTGTCATCTCAGTAAGCGCCTTACCAAGTGCCTTGTAACCGTCTGTAGCAATATACTCGTCTATATTTTCAGGGTCAATAACACCACAGTTTCTAAGTGCTATTCTTTGTTGCTTTTTATAAAAATCAACTTCATTAAGGCTCTTAATTGTGTCTTCTTCAATTGTTTCCTGATATAAAAGTCTCTTAACTATTCTACCCTTCAGGATATGCTCTTCAACTATTTCCTTAACATCTTCCTTTTCAACTCTGCTGTAGAAAGCACCCTCTGGGTATACAACCAAAATAGGACCAAGTGCACAAAGACCAAAGCATCCTGTTTTGATTACCTTAATTTCTTTTTCAAGTCCGTTTGCTTTAAGCTGGGCTTCAAGCTCTGCAATAATATTCTCACTGCCTGAGGATGTACAGCCTGTACCGCCACAGCATAAAATGTGACCTCTTACCATATCCATTTTATAACCATTCCTTTCCTACAATCAAGCGTTTCCTATTGTGTAATCAGTCACAATATTTCCGTTAACAATATGCTCTGCAACAACCTGCTTTGCTTTTTCAGGAGTCATTTTAATATATGTAACCTTTTCCTTGCCGGGAGCATAAACCTCAACGATAGGCTCAAGTCTGCACATACCTACGCAGCCTGTTTGTACAACAGAAACGTCCAAAAGATTTCTCTTTGCAATTTCCTCAACGAAAGCTGACATAACAGGTCTTGCACCTGCTGCAATTCCGCAGGTTGCCATTCCAACAACTATTCTTGTTCCGTCATTTTCTTTTCTCATTTCCACTCCGGCAACAGTTCTTTTTCTGATTGCCTCTAAATCTGCTAGGCTCTTCATAAATTTATCAATCCTTTCTATAAAGCTCGCTTTCGCCCTCTTTTAAGAAGGCTGAAAGCCACCCGCTTACTTCTATGTTATTAAGGGGAACGCCCCCCAAAATTTCCTTCATTTCACGGGTACTTACTTTAAATTCCTTATCATTATATTTATGAACGTATTCAAAATCCGGCTCAGGATTTGAAGTTATAAGAGTAAACATGGTATCTGCCATGTTTCCAAGGGGCTGTCTATCAATATGCGAATGTTTAAACCATGCACAAATTTCAGTTCCCACGCCCACCTTGGATTTTATATCAATTCCGCCGTCTGCATTTTCTGCCGCAAGTTTTAAAAGAGGAATACCAAGTCCAACCTTTCTTGTAGTACGTTTCGTAGTAAATGGGTTGATTACATTTTTTAAAAATTCCTCGTCCATGCCACAGCCGTTGTCCTTAATACAAAACTTCAGAAAATCCGCTTTCGTATCCTCTGTAATTTCAATTTCTATAAGTCCCGCTCCCGCAACAATTGAATTTTGCGTAATATCCAGAATATGCAGTGAAATTTCCTTCAAATCAAATCACCTTTTTTATTGATACTTCTTTAAAATATCCTCTACATCATCAACAACAAGTCGTCCGTAAACATCATCGTTGATTGTGATAACAGGTGCAAGACCACAAGCACCTATACAACGTGTTGCTTCAATAGAAAACTTACCGTCAGGAGTACATTCGTCAACATCAATTCCGAGTATACTCTTAATTTTTTCAAGAATATCACCTGAACCCTTTACGTAGCAGGCTGTACCAAGACAAACACCTATCTTATACTTACCCTTTGGATTAAGTGAAAACTGAGTGTAGAATGTAACAATACCATAAATCTCTGCAAGTGGAATATCAAGTCCCTCTGCTATCATGGTTTGTACCTCTATTGGGAGATAACCGTAAATTTCCTGTGCTTTATGTAGTACAGGAATTGCTGCACCGTCCTGTCCTTTGTGGGCGGCAATTACTTCAAGCAGTTCCTTTTCCTGCTCCTTTGTACCATTGAAAGGTACAGTCTTCTTTTCTTCCATTTATAAACCTCCTGTATATTAAATTTGTCTAATTTTTAACACTCTTATTTATTATATATTTTTACACTTAAAATTGCAAGTTAAATCTACAAAAACTCTCTTTTGCACAAAAAGTTAACGCCCATTTAGTACAATTATTTTCCCAAAAATTTTAAAACTCCCTCAATACTTCTTTCTTCAAGCTCCATAAAAAATTCCGGCTCCGAAATATCCTCTAAATAATGGGCATCTGAATTAGAAATTATGTTGTAATTTTTGTACTCATTTTCTTTTATGTACCTGTTTTTTGGAGTAATCTCCAAAGTGGGAGCATCCAAATCCTCGGGTAAAAATCCAAGGTTTGACAAAACGCTGTAGGAGTTTTTATCTATATGTGCCGGCACAGGTACACCGCCGCATTTTTTTACTACCTCAAAAACCTCATAAATACTAAGGCTGGTGGCACATATAAGTAAATTTTCTTCCTCACCTGTAATTTCGTCATTTTCGTCCATATAATACTGGTTTCCGTAAATTTCTGGCTTGTTTTTTATCTTCGGAAGACTTTTCTTTATAATTTCCTCTGCCTTTTTTGCATCTTCTAAATTTTTAAAGTATGATACAACATGAATATCCTCCGAGGTTTCAATTTCCATGGCCGGAACAACAATTATTTTACCCTCTGCCACCTTCATCACGCTTTCTACATTTCCGCAGGTGTTGTGGTCTGTTACAGCAATAATATCAAGACCTTTTATAATTGACATATTTACAATATTATTTGGTGTCATGTCAATATCACCGCAAGGAGAAAGACAAGAATGAATGTGCATATCATAAAAAAGCTTCAGGTTGTATCACCACCTTTTACTCTATATTTTTAACTCCAATCGCTGCCTCGTAAGCAGACTTTTCCGTTGTTATTATCAAAATATCCTCTGCCTTTGCCTTTTCAAGTGTATCCGCATCGGGTGCATACCCGTCACAAATTACAATACATCCCACATCTGTAAGAGTAGCAACTGCAACAATATTAATATTTGTCTGGACAGTTATCCACACGTTATCTTCTTCTGTGCGGCTCATTGCAAGGCTTAAAAGGTCACCTATATAACAACCCTCAAGATTTCTCTCACCATTTCCTGATACTATTTTGCCGGAAAGTTCCCTGCATAATTCAAATCCTGTCATTATCAGTCACCCCACTCCTGTTTCTTCTTCATTTCGTAACTGCCGTCAAGCTCCAGCATTTCTTTTGCAAGTTCGTTTATTTTTGCCTTAAGGTTAAATATACAGTCGTTTTCCGAAGCATATCCCCTTACTATATCCTCCGCCAGATCTTTGCAGCCCGGGGAGCCGCATGATCCGCAATCAAGCTTTGGAAGAGTTTCATAAATTTCTTCTATTTTTACTGCCTTTGCCATAGCCTTTGAAATGTCTTCATCAAGGTTCATGACAGGCTTGTAAACAGGGGTTTTGTCACTGTAAACAATATCATCTTTTTTAATATTTTTAATTTCTTCCATTTCCTTGCAAATTCTCTCAAGTCTTGCTTTTGCAACAAATGGATTTTCCACATTAAGAGGACCGCCAACACATCCGCCTGTACATGAAAGTGCCTCTACGTACTCAATATCCCTAAGTTTGTCGTCCTCTATTGCTTCCAAAACCTCTACTACATTATGTATTCCGTCTACACAAACATATTTTTCCGAGCCGGAAGCACCTGCTTCTCCTCCGGACAATGCCCACATTATTCCTTTTTTCCCGCTCTTGCTTAAATCTTCTATTTCATCATCAGATATCTTTTTAATTACCTGGGACATTTTGCTGTATAAATCATGCACGGAAATAACTCCGTCAACAGCAGATTTGTTTATGTTTACGGGATTTTTTATAGCCGTTGCCTTTGCCGCACAAGGTGATATAAAAAATACACCTATGTCTTTTATATCATATCCTGTTTTTTCAGCCGCTTCCTTTTTTGCAAGGTTTGCCGATACCTCCATTGGTGAGCGAAGTGGCACAATATTTTCTATAAGGTTTGGAAAACGAAGAAGTATAAGTCTTACAACTGCCGGACATGCAGATGATATAAGAGGTTTTATATTTCCCTCTCTTTTTAATATTTCTTTTGTTTTTTCTGTTACAATTTCTGCTCCTCTTGCTACCTCATAGCAATCATCAAATCCAACTTTTTTTATGGCTGTTAATATTACATTTATATTTTCTTCTATAAAAAACTGTGAAAAAAAAGCAGGAGCAACAAGAGCAATTTTGTACTTATAATTTGAAAGCTCACCAAAACCGTCCGTTACCGCTTTTTTTGCATGGTACGGACATACTCTTATACACTCTCCGCAGTCTATACATCTTTCTTTTAAAATTTTTGCTTTTCCGTTTTGTATTCTAATTGCCTTTGTGGGACAATGCTTAAGACAGTTTGTACATCCCTTACAGGAATCTCTGTCAAGAGTTACCGAATGCCAATACTTATCCATATAAAACGCACCAGCCTTTATTTAACATTTACTATAATTTCCAGTGTAGTGCCTTTCCCCACCGTTGTGGTTATGTTTAGTTCATCAGAATATTTTTTTATGTTTGGGAGTCCCATACCTGCTCCAAACCCAAGCTCTCTCACGCTGTGGTCAGCAGTTGAAAATCCCTCTTTCATAGCCTTTTCAATGTCCGGTATTCCGGGCCCGTTGTCGCAAAGTCTTACAACAATTTTTTCAGGGGATATTTCTCCCTCTATGTAACCGCCGTTTGCGTGAATTACCATATTAATTTCCGCTTCGTACATTGCAATTGCAACTTTTCTTATAACCTCAGGATTAAATCCAAGAGTTTTCAGGGTCTTTTTTACCTTACTTGAATTTTCACCTGCCACAGAAAAATCCCCGCACTTAACATCGTACCTGAATTTTATATTTTCCATATACGGGCCTCCAGTTAATTATTTCCAAGACCTGCACTATAAAGCTTTCCTGATGCAATATATAATGGATAATCTGTTGCCATAACAACAATATCCTTCATTTTTGCCATTCCAACCATTGCATCATCAGGCTTTTTACCTCTTACAAAAACAATTGTTTCAATATCCATCATTTCCGCTGTTCTGATAACTTGTGGATTTATAAGACCTGTAAGAAGTATAACATTACTTTTAACAAACGCAAGCACGTCACTCATAAGATCGCATCCAAATGCGGAATCTGCTTCCTTATCCAAAAATTCTTCGCCTGTTAAAACCTCTGCCTTTAGTATTTCTTTTACTTCGGAAAGCTTCATTTTAAATTTTCCTTTCTTATCATACATACATATTATATTTTTTCTCATATTCTACAGATGTACTTTTTCCATGTCCGGGATATATATTAATATTTTCAGGAAGAGTATATATTTTTTCTCTTATAGAACTTACAAGTGTATCACCGTCACCTGTTGGAAGATCCCATCTTCCTACATTCTGATAAAATATTGTATCACCTGAAAATAAATTTTCACCTGCCAGGAAAACAGTACTGCAGGAAGTATGTCCCGGAGTTTTTATAATTTTTATTTTATTTCCGTAAAAATCAAAATCTTCATCCAGTATTATATCTGCATCAACTATGAGCTTTTTTCCAAGTCCCATCAAGGTCAGACTAACATTTGGATTTTTAACATTCTCTTCACATTCTTTTGTACAGCATACCTTTGCATTATACTTTTCTTTTAATTCATTTGCACATGTTATGTGATCATAATGACAGTGTGTAAGAAAAATATACTCAATATCAATACCCTCTGCAAATTTTTCTGTCTTTTCAAAGCTGCTTCCCGGGTCAATTACTATTGCCTTATTATTTTCAATAAGAAAATATGTGTTTTCGTCTGAATATAAATCATTTAAAATTTTAATTTCCATATTAATTATATAGCCTTACAGGTAAAATCATAAATACATAATTTTTATTATTTTCATCAAGTGACCTCATAAAGCATCCGCTTGTAGGTGTTGAAAATTCTATCATTATGTCCTCTTCCTCGCAGGCAGAAATTGCTTCTATCAAAAATCTGCAATTAAAGCCTATAAGAAGCTCGCCGCCGTTAACATTAGCCTTAACCTCGTCTGTTACCTTTCCCTTTGGTGTCATACATGAAATATCAATTTTGTCAAATCCAACAGAAAGGCGAACAGGAAGCCTTTTATCAGGTGTTGCCTCATCATCATTTATAATAAGGATTGCTCTCTCCAGCGCTTCCTTAAATTCCTTTGCATTAACCCTTGCCTCAATCGTATTATTTGCAGCAATAATCGGTTCATACTTTAAGAAATCACCCTCAAGTACTCTTGTATATACCTTGTACTCACCAAAATCAAAAAGAACGTGTCTTTCTGCAATAATCACTTTAACATTCTTTTCTTCATCATTTAAAATTTTAAGTAATTCTCTAAGTGTTGAACCGGGAATTATAAATCTTACATGGTCAAAGCTTTCGTTTATTGTTTCATTAACAACTGCAAGTCTGTGACCGTCACTTGCAACAACTGTTAAATTGTTTCCTTTTATTTCAAAAAGTGCTCCTGTAAGAGTAGGTCTTTTTCCCTCTGTTACAGCAATAAATGAAATTACCTTTTTAATTATATTCTTTAATGAAGAAACACCAATTTCAAAGGAATATTTTTCTGCAATTGCAGGAGGAGCCGGATATTCGTTTGCAATAAGTCCCTGAATATTAAACTCACTTATACCGCTTTTTATTTTTGTAACATTGTTTTCTTCATTTACTTTAACAGAAATATTTCCGTCAGGAAGCTTTCTTACAATATCACCAAACATACGGGATGCAAGTGCAATGCTTCCTCCCTCTGTTACATTCAAATCCTCAGCTGTATATTCTATGCAAAGCTCACCATCATTTCCTGTAAATACGGCTTTTCCTCTTGCATCACAATCAATTTTAATACATTCCATAATAGGCAATGTGTTTTTTGTGCTGATTGCTCTTTGAACTATATTTAATATTTCGTTAATTTTGTTTTTAGTACAGATAATTTCCATTTATTTTTTCCTTTCCTTCTACTGCTTTTTTATTCTTTCATTCAATCATTTAAAAGAAAGATAGAAAGAATGAATTATATAGTAGTAGTAATAGTAGTCTTGAGGATTTAGTGGAAAACAACACTTGGTACAAGCTATAAAGCATTTTTTTATAAACACTCTCCATTGTACAAGCAGTGAATTCGATGTTTACAAAATGTGGATAAAAATTTCCACTCTTTTCTTCAACGGTGTATACATCAAAATTTTATCTTTTTCCACACCTTATCCCTTAACTTCCCTTATAATAGTTTCTACATCACTTGCAAGTATACTGTCTGTTTTTATGTCATCTTTTATTTTCTGAACATTATGCATAACAGTTGTTCTGTCACGGTTACCGAAATTACGGGCAATTGCACCGTAGTTAAGTTCTGTAAGAACATTACAAATATACATTGCTACCTGACGGGGAAGGGTAAGGTTTTTAGTTTTGCTTTTACCTGTAATTTCTTCCTTTGTAATATCGTAGTAAGAACAAACTCTTTCAATAATTTTTTCTACACCTATTTTACTGTTTGGCATAGATTTTAAACATTCTTCTGCAAATATAAGGTCAATTCTTTTATTTTTTATTTGTGAATATGATATTACTTTCAAAAGAGCACCTTCAAGCTCACGGACATTTGACTGAACACAGGAAGCTATGTATTCTATTGCATCTTCATCAATATACACGCCTCTTGAATCTGCCTTGTTTTTTAAAATTGCAATTCTTGTTTCAAGTGATGGTGCAGTAATATCAATTACAAGGTTACTCTTAAACCGTGTCCTTAGTCTATCCTCAAGAGTTACAAGCTTGTCAGGGTGCTTATCACCTGTAAATACCATTTGCTTGTTCATTGAATGAAGTTCATTAAATGTATGGAACAGCTCTTCCTGAGTAGATTCCTTATTTTCCAAAAACTGTACATCGTCAAGTAAAAGTACATCTGCATTTCTGTAAATATCACGGAAATTTTTTGGTGTTTTATTTCTTACGTTATCAATAAAGTCGTTCATAAACTTTTCACTTGTAACATAAATAACCTTTTTACTGGGAAAGTTCTTTTTTATACTGTTTCCTATTGCATGCATAAGATGTGTTTTACCAAGACCGGACGCCCCGTAAAGATACAGAGGGTTATATACAATTCCCGGATTTTCTGCTGCCCTAATTGCAGCAGCCGTTGCATATTCGTTAGATGCACCTATTATAAAGTTTTCAAATGTATATTTAGGATTAATATCGTAAGAATTTCTGAGCTGTGGTATATCCTGTATAGCAGGAGCCGGAGTTGGGGTAGGATTAGAAGTGTATCCTGTTGGGTTTTGATTTACAACAATATTAAGTTCAGCTTCTTGTCCGATAATATTTGAAAGAATTGTTTCTATCTGGTTTTTATATCTGTTGTCTATCATTGTTTTGTTAATGCTCATAGAAACAGAAACTGTTAAAACCCTGCCGTCAAAGCTTACAGGTACAGCGTCTTTTAAATACAAATTATATGCTACTTCTGAGCTTATTGTTTGCTTCAGATTTTTAATACTGTTCTCCCATAAAAGTTCGATATTCATCCTCATCCTCCTTTCGTAAGTTTCCATATATGAAAACAAAGATAATATTCCAATATAATAGTAACAGATTTTAAATAAATAATCAAGGTTTTTTAAAAAATATTTTAATATATGTTGAAAACAAATGTAAAATCATGTATAATAAAATTACAAAAACATACAAGAGGTTAGGAACATGATAACTCTATCAAAAATTGCAAAACTTGCACACGTATCAGTATCAACAGTTTCAAAAGCTTTTTCAATGAGCAGGGAAGTTAATCAGGAAACAAGAGAGCTGATATTTAAAATTGCAAAAGAAAACAACTGCTTCAAAAAATATTATAATGCCAAATATCCAAAAATTGTAATAGCAGTTATCAGTCCCGAATTTGACAGCAGTTATTATGCAAAATGGCTTTCGGAAATTCAAAAATATGCAGGAAAATATAACTGGGAAATAACCGTTGCCACAACAAATTTTGATGTTGAAACAGAAGAAAAAATAATAGAATACTACACAAACTACACAGAGGTAGACGGAATTATAATAATAAATAAGGTAAGTAAATTAAAAGAAGAATCAGAAATACCTATAATATCTATAGGTAAAAGGAGTATTGATAAAGAGAATATGATAATCAGGTTTGATTATAAATCAGCCTATGATAAATTATTTGAAATTTTTAAAGAAAGAAAAATAAAAAAAGTTGGATTTATAGGGGATACCCACACAAATTCAAAATTCAATTTCGTTAAAGAACTTATAAAAGAAAATGGTCTTGAATATGATGATGATTTAAACGGAAATGTAGAAAAGCGTTTTGAAATTGGTGGATACGAGGGAATGGAAAAAATACTTTCTTCCGGAAAAATTCCCGATGCTGTAATCTGTGCATATGACAGTATGGCACTTGGAGCAATAAGATGCCTTAGAGATAAGAATATAAAAGTTCCGGAGGATGTTTCAATAATCGGTATGGACAATATAGAATCAGGAAAGTATACTGTTCCAAGCCTTTCTTCTATAGGATTCGATATTGAGTTTGCGTCAAAAACCGCTGTTGATAATCTGATGAATATCCTAAATGGTAAACCATATATAAAGGAAGCAGTTATAAAATCAGAATTACATATAAGAGAATCAATTATAAAAAAGGATGAGAATTAATCTCATCCTTTTTATTAGTTAAGTTCTTCTGCTTTGATAAGTGCTTCATCAATATTAGCAAGAAAATTATCTTTTCCAACTGCCTCTGTAAATCCTGCTTTTTCCATTACCTGCATTGGCTGCTCATTTGCATGGGAAAGAAGAAGAGTTATTTCTTGTTCCTTGCAAACTTCGTATATTGCCCACATTGCACGCATAGCAGATGCGTCTAAAGCGGGGATATTTCGCATACGTATTATCATAACCTTTATGCCGCTTTTAATTGGAATAGATGCTACCTTGTCCGAGGTTGCAAAAAACATCGGTCCGTCAATTTCAAATACCGCAGTACGCTTTGGAATTTTCTTAAGTCTTCCTGCATCTTCCTCTGTCATTTCGTCAGCTGCTGTCCAGGTTCTTATTCTTGTAACATCAGACATACGCTTCATAAATAATATAGTAGCTGCAAGCATACCAATCTCAATTGCAACAACAAGGTCAAAAGCAACAGTTAAAACAAATGTAAGAACAAGTACTATAATATCACTCTTTGGAGCAGTTTTACAAATTTCCACAAACTGACGCCACTCGCACATATTATATGCTACCATAAACAACACCGCCGCAATAACGGGCATTGGTATCCATGCAGCATATGGCATAAGCACAACAAGTATTAGTAAAAGTACAATTGCGTGGACAATACCCGCAACCGGTGTGCGTCCGCCGTTTTTAACATTTGCAGCTGTTCTTGCAATAGCTCCCGTTGCGGGAATTCCGCCAAATAAACCGGAGCATATGTTACCCACACCCTGAGCAATAAGCTCTGTGTTTGAATTATGACGGTCGCCTGTCATGGAGTCTGATACAACACATGACAGAAGTGATTCAATTCCGGCTAAGAGTGCAATTGTAAAAGCGCTTGGTATAAGCTCTTTAATCAAACCTAAAGATATTTCAGGCATCTGAAATGTTGGAGCAGAAGCAGAGATAGTGTATAAATCACCAATTGTGTTTACCGGCATATCAAATACCTTTACAACAACAACACCCACAACAACAGCTATAAGTGAGCCGGGGATTTTCTTATTAATCTTAGGCCATATAATTAAAATTCCGAGGGATAAAAGACCAACAAGGAGTGCCATAGGGTTTAAGGTTCCAATTGATTTTATAACTTCGTGTGCCTTTTCCATTGTTTCAACAGGTGCAGCTCCGTGTGGGAAAGTAAGTCCCAAAAAGTCCTTTATCTGACCTATCAAAATTGTAAGAGCAATACCTGATGTAAAGCCTGTACTAATTGTATAAGGTATGTACTTGATTAAAGAGCCCAGCTTTAATAGTCCCATTATAATAAGGATAATACCTGCCATAATTGTTGCAATAACAAGTCCGCTGGTTCCGTAAACTGCCACAATCCCTGCAACAATTGTTGCAAATGCAGCTGTAGGACCTGAAATATTAACAGAGCTTCCTCCAAGGAGCGATATAACAAATCCTGCAACAATAGCAGTATAAAGTCCCTTTTCCGGTGAAACTCCGGAAGCTATTGCAAGGGCAATAGAAAGTGGCAGAGCAATAATTGCTACAATTATACCTGCTACAATATCATTTATAATTTGTTTTTTACCGTGCTCCCTTACGGCTTTAAAAATTCTTGGCTCAAATATGTTCATAACTCTTTAGCGAAAAAGTATTCGCCTACGCCTCCTCTTAAGTGTTTTTGCTATTTGATTATACCGCTAAAGCATACATAAATCAACAAATAAAAAATTTTTTTAATTTTTTTACAAAAAAGTATTGACAAAAGAAAATTTTATGTTATAATTGTATTAACGATAATGATAATCATTATCAGTTTTAAAAAAGAGGACACGAGTATGGCTATAAAACATTCAAAGCAACGAGATGCCCTGGTTGAGATTTTACGCTCTACCACATGCCATCCCACTGCCGACTGGCTGTACGATAAACTTCGTGAGCAGTTTCCAAAGATTAGTCTTGCAACTGTTTATAGAAATTTAAAGCAGCTTGAAGAAACAGGAGAAATTATCTCTATTAAAGGCGGAACGGACTCGGAGCATTATGACGGTGCAACCCATTGTCACTACCATTTTATATGTGAGGAATGCGGAAGTGTCAAGGACATGGAAGTGCAGCCGGTAACAGATTTGGTTGACAAATGCAGGGAAGAAATAAATTTTGAAATCAGCGGCTATTCTTTGTTGTTCTATGGAAAATGCGAAAAATGTAAAAAGTAATTAAAAAAGTGGAGGTATTTAATTATGGCAAAGTATGTATGTTCAGTATGCGGTTATGTTCACGAGGGCGAAGCAGCACCGGAGAATTGTCCGGTATGTAAGGTTCCTGCATCAAAGTTCAATATAATGCAGGAGGGTGCAGCTCTTGCAGCAGAGCATGAGTATGGCGTTTACGGCAAAACTGTTAAAAATAATCCTGATATCAGCGAAGAAGATAAGAAATATATCTTTGAACAGCTTATGGCAAACTTCAATGGCGAATGTGCAGAGGTAGGAATGTATCTTTGCATGGCAAGAATAGCTCACAGAGAGGGCTATCCTGAAGTTGGACTTTACTGGGAAAAGGCAGCATTTGAGGAAGCAGAGCACGCTGCAAAGTTTGCAGAGCTCCTTGGCGAAGACCTTGAGCCAAACATGAAGGCTACAACAAAGGATAACCTTAAGTGGAGAGTAGATTGTGAATACGGTGCAACTCAAGGTAAGTTTGACCTTGCATCATGCGCAAAGAAGAACGGTCTTGATGCAATCCATGACACAGTTCATGAAATGGCAAGAGACGAAGCTCGTCACGGCAAAGGCTTAGAGGGACTTCTTAACAGATATTTTAAATAAAAATTATTAAATACAGGCGGCCGTAAATCCGGTCGCCTGTTTAAGAAAGGAAAATTTTTATGGACGCAAATGTATCAAAACTACTTAATGAACAAATTACAAAGGAGCTATACTCTGCTTATTTGTATCTTGATTTTTCAATTTTTTATGAACAGCAGGGCCTTGACGGCTATGCAAACTGGTACATGATTCAGGCACAAGAGGAAAGAGACCATGCAATGCTCTTTTTGAGATATCTCCAGAATAACGGGGAAAAGGTAGAGCTTGGAGCAGTTGACAAGCCGGATAAGGTGCTTGAAACTCTCATGGATCCATTAAAAGCAGGTCTTGAGCACGAAAAGTATGTAACAAGCCTTATAAACGATATCTACGGTGCGGCATATGACATAAAGGACTTCAGAACAATGCAATTCCTTGACTGGTTCGTAAAGGAACAGCTAGAAGAAGAAAAGAACGCAGACGATATGATAAAGAAGATGGAGCTTTTTGGAAGCGACCCAAAAGGTCTTTACTCCCTTGATGCAGAATATGCAACAAGAATATATACCGCTCCGTCACTTATTTTAGAATAAAATCAAAAAGGTTGAGCTTTTGCTCAACCTTTTTTTGTATGAAAATACAAGCGCCGTTCATATACCACAATTATATTAGTTCAAAACTATCATAGAAATCTTTAACATTTTGTCTGCTTAACACATCTTCGATAAATACTGAGTGTTTTTTTGATATTTCAAGCAAGATTTCAAGTTGTCTAGCAGCGCCGTCAACTCTTTCGAAGTGAATTTCATAGTAATAGTTGTATTTCGTGTGATATTTAACGTAAGCGCATTTTAATCCGTTTATTTTGCTTGTCTGCGGCTTATCAATCCAAATATAGCCGGTTTTGTTTGGTTTGAACATATCGTCATTTGGCTCATCATCCGTAAAAATATCCATAAGAGATTTCACAGGTGTATCAAATTCAAGCTCTGTTGTAGTAAAAGCTATGCCACAGTCCTGTTCAGGAGAAATCAATCTCAATCCGTTCGGATGAACACTCTCCATTCCCTCAATATCAATGTAAAAGTTTTGCGGCAGCTTAAATTTTATTCCTGCCACAGATAAATGATTATTTTCGATTTTCAACATACTTATTTCCTCCAAATGGTAATTTATTTTTCATAGCATTCATCCTTTGTATCTGATACCCTGACCTCCTTTCGACAACATTTATTAAACAATATATGCTATATGCTAATATTACCATAAATAAAATGAAAAGTCTGTCGAACTCTGTATATAAACAAGTTCTAATTTTAGAAAGTTTTGTAGAATTATGTAGAAAAAAAGAGCCGCACTGCGGCTCATTCATTTACAAATATGAAATTATAAATTATTTATATAGGCATCTAATATATCCGAAGCTGTTTTTCTTTGCTTTGGTGTTAGTTTTTCAAGCTTCGTTGTAAGTTCATCAAACACATAATCTCTTCCGGAAGAAAGTTCATTTTGCAGAATATAGTCAGCAGAAACTCCAAGTGCTTCTATAATCTTTATAAATGTATTCATACTCGGCATTTTAATGCCGCGCTCTATTTCGCCATAGTACATTAACCCAATATCAGCTTTTTCAGCTAAAACTTCCTGGGTATATCCTTTCTTTTGCCTCGCTTTCTTTATCATGCTGCCAAGCTCAGTTTTTTCCATAAAGACACCTCCTATGCAAATAGCATTGATTATTTGTTTAATTTTATAAAAAATCTGCTATTTGTGGAAGTAGCATATAGCATGTAATAAATTCTATTAGCTAATATCCAAACAAAAAAACTCCGGGGAGAAGTCCCCGGAGACTCTGTTTAATATCAAAGCACGTCCCTGTTTGTACTTAAGAGCCAATTGGCTCCTATCAAATCATTGGTTTTTCAGAAATAGATGAAATTATCTTGACAAACATGAATAATTATGATACGATAGAAATATATTCTATATATATTAACATAAATAGAATTTATTTCCAAGACAGAGAGGTTAATATGATTATTCCAAAAATACATAATGTGTTTGAAAACCTTACAGAAACAGAGAAAAAGATTGCATCTTATATTTTAGAATTTCCGGAAAAGGTTGTTAATATGACAGCAAAAGAACTTGCGTATAGTTGTGGTACAGTTCCGTCTGCTGTTAACCGTATGTGTAAATCTGTTGGTGTGGAAGGTTTTGCAAAACTGAAAATTTCTTTGGCTACTGCAGTTGGCAAGGAAGGTTATAACAAAAATAACATTCCATTTGATAAAGAAGATAACCCGAGGACGATTTTCAATAAGGTTTTTAATTCCGGTATAAATACACTTAAAAGTACTTATCAAATGATTGATTTTTCAAAAATAGATGAAATATCAAAAAGATTAGCATCAGCGGAGCGTATTTTTATATTTGGTGTGGGTACATCTTCTGTGGTTGCAGTTGATGCGGCTTATCGGTTTTCTCAGCTTGGTGTTCAGGCGTATGCTTACACAGACATTTTACAAATGAACGTTATGGCAAATAATATGAAAAACGGCGATGTTGCGTTTGCAATTTCCCACAGCGGAAGAACAAAAGCAGTTGTTGATGCAATGCGCTCAGCAAAAAAGTCGGGCGCGACAACGTTATCATTAACCAGTTTTACAAAAAGTCTTTTATATACGGAGAGTGATTATTCGGTTTCGGTATATGCTGATGAAAAAAATTATCCTGTGGAAGCTGTATCTGCCCGCATAGCACATATGTGCGTAATTGATGCGATTATGCTGACAATAGCTTCTCTTAATTATGAAGATTATTCAAAGCGTATTTCTTTAAGAAATGCAGCATTGGATGATATACGATATAGAGTATGAAAGGGGTAAAAATATGGAAAACAAAGTTATTTTAATTTCAATTGACGGTATGCGTCCCGATGGACTCATAAAATGTAAAAATCCTTATGTTGATGAACTAAAGAAAATGGCATCTTATACTTTTGATGCAAGAACAGTATTTCCGTCTGTTACACTGCCTTGCCATATGTCAATGTTTCACAGCGTTCCACCTGAAAGGCACGGAACGACCACTAATACATATACGCCACAGGTGCGCCCGATTAATGGTTTATTTGAACAGTTAAAAAACGCAGGTAAGGTTGCTGCTATGTATTATGGTTGGGAACCCCTTCGAGATATATCCAGACCGAGGTCACTAAAGGAATCCGGATATACAAATGCGTATTCCTATGATCATACTGATGTAATGTTAACCGACAGAGCACTCAGCTATATTAAGGTAGCAAAGCCTGATTTTGTGTTTCTTTATATGGTTGAAACAGATGAAAAGGGCGGACATGACAACGGATGGATGAGTGATGTGTATCTTGATTATATTAGCCGTGCAATCGACAATGTTAAAAGAGTGATTGAAGAAACAAAGGGAGAATATACCGTAATTGTAACCGCCGACCATGGCGGGCATGACAGAGCACACGGAACCGATATGGATGAGGATATGACAATACCGATGATTTTTTATGGTCCGCAATTTATATCCGGCAGAGAGCTTAGCGGAGTAAGTATTCTTGACATAGCGCCGACAATAGCTGACATTATGGGGGTTACCCCGGCAAAAGAATGGGAGGGTAAATCGCTTATAAGCGATGTGAACGAATGAGTATTTTTACAACCACATTAAACCAGATATTTTTTCTTTTTGGGTTTATTGTTATAGGGTACATACTTGTTAAGCTAAAAGTATTACCTGAAAATTCAGCCGCAGTTTTATCAAAACTGGAAAACACAATATTTATACCTGCACTTGTTATGGGAACGTTTATCGAAAACTTTACCATAGAGAGAATTGGTGCTGCGTGGAAACTATTGTCCGTAAGTTTTATAATAGCGTGTATTGCAATCCCATTTGCAATTTTGGTTTCCAAGTTGGTGACAAAAGATAAGTATATTCAGAAAATTTATACATATGGGTTGTCATTTTCAAACTTTGGGTTTATGGGAAATGCAGTGGTAAGCAGCCTGTTCCCGGATATTTTCTTTGAATACCTGATTTTTACGCTGCCTTTGTGGATTTTTATATATCTCTGGGGAGTACCAAGACTTCTTATTGTAGATTCAGATAAAAAACATACATTCAAGGAATCTCTGAAATCTTTTGTTAATCCTATGTTTATAGCTATGCTGATAGGTATGGTAATCGGTCTTTCTAATATTGGTCTTCCTGAGTGGACTATGTCGCTGATAAATGTATCGGGTGATTGCATGTCGCCCATTGCCATGATTCTTACCGGAGTAGTAGTATCATCAATATCCCTGAAAAAGACTTTTACAAATGTAAGAATTTATATAGTTTCAATTGTAAGACTTATTATTATGCCTGTTCTTTTTATAGGGGTAGCATCATTTTTTGAAATTCCTGAAACAACATATATCTGTGCACTTTGCTCTCTTGCAATGCCTCTTGGTCTAAATACTATTGTTATTCCAAGCGCACTTGGCAAAGACACAACGGTTGCAGCAGGTATGGCGGTAATTTCCCACTTACTTTCCTGTATAACCATTCCGTTAATTTTTTCGATTATATAAAACATAGGGAGATTTTTAGGTGCAACAAGGCACGTCCCTGTTTTTGCACATTTTAGTTGCTACTTAAAAATTACCAATTGGCAACATATTTTTTGGCGTTAAGAGAAGTGTTATCTTAAAAAGCAAGCACAAAAGTGCTTGCTTTTCGTGGGTCAAGGGAATTAAATCCTTGCACCTTTATACATATTCAGCGCTCGGCAACAATGACTTGTGTTCCTTGACTGCGAATGCTTTCGATTATGTCTTTTGGGGTTTTGTCATCGGTTATCACGATATCTATATCAGAAAAATCGCACATCTTATAAAACCCTTTGTGACTGAATTTACTGTGGTCCACCAAAAGAATTGTTGTGTCTGCCATTTTGAGGTATCGACGCTTCAGTTCGTTGATGCCAAGCTCATTTGTTGTAATTCCTTCCATTGTATCTGCGCCGTCTGTACTGCTTATAAACAAGTCCAGGTTACCGATGCTTTGCAAAAATTCTTTGGCGTAAGTGCCTCCCGAAGTACCGTCAGGTGTCAGGAACCCACCCATCATATAAATTCGGTTTCCTGAGGATAAAGTAAGATTTGCATTGTGGGTATCGCTGCAAATAATTGTAAGACCTTTTTTAGATGCAAGCCTTGAACATAATTCTGAAACGGTAGAGCCTGAATCCAGGGCAATGGTACAATTGTTTGGAATATATTGAAGAGCTGCCAAAGCAATGGAAACCTTGTCTTCGTGATAACTGTTAAGACGAGTGGACAGAGGGAGTGCCAGATTGGTAATAGAATCTATTAATTCCGCACCACCATATGTCTTTCGCAGTATATGTTGTTTTTCAAGCTGATCAAGGTCACGGCGAATGGTTGCCAGAGAAACTTCAAAGCGCTCTGCCAGGTCCTGAGCACTTACAACCTTTTCGCGTCCCAAAAGCTGAACAATTTCTTTTTGACGGTTTCTTTTCATATTTACACTCCAAATTAAGTGGGTACAAATTCCCACATTATTTTACACTAAAACCATTATACTCCATCTTGCAAAAAAATTCAATAAAAAATTGTAAAATTATTAACATGTTGCAAAAAATATAATTTATTTTTGCAAAAGTTTATAAAAATATTGACAAGAAATATACAAAATGTTATAATCAAAGCGACGCAATATATTATAAAATGCGAAAAAACATTTGGATGGAGGAGAGAATATGAAGGAATACATTTGCGACGTAGCCGTTGTAGGTGCAGGCCCGGCAGGTCTTGCAGCAGCCATATCAGCAAAGGAAAACGGAGCAAAGAATGTTATGATTATTGAACGTGACATTCGTGCCGGTGGAATTTTGCAGCAATGCATTCATGCAGGCTTTGGCCTGAAATATTTTGGACAGGAGTTGACAGGTCCGGAATACGCAGAACGTTTTCAAGAAAAAGCACAGCAGGCGGATGTTGATCTTTTGCTCGATACAACAGCAATGGAGATCAGAGAAGAGGAAAAAACGCTTGTATGTACAAGTAAAGAAGGGTTGATACATATCCGATATGGAGCACTTGTTCTTGCCATGGGTTGCCGTGAGAGAACAAGAGGAAACCTTATGATTCCGGGCAGCAGACCGTCCGGTATTTATACAGCAGGAACAGCTCAGAAGCTTATTAACATATACGGTCAAAAGATAGGAAAAGAAGTAGTAATTTTAGGTAGCGGCGACATCGGTATGATTATGGCACGCCGTCTTACCATGGAAGGCGCTCATGTGAAGGCGGTAGTAGAGCTTATGCCATTCCTTGCAGGACTTAAGCGTAATCAGGTTCAGTGTCTTGACGATTTTGGAATTCCTCTTATGCTGTCTCACACGATTGTGGACATCACAGGAGTTGACAGATTGGAAAGCGTAACAATCGCACCTGTAGACGAGAATAAGCAGCCAATTATGGAACAGGCTCAGGTAATCCCATGTGACACACTTTTGTTGTCTGTAGGACTTCTTCCTGAAAACGAACTTACCCGTACCGGTGGCGTTGAACTATCCGGAATCACAAAAGGAGCTGTTGTAAATCAGTTCCGTCAGACAGAAATCCCCGGTGTGTTTGCCTGTGGTAATGTACTTCACGTAAATGACCTTGTTGATAATGTAAGTCAGGAAGGTGAGGATGCAGGTCGTTATGCGGCTATGTATGCTGAAGGAAAGCTCCCTTCTAAGAAAGCTGTAGAGGTTAAGGCTGGGGATGGAGTTAGATATGTTTGTCCTCAAAAGATTGTTCCTGTAGAAGGTCAGGATGTTACTCTTTACTTCCGTACAGTTGTGCCGGGACGAAAGACTTGTCTTAAGGCACAGCAGCTGGGTGAAGTCCTTGCAAAACAAAATGTAATAGCAAGTAGCCCCGGAACTATGGAATCTATTGTAATTCCGGCAGACAAGGTAGCAGCTTTGACAGGAGATATAACGGTTACAGCCAAGCATGAGGAGGTATTAGCATGAAAAAGACAATAGTTTGTACAGTTTGTCCAAGTGGATGTTCTATGGAAGCAGAATACACCACAAAGGAAGATATTGTTGTGACAGGTAATCGCTGTCCAAGAGGCGCTAAATATTGCGAAGATGAATGCTTTGAACCTAAACGTATGTTCACAGACTCAGTTTCTATCAAGGGTTCATCAAGACGTAGGATGCCTGTACGTACAACAGGTGCTATACCTAAGGACAAGATTTTGGAATGTGCAGCAAAGGTAAAAGAGATTTCGCTGGAGTGCCCTGTAAAAAGTCAACAGGTATTGGTAAAGGACTTTATGGGAACAGGCGAGGATTTGATTGCCACAATGACACTTGCATAAGGAGGAAAAAAGATGTATAATACAGATATACTAATCATAGGTGCAGGTGCAGTTGGTGTTGCACTTGCAAGAGAGTTATCCAAGTACAAAGTAAAGGTAATGGTTTGCGACAAGAACAATGACGTGGGCGGTGATGCGTCCAAGTCATGTAGTGGTCTTACATCCACAAGTGCTACCATGCCGGTTGGTACATTGGAATGTAAGCTTCGTACCATTTCACACAGTATGATTGACCAGCTCTGCCGTGACCTTGATATACCCATCATTCACTGCGGTAGTATTGCTCCAATTTTGTATCCGGAGCAGTTTGAAACTGCAAAGGGTCTGATAGAAAGAGCTTTCCAGAACGGTGTTTATGACTATGAATTCTATCCAAAGGAAGAAATTCTTGTGATGGAGCCTACTCTAAATCCTGAAATTCTTGGTGGTATTTACAGCCCAAGAGATTCACAAATCAATCAGTTCCTGATGGTAGTTGCACAGGCAGAAAACGCAGCTGAAAACGGCGTAGAATTTTTGCTCGATTGCAAGGTTACCGATATTGAAGTATCAAACGGTAAGGTTGAAACTGTTAAGACAACAAAGGGTGACATCCACGCAAAGTGGGTTATAAATGCAGCAGGTTTGTTCTGTGATGAAATTGCTAAAATGGTGGATGAGTGCGACTTTACAGTACACCCACGAAAGGGCGAGTTCTATGTGCTTGGCCACGACACACCTGTAAAGGTTTCTCATATCATTTCTTCCGTACCAAGCCCAAAAACACGTGGTGTACTTGTAGTTCCAACTTGTGACGGAAATATGCTTGTTGGTCCTACAGCTGATGACGTAGAAGACAAACAGGACAAGAAAACAACTGCCGAAGGACTTAAATCTATTCGTGAACAGGCACTTAATATGATACCGGGGCTCAGGCTTGAAGATACTATTACACAGTTTGTTGGTGTTCGTGCAACAAGAACTCCCGAAGGGTATGATATCAGAATTTCTGAAAAAGCAAAAGGCTATGTTGGTATTACAGGTATTCGTTCTACCGGTCTTACAGCAAGTCTTGCAATTGCAAAATACACAGTGCACCAGATGCACGATGCAGGTCTTGAACTGGAGCGTAAGGTAGGTTTTATACGTACAAGAAAAGGTATTGTACGCTTTGCTGATAAGAGTGATGAAGAAAAGGATGCTCTTATTAAGCAGGATCCTCTCTACGGCAAAATCATCTGCCGCTGTGAACAGGTTACAGAAAGTGAAATTCTTCAGGCAATCCGCCGTCCGGTAGGAGCACAGTCTTTGGACGGACTCAAGCGCCGTGTTCGTGCAGGTATGGGTCGCTGTCAGAGTGGTTTCTGTAGTCCGTTGATAATAGAAATACTTGCCCGTGAATTAGGAGTAAGTGAAAGCGAAATACGTAAAAGAGACGGCGTTTCATATATGCTGGATCATGAAGCATGAGGGATAATAAATGAGTGAAATAAAACTTGTAGGGCTTGATATGGACGGAACTGTACTTGGCAAAGACAGAGTTCTTACCCAAAATACCATTGATGTTATGGAAAAGGTGTCCGCAAAAGGTGTACACCTGGTTGTAGACAGCGGAAGACGGTTTCCTGTAGTTCCAAAAGAGCTTCGTGAACTACCATTTATGCGATATTTTGTACTTTGTAACGGTGCGGAAATTTATGATAAACTGGAAAACAAGGTTCTGTACAGCTCGGAAATTCCTCTGGAAAGAGCACTCAATATATATGATTCTCTCACTTCCCATCCGGAAGTGTACCTTGACTGTTACCAGAGCGACGGCTCCTGGGCAAGAGCAGAGGATTATGCCCGTATAGATGAATTTGTTGAGGATCAATCTCATCGTGATGTTCTGCGCAATACCCGTACACCTGTTGAGGAGCTTCGGCAGTTTCTTGTAGAGAGAAACAAACCGGTGCAGAAATTCCAGACTATTTATAAGAATATGGCAATTCGTGATAAGGAAATGGAGCGTATAAGCACTTTGTATCCTGATATGACAGTCACGTCTGCGTATACATATAATCTGGAAGTAAATGTTCCTGATGCCACAAAGGGTATCGGACTTATAAAGCTTGGCGAAATTCTTGGAATTCCAAGAGAGCAAATAATCGCCTTTGGCGACGGGGAAAATGATATAAGTATGCTTCAAAGTGCAGGAATCGGGTATGCTATGGAAAATGCACCTGACTCTGTTAAGGCGCTGGCAGATAGAATTGCCCCTCCAAATACAGAGGACGGAGTGGCACAAGTTCTTACAGAACTGTTTCTGTAATATCGCTTGACAAACAATCTGATAAGCCATATAATATTTTAAAGGTAAAGGGAGGTTTAATATGAGACTTGTTATTGATTTTGGAACTGAACTGATTATGCAGGATCAGGAAAATAATCTGCGTATGATAAAGGAAGCCGGATTTGACGGTGTAGATTATAATATAATGGACTGGCAGGCAGGGGATGATTATAAGATCATTGCCAAAGAAATCAGGGCATTATTGGATGAGATAGGACTTTGCTGTCCTCAGGTCCACGCTACACACAACTTTACCTACGGTGGTGCAATGGATTTTTCAAATCCTCAGTATAAGGAAAATTTTCACGCTATTGAGTTTGCAAAAATCCTTGGAGCAGAGCGGTGCGTAATTCACGGCTCACCGGTTCCCGACGGTCCGCTATCCGGTCAGTTTACAGAACATAATTATATGTATTATAAAACCTTCGAGGAAGAAGCAAAGCGCTGTGGTATATACATCGGTATAGAAAATTTAAAAAGGGGTATTTTGCCTCGTCCGGAGTATGTGAACAGACTCCTTAATCTGCTTGATTCACCTGTTTATTATCCACACGTGGATATTGGACATTCGGCTTTGGTTGGTATTGAGCCTGATGTATTTATTAAAAAATTAAATTGCTTACCGATTCGCGGAATTCACTTCCATGACTTTAACGTGCAAACAGACCATATCTTCCCGTTCCTTGGAAACTCTGACTGGGACCGTATTGTAAAGGCACTTGTAGATGTTGGCTATGAAGGGGATATGTCCATGGAGCTGTTTATGACACGTAGAATGATAGCCTCTTACAGTGAAGAAATGCTTCCCACAATGTTTAAGCTGAGTGTGGAGATTGGTAGGGAACTTATCGCGCGGATTGAAAAGGAAAGGAGGGCACGGCAATGAAACTGTCAATTGATCATGTAGCTATTTGTAAGCTATACGGTATGGAAGACGGACTTCGGATGATTAAGGAAGCCGGATTTGACAATATAGATTATGCATTTTTGTGCTTTGACCGAAAAGAAGTTTTGTTCCCCAAGAACTTTCCTGAAACAATGAAATATACAGCACAGCTTTTAAAGGAAATTGGTCTTGGCTGTAGCCAGACTCACTCTCCCATTCCTGTTTCCTATGGTCCTAAGACAATACATTTTGGCGAAGCACTTGACCTTTCAAACATGCACTTTGCGGATATGGTGCATACATTGGAAGCTACAGCACTTTTAGGTGCAAAGCAAAGTGTGTTCCATGGCCTACCTGTACCACAGGGCGGCGACTCCGAGCAGTATATGGAGTTTAACTATGAGTACTTTAAGGCTCTTGAGCCTTATGCCAGGGAATATGGAGTAAAAATCGGTATTGAAAACCTTGAAAAAACAAGCGGTAACTTGTACAAGGCAAAGTGGCAAGATGAACTTCTGGATCGTCTTGACTCTCCTCAGTTCTATGCTTTGGTGGATTTGGGACACGCTGCGGCAAGTGAAACCACACCCGATGAGCACCTACGTGCAATTAAGAGGGGACGTGTACAAGGACTCCATTTCCATGACTTTAACACAGTGGAGGCCCACGTAACTCCCGGCTTGGGCGTAACGGATTGGGATAAGGTGGCAGAGGCACTTGCTGAAATTGGATATGAGGGTGACTTGACTATGGAAGTTACAACTCATAGAAAGTTCCCTAAATCTCTTATTCCTGCGGCATTTAAGCTTACTGCAGAAGCAGGAAAAGCTTTTGTGCGTAAATTCGAAAAGGCGAAGTCTGAGCTTAAGTAAAAATTATGATATGTTTTGAGGGAAGCCCCGACGGCTTCCCTCAAGTCGATAATAAAAAGGAGAGATTTAAAAATGAATATATCTACAACAATTTATTCACTTTCTCAGAGATTTGGAGACTTTAAGGCTGTAGAAATTGCAAAAGAAATTGGATTTGATGCCATAGACTACCCCTATTATTCTGATAATGAATGTGAAGAAATTTTAGGTGACGGCTACAGAGAGTATGCCCAAAAGTTAAGAGCTCATCTTGATAAGGTAGGTATTGTATGTAACCAGGCACACGCTCCCATATCCCTTCGTGATACTATGGAAAAAGAAGAATTTGAACAAAAGCGTCTCTGGATTGCACGTTCTATAGAATCAGCGGCAATTCTCGGTGCAAAAAGCATAGTTGTACATTCTCTAGTAGTGCACGACAAGGATGTTGATTTTGAAGAGTACAATATTGAATTCTACAAAAGCTTTATTCCTTACTGTGAGAAGTTTGGTATCCAAATGGCTGTTGAAAATATGTTCAGAAGGGACAGAAAAAGAAATAAAATTGTAAAAAGAATTGGCAGTCCCGAAGAACTAAACCATATAATTGAAAAATTAAATTCTCCGTGGGTTGTAGCCTGCGTAGACACAGGCCACGCATCACTTACCGGATACGAGCCGGAAGAGTTTATTGAAGGTATGAGCGCTGATGTTTTAAAGGCAGTGCATATTCAGGATACTGATTATCTTGACGACAGACATTATTTGCCTTATACAGGTAAGCTCAATTGGGAAGCTACAATGCGTGCACTAAAAAAGATAGGATATACCGGTGATTTGACTTTTGAGGTCCCCGGATTTTTACGCAACTTTCCTGATGACCTTTTAATTGAAGCCACTAAGTTTATGTATTTAGTTGGAAAACATCTTGTTTCAATTTATGAGCAGGATATATAAACTAAAGTTGCAGGGAGTGCAACCAGGGACGTGCCCATTTTCTCACAAACAAAGGGTTGAGCTTTTGCTCAACCCTTTTTTAATATTAAAGCACATCTGCCAAATCGTAGATAAGCCTTTCAGTCTTTTCCCAGCCGAGGCAAGGGTCGGTAATTGATTTCCCGTAAACACACTCGCCGGGCTTTTGTGCGCCGTCTTCGATGTAGCTCTCAATCATAAGACCTTTAACAATCTTGTTAACATCATTGCTGTGACGGCAGCTGTGAAGCACTTCTTTTGCAATTCTTGGCTGTTCATCCCATTTTTTACCGGAGTTGGCATGGTTTGTGTCAATAATAACAGCAGGATTTTCAAGCCCCGACTTTTCATAATTTTCTGCAAGATGAATAAGGTCTTCGTAGTGGTAGTTTGGCATTGACTGACCGTGCTTATTAACATAACCTCTCAAAATTCCGTGAGCAAGAGGATTGCCCTGACTTTCAACCTCCCAGCCTCTGTAGATAAAGGTGTGAGCATGCTGACCGGCAGTGATAGAATTCATCATAACGGAAATATCTCCGGAGGTTGGGTTTTTCATACCTACAGGAATGTGAAGTCCGCTTGCTGTAAGGCGGTGCTTTTGGTTTTCAACAGACCTTGCACCGATTGCAACGTAGGACAGGAGATCAGACAGGTATCTGTGATTTTCGGGGTAAAGCATCTCGTCTGCACAGGTAAAGCCTGTTTCCTCAATTGCCCGAAGGTGCAAATTTCTGATTGCAATAACACCCTTTAGCATATCAGACCCCTTGTTTGGGTCCGGCTGATGAAGCATTCCCTTGTATCCGTCGCCGGTGGTTCTTGGTTTGTTTGTATATATTCTTGGAATGATAAGAATTTTATCGGACACCTTTTCCTGAACAGCTCTTAATCGTGAAATATAATCTATCACGCTGTCATCCTGGTCTGCTGAGCAAGGACCTATAATAAGAATAAATCTATCGTCCTTGCCTTGGAATATTGACTTTATTTCCATATCCCTTTTTACTTTTAATTGCTCAAGTTTGTATGATAAAGGATACTGCTCCTTTACTTCCATAGGAATTGGCAATTTACGTTTAAAATTCATGTTCATTGTTAATAGCCTCTATTCTGGTTATTTTTTATCAAATAATGCTCTGCGCTCTGTTGAGTGACGCATCAATTTTCTCATACCGTCAATATCTTCTGTTTTGAGCATGGTTTTAAGCTCACTGAATTTATCAATAAACATATCCATTTGGGCAAGAAGCACATCCTTGTTTGCCACAAAAAGCTCACTCCACATCAAATCGTTTATTCGAGCAATACGTGTAAGGTCTCTGAAAGAGTCACCTGTAAACTTTTCCATATTTTCCTTATCGTTGCAGGTCATCAGAGTAATTGCAATACAGTGAGTAAGCTGTGACAGAAAACCTATCATTTCGTCGTGTTCTTCAGGAGAAAGTGTAGTAACATTTGAAAATCCCAGAAGTCTCCCCAGCTCCAGACAAGTATTAATTCCTTCGGGGGTATTTTTATTTGTGGGAGTAACAATGTAGTTCGCCCCTAAAAACATCTTGTCGGTACTGTTTTCAACACCTGAAACTTCACGACCTGCCATTGGATGAGCTGCAATAAATTCCACATCTTCTCTTAGTATATCCTGAATTTTATACACAATACTTCTTTTAACACCCGTTACATCAGTTATGATTGCACCGCTTTTTAAGAGGTGCTGGTTTTGCTCAATCCATTCTACAAATACATGAGGATAAAGAGCAAATATTACAAGGTCAGATTCACCTATTATTTTTTCATCAAGCTCTGTAGAGCCTTCATCAATTATCTTCTCGTTAAGTGCATAATCTATGGAGCTTTGTTCCTTGGTAATTGCGCTTATATGAAACCCAAATCGTTTAAGTCCTCTTGCATAGCTTCCGCCGA